>JACQOE010000023.1 GCA_016202695.1 Pseudomonadota bacterium | reverse complement strand
GCTATGGCTCGGCCTTCGGCCTCGCCGAGCCTACGCAACCCTCTCCCCCCGCCGGGGGGAGAGGGTAGGGTGAGGGGGGCATCGTTGCGGCCAACCTGATCGGATTTCGCTCTAGTGGTGAGATTCTAACGGATGGAACCTGACGTCTATACTTTCACTCGTCACCCCGGCCGAGCAAAGCGAGAGCCGGGGTCTATTGCGCCACTGGAGAGATGGACCCCGGGTCGCGCGGCTTCGCCGCTTGCCCGGGGTGACGATGACCGAGACGGTAGGACTCATCTGTTTGCTTCGATCCACTAGAACGGCACCACGGTGCAGAAGAGGTTGCGGCGCTTGAGGCGCTGGCAGAGCGAGTCGGCCTCGGCGCGCGCGGGCAGCGGCCCGGCCACCAGGCGATAGAACGTGCCCTTGCCGGGGCCGAGGTCGATGCGCACGCCGCGGAAGCTGAGCGGGTCGAGCAGGTCGCCGTTCTTGCGCTTGAGCTCGCGCCAGCCGTGCTCGGGGCCGCCCTCGCTGCGATAGGAGGCGAGGTGCAGCCCGAAGCCGCCGCCGCCGGCGGTCGCGGCCGGCTCGCGGATCATGCTCCGCGGCGCGGCGGGTGGGGTGGGGCGCGCCGCCCGCGCCGGCGCCGGCTGGGCGGGCGCCGCCGCCGGCCGCGGCGCCCCGGCCGCGGCCATCGCCGCCTGGCCGGCCCCGGCCGCCTCGCCGGGGGTGAGGACGCCGGCCGAGACCAGCTCCTCGAGGAGCCTCGCCCGGGGGGCCGATCCGGCCTCGAGCGCGGAGAGCGGCGGCAGGGGCGCGGCCGGCAGCAGCCGGTCGAGGAGCACCGCCCGGAGGGCGGCGAACTCGGGGGCGGCGATCCGTCCCGCCCGATATCCCTCGGCGAGCTCCTTGATCCGCGCCTCGACGGCGTCGAACGCCTCGGGCGGGGGCTGGGCTCCGGCGCGGCCGAGGAGCGACTCGACGTTCGCCTTGTGCCGCGCCTCGTATTCGCTCTGGCTCAGGAGTCCGGCCTCGACGAGGCGGCGGAGCACGGCGAAGCGCCGCCCGAAGGCGGCGTTCGGCGGCGGCGCGACGGCGCCCTTGGCCTCGGTCTCGGCGATGCGCCTGAGGTTCGCCTCGGCGATCGCGGTCAGCGGCTCGCCCTTCTGCCTGGGATCCGTCGCCTCGCCCGCCCGCGCCTCGGGATGCCGGCGGACGAGCGTGCGAAAGAGGGCGCGCGCGGCCTCGAGGTCGTTCAGGTTCTGATAGGCGGCGCCGCGGTTGAGCATGGCCACCGGGTTGGCGGCATCCAGGCCGAGGGCGGCGTCCGAGTAGAGGCCGGCCTCGAAGGGCCGCCCGGCCTGGAGCGCGCGGAAGCCCATCTCGGCCAGATCCGCCTCGCGGCTCGCGCTCACCGTCCCGCCGATCTGGGCGAGGTTGCGCCGGGCGATCTCGGCCAGCGGCTGGCCCTCGCTCTCGCCGACGTTGCTGCGCGCGGCCCGCGTCTCGGGGGCGAGCTCGATCACCCGCTGGTAGAGCATCGCCGCCTCGCGCGGCCGCCCGGTGCGCTGATAGACGACGCCGAGGTTGAGGAGGGCGTAAGGGTTGTCGGGAGCGGCCTCGATCGCGCGCTGGTTGAGGTCCTCGGCCTTGGCGAGGTCGCCGGCCTTGAGCGCCTCGAACCCCTGATCGACGAGCGTCGCCGCGTCGTCCGAGAAGACCGCCGAGCAGGCCGGGAGGAGCGCCAGCGCGACGGCGGCGGCGAGGGCGCGCGCGCCCCGCCGCCGGGCCGTGGCCGCGGCCCTCACTCCGCCGCCCTCCGGGCCGGCGCCGGGGCGACGCGGGCGGCGCAGAACTTGAACTCGGGGATCTTGCCGAAGGGATCGAGCTGCGGGTTGGTCAGCATGTTGGCCGGGGCCTCGGTGTAGCAGAAGGGGATGAAGATCACGCCGGCGGGGACGTCCGGGTCGCGGCGCACGGAAAGCTCGATCGTGCCGCGGCGGGTCTCCACCCGGATGGGATCGCCGGGGGCGACGCCGAGCCGGTCGATGTCGGCCGGCGAGAGGTGGGCGACCGACACCGGCTCGAGGGCGTCGAGCGTGCTCGCCCGCCGGGTCATCGCCCCGGTGTGCCAGTGCTCCAGGAGCCGCCCGGTGGTGAGGATCATCGGGAAGGACTCGTCGGGAAGCTCGTCCGGGGGCATGAAGTCGGCGGGGGCGAACCTGCCCCGGCCGCTGGCGGTGGGGAAGCCCTCGCCGAAGATGACCTCGCGGCCCGGCCGGTCGTCGCCGTCGCATGGATAGGTGACCGCGCCCTCGCGCTCCAGCCGCGCCCAGGTGATGCCCTTGAGCGAGGGCATGCAGCGGCGCATCTCGTCGAACACGTCGCGCGGGTGCGAGTAGCCCCAGTCGAGGCCGATCCGGCGGGCGATCTCCTGCACGATCCACCAGTCGGGCCGCGCCTCGCCGGGAAGGGCGAGCGCCTGGCGGGCAAGCTGGACGCGCCGGTCGGTATTGGTGAAGGTGCCGGTCTTCTCGGGGAAGGCCGAGGCCGGCAGCACCACGTCGGCGAAGGCCGCGGTCTCGGTGAGGAAGAGATCCTGCACCACCAGGTGCTCGAGGGCGGCGAGGCCGGCGCGGGCGTGGTTGAGGTCGGGGTCCGACATCGCCGGGTTCTCGCCCAGGATGTACATGCCCTTGATCTCGCGCTTGAGCGCCGCCTTGATGATCTCGACCACGGTCAGGCCCGGCTTGGGGTCGAGCGGCACCCCCCAGATGGGCTCGAAGCGCTGCCTCGCCTTGGGATCGGCGACCCGCTGGTAGTCGGGATAGAACATCGGGATGAGCCCCGCGTCCGAGGCCCCCTGGACGTTGTTCTGGCCGCGCAGCGGATGCAGGCCGGCGCCCGGGCGCCCGACGTGCCCGGTCATCAGCGCCAGCGCGATCAGGGCCCGCGCGTTGTCGGTGCCGTGGACGTGCTGGGAGATGCCCATGCCCCAGAAGATCATCGCCGCCCGTGCCTTGGCGTAAGCGCGCGCGACGGTGCGGATCAGCCCGGCGTCGATGCCGACGATGGCGGCCATGCGCTCGGGGGCGTAGGCGGCCACCTTCTCCTTCAGCGCCTCGTAGCCCTCGGTGTGGGCGGCGACGTACTGGTGATCGACCAAGCCCTCGGCGACGATCACGTGCATGATCGCGTTGAGGAGCGCGACGTCGGTCCCCGGCTTGAACCGGAGCATGTGGGTGGCGTGGCGGGCGAGCGCCTGGCCGCGCGGGTCCATCACGATCAGGGTCGCGCCCCGCTTGGCGGCGTTCTTCATGAAGGTCGCGGCCACCGGGTGGTTGACCGTCGGGTTGGCGCCGATGACGATGATGACGTCCGAGTTCAGGCACTCCGAGACCGTGGCGGTGACCGCGCCCGAGCCGATCGTCTCCATCAGCGCCGCCACCGAGGAGGCGTGGCAGAGCCGGGTGCAGTGATCGACGTTGTTGGTGCCGAAGCCGGTCCGCACCAGCTTTTGGAACAGATACGCCTCCTCGTTCGAGCCCTTGGCCGAGCCGAAGCCGGCGAGCGCCTGGGGGCCGTGGGCCTCGCGGATGCGCCTGAGGCCGGCGCCGGCCGCCTCCAGCGCCTCCTCCCAGCTCGCCTCGCGGAAGTGGCTGGAGGGGTCGGCGGGGTCGACGGCGACATCGGGCGTCTTCGCCACGCCGTCGCGGCGGATCAGCGGCTTCAGCAGCCGCTCGGGGCTGTGCACGTAGTCGAAGCCAAAGCGGCCCTTGACGCAGAGCCGGTTGCGGTTCGACGGCCCGTCGCGCCCGCCGACCGAGAGGAGCCGGCCGTCGCGGACGTGGAACGTCACCTGGCAGCCGACCCCGCAATAGGGGCAGAGCGAGTCGACGCGCTGCTCCGCCGGCCGGGCGCGCGCCCCGCTCGCCTCCAGCTCGGCCGCCGGCATCAGCGCCCCGGTAGGGCAGGCTTGCACGCACTCGCCGCAGGCGACGCAGGTGCTCTCGCCCATGGGGTCGTCGAAGTCGAACACCACCTTGGCGTGATGGCCCCGGTAGGCCATGCCGATCACGTCGTTGACCTGGACCTCGCGGCAGGCGCGCACGCAGAGCCCGCAGTGGATGCAGGCGTCGAGGTTGACCGCCATCGCCGGGTGGCTCGAATCGGCGGCGGGGGCCTTGCGGGCCGGGAAGCGGCTGAGCTTGAGGCCGGCCGCGTCGGCCCAGTGCCAGAAGCGCGAGGCGGGATCGTGGGCGGCCTCGCGCGCCGGCTGGTCGGCGAGCAGGAGCTCGAGCACCAGGCGCTGCGCCGCCCCGGCGCGGGGGCCGTTGGACCGCACCTTCATCCCCGGCGTCGGCCTGCGGATGCAGGAGGCGACCAGCGCCTTCTCGCCCTCGACCTCGACCACGCAGGCGCGGCAGTTGCCGTCGGGCCGGTAGCCCGGCGCATCGGCGTGGCAGAGGTGGGGGATGCGCGTGCCCAGCCGCTTCGCCGCCTCCCAGATGGTCTCGCCGGGGCGCGCCTCGACCGCGGCGCCGTCGAGGACGAAGGGGATGTTCCCGCTCACGTCACCTCCTCGGGGAAGAACTTGAGGACCGAGAGGAGGGGGTTGGGCGCCGCCTGCCCGAGCCCGCAGATCGAGGCGTCGCGCATCGCCTGGCTCAGCTCCTTGAGGAGGGCCGCGTCCCAGGTCCGGCCCGCCATCAGGGCCGAAGCCTTCTCGGTCCCCACCCGGCAGGGCGTGCACTGGCCGCAGCTCTCGTGCTCGAAGAAGCGCATCAGGTTGAGCGCGGCGGCGGCCGCCGAGTCGGCCTGGGAGAGCACGATCACCGCCGCCGAGCCGACGAAGCAGCCGTGCGCCTCCAGCCGGCCGAAGTCGAGCGGGATGTCGGCCATCGTCGCCGGCAGGATGCCGCCCGAGGCCCCGCCCGGGAGGTAGCCCTTGAAGCTGTGCCCCTCGGCCATGCCGCCCGAGTACCGCTCGATCAGCTCCCGCGCGGTGACCCCGGCGGGGGCGATCTTCACCCCCGGCTCCTTCACCCGCCCCGAGACCGAGTACATGCGGAGCCCCTTGGCCCCGTTCGCGCCCTGGGCGGCGAACCAGTCGGGGCCCTTCTCCAGGATGTCGCGCACCCAGTAGAGGGTCTCGACGTTGTTGATCGCGGTCGGCCGGCCGAACAGTCCGACCTGGGCCGGGAAGGGGGGCTTGTGGCGGGGATAGCCGCGCCTGCCCTCGATACTCTCCAGCATCGCCGACTCCTCGCCGCAGATGTAGGCGCCGGCGCCGCGGCGCAGCTCGATCGCCACCCCGCCCCCGAGCCCGGCCTCCTCGATGGCGGCGATCTCCCGCGCGAGGATGTCGTGCAGCCACGGATACTCGTCGCGGAGGTACAGATACACCGCCTCGGCCTCGATCGCCGCGGCGGCGATCAGCGCCCCCTCCAGCACCCGGTGGGGGTCGCGCTCGAGGCAGACGCGGTCCTTGAAGGTGCCCGGCTCGCCCTCGTCGGCGTTGACCGCGAGGTAGCGCGGCTTGGGCCCGGCGATGACGAAGCGCCACTTGCGGGCGGGCGGGAAGCCGGCGCCGCCGAGGCCCTTGAGCCCCGAGGAGTCGAGCGCGGCGAGCACGTCCTCGCGCCCGCGCGTGCCGCCGCGAACGTCGGCGAGGGTGCGATAGCCGCCGGCGGCGCGGTAGGCCGCGAGTCCCACCGGCCGCAGGCCCTCGGGCCCGGCCCGGCCGCGCTCGAGCGCGGCGAGCACCGCCCCGGCGTCGGCCGGGGCGACCTGGCCGCGGGCGCAGGCCGCGGCCGGGGCGCGGTCGCAGGCCCCGATGCAGGGCGCGCGCAGGACGCGCACGCCGGGGCCGGCGCGGCGCCCGAGCTCGGCGATCAGCCGCTCCGCCCCCAGCAGCGCGCAGGTAAGGCTGTCGCAGACCCGGATCACCGTGGCCGGCGGGGCCGCCCCGCCCTCCTTCACCACCTCGAAGTGGTGGTAGAAGGTGGCGACCTCGTAGACCTCGGCCTGGGCGAGGCGCATCTCGCGGGCGAGCGCGTCGAGGTGCCGGGCCGAGAGGTGGCCGAAGGCGTCGTTGAGGAGGTGCAGGTGCTCGATCAGGAGGTCGCGCCGGCGCGGGCGGTCGGCGAGGAGCGCGCGCACCTCGGCCAGGGCCGCGGGATCGGCTTGGCGGCCCTTGGTATGGAAGAAGCGGCCGCGCCCTTTGCCGCCGTTGCCGCCCGTCGCCTTCGCCCTGGTCTTCTCGCCCGTCGCCGCCATGCCGTCCCCGGATACCTCGCCCGCGGCCCTGCCCGCCGACCCGGCCGGGGCCGGCCGCAGGCCCCGCCCGCGATGTACGGGGCCAGTGTGGACCCTGGCCGGGGGCCGGTTCAAGGGTTGGGGCGCCGGCCGTCGTCGTCGGGCGCCGCCGGAACCAGGGCGACCGCCTCGGCGTTAATCACCTGTTTACCGGCATGCTCGAAATTGACGGTAACACGCCCGCCGATTGCCGACTGGACCTGGCCGATGCCCCAGTCCGGCCTCCCGGGATGGCGAACGAACGTCCCGGGAGTGAGTGCCGAAGTCATGACGACCCGAGCATCGCGCCTTCGGCGCCCGGGGCCGCGCTTCGCGCGCGCCCCGGCGTCGGGGAGTGTGGGAGGGCGGTCATAATTCGGGCACAATCGCGCGCAAGGTGGGGACCAAGGCCATGACCGACGAGACCAGGCTCGCCGAACTCCTGTGCACCCGGCTCTGTCACGAGCTGGTGAGCCCCGTGGGGGCGATCGGGGGCGGGGTCGAGCTGCTCACCGGGCCGGGCGGCGAGGCGCCGGCGGGGGTGGACCCCGAGGCGCTGGCGCTCCTCGACGAGAGCGCGCGCCGGGCGACGGCGCGGCTCAAGTTCTACCGTCTCGCCTATGGCGGCGCCGCCGGCAGGGCGGTGCCGCTCGCCGAGGTGCGGGCGCTGGCCCTGGGGGCGATCGGCAACGGCCGCGTGCGCCTGGACTGGCCGGAGGCCGAGGCGCCGGCCGATCTCCAGCTCCCGGCCGAGAGCGCCCGGCTCGCGCTCAACCTGCTCCTTCTCGCCGGCGAGGCCCTGGGCCGGGGGGGGGAGGTGGCGGTGCGCCTCGCCCCCGGCGAGGGCGCCGTCGATCTCGTCCTCCGCGCCGAGGGGCCGCAGGCAGGGCTGGCCGAGGAGTCGCGCGCCGCCTTCGCCGGGGCGCGCGCCGGCCGGCTCGACGGACGGCGGCTCACGGTGCGGAGCGTCCATGCCGCCTTCGCCGGGATGCTGGTCGCGCGCGCCGGCGCCGCGGTCGCGCTCAGCGAGGGCGAGGCGGCGGTCGATCTGCGGGCGACGCTTCGCCTCTAAGCCCGGCGCGGCGGCGGGCGCGCCTTCGCGGCTCACGCGATCCGGGCCGCCGCGATCGGGGCCGCGACCCCCGCCTGGGGCTCGCGCAGCACGTAGCCGCGGCCCCACACGGTCTCGATGTAGTTCTCGCCGGCGGTCGCCCGCGTCAGCTTCTTCCTGAGCTTGCAGATGAAGACGTCGATGATCTTCATCTCCGGCTCGTCCATGCCGCCGTAGAGGTGGTTGAGGAACGCCTCCTTCGACAGGGTCGAGCCCTTGCGCATGGCCAGGAGCTCGAGGATGCCGTACTCCTTGCCGGTGAGGTGGACGGTCTCGCCCCCGACCCGGACCGCGCGCTCGCTGAGGTTGATCTCGAGTTTGCCCACCTGGATCACCGACTGGGCGTGGCCCTTGGCCCGGCGAACCACCGCCTGGATGCGGGCCATCAGTTCGCGCTTGTCGAAGGGTTTGGTCAGGTAGTCGTCGGCGCCGTAGCCGAAGCCGCGGATCTTGTCGTCGGGCTCGGCGAGGCCGGAGAGGATCAGCACCGGCGTCGCCACCCGCCCGTCGCGCAGCCGGCGGAGCACCTGGTAGCCGTCGATGTCGGGCAGCATGAGGTCGAGGACGATGAGGTCGTAGTCGTAGAGCTTGCCGATCTCCAGGCCGTCCTCGCCGAGGTCGGTGGTGTCGACGACGACGCCCTCGGACTTGAGCATCAGGGCGATGCTGCGGCTGGTCATGACGTCGTCTTCGACGAGGAGTACGCGCATCGAGCCCTCCCCTGTAAGGCCGGTTGCGACGTAAACGCGGGTATTAACTTTGGTTAACCATACCCGGAGACGGGCCGGCGGGCAAGGGCGGAGCGCCGCCGCCTCGCTCCCGCTTGCGCGGGGGGCGGGATTTACCATCATTTAAGGATTGCCGGCGAGACTGCGCCGAGGCGCCGCCAGAGGCGAGGCGGGCGCCGCCTTCCGGCCGCATGAGGGGCGTCGATGGCGGTTCTGGTCCACAACATCCTGAGCGAGATCGACCGGCTCCAGGACCGCCGCGTGTTCGGCGAGGTGACGGCGGTGGTCGGCATGCTGATCGAGGTGGGGGGCGCGCGCGAGCGGCTCACCATCGGCGACCGGGTGCGGCTGTTGCCGCCCGGGCGCGAGCCGCTCCTCTGCGAGGTGGTGGGCTTCCGCAACGACCGGGCGCTGGTCATGCCCTTCGGCGAGCTCGCCGGGGTGGGGCTGGGCTGCCGGGCCGAGGTGGGGAGCGCGCAGCCGGTGATCTATCCCGACGAGGGCTGGCTCGGGCGGGTCGTCGACGCGCTCGCCCGCCCCGCCGACGGCAAGGGCCCGCTGCCCGAGGGCAAGACCGGCTACCTGATCCGCAACCGCCCGCCGGTCGCGCACCGGCGCGAGCGCATCCGCGGCAAGGTGGATCTGGGCCTGAGGGCGATGAACGCCTTCCTCACCACCTGCCGGGGCCAGCGGATGGGCATCTTCTCCGGCTCCGGGGTGGGCAAGTCGACGCTCCTCTCGATGATGGCGCGCCACACCGCCTGCGACGTGAGCGTGATCGGGCTGATCGGCGAGCGCGGCCGCGAGGCGCGCGAGTTCGTCGAGGACGATCTCGGCCCCGAGGGGCTGAAGCGGAGCGTGCTGGTGCTGGCCACCGCCGACGAATCCCCGCTCATGCGCCGGCAGGCGGCCTATGTGATGCTGTCGGTGTGCGAGTACTTCCGCGACCTCGGCCTCAACGTGCTGTGCCTGATGGACAGCATCACCCGCTTCGCCATGGCCCAGCGCGAGATCGGGCTCTCGACCGGCGAGCCGCCCACCAGCAAGGGCTATCCGCCGTCGGTCTTCGCCGAGCTGCCGCGGCTCCTCGAGCGCGCCGGCCCGGGCGAGGGCAAGGGCTCGATCACCGGCCTCTTCAGCGTGCTGGTGGAGGGCGACGACTACAACGAGCCGATCACCGACGCGGTGCGCGGCATCCTCGACGGCCACGTGGTGCTCTCGCGCGCGATCGCCGAGCGCGGCCGCTATCCCGCGGTCGACGTGCTCCGGAGCGTGTCGCGGGCGATGCCCGACTGCAACACGCCCGACGAGAACAAGCTGGTGAGCCGGGCGCGGCGGATCGTCGCCACCTACGAGGACATGGCCGAGCTCATCCGGCTCGGCGCCTACCGGCGGGGCTCGGACGCGGCGGTGGACGAGGCGATCAAGTACTACGACCGCATCGACGCCTTCCTCGCCCAGGACAAGGCCGCGCGCGCGACGCTGGACCAGGGCTACGCCATGCTGGCCGAGATCTTCGCCAAGTAGCGATGTGGCACGGGCATCTGATTCCCAGTGTCGTCATTGCCGGGCTCGACCCGGCAATCCATGGTGCCAAGGCACGATGGATGCCCGCAACACGTGCGGGCATGATGGGGTGGACGGCCCCCGACGGCATCGAAGTGCCAGACTGGTGAGTATCAGCAACACCAGACAAAGGGAGCCGTCCGCGATGAAGCCTAGCATGATCGGTTTGGATCTGGCGAAGAGCGTGTTCCAGGTGCACGGGGTCGACGAAAGCGGCCGGGTGGTGGTGCGCCGGCAGCTGCGACGCAGCCAGGTGGAAGGGTTCTTTGCCCGGCTGGAGCCGGCGGTGGTTGGGATGGAGGCGTGCGGGGGGGCGCATCACTGGGCGCGGACACTGCAGGGCCTCGGCCACGAGGTGCGGCTGATGCCGGCGGCCTACGTGAAGCCCTACCTCAAGCGCAACAAGACCGACGGCCGGGACGCGGAAGCGATCTGCGAAGCGATGCAGCGCCCGACCATGCGGTTCGTGACGGTGAAGCGGGTCGCACAGCAGGCGGTGCTGGCGCTGCACCGGACCCGGGCGCTGCTGGTGCGCCAGCGGACGATGGCGGCGAATGCCTTGCGCGCCGCCTTCGCCGAGTTCGGGGTGGTGGCGGCGCCGGGGGTGAAGGGCCTGCGCGCGCTGGTCGCGCGGCTGCCGGCGCCGGCGGCGGTGCCGGCGGAAGCCGGTCCGGCCCTGGCGGCGCTGGCGCGGCACTGGGAGGCGCTGACCACTGACATCGAGGCGCTGGAGACCCGCATCGTGCAGGCGACGCGGGCGGACGAGGCGGCGCGCCGGCTGATAGAGGTCCCCGGCATCGGCCCGATCAGCGCCAGCGCCATCCTGGCGGCGGTGCCCGATGCCCGGCAGTTCCGCTCCGGCCGCGGCTTCGCCGCCTGGCTCGGGCTGACCCCGCGCCAGAACAACAGCGGCGGCAAGCGGCGCGCCGGCGGCATCTCCAAGCAGGGCGAGCGCCACATCCGCAGCCTGCTGATCATCGGCGCCAGCGCACACCTGCGCCAGGAGCGCCGCCGCGGCGTCAAGGACCCCTGGCTGGCTGGGCTGCTGGCCCGCCGGCCGGTCAAGGTCGCCGCCGTGGCGCGCGCGGCCAAGACCGCGCGCATCGTCTGGGCCCTGCTCGCCAGGGGTGAACGCTACCGGGCTTCGGCCCCGCTCGCCGCCTGAACGCGGCAGCAGCCGAGACCCAACCAAGTCGGAAAGGGCAACTGCGACGTGACGGCAAACGGTCAGGAACCGGGATCGGGACACTCCGCCTTGTCATCGCGCCCCGAGCGCGTGGGCATGATTGGAACCCGGTCCGCGAATCCCCTCAGGGCCAGCGGTCATCGAACCGCGCACACAGGCCGGATACATGACCGCTCCCGACCCGAATGCCAGAACGTCAAAAAGCCCCTGCCGGAAGGGGGCCGTCCATACATGACGCCGAGTAGGAACCAGATGTCAGGCTGAGAGCAATAGGGCGAGGGAGTGGGAAGGGCCGTGGCCAAGGACCTGGGCGCCCTCATCCGGCTGCAGAAGTGGCGGGTGGACGAGCAGCGCCGCAAGCTCGCCGACCTGTTGCGCCAGGCGGCCCGGATCGAGGGCCAGCGTGCCGGCCTCGAGCGCGAGCTGAAGCGCGAGCAGAAGGTCGCCGGCCTGGCCGTGGACTACAGCCTCACCTACGCCGCCTACGCCCGCGCCGTGATCGAGCGGAGGAAGCGCATCGCCCAGGCGCTCGTCCAGGTCGAGCGCCAGATCGCCGACGAGCAGGAGGCGCTGGGCGGGCTGTTCCGCGACCTCAAGTCGTTCGAGATCACCCAGGCCGCCCGCGACCGGGCCGAGCGCCAGCGCATCGCCAAGCTCGACCAGGCGATGCTCGACGAGTTCGGCGCCCTCAAGTTCCAGGCCCGGGGCGGCATCGCCCCCCGGCCGGGGTAGGGGAAGGGGGCGGCCGCCTCGACCGCTCGCCTCACACGAGCGGCCGCACGGTCACGCCGATTCCGCCGCCTCGTCGAGGTGAACGGGGAGTTCGGCCCACGGAGTGGGCCGCGTCGCCGAGAGCAGCCGGCGGTCGGCGGTGACCAGCCGGGCGGCGCGCGCCTCGGCCAGCGCGAGATAGAAGCAGTCGTAGGCCGGATGGCCGACCGCGACCGCGATGCGGCTCGCCGCCCGGGTGAGCGGCGCCAGGGGGCTGAGCTCGGCGAAGGCGAGCGGCGCATGGGCGGCGATGGCCTCGACCTGCTCGGGCACCAGTTCGCCCCGTTGCAGCAGGCGCCAGGCGGCGTTGCAAAGCTCGGCCAGCACCAACTCGGGGGCGATCAGCGGGCGGTCGCCCTCCAGGAGGGCGATGGCGGCCGCGGACCCGGCCTCGGCCACGAACCACTTGAGCGCGACGGAGGCGTCCACCACCAGGGTCATTCGGCCTCGCGCGCCTCGCGCACCGCCTCCTCGGCGGGCGTGCGGTGGCCGGCGGGCGTGAGCGAGCGGCAGCGGGCGAGTTCGGCCAGCAGGCCGGGCCGGCCGGGGCCGGCGGCCTCGGCAAGGATGTCGCGAAGCTGCTGTTCGAGGGAGACACCGCGCCGGCGCGCGCGCTCCTTTAGCCGCTCGACCACCGCCTCGTCCACGTTCCGCACCAGGACCTGGGCCATCGCCGCCTCCGCGTTGCTATCACGAATGATATCATGGACAGGCGGGGAGTGAAATGGGATCCGTTTGCGTGGCCCGTCATCGCCGGGCGGCCGCGAGGCGGCCTGGGTGATCCACGTCGCCTTGGCGGCACGCGGAGGCGTGGATGGCCGGGACTCGGCCTTGGGCCGGCCCGGCCATGACGCCGAAAACAGAGTCGATCGGACGGGACGAGCACGAAACGTCCGCCGCCGCGATCGAGCGGAGGAAGCGCCTCGCCCTCGCGCTCGCCCCGGCCGGGCCCGCCGAGCCGGCGAAGGTCATATGGTCGAGGTGGATGGGATATCATTGAAAATGCCCCAAGGAGAAAGTATCTTATCCTTACATCCTTACTGTAGGAATTCGCCATGCTCGCCAAGCTGACAGCCAAGAACCAGTTGACCCTGCCGAAGGCGGTGTTGTCGCCCTTTCGGGGCACTGAGTATTTCGACGTGACCGAGGACAACGGGCGCATCGTCCTGACGCCCGTGCGTCTCAATCGCGCCGATGCCGTGCGCGCCAAGCTCGCCGATCTGGGCATCACCGAGAGCGACGTGGCGGAGGCCGTGACCTGGTCGCGCAAGAGGGCGCGCAAGGCCGGATGACCCAGCCGCGCGTCGTCCTCGACACCAATGTTTTGCTTTCGGCCCTGCTGTTCCACGCGGGGTCGCTATCGTGGCTGCGCCATGCCTGGCGCTCGGAAGCCATCCGCCCGCTGGCCAGCCGCGACACCACGGCGGAATTGATCCGGGTTCTGTCGTATCCGAAGTTCCACCTCACCGCCGACGAACGCGAGGACCTGCTGGGCGATTATCTCCCCTGGTGCGAAACCGTCAGGGCGCCGAAGCGGACCAAGGTTCCCCGCTGCCGCGATCCCTTCGACCGCCCGTTCCTGGAACTGGCGCTGGCGGCCAAGGCCGACGCGTTGCTGACCGGCGACAAGGATTTGCTGGCTCTCGCAGGCATGTTCGCCGTGCCGATCCTGGCGCCTGCCGCGTTCCGGGATCGAATCGGCCGCTAACGGCGTTTCTGGCAGCCCCGCCGCGCCGGCGGGCCTCCGCCACGCCGGAGCGGCTCCGGCCGCGCAGGCGGGCGCGGTCCTTGAGGCGCTCGACCACCGCCTCGTCCAGGTTGCGCACCCGGACCTGCGCCATCGCCGCCTCCGCGTTGCTAGCGCGAAAGATAGAACGGGCGAGTGGGGGCGCGTTAGACCGATTCGAGTTCTTCCCAGGTGGTCATGCGCGGGCTTGACCCGCGCATCCATGGATCGCCGGGTCATGCCCGGCGATGACGAAAGAGAACGCAACCGCCATTGCGACTCGATCGATCGGAATTGGCACGAAGAGGAAGCGCCTCGCCCGCGAGCGGGCCGAGCGCCAGCGTATCGCCAGGCTCGACCGGGCGATGCTGGACGAGTTCGGCGCCCTCAAGTTCCAGGCCCGGGCCGGCATCGCCCCCCGGCCGGGGTAGGGGGGCGTTTCCCTAGCTTGCCGGCATCGAGGCGCGCACGTACCCTGAGCCTGGGCCGGCGTCGCTCGGCCGGCAACGCGGCCGAGGGGAGCCGTGCAGGGATCGCTCTTCACCCAGGATTTCCTCGATCAGGGAATCGCCGAGACGGAAGCGTGGCAAACGCTCGGCGATGCCGAGGTCGATGCCTTCCGCGAGTACATCGCCGGGATCTTCCAAGCGTTCCCGGTCGACGGAAATCCCAACGAGGCGCAGACCGAGCGGCACCTGATCGACCCGCTCCTGGGCGCGCTCGGCTGGGCCGATTTCCTGCCCCAGCAGGCGGCGCCGGGCCAGAATCGCCATACCCGACTATCTACTCTTCGCCGACACGGCCGAGCGCCGGACGGCCGAGCGCGAGCGGCGCGACGAGCGCCGATACTCCCACGCGATCGCCATCCTGGAGGCCAAGCGCTGGGGCCGCCCGCTTGACCGCGGCCGCGAGCCCGACCTTTTCGACGACGGCGTGCCCTCGACCCAGATGCTCCGCTATCTCTCCCGCGCCGAGGTGGCGTCTGAGAAGCGCATCCAGTGGGGCATCCTGACCAACGGGCGGCACTGGCGGCTCTACTTTCAGGGTGCGCGCTCTCGCTCCGAGGAGTTCGTCGAGTTCGATCTCCCTGTGCTCGCGGGCGTGCGGGGGGTTGAGCCCGACCTCTTCGCCCCCCGGGCCGAGGAGCGGGGCCATCATCTGAAGGCTTTCCTGCTTCTCTTCCGCCGCCAGGCGTTCCTGCCCTCGCTTCCCGACGGCCGCACGTTCCACCAGTTCGCCTTGGCGGAAGGGCGGCTGTGGGAGGCCCGCGTCGCCGAGAGCCTGAGCGGTGTCGTCTTCGAGACCGTGTTCCCCGCGCTCGCGCGCGAACTCGCCCGCAACGACCCCGAGGCGCCGCGCCCGCCCGGCTCCGCCTACCTGGAGGAGGTGCGTGTCGCCGCGCTCACCCTCCTCTACCGCCTGCTGTTCATCCTCTACGCCGAGGACCGGAGCCTGCTGCCGGCGCGCGAGCGGCGCTACGACGACTACTCACTCCGCCGCATCCGCGAGGACGTGCGCGGGCGCACCGACGCCCGCGACACCTTCAGCGACCGGCAGGCCCGGTATCACCGCGCGCTCAAGGACCTCTTCCGCGCCATCCACGACGGCGACGAAACGCTCGGCCTTCCGCCCTACAACGGCGGCCTGTTCGATCCGGCCCAACACCCGCTCCTGGAGCGCACCGACATTCCCGACAAGCCCTTCGCCGCGATTCTCGACGCCCTCTCGCGGCGCGCGGAGGGTGGCGGGCGGAAATGGATCAACTACCGCGACCTCTCGGTCCAGCAACTGGGCTCGATCTACGAGCGGCTGCTCGAACGCTCGCTTGGCGTGGGCGAGGGCGGATCGGTGGTCGTCCGCCTCAACCCGTTCGCCCGCAAGTCGAGCGGCAGCTACTACACCCATCAGGACCTGGTGGACCTCATCATCCGGCGCACCGTCGGGCCGCTGATCGAGGAACGCCGCGACGCCTTCTATACGAAGGTGGACGAGCTTCGCTCCTCGCGCGCGCGGCGGGCCGAGCGCCTGGCCGACCTGCGACGGCTTGACCCCGCCTTGGCGTACCTTGAGATCAAGGTCTGCGACCCGGCGATGGGCAGCGGCCACTTCCTGGTCTCGCTGGTCGATTACCTCGCCGACCGGGCGCTGGAGGCGATCGCCGAGGCCGAGGCCCTGGTCGATTGGGCGACCGAGGAGGAGCCCTACCGCTCGCCGCTCGTCGAGCGCATCGCCGCGATCCGCGCCCGCATCCTGCACGAGGCCGAGGCCCGGCGCTGGGCGATCGAGCGCGACCAGCTCGACGACCGCCACCTCGTCCGCCGGATGATCCTGAAGCGGGTGATCTACGGGGTGGACAAGAACCCGATGGCGGTGGAACTGGCCAAGGTATCGCTGTGGCTGCACACCTTCACGGTCGGCGCGCCGCTCTCGTTCCTCGACCACCATCTGCGTTGCGGGGACTCGCTCTTCGGCGAGTGGGTCGGGCCGGTGATGCGCGAGGTGTCGGAGCGCTACGGCCTCCTGATCAACCCGTTCGTGCAGCAGGCGCGGAACGCCATCGCCGGGATGCGCCACATCGAGGAATTGACCGACGCCGACATCGCCGAGGTGCGCACCTCCGCTGACGAGTTCGGCGGAGTCGTCGCCGCGACCGGGCCGCTCCGCCGGTTCCTCGACTTCCGCCAGGCGCTCCGCTGGCTAGGGATCGACGACCTCGGCGGCCGGCGGGTTCCCGTCGCGCTGAGCGCGATTCTGGAGGGCGCGTTCGGCGACCCCTTCCGGGTGATCGTCGGCGAGATCCCGATCCGCCGCGAGGGCGACGGGACGGAGCGGGACGCCGGCCTGTTCGCCGACGCGACCCCCGAACAATTGCATCTCGGCCGCCGGGTCAAGCCCATGGATCGGGAGACCAGGGAGGGAGCCGCCGACCTAGTGGCGAAGGCCGCCGCCGTCGCCGCGCGCGAGCGATTTCTGCATTGGCAGGTGGCCTTCCCCGGCGTGTGGCGGGAGTGGGAGGCGAGCGAGCCGCGCGGCGGATTCGACGCCATCATCGGCAATCCGCCATGGGACCGGATCAAACTCCAGGAGGTGGAGTGGTTCGCGGCGCGCAACCCGGAAATCGCGCTCGCCCAGCGCGCCGCCGACCGCAAGCGGGTGGTCGAGGAGCTACGGAACAGAGACGACCCGCTCGCCCACGAGTACGCCAAGGCGCGCGAGCGGGCCGAGGCGGGAGCGCGGGTCGCGCGCGCCTGCGGCGAATATCCGCTCCTGTCCTCCGGCGACATCAACATCTACTCGCTGTTCGTCGAGCGCGGGCAGCGTCTCGTGCACGGGAAGGGCATGGTCGGGCTGCTTGTTCCCTCGGGCATCGCTTCCGACCTCGGCGCCAGCCGATTCTTCGGCAAGGTCTCGACCGACGGGCGCCTCGCCGCCCTCTTCGATTTCGAGAACAAGAAGGTGTTCTTCGCGGACGTGCACAGCCGATTCAAGTTCTGCGCCTTCGTCGCCGGCGGGCGCGAGCGGCGGTTCGAGGCCGCGGAGTGCGCCTTCTTCCTGCACGCGGTGACCGAGTTGGAGGATAAAGAGCGACGCTTCCGCCTGACGCCCGACGATTTCGGCAGGGTCAATCCGAACACGGGAACAGCCCCCGTATTCCGCACCCGCCGCGATGCCGAGATCACGACCGCGGTCTACGCCCGCCTGCCCGTACTGGTGGACCGGCGCACCGAACCGCCCGCGCGTGTCTGGCGAGTGCGGTATGTGCGGATGTTCGACATGACCAACGACTCGCACCTGTTCCGGACGGCCGCCGCGCTGGAGGGCGAAGGCTTCTACCGGGTGGCCGGCAACCGCTGGCGCCGGGGCGACGGCGAGTACGTGCCGCTGTACGAGGGAAAGATGGTCCAGGCTTACGACCACCGGGCGGCCAGCGTGATCGTGAACCCTGAGAATCTAAATCGGCCAGCACAACCCGAAGCAGCAACCGATGCGCAACACTCCGATCCGGAGTGGGTGCCAATACCTCAATATTGGGTTCCAAGTGCTCAGGCGAACTTGGTCCCGGGGCTTTCCTGGGTGCTGGCCTTCAAAGAGATTACTGCTCCGACGAACGAACGCACGATGATTGCGGCTATCGTGCCATTCGTGGGATTCGGCAACAAAATTCCAATTCTAATTCCTGATCGACCCGCAGACCTCGAAGATTATCAAGATTGGGCACCCGTCTTGTTAGCGAACCTAAACGCGCTCTGCTTTGATTTCATTGCCAGACAAAAGGTCCACGGACAAACACTTAATCTGTTCATCGTCGAGCAGCTTCCGATGATTTCTCGCCGCAGCTTAAATCGCCGCTTCGGCCGCGCGACCGCCGCCGAGATCATCCGCCGCGAGGTGCTGCGGCTCACCTACACCGCCCACGACATGGCGCCCTTCGCCCGCGACATGGGCCACGAGGGGCCGCCCTTCGCCTGGGACGAGGAGGACCGGCGCCACCGCCGGGCCCGCCTCGACGCGATCTTCTTCCACCTCTACGGGCTCTCGCGCGAGGAGGCCGCCTACGTGCTGGAGACCTTCCCCATCGTCAAGCGCGAGGACGAGGCCGCCTTCGGCCGCTACCGCACCAAGGATTTGATCCTCGCCTACATGAACGCGGTGGCGGCCGGCGACTGCGACAGCGTGATCGACGCCTGAGCCGCGCCGCGAGGACCGCAGCGTAACGGCGCCGGCCCTCGCTTCCCCATCGCTCGGCGCTCCTCGCCAGGATGTTCGCGAGATTCGCCCGCGCCCCGGGCGACGAGCGGCTCAGTCGCCGCGCGAGATTCGCGAGGTAACCCATGACCACCTGCTTGTCGTGAGGTCCCGGCATGGCCCGCCTCCGTCGGCTCGGCTCGGGACCATGCTACCGGGGCCATGCGTTAGATTCGGACGCATCCGGCGGCCCGCCGCGGCCCGGTCTCGCGCCGCCGCCCCCGGGTCGTTTACCGAGGAGTCGTCCTTATCGCGCCACCACGGACATCTCGGCGCGGGCCTTGCGCTTCGGCCCGACCGTAATCCGCACGTCCTGGCCCAGCGCGGTGAGGAATTCCATCAGGCGCCCGACCGAGAACGCGCCCGACTGGCCCCGCATCAGGCTGGAGACGTGCGGCTGCCTGATGCCGAGGATCTCGCCCGCCTGGGCCTGGGTCAGGCCGCGCTCCTTGACGAGGCGATAGATCTGCAGCGTGAGATGCGCCTTGAGCCGCTCTTGCCCGGGGTTGCGAAAGCCCAGGTCGGCGAAGACGTTGCCGCTGCCTTCCTCGACCCGGAGTCTCGTCTTCCTTGCCATGGCTAGTTCTGCCTCTCTCTGTGATCCCGCTCGGCGGCGGCGAGCCGTTCGGCGATCAGGGCGATCTCCTTCCCGGGCGTGGCGCGACCCGTCGTCGATTTCTTCTGGAAGGCATGGAGAACATAGATCGCATCTCGAAAGCGCACCGTGTAGACCGCCCGGTAGGTGCCGGTGCCGTGGGGGGTGACGATTTCGAGCACGGACCGCCCGCCGAAGCCTTTCAGCGCCTTGACCGACGGGTACTCCTCGCCGCACTGGGCGGCATACAGCGCCTGCCCGATGTGCCGCTGTACCGCCCTCGGAAACGTCTTCAGGTCCCTTCGCGACGATCCGACCCACCTGACCGGCTTCGATTCGCCGTTCATTATACAAATATACGTCTTTCTGTATGTTCCGTCAACCGGCCTTCGCCCCGCCTGACGTTGCCTCGCGGCCCCGGCCCCGCCTTCGCTCCCCGGCGGCCCTGTCCGCGGCGCCGCCCGTGCCGGCGGAGGGGCGGCGACCGACGTGAGCCGGGGCCGGCCCTTGACACCCTTGCGGCGCGCCACCATATGTACCAATATGGTGAAACTTAGCGGAGATGGATTAAAAATGGCGCGGGCGGTGGAGAAGTTGGGAAACGGACCGGCCGCCGGGCGGGCGGGGGCCGGGGCCGCCCGCGCCCCGAGTGGGACTAACGGCCGAGAAATAGGCTATTTTTCCCAGTCCCGCCGCAATTTTCCCGGCCTACCCGGTGCGGGTTGTGCGGACCTGGGAGCGAAGTCCCGGCGGCGGGGCCTACTTCGTGCGGTAGACGACCAGGTGGTCGGTGCCCGACTCGGGCGCCCACACCTCGCCCGCCCGGCCCAGGATCTGGCGCACCCCGGCCCCGGGGCGGGGGCTCGGGAAGACCTCGAAGCGCCCGCTTTCGGGGTCGAAGCGGAGAATCGCGTTGGCGGCGAAGTCGGAGAGCCACACCGTGTCCGTCTCGTCGACGTACACCGCGTAGGCGCGCGGGCGCTCGCCCGGAAGCTTCCAGCTCCGCCAGGCCCCGCTCCCGGGCTCGAACACGCTCACCTGGCCCGAGTTCCACTCGCTCACCCAGACCCGGCCCTTCGAGTCCGCCCACACCCGGCGCGCCCCCTGGCCGGGGGTGGGGGGCTCGATCACGCTCGCCCCGCCGGTCTCGAGGTCGATGCGGGCGATGTGGCTCCCCGCCAGCGAGGCGTAGTAGACCTCGCCCTCGGGCGTGGCGGCGATGCCGTAGGGCCCCCGCCCGCGCGGGGCCTTGAACACCCGCACCTCGCCCGAGGCGGGATCGAGCCGGCCGTAATAGCCGCCCTGGCCGGTGAACCACAGCCGCCCGGCGCGGTCGAAGGCGGCGGTGTTGAGGTTGGCGTAGCCGGTGTCCTTGGGCAGCGGGTAGCGGGTCACGGCCAGGCTCCGGGGATCGACGCGGACGATGGCGTTGAGCCCGCCGTCGGTGATCCAGGGGGCGCCGTCGGGGCCGACGATCACCCCGTGCGGCGCCGAGCCCTCGCCCAAGGGAATCTGCCGCACCTCGCCGGTCGCGGGATCGAGCCGGCCGAGCGCGCCCTGATGCTGGGCCGTGTACCAGACGCCGCCGTCGGGGGCGGGAGCCACGTCGTGGGGATGGGCGCCCGCCGGCAGCCTGAACGACTCGATCCGGACCTCGGCGCCGGCCGCCCCCGGGGCAAGGGCGAGAAGGGCGATCGTCGCCACGACGGCAGGCCGCAGTCTCATTCCTCTGTCCTCCTTGCGGCGGCCGGCCGCGGCGGCGCCTCACACCGCGGCGAGGCGGCCGATCAGCCAACGGTTGTCCCAACGGGGCTGGCGGTCCTGAAGGATCACGCGGTGGATGCGGGAGGCGTCGGCGCCGGGAAGCTCGGCCGTCACCACCACCTCCAGCCAGCGCGGGACCAGCTCGTTGCTGAGGTCGGTCAGCAGCGCCACCGCCAGCTCCTCGAGCGAGGCCCACGCCGCCTCGCCGAGGGCGGCGAAGTAGGTCGCGAGGCTGGCCGGCGGCAGCACCTCGCGGTCGGGCACATAGCGGAGGGTGACCGCGACCGGAGCCGGCAGCGCCCTCACCTTGAGCTCGCCTTCCAGGCTGACGATGTAGTCGACGCCGGTGCTGGGATTGGGGGCGGGGACGATGAGGCGCCGGCGCGCGGCCAGCGCCTCCATCGCGGCGAAGCGCCTGGCGCGGTCCTCGTCGCGGTCCGCGGGCGCGTCGGCGGCCGGGAGCATGGGCTCGCGGGGCCGGCGGCGGGGGGGCTCCCTCATGCCAGGATGCCCTCGTGGCGGGCCGGCGGGGCGGGCTCGACCTCGACGAACCGGGCCGTGGCCTGGAAGCCGATCTCGCCGGCAAGGCCGGTGGCGGCGCAGGACTCGGAGAAGATGCGGTTGATCTCGCCCCGCATCGCGACCGGCAGCGCCGCGCGCGTGCGCACGATCAGGTCGAAGCGCCGGGTCGCCTTGCGCACGAAGCCGTCGAGCTGCATGCGCCCGAGGCGGGAGAGGTCGAGGTCGATCACGAAGCGGGTCTCGGCGCCGCCGCCGCGCCCGCCTTCCTCGTCGGCCTCCTCGCCGTGGCGGCGCAGGTGAAGCCGCACCTCCTCGACCGCGGCGCCGGTGAAGAAGGGAAGGCCGACGCTCCGCCACTCGCCCGCGGCGGGCTCGCCGAGGCCGCGGCCGCCCCGCCGGAACTCCTCGCCCAGGCGGGCGACGAGGTCGCCCCGCCCCGCCCGCTCGAGCGCACGCAGCGGCCCCTCGCCGAGCCACGCCCTGACGTCGCCGCCGCGCAGCGCGACGAGGAAGAAGAGGACGTTGGCGGTGAGCTGCGGCCCGGGCTGGGGCAGCGCCTGCAGGAGCTGTCGATAGGCCATCGGCTCGGCGGCGGCGAGGAGCCGCACCGCCTCGGTCAGGCTCGGCCAGGGGCGAGGGACCTGCGCCGACTCCTCGGCCGCGGTTGCCGCGCCGGCGGGCGCCGCCGGCGCCGGCCGCTCGGCGGCGGCCTCGGCGCCCGGGGTCCCGGCCGCCGGAACCTGCTGGAGGGTGCTCTGGGCGGCGACGCTCAGGCCCGGGCCCGAGAGGCCGGTGGCAACGGCGGGCGGAGGTGATGCCCCCGGGGCGGCCGGCGTCGCGCCCGCCGCCGCCGTCTGGGCCGCGCCCGCCGGGCCCGAGGCGCCCTGCTCGGCGGGGCCGTGCGAGGCGACCGCGCCGGCGGTGATCTCGAGCGACAGGCTGGTGCCCAGCGGCAGCGTCGCCGGGGTGGCGAGCGAGAGCCAGCCGATCGGGCTCTGCACCAGGGTCTGGCCGCCGGCGGCGGCGACCACGGTGGCGGCGACGACCGCACCCGCCGGCCCCGGCCCGGGCTGGAGGGCGGGGGCGCCCGGCGTCGGGGTCGCCGCTCCGGCCGCCCCCGTGGGGGTGACGGCGAGCACCCGCACCGAGAGCGGCGCGCCGGCGGCGAGGACGGCGCCGAGCCCGCCCGGCGCCGACGCCGGGGCCGGCGCCGCGGCGCCGGGGGCGGTGGGAGGCGCGCGCACGAGCGTCGCGGCGAGCGTGGTTCCGGGGGCGAGCGGAGCGATGGCCGCCCTCACGCCCGCGCCCACGGTCGCGGCGGCGGCGGTGGCGATCGCCCCGGTGGGGACGGCGCCCTTGACCAGCAGGCTGGCGCCGCGGAGGCCGACCACGGGACGGTCGCCGAGGGCGAGGAGCTGCACCTGCCCGCGCTCGCCGCCGGCGGCGATCCTGAGGGTGAGATGGGCGCCGACGGCGACGGAGAGGTTGGCCGCCAGGGCCACCGGGCCCAATGGCGTGCGCAGCGCCACCAGCCCCTCGCGCACCTGCGCCACCTCGCCGCTGAGCAGGCTTCCGACCGCCAGCGCCCGCACCGCCTTCGACGCCTCGGCGAGCGCAAGCGTGACCGGCTGCTGGGCCGCCGTCGGCGGCTGCGGGATCGCGAGCGGGGGCGTGACCGAGGTCATGGGCCGATCAGGGCGTCATTCCAGGAGCTTCCTAACGATCGCCTCGACGTCGCCGGCGGCGGCGCAGGTTGGGTGGCGGGTGAGGAGCGCGGTCTGGTTGCGGATCGCGTCGCGGACCTTGTCGTCCTGGCGAACGACGCCGACCAGCGGCGGCGAGATCTTGAGGAACCCCTCACAGGCCTTGAGCAGCGTCTTGTAGGTGCGCTCTCCGGAGCGCGGATTGGCCGCCATGTTGACCACCACCCGGAGGTCGGTCGAGGGGCGCTCCATGGCGGTGAGCTTGATGAAAGCGTAGGCGTCGGTGAGCGCGGTCGGCTCCTCGGTGGTGATGACGATGCAGAGCCCGGCATGGGCGGTCATCTGCCGCACCGTGCGCTCGACCCCGGCGCCGAGGTCGAGGATCACCCGGTCGTAGCCCGCGGCGAGCGCGCCCAGGTCGTCGCCCAGCGTCTGCAGGCGGCTGGTGGGAACGCTGGCAAGGCCGGCCGAGCCGGAGCGCCCGGCGACGATGTCGAACCCGCCCTCGGCGTAAGTGATCGTCGCCTGGGCGAGGGTCAGCCGCCCGGCGAGCACGCCCGAGAGGTCGTGCTTGGGCATCAGCCCGAGCTGGATGTCGACGTTGGCGAGGCCGAGGTCGGCGTCGAAGAGGAGCGCGCGGCGTCCGAGCCGGGCGAAGCCGTGGGCGAGGGTGATCGCGAACCAGGTCTTGCCCACCCCGCCCTTGCCGGAGGCGACGGCGATGATGTTGCGCCCGCGCGGGAGCGCGGCGGGGCCGGCGGCGGGGGCGGGCGAGGATGCGGTTTGATTCATGTTACGGCCTCGGAATGGGAGGTCCTGCCCCGGCTCGGCTTGTCCGGGGCGGCGGCGCTCGGCGCCGGCAGGTCGCCGGTGAAGAGCAGGCGGGCGAGGAGGAGCGGGCTCAAGGGCTTGAGGCCGCCGGCGATCTTCGCGCTCGCGCTCACCTCGCTGAACATCAGTCCGGCGGCGTCGGCTCCGGCGAGGAGCCCGCCCAGGCGGCGCGCGGCATCGACCCGGGTGGCGACCAGCCGGGTGGCGCCCAGGCGGGCGAAGATCTCGGCCACCTCCGCCGACTCCCTGACCTCGGTTCCGGCGGGATGGACGAGCACCGCCTCGGCCTCGGCCGCCTCGATGAAGGAGCGCAACGGGGCGGTGGTCTCGGGGTCGTAGGGGTTGGCCGCCTGGGTATCGATGAAGGTGAGGGTGCCGGCGGCGAGGGCCTTGACCTCCCTGGTGAGATCGGCGGGCGTCTTGGCCTCGCCGAGCTCGAGCTTGAGGACGCGGGCGATCGCGCCAAGCTGGGCCACTGCGCCGGCACGTATCGTGTCGGTGGTGATAACGCGCACCGGCCGGCCGGCGATCACCGCCCTCGCGGCGAGCTTCGCCACCATCGTCGTCTTGCCGGAGCCGGGCGTGCCGATGAAGGCGAAGGGGCGCTCGCCGAGGCGCTCGGGCAGGGGCGCGAAGCTGAAGCTCGCCTCGATGGCGCCGGCGAGCGGCATCACGGGGTCGGCAAGATCGAGGGCCTCGACGGTCTTCAGCAGCCGCTCGGCGAGGTCGCCGGCGATGCCGTGGTAGGCGAGCGTCTGGCGGATGCTGTCCACCGCCTCGCCGCGCCCCGGCCCGGCGGGGGCGGCCAGCCCTGCCTCCCCCTCGCTCTCGAGGGCGGCGGTGATGCGGAATCCCCGCCCCTTGGGCACCCGCTGGCTGGAGACGATGATCGCGTCCTCGCCCAGCTCGCGGCGCACCTGGGCCATGGCCTGGGCCATGGTGGGGGCGGTGAAGATCTTGAGCCGCATCGCCCGCGCCGAGTGCTAGATGGACCCCAGGGTCTTGATCCGCGCCTTGGGGTGGATCTCGTTCTGCGACATCACCGTGGTCGAGGGGCGGAAGCGCTCGATGATCGAGCGCACGTAGGGGCGCAGGATCGGGCTGGTGAGCAGCACCGGGGACTCGCCCATCATGGCGTGGCGCTCGAAGGTCTGGCGGACGTGGTTGATGAAGTCCTGCAGCCGCGAGGGGGCCATCGACAGCTGGCGCTCCTCGCCCGTGCCCGCCAGCGACTCGGCGAAGGCCTGCTCCCAGTCGGCGGAGAGGGTGATGAGCGGGATGAAGCCTTGCTCGTTGGTGTAGGCGTTGGAGAGCTGGAGCGCGAGGCGCGAGCGCACGTGCTCGGTGATCAGCATGATGTTGCGGGTGTGCCCGCAGGCCTCGGAGATGCCCTCGAGGATGGTGGGCAGATCGCGGATCGAGATGCGCTCGCGGAGCAGGTTCTGGAGCACCCGCTGGATGCCGCCGACGGTGATCTGGCTGGGGACGATGTCGGAAACCAGCTTCTGGTGCTCCTTGTCGAGATCGTCGAGCAGCTTCTGGGTCTCGGCGTAGGACAAGAGCTCCGGCATGTTCTCCTTGATCACCTCGGTGAGATGGGTGGTGATCACGGTCTGCGGGTCGACGACGGTGTAGCCGCGGAACATCGCCTCCTCGCGGTGGCTCTCCTCGACCCACATCGCCGGCAGCCCGAAGGTGGGCTCCGCGGTTTGCTCGCCGGGAAGGGTGATCTCCTCGCCGCGCGGGTCCATCACCAAGAGGGCGTTGGGCTTGAGGTCGCCGCGCCCGGCGTCGATCTCCTTGATCCGCACCACGTAGGTGTTGGCCGGAAGCTGCATGTTGTCCTGGATGCGCACCGAGGGCATGACGAAGCCCATCTCGGCGGCGAGCTGGCGGCGGAGCGAGCGGATCTGCTCGGTCAGCTTCTGGCCCTTCTCGCTGTTGATCAGCGGCAGCAGCCCGTAGCCGAGCTCGAGGCGGATGAGGTCGATCCTGAGCGCGGTCGAAATCGCCTCCTCGGCGACCGGGACCTTGGCCCGACGCTCCTCGGCCTCGACCTCGGCCTTGCGCGTCTCGACCTCGGCCTGCCGGCGCGAGGTCAGCCACGCCCCAGCGCCGGTGGCCGCGGCGAGGAGCATGAACGGGGCGAGCGGCATCCCAGGGAGAAGGGCGAGGGTGACGGAGAGCGCGGAAACCAGACCCAGCCCGCGCGGGAACGCCCCGAACTGGCTGATCAGGGTGCGGTTGGTCGAGCCCTCGATCCCGGCCTTGGTCACCACCAGGCCGGCGGCAGTGGAGACCACGATCGCCGGGATCTGGGTCACCAGCCCGTCGCCGACGGTGAGCAGGGTGTAGGACTCGGCCGCCCGCGACATGGTCAGGCCGTGCTGGACGACGCCGATGATCATGCCGCCGACGATGTTGATGAAGGTGATGAGCAGCCCGGCGATGGCGTCGCCGCGGACGAACTTGGCGGCGCCGTCCATGGCCCCGAAGAAGGCACTCTCCTCCTCCAGCTCCTTGCGCCGCCGCCGGGCGTCGGCCTCGTCGATCAGCCCGGCCGAGAGGTCGGCGTCGATCGCCATCTGCTTGCCCGGCATGGCGTCGAGGTTGAAGCGGGCGGAGACCTCGGCGATGCGCCCCGAGCCCTTGGTGATGACCACGAAGTTCACGATCACCAGGATCGAGAAGACGATGATGCCGATGACGAAGTTGCCGCTCATGACGAAACCGCCGAAGGCCTGGATCACCTTGCCGGCGGCGTCGGTCCCGGTGTGCCCGTCGGCGAGGATCAGGCGGGTCGAGGCGAGGTTGAGCGAGAGCCGCATCATCGTCGCGATCAGGAGCACGGTCGGGAACGAGCTGAACTGGAGCGGCTTCTCGACGAACACCGCTGTCATCAGGATCATCACCGAGAAGGTGATCGAGAGGGCGAGCGAGAAGTCGAGCAGCCATTTCGGCATCGGCAGGATGAGGACGACCAGGATGGCGATGACGCCGATGGCGAGCGCGATGTCCCCCCGGCGCAGCGCGTCGACGAACCGGTCGAGGGTCTGGCGCCCGGTCGTGGCGACCGCTGTTCCTGTCGGTGTATCGGCCATCGCCCCTCGCTCACCTCATCGCCGGCCCGCGCCCCGCACCCGTCAGAGGGTCGGCCGCTCCGCCTCTCCCGGCATCGGCACCGGGACGCCCTCCTCGCTGTACAGCTTGAGCTTGTTGCGCAGCGTGCGGATCGAGATGCCGAGGATGTTGGCCGCGTGGGTGCGGTTGCCGAGGCAGTGCTGCAGCGTCTCGAGGATGAGGTCGCGCTCGACTTCGGCGACCGTGCGCCCGACGAAGCTGCGGGCGACCGCCGAGGCGCCGGCCGCGACCGCGCCGCCGCCGCGCCCCGCCTCGGCCCCGGCGCGGGGCGCGCCGGATAAAACGGTCTCGCCGGTGAGCATGACCGCGGCGGCCGAGATCTCGGCCCCTTCGGCGAGCAGCACCGCGCGGTGGATGGTGTTCTCCAGCTCGCGGACGTTACCCGGCCAGCCGTGGCCGAGGAGCTTCTCGCGCGCCTCGCCCGACAGCGGCCGGAGCGGGATGTCGTTCTGCTCGGAATAGACGGCGACGAAGTGCTCGGCCAGCGCGTCGACGTCGCGCGGGCGCTCGCGCAGCGGCGGAATGTGGAGGTTGACGACGTTGAGGCGGAAGTAGAGGTCGTCGCGGAAGGTGCCGGCCCTGACCGCCTCGGCCATGTCGGTGTTGCTGGTGGCAAGGAGCCGCACGTCCACCGCCACCGGCTGGTTTCCTCCCACCCGGTCGATCTCGCGTTCCTGGATCACGCGCAGCAGCTTGGCTTGCAACCGCGGGTCCATCTCGCTGACCTCGTCGAGCAGCAGCGTGCCGCCGTTGGCCTCCTCGAACTTGCCGATGCGGCGCGCCACAGCCCCGGTGAAGGCGCCCTTCTCGTGGCCGAAGAGCTCGGATTCGAGCAGGTTGTCGGGAATGGCGGCGCAGTTGATGGCGACGAAGCGTTTCTCCGCCCGCCGGCTCTTGCGATGCAGGTAGCGGGCCATCAGCTCCTTGCCGGTGCCGGATTCGCCGCTGATCAGGATGGTGGCGTCGCTGGCGGCGACCTGGTCGGCGAGGCGCAGCGTCTCGGCCATGCGCGGGTCGCGGAAGACGATGCGGTGCGAGACCGTGGTCGCCGCCGCCAGCACCGCGGCGATCATCTCGGGATCGGGCGGCAGAGGCACGTACTCCCTGGCCCCGGCCTTGATTGCCCTGACCGCGGCGTCGGCGTCGGTGCCGATACCGGCGGCGACCACCGGCACGACGATCCGCTCGCTCGCCAGGCTCCGCACCAGGGCGGCGACGTCCATGCGCACGTCGATCATGACCAGGTCGGCCCCCTGGCCCGAGCGCAGGTGCCTGAGCCCGGCCTCGATGTCGTCGGCGTGGGCCACCTGGGCGCCGCGGCCGATGGCGATCCGGCTGGCCGCGCCGATCTGTCCGTCGAGAGAGCCGATGATGAGCAGACGCATGATGCTAGCTTCCCGTGCTCCTTGTCTGTGGGTCGGAAACCGCGCCGCCGCTACTCGAAGAAGCTCACCCGCTTCGCCGGCGGCAGCACGCTGTTGATCAGCATCTCCAGCCGGCGCGGGTTCTCCTGCCGGCCGATCGAGGCCGCCCCCATCAGGAACACGCTGTTGGTCAGCGCCTCCTCCTGGGAGTTGCGGTCGAGTTTCGCGGCCAGCGGCAGGAACAGCATGTTGGCCATGACCGCGCCGTAGAAGGTGGTCAGCAGCGCCACCGCCATCGACGGGCCGATGCTGGAGGGGTCCTCGAGGTTGCCGAGCATCTGCACCAGCCCGATCAGGGTGCCGATCAGGCCCATGGCCGGCGAGACCTCGGCCGCGCGGCGCATGATTCCGGCGCTCCTCTGGTGGCGGGCGAGGGTCGAGTTCATGTCGCGGCGCATGATCACCTCGACCTCCTCGCCGGGGGTGCCGTCGACGACCAGCGAGATGCCCTTGTAGAGGAACTGCTCGCTCTTGAGGTCCTCGAGCACGTTCTGCAGCGACAAGACGCCGCTCTTGCGGGCGATCTCGGCCAGTTGGAGCACCTGCATCGCCGCTTCCGAGGCGTCGCGGCCGGAGAAGAACATGGTCTTCATGAACAGCTTGCCGGCCCTCAGCATCTCGGTGAGGGAGTACGAGACCATGGTGATCGACAACGTGCCGATGATCACGATCAGCACCGAGGGGATGTCGACGAACGCGCCCGGGGCGCCGCCGAGGACGAGGGCGGCGGCCACCAGGCCGAAGCCGGCGACCAGCCCGATGACCGTGGCCAGGTCGAGCTGTGTGCGCGCGGCGCCGATCGATACGCTGCCTGCAACTTCGCCGGCGTCAGCCATTGCCGCTCACCCGCCCTGCCTTCCCGCCCGCCCGGTCCTCAGGTGGCCCGGTCGGTCTTGATGATCTCGGTCATGGTCACGCCGAGGCGGTTGTCGTCGACCAGCACCACCTCGCCGCGCGCGACCAGCCGGTTGTTGACGTAGATGTCGATCGCCTCGCCGACCTTGCGGTCGAGCTCGACCACCGCGCCGCGCCCGAGCTTGAGGAGCTGGCTCACCTGCATGTTCGCCTTGCCGAGCACGGCCGAGACCTGGACGGTGATGTCGTAGACCGCCTCGAGGTCGCGGGAGCTGCGCGGTCCGGCGTGCTCGTCCGCCAGATCGGCCGCGAGGGTCTCGGCGGCCGTGCGCGCGGGCGCCCCGGCATTGTTCGCCGAGCGGCCCTCGGCTTCCTGTTCAACGGCCTCGTTCTCGTCCGCCATGGTGCACTCCTCACCGTCGCGTCACTGGTTTCCGCCGGGTTCGGCCCGGCGCTCGTCTTGGGCCTCGCCGGCGGCGTCCTTGGCCGGCGGCGGCGGGCCCGCCTCCTCGGCCGGCCCCTCCACCTCGGACAGCGAAACGCCGAGTGCCCCGGAGACGATCCGGTCGATTTCCTCCCACAGCCGGGCAGAGACGCGCTCGCTGCCGCTCGCGCCCCACTCGACCCGGCAGTCGCCGGGCGCCATCACCTCGTCGGCGACGACGCTGAGCTGGCCGACGAAGCCGCCCGCCTGGGCGGTCGCCTCGATCCGCGGCCTGAGCGAGTCGGCGAGCTCCGGGCCAAGCCGGACGATCACCCGCGGCTCGTGCAGGAGGTCGCGCAGGCAGTCGCGGATCATGGCCTCGATCTCGGCGGTGCCGTGGCGGCGGGTCAGCTCGGGGAAGATCTTGCGCATGACCACGGCGGCGACCGCGATCGCCTGCGACTGCAGCCGCTCGTTGCTCTCGCGCTGCGCCTCGGCGAGCGCCGGAAGCCGGGCCGCCAACTGCTCGAGCGCCTCGGCCGAGGCCTGATCGAGGGAGGCGCGCAGCTCGCGCACCCCCGCCTCGCGCCCCTCGGCGACGCCCTCGGCGCGCGCCCGCGCCAGATCTTCGGCACCGAAGGTCGGCTCGGGCTCGGGCTCGGGCTCGACCGGTGCCGGCTCGGGCTCGGGCTCGGGCTCCTCGTCCTCCTCCTCCTCGCCGCCGAACCGGGTCTCGATGATGAAGGGGCGGACCTGGGGGGCCGACCCGGCCCCATCGGCGCGGCCATCGCGGCCCTCGAGGAAGGCCAGCCGCGCCGCCTCCGTGAGCGGCGGCAGGTCGTCCGCTTCGGCGAGGCTCAACTGGAAGACGAACTTGCGCAGGTTCTGCGCGCCGTCGCTCGCGGGCGGCGGCAGCGAGTCGCCGTCGTCGAAGACCCTGTGGAACAGGACTTGGTGTGCCGTGGTCATCGTCTGTCGCCGTCTTTCGTCCATCCTTCTCCGCGCCGCGCTCGTCACGTCGGCCGGCTAATACACCAGCTCGTCCTCCTCCTTGCCCTCGGCGATGACGATCTGGCCCGAGTTGGCAAGGTCCTTGGCGAGCGAAACCACAGCCGCCTGCGCTTCGTCGACGTCGCGCAGCCGCACCGGCCCAAGTGCCTCCATGTCCTCCTTCAGCATCTTGCCGGCCCGCTCCGACATGTTCTTGAAGAACAGCTCCTTGATCGTGTCGCTTGCGCCCTTGAGCGCGACCGCGAGCCTCTCCTTGGGGGCGTGGCGCAGGAGCGTCTGGACGCCGCCGGTATCCAGCCGGAGCAGGTCTTCGAAGGTGAACATCAGCGACTTGATCTTCTCCGCCGACTCCCGGTTCCGCTCCTCCAGCGAGGTCAGGAACCGGTTCTCCGTCGCCCGGTCGAGCGAGTTGAAGATGTTGGCCATCATCTCGTGCGGATCGCGCCGCTGGGTCCGCGCCAGATTCGCCATGAACTCGCTCCGCAGCGTCCGCTCGACGTGGTCGAGAACCTCCTTCTGCACCGGCTCCATGCGCAGCATGCGCATGATCACCTCCATCGAGAAGTTCTCCGGCAGGAGGCCCAGAACCCGCGCCGCGTGGTCGGAGTTGATCTTCGAGAGCACCACCGACACCGTCTGCGGGTACTCGTTCTTGAGGTAGTTGGCCAGCACCGTCTCGTTGACGTTGTTGAGCTTCTCCCACATCGTCCGCCCGGCCGGACCGCGGATGTCCTCCATGATCTGGTCGACCCGGTCCTTGGGCATGCTCTTGAGGAGCAGCCGCTCGGTGGTCTCGAACGAGCCGAACAGCGAGCCGGTGGCCGAGAGCTTGTCGGCGAACTCGACGAACAGCCGCTCCACCAGGCTGGCGCCGACCGTGCCGAGATTCGACATGGTCTGGGAGATCTCCTTGATCTCCTCGTCGTCCATCAGGGCGAACATCTTCGAGGAGTACTCCTCGCCCAGCGACAGCATCAGGATCGCCGCCTTCTGCGGCCCGGTGAGAGTCCGGAAGTCCTCCTTCGCGCGCGGCATCGCCGACCTTCCTCAACTCTTGCGCGGCTGCAACTCTTGCGCGGCTGCGAGCGGCGCGCCGATTAGCCCTCCTGGTACATCCAGGCGCGGATGATGCCCAGGGCCTCCTCGGGGTGCTTGTCCACGATCTCGGAAATCTTGCGCACCGAGGAGGCTTTGACGCGACCTTCGATGCGGGAGATGTCGATAAGCAACTCCTCGTCGACCTCGTCCTCGAGCAGGGCGGCGGCCTCGGGGGCGGCCAGTGCCGGCGGCGGCGCCACCTCCTCCTCGGCGCGGGCGAGCGCCTCGCGGCCCGCCTCGATGGCGCCGGGCAGCGCCTCGAAGGCCCGGGTGACCAGCGGCCGCACCACCAGCAAGATGACCAGCAGGGCCACGATGCTCAGGACCACGATTTCTACGATCCGCACCAGATCCTGCTTCTCGAGGCCGAACAGGGTCGGCGGACCCGTGTCGCCAATTCTATCATCAACCGGGGCGAATCGCATATTGATCACTTCCACCGTATCGCCCCGCTCGGCGTTGTAGCCGATGGCCGAACGGACCAGGGTGGCCATCTGCTCGAGCTCCTGCTGGGTGCGGGCCTGGTAGGTGGGCTCGCCGCCCCCCTGGGGCGGGGTGTAGACGCCGTCGACCAGTACCGCGACCGAGACCCGCCGCACCACCCCGCTCTCGCGGATCTGGTTGCGCACGGTCTTGCTGATCTCGAAGTTGACCGTCTCCTCGCTCCGCCGCTCGGAGGAGTTGGAGGCCGTCCCGGCCTGCTGGTTGAGGTTGGCGTCGGGGAGCTGGTTGGCCACCGTCACCGCCTGGGCGGCGTCGCGGTCGGCTTGGGTGCTCGTCTCCTCGACGGTCTGGGTCGAGCGCACCACCTGCCGCTCGGGGTTGAAGTCCTCGCTGGTGGTGGTGACGCGGTCGAAGTCCATGTCGACCGAAACCTCGGCGCGGACCCGGCCGAAGCCGACGGTCCGCTCGAGCAGCTCCTCGGCGGTGCGGGCCAGCCGCGCCTCGTAGCCGCGGCGCAGCTCCTCGGTGGTGGCGGCGATGAGGCCGCCGTCGGCCTGGTCGACGCTGCGCGCGAGCAGGTTGCCCTTGTCGTCGATCACGGTCACGCTGGTCGGCTTGAGCCGCGGCACCGCCGCCGCGACCAGGTGTTGGACGGCGCGCACCTGCTCCTTCTCGAGGACGCGCCCGCCGCGGGTGGTGACCACCACCGAGGCGGTCGGCTCCTGGCGCTCGCGGGTGAAAATCTCGCGCCGGGGCAGGACCAGGTGCACGCGCGCGGCGCGCACCTGCTGCAGCGAGCGGATGGTGCGGGCGAGCTCGCCCTCGAGGGCGCGGAGCTGATTGATGTTCTGCACGAAGCTGGTGGTCCCCAGCGGGTCGCGCCGGTCGAAGACCTCGTATCCGATCGAGCCGCCGCCCGGCAGTCCTTCCTGGGCGAGCGCCATGCGGGTCTGGAGTACGGTGTCGGCGGGGACGAAGATCTGGCTGCCGTTGGCCTTGATCTCGTAGGGGATCTTCTTCGCCTCGAGTTGGGCGACGATCTGGCTGGCGTCGCTCGGGTCGAGGTCGCCGAACAGGATCGACATGGTCGGCGAGGCGACCCGCGAGGTGAGGAAGATGAAGAACGCGATCAGGGCCAGCCCGGCTCCGGCGATGGCGGAGACGCGCATCGGCCCGAGGTTGCGCAGCATCTCGAAAACGGGATTCACGGCTCGGTTCCCCTCCCCACCGCTGCCGGCGGGCTCTGAAAGTGGTGCGTCGGACGGCGGATTTCCACGCCCGCACGTTAGGGCCTCGGGAGTGAAAAAGTGGTTAACGAGGGCTTGCCCCGGGGGTCCCGCACCGGCTCGGAAACGGGCGCGCGACGCGGCCGCCCGCCCCCGGTCGGTCGAGGGTCGGCTCGGGCGGCGAAAAATCACAGCAAATTTTCGTAAATAACGAGATTGACTCTAGGTGAAATGTGATTAGCCGCCGGGCGGTCGGGGGAGATCGTGGTTTGGGCGCCCGCCCGGGGCAAAGACGATGGGCCCGGCACGGTACCTCATGCACCGCGCCGGGCCCGGCGGAGGGAACCGCGGGAAAGTGTTACCGCTTCAGCCGGATCAGTTCCTCCAGCATCTCGTCGGCGGTGGTGATGGTGCGGGCGTTGGCCGAGTAGGCGCGCTGGACGATGATCATGCGGGTGAACTCCTCGGCCAGGTCCACGGTCGAGGTTTCCAGCGCCGCGGCCGCGAGCCGGCCCGAGCCGCCGGCCCCGGCCTCGCGCAGGAAGTACTGGCCGGAGAAGTCGGACTGCTCGTAGGCGTTGCCGGTCTGGGCGACGAGGCCGTTCGGGTTGGGGAAGGTGGCGAGCGGGACCTGGTAGACCGGCCGGGTCTCGCCGTTGTCGAACAGGGCGCTCAGCGTTCCGGTGTCGCTCACCGTCACCCCGCTGAAGAAGCCGAAGGTGGCGCCGTTCTGGTTGATGAAGGTGGGGGTGTAGTCGGAGGCGAACTGGGTGAGGCCGTCGGTGTCGCCCGAGGTGCCGAGGTCGAAGGTGAGGGTCGAGTCATCGGAGTTCGGGGCCGTCCAGTCGATCTCGGCGTCGAAGGTCGGGGGATAGTTGAGCGAGCCGTCGGGGTTGAAGCGCACGGTCTGGGTGCCGCCGCTCAGCAGCGTCGCGTCGTCGCCGGTGATGGCGAGCTGCCAGGTGCCGAACTTGTCGTTGGTCACGGTCGCGGCGTTCAAGGCGGTGGCGGCGGCGAGCGCGAGGCCGCTGAAGTCCAGCGTCACCGTCTGATCGTCGGCGCCGCTGCTCGTGAAGGAGAAGTCGTACTTGATGGTGTCGGTGGTGGCGCTGGCCGCGAAGGTGATCAGGTTGGTGCTGTCGGCGTTGAGGGTCGCGGTGCCGCCGGCGAAGGAGACGCTCTGCACGGTGAAGGTGTCGGCGGCGCCCGCCTCGGATGCCTTCACGAGGGTGACGGTGACGGTGTGCGAGGTGCCGGAGCCGTCGACCAGGGTGAAGGTCGAGAGCGCGACCGTGCCGCCCACCGCCAGATCGGCCACATCGGTGTCGATGTCGTCGTTGAAGGTGACGCCCGAGGTGCCGGAATCGGCCTGCTTTGTCCAGGTGAGGGTCAGGTCGTGGGGCACGCCGAGGGAGTCGAACACGCGCACGTTGGTCGCCTCGGTGTCGCCGGTCTCGTCGGTCGCCGGCAGGTTGATGCCCAGCTCGACGTCCGTCGTCGGGGTGGCGTTGCCGCCGATGGTGAGGAGATTCACCGGGACCAGGTCGTCGACGATCGAGGTGTTGACGCCGGACTGGATGTCGCCGGCGACATCGAGCGGCCAGGCCATCAGGAAGAAGCCGGCGGTGTTCTTGAGGAACCCGGTCTCGTCGGGCTTGAAGTCCCCGGCGCGGGTGAAGACGAACTCGGCCTGGGTCGAGTCGGTGGGGTCGAGCGCCTTGTTGACGACGAAGAATCCCTGCCCGGAGATGGCAAGCGCGGTCGGCGAGGTGTTGGCCTGAAGGAGCCCCTGCACGTCGATCAGCGCCCGCGGCTTGGTGATCGCGCCGCCCGGCGTGTACTGGGTCTTGGAGACCTGCTGCGTGACCAGGGTCGAGAAACTGACCTCGGTCGCCTTGTAGCCGGTCGTGTTGGCGTTGGTGATGTTGTCCGAGATCGCGCCGAGCGCCGTCGAGTTGACGTTCAGCCCGGAGACCCCGGAGAACATGGCGCCGAAGATACTCATCGTGCTTCTCCTTCGAACCCGAGAATTTTATCCGTTGGCATCCGCATGGGACCCGTCGTTCGGTGGCGGCAGCGGATGACGTCAGGGCGCCGCCGGCGCCCGGATGCTGGTCACCTTGCTGACCGGCACCTTGACCTTGTTGAGCCAGAGCATCAGCTCGCCGTTCTCGACGCTGACCGCGCTCACCGCGCCGATGGCGCCGGTGGTGGCCGGGATCGGCCGGTCCTGGCCGTCCAGCGCCACCACGGTGAGGCCGTAGGAGCCGTCGGGAAGTTGGATGCCGTTCACGTCGCGCCCGTCCCAGGTGAAGTGGTGGGTCCCGGCCGTGCTCTCGCCGCTGGTCTGATAGACCGGCACGCCGAGCGCGTTGGCCACGGTGAGCCGCACCTGCTTGGCCGGCTGCGGCAGGGTGTAGGCGAACTCGGCCTGTCCGTCGCTCAGGGGGCTGAAGGCCCCCTCGGCCTCGACGGTCTTGTCGATGTAGCTCGCGGCGTCGGCCATCTGCGAGGCCTGCTGCAGCGACAGCAGCTTCTCGAGGTTGGCGTTGGTGGCGATCTGCTGCTCGACCCCGGCGAACTGCACGAGCTGGGTGGTGAACTCGTTGGTCTTCATCGGATCGATCGGATCCTGGTTCTGCAACTGGGTGGTCAGCATCTTGAGGAAGGTGTCGAGGTTGTTGGCGATCTTGGTGCGGGCAGCCTCGCTCGCCGAAGTCGCCTGGGCCGGCGGGATCGTCGCGGTGAGGCCGGTCAGTCCCGAGGTTGGCATCTCTCTCGTGCTCCCGTTCAGCGGTTCCGCGGTTCAGACGCGGATGTCCACGCCGCCGGCGCCGCGGCTGACGTAGCTCGCGCCGTCGACCTGGGTGACCTCGATCGGAGCCTCGTCGGCCTCAGGCCCGAGCGGGGCATCGAGGCCGACCCCGGCCAGATCGCGCCCGAAGCCCGGCTCGCGCGAGCCGCGCCCGAGCAAGTTGAAGCTGAGCGAATTCGAGTCGGCGCCGAGGCCGGCGTCCTGCAACGCCCGCTCGAGGCTCCGCGCATCGCGCTGCAAGAGCTCCAGCGTCTCCGGCCTCTCGGCGCTGATCATCGCGCTCACCCGGCCGTCGTGGCCGACATCGAGCCGCACGTCCACCCGGCCGAGCGACTCGGGGCGGAGCTGAATGCTGATCCGGTCGCTGCCCTGGTCCACCGCCTTGAGGATGTGGACCGCCACCTGCTGGGAAACGGCCGGCGGGGGCAGGGGCGGACGCCCGGCCTGCGAGGCGCCGGTCGAGGCGGCGCCGGCGGGCGCGCTCGGCGCGAATGCGCCGCCGGCCGGGGCGGCACCGTCCGATCCGCCCGTCGCCCCGGCAGGTCGGCCGGGCTCGGCGGTCGGTCCAGCGGCCGGGGAGAAGCCGGGTCGGCTCTCGGCGCGGGCGCGCACGGCCCGCTCGCCCTCGGCCGTCCCCGGGAGCGGGGCAAAGGACGCACGCCCGGCGGCGGGGTTGGGGTCGGGCTGGCCGGGGGCGGCGTCGCGCTGCGGGCCCGGGGTCGCCGGCCCGGCGGCGCCGGCAGCGGTGCCGGGCCGGGACTCGCCCTTGCCGAGGGCGTGAGCCGAGCCGGGCTGCGCGTCGCCCTCATCGCCCTCGGCCTCGGCCGCGGCCAGGGCCGCGTTCGGGGCGAGGCTGGCGGACGGCCGCGAAACCATCTGCTCGCCGGCGCGGGCGACCTCGACCTTGACGCCGACGCGCTCGCCGGACGCCGGGCGCTGGCCCTCACCGGGCCGCGCAAGGCGCTCCTTGAGCTGCTCGACCGCGGCCTGCGCGGTGGCGGCGAGGCCGGTGCGGATGACCTCGACCTGTTGGCCCTCGGCGGTGCCGGGCTGCGGGGCGGCGGGAGCCTCGCCCTCGCCGGCGCCGGCAGCCAGGAGGGCGGTCGGCGAAACCAGCGTCGCGGGCCCGCCGACGGCGGCCGCGGGGACCGGCCCGGGGCGGGCGCCCTGGGCCTGGTGGATCTCGTTGAGCACCGCCGCTGCGACCAGGCCGCTCACGTCGGCGCCCGGAGTCGAGGTCGGGGCGGCACCGGCGGCGGCCGCGGCGAGCGCGCCCGTGAGGGGCACGGCGCCGGCTGCGGCCGGGATGTCGGTGACGGAGGCCGGCGCGGATGTGGCGACGGACTCGGCCTCGGCCTTGTCGGCGGGGCCCGTCTCGTCGCCGGAGCGGGTCTCGTCGCGCGCCCGGGCCGGCTCGCGCCGAGGCGGCGCCTCGGGCCGGCGCGACTCGTCGCCCGGCCCGGCCTCGTCGTGCCCGCGGGCGCGCTCGGCCTCGGGGCTCGTCTCGCGGTCGCGCTTCCGCGCGCCCGCCGCCGGCTCGTCGGCGCGATCGCGGTCCGCGGCCCGGCGCGTGTCCCGGTCGGCCCGCTCCTCGTGCCGCGGGCGATCGGCGGCGCCGGCCGTCTCCTCCACCCGCTCGCGCAGCGGCTCGGTCGGCTCGAAGGCGCGATCCGTCGCCGCCCTCAGGAAGTCGGAGAAGGCGGGGCCCTGCGGACCCGTCTTGACCGGGATGCCGAGGGCCTCGAACGGACTGGTCGTCTCCAGCGGGGGGATGGTCATGGTGTGGTGTGTCCTGAGGCTCTTGCCTTCCGCGGCGTGATGCCGAGGGGGATGGAGCAAGCCCCGGGCCACCGGGAAGATCAATCTAACTCAATGAAAATAAATAACTTTTCAAATCGCCCGTGAGACAGGAAAAGGAAAATTCCGCCCCCTCGCGGGCAAGAACTTCTGGGCCGGGCGGGCAGATTGTGCCGGGCGGCGGGCTTCGCGGGCGCGCCCGGGCGCGGTCGGCCGGCCGGGCCGGGCGCCCTGCCGGGGGGCCAAACGAAAGCGCCCCCGCCGGGGCGGGGGCGCGGTCAACAAGCCAGGCCGGAGGAGTCTAGGCGGACACGCTAACCCCGCCGCCGTTCGGCGCGCCCGGCTCGGGATAGGCGGGGCGCCCGCCCGTCTTCGGGCGTGGCGGAGTCAGGGTTTCGGCGGCGGGCATCTCGGCCGCGCCGGGCTGGGCCTTGCCGTTGCCGTTGCCGTTGCCGTTGGCGTGGGTCGGCGCGGCGCCGTTGCCGGCGGTCGGGGCGGCGGCCTTGCCGCCGGCCGCCTCGGCGCGGCGCATCTCCTGCTGCTGCGCCTCGGTGGTCTGCTCGGCGAGCTGGCGCCAGGCCTCGGCCAGGGGCTGCAGGAGCCCGATCACGTCGCGGGCCGCCGCGGGGTCGTTCTTGAGGTCGACGTCGATCAGGCGGGCGATCATGAACTGGTAGAGCCGGTCGAGGTTCTCGGCGATCACGCCGCCCTGCTCGCGATCGAGGGTGGCGGAGAGGACGGTGATGATCTCGACCGCCCGGTTGTTGGCCCGCCAGCGCTTCTCGATCTCGCGCGCCCCGATCGCCCGCACGGCATCGTTGAGCGAGGCGATCGCCTGGTCGTAGAGCATGGCCACTAGGCCCGCGGGCGAGGCGGTCCTCACCTGATGGTTGCGATAGTGCTGGGCCGCTTTGTGAACCATGCCTAATTCCTCCGGAAGCGGGAGCCTGGCTGAAGGATGACGGGGTCTCCGTAAAAAAATGGTTAACCGCGCCCTTCCGTCCGGCTAACTCGTCTTCGGGGCGAAGGTCTGCTGGATCTGATCGACGATGTTGTTGTTGCGCTCGATCGCCTGCTCCATGGCGATGAAGCGCGCCAGCAGGTTCTCGCGCAGGAGATCGATCCGATCGAGCATCTGCTCGATCCGGTCCTCGTGCAGGTCGTTCTGGCCCTCGAGCGACTTGATCTCGTTCTCGACCGCGCCCGAGGTGGTGTTGAGGACGTCGTCGACGGCGAAGAAGAGCTCCATGCCGACGCCGAGGGTGAAGTCGAGCTGGATGCCGCTGACGCTGGCGTCGCCGCTGAAATAGAGGGTGAGGCCGGTCGCGTCGCCCGCGTCGACGGTGATGATGCGGCCGCTGACGCTGACGCTGTCGGCGGTGTCGCCGGTCACGGTCGCCGAGGTCAGCGAGGCGCCGCCCCAAACCACGTCGAGGGTGTAGCCGGCGGAGCGGAAGGCGGGCTGGCCGTTGAAGCCGAGCAGCACGATGCGCGGGTCCGAGGAGGTGAAGTTGAAGGCGAACAGCTTGCGCACGTCCTCGGGGTTGTTGAGCAGCGCTTCGTCGAGCTTGCTCTCGTCGATCGTGAGGGTGTCCTTGTTGAGGGGATCGTCGACCTCGGCGTCGGGAACGAAGGTGACGCCGACCTGGGCGAGCACGGAGAAGGCCGAGCTCACCCCGCTGACGTTGGTGCCGAGGATGCGCTGCAGCGTGCTCTCGATGTTGGCGACGGTGGTGCTGCCGAGCAGGGTCGCGTTCTCGCCCCGCGCCCCGGTGATGGGATCGACGAAGGTCTGCTCGTTGAGGTAGACCTTGAGGTCGTTGTAGGCGGTGACGAAGCCCTCGACGGCGGTCTTGACCGCCGAGAGGTTGCGGTCGACGTCGATGTTGACGGTGGTGCCGACCTCCTCGTCGAAGAGCGTCAGCGTGACCCCCTGGAAGAGGTCGTTGATGGTGTTGGAGGTGCGCTCGACGATGCGAGTCTTGGAGTTGAAGCCGAGCGCGTCGGAGCCGGACGGGGTGACCACCGCGATGTCGCCGGTGTTGACGTCGGTCACCCGCAGCCGGTAGCCGCCGCCGTACTCCTCGATCGTCGCCGTCAGGTCGGCGTCGGCGTCGATCGCCGCCTGGATGTCCTCGAGCGTCATTCCCGAGGTGACGTTGAGGGTAAACAGGGTCGCCGCCGAGGTGTCGGTGAAGGTGTAGGTCTCGGTGATGCCGAGGGCAGTGGTCTTGCTGGTGAAGACCTCGGAGATGTGGAGGTCGTCCTGGAGGTTGAGGTCGGTGCGGATCGAGCCGCCGCCGACCTCGGTGAGGTTGAAGTCGGTGGTGCCGCCGATGGTCAGGTGATAGCCGTCGAGGCCGAGCGCGATCGAGGCGGAGATGCCGTTGGCCGCCAGGGTGGCGTCGCCGTTGATGGCGTCGGCCACGTCCTGCAGGCTGTCGGTGGTGAGGTAGGGGATGTCGACGGTGGTGGCGAAGCCGGCGCCGAAGGCGAAGCGGAGGGTGCCGGCGGTGCCGAGGCCGAGGGCGGCGTCCGGGTCGGCGACCGCGTCGGAGACGAACTGGGTGACCCGGTTGTCGGTCAGCCCGTCGGCGCGGATCTCGGCCAGTTTGGCCGCCTGCAACTCATTGACGATGTTGCCGCCGCCGTCGATGACGCCGAGGCTCTGCAGCACCGTGCCGGCGGAGTCGGCCACCGTCATCGTCTGGCCGGTCTCGGTCGCGGTCAGCACCAGGTAGTGCTCGCCGCTGCTCGCCGAGACGACGCTGGCCGTGACGTCGGAGTCGTCGCTGGTGGCGTTGATGCGGTCGCGCAGATCGAGGAGCGAGTCGGTGGCGGCGACGGTGATGCTCTGGCCGTTGATGGTGATGGTGCCGGCGAGGCCGAGCGCGTTGCTCTGGCTGCCCTGCGCGTTGCTGCTGATCTTGTGCGCCCTGGCCGCCTGCAGGACCTCGACCGTGTGGCGCCCGAGCTCGGCCTGGTTGGTCACCGCCACCCCGACCAGGTTGGCCGCCGTGGTCGGGGTGGTGCTGTCGGTGCGGGTCGAGGTGGCGAAGACCTGCTTCGACTGGAAAACATCCTTGGAGTCGTCGATGCTGAGCGCCCCGTAGAGGGTGGAGAGCGACTCGCGCACCGCCGTGAGGTCGGTGCGCAGCGTCTTGAGCGCGGCGATCTTCTCGTCGTTCTCGGTGATCCGCGTCTGCAGCGTGTCGACCGGGATGCTCTTGGCCTTGACGATCGCGTCGACCGCGGAGCGGAAATCGATTCCGGAAGTCAGGCCCGAGAAGGACACCCGGCCGGCGTCGCTGACGAAGACATTGTTGAAGTTAAGGTCGGCCATGGCGACGTCTCGGGCGCCTGAGTTCCGGTTTCCTCAAGGAGGCGGGGCCGGGTCGGCCCGCTGCCGACTCATGTGCTCTGGTCGAGCAGGGGGCCGAGGATCTCGCGCGTCCGGGCGAGGAGCGCCATCATCTCGCGCGACGGAATCTGACCGATCACCTCGCCGGTCTCCTTGCTCACCATCTTGCCGTAGACCCGTCCGGTCGCCTCGTCGATGGCGAGCTCGACGTTGTAGTCCGGCGGAAGGGTCGCCCCCTGGTGCCGCTCCCCGTGCCGGTGGACCTGGGTCACCGCCCGCTCAAGGGCGGCGAGCGAGGAGGCCCCGGTGGAGTTGACGACCTGCTCGGTAACTGCCCTGGTTCCGCCCGGAGCCTGGGCCGCCGGCGGTGCCGGCGACGCCGTTCCCACCGACCGAGCTGCCTGTCCGGATGCGGCGGGAATGTTCGGACCCACACGAGTGAGTTCCATTTTTCCCTCCATTCAAATCCAACTACCTGCCGTGGGAGGGGCCGGGAGAGGCAGCGGCGCCGCCTCTCCCGCCTACCTCCTATCCTACTGGAACAGCCGGAGCAGGTTCTGGGGCAGCTGGTTGGCCTGGGCCAACATCGAGATGCCCGCCTGCAACAGGATCTGACGGCTGGTGAAGGTGGTCATCTCCTGTGCCACGTCCAAGTCCAACAGGGTGCTGCGCGAGGCCTCGAGGTTCTCCATCGACGAACGGATGTTGTTGGTGGCGAACTCGAGCCGGTTCTGCGCCGCACCAGCATCGGCGCGCGAGGTGTTGAGCTGGTCGATCGCCGAGCCGACATAGCCGATCGCGAGGCCGGCGTTGGCGACGCTGGTCGCGAAGTTGACCGTGGCCAGGTTGGCGTTGAGGGACGCGGTCGTCGCCTGGGCGAGGGTGATGGTGATGTCGTCCTCGGCCGCCACCGCCCCGGTGCCGATCTTGTAGGTCAGGGTCGTCGCCGCGGTCGAGGCGGAGACCGTGAAGGTGTTGTTGGCCGAGATCGCGGTGGAGTTGGAGAAGTTGCTCGAGAGCGTGATGGTGAGGCCGAACTTCGAGAACACGACCGCCGAGGTGGCGCCGGCCGAAGGCGCGGTCACGCTCGCCACCGTGTCGACCTGGCCGGTCGAGGTGTTGGTCACCGTCAGCACGTCGGTGGCGCTGCTGTAGGCGACCGAGAAGTTGTTGGTGTCGCTGACGTTCGGGGCGTTCTGCTTGAAGGTGAAGGCCGCGAACCCGTCGGCCGCCTCGATGTTGGTGCCGAAGCTTCCGCCGGTGAGCGTGATGGTGCCGTTCAGGAGCTTGACGCTGTTGAACTCGGTGTCGGCCGCGAGCCGGTCGATTTCCGTCCGCAGCGCGTCGAACTCGTTGTAGAGGAACGTGCGCTCGGTGTTGGACAGGTTTTCCGAGGCCGCCTGCACCGAGAGCTGCTTCATGCGCACCAGGATCGTGTCGATGGTGCCCAGGGCGCCGTCGACGATCTGCAGCATCGAGACCGCCTGCCCGGCGTTCACCTGGGCGGTGGACAGCGAGGCGACCTCGGCCCGCAGGCGCGAGCCGATCGCCATCGACGCGGCGTCGTCCTTGGCGGACAGGACGCGCGAACCGGCCGACAGCTTCGCCAGCGAGTTGGTCGCCTGCATGTCGGAAGTGACGAGGTTCCGGTGGGCGACGTTCGCGGCGAAGTTGGAAATGACGTTAAGACTCATGGCTACCTCCTACGTGGAATGCTGGCGACAGCTTACGCCTGGCTTCCTGCCAACATGGTTCAACGTTGCTTCCCAGTGCCCGCACTGCGGGCATCTGCCAAAGACAACTGCAAGAGCAATGCCAGAAGTAAGCTCGGGCGGGACGGTTTCCGAAAAGCGAGGAGAATCCGGGAATTGGCCAGTCCGAGCGCGCCGTCCCACCCCCTCGGGCGCGGTTCGGACCGGGCAATTTCTGCCGGCGGGGCGCCGTCTGCCCGGCAAATCTTGCCGGGTAGGCAGAACTTGCCGCCGGCCCACGGACCCTCGAGGCGATGGCCCGTCGTCCCTGCGCCCGGCCGGGCGCCGAGGCCCCCACGCCGGCCCGGCCCCGCGGTGGCGGGGCGCGTCCGCTGGATGGGCGCTCGTCATTGACTTGGGCATCGCTCGTGGGCTCCCGGACCCTGTCAAGGCCGCTTCCTCTGCCGGACCGGCTCAGAGCGGCCGCTGCACCGGGTACTTCTCGCCGGGCAGGACGAACTGCCACGCCGTCTGGCGCCGCATGTCGATGATGATCGGCGCCTGCAGGTTGACGGTCATGGCGATCCCCTGCTCGGCCTTGCGCACCGTGACCACCAGGAGAACGGTCATGTCCCCCCGGAGGATGGCGAGCGAGGCCCCGGCCTTCGCCAGGTCCTCCCCGGCGATCGCCCCGCTCTCGACGTTGAGCGGCGCGACGATGAAGGAGATGCCGGGATCGGTGAGGCACTGCAGCAGCTTGAACTGCGACATCTGCTGGTTCGGCAGGTTGGCGAGGCCGAAGGCATGGTGCTCGGGGAAGCCGAGCAGGCCGGTCGGCATGTAGAGGGCCTTGTCCCACTGGAACTCGATCTCGCCGAAGCGGGTCTCGACGACGATCGAGCCCGGAACCTCGGCCGAGGGCTCGGCCGCGACCTCCGCCTCGAAGGCGGGGCTGGCCTGGACGGTGGCAGTCTTCATCGACTCTTCACTCCTCATGTGGATGGGGACGGGATCGTCGAAACCTCGACCCTCCCGGACGGAAACCGCTTGGGTGTGCATCGTCGTCGCTCCTTACCTCAGGAAGTTAGCAAGGCTGAGGGTCCTTATCCTCGACACCGCCAAGTAAGAGGCTTGTATTTGCGCCTGATCGGCGTTCAGTCGGTTGATGGCATCGACCACATCGACGTTCTCGATGTCGGAGATCGACTCCTCCGCGTAGAGCTTGAAGTCGGCGTGGGTCTTGCCGGCATCGTCGATCGCCTTGAGGCCGTTGCCGACCTGGGTGCGGAGGTCCGGCAGGTCCTTGACCACCCGGTTGAGGAGCTCGAGCGCGCCGCTCAGCCGGTCGGACCGGTAGGCGCCGGTGGAATCGCGCGAGTCGACCACCGCGCGCAGCGCCCGGGCGAAGCGCTCGAAGGTCTGGTTGTTGCCGGCGATGCCGTAGTCCAGGGTGAAGGAGGCGTCGAGCCGCGCCTGCGTCGTGGTCGAATCGCCGGCATACCAGGCGGTCGAGTAATCGGCGTCGGCATCGAGCGGCGGGAAGGCGATCGAGCTGTCGGCGAGGAACGCGTCGACGTCCCAGGGCAGGGTATCGATGCGGCTGCCGGCAAACAGGTAGCGCCCGTCGAGATCGACGTTGACCATGTTGGCGAGCCCGCGGAGCGCGTTCTCGGCCTGGGTGCGAAGGTTGATGTCCGCGGCCGCCGGCGCGGTCGCCTGGTCGGTGGAGAAGCCGAAGAACTCGGCAAAGCCGCTCTCGCCGTCGAAATTGTCGAAGGTGGTGGCGCTGTCGTCGATCGCCAGCCGGTAGGTCTGCTCGCCGGTCGGCGAGAGCACGGCGAGGCGGAAGAAGCCGTCGGCGTCGATCGCCGCGAAGTCGCCCGAGACGCCGCCCTGGGCGGTGGCCGTCTCTTGCGGCAGGCCCTCGACCGGATTGGTGAGCTCGCTCGCCCCGCCGGTGCCGTAGACGCCGTTGAGGGCATTGACCACGTGGGTCACGGTGAGCGGATCGCCGGCGCCGATCACGCCGTCGTTCTCCAGCTCCTGGCGGAGCGTGTCGAGGTCGAGGTCGAGGGTGCCGTCGACGCCACCGCCGCCGGTCACGGTGATGGTCAGCGTGCCGTAGCCGTTGGCGCCGGCGGTGATCTCGGTCGTCGCCGGGGTGGCGAAGGTCCGCGACCCCACCACCGAGGTCGGCTGCGCCCCGCCCGAGCGCGACGAGTTCAGCGCCGCCACCAGCTGGGAGCGGAAGTCGGAGGCGAGGTCGAACATGTTGGAGAGCGTGCTCTCCATCAGCTGAAGTCTCAGGTTGACCGAGGTGTTGTTGGCGAGGAACTGGTCGGTCTTGATGGTCGCGTTCTTGAGGTTGAGCAGCCGCGTCGCCTGGTCGGCGACGCCGGCGTAGCGCTGCGCCTGCTTGCCCGACGAGACCTGGACCTCGCGCTCGAAGATGCTCTGCTGCGTGCGCAGGATGGCGCTGAGCGTGAGGTTGTGCTGCGCGAGGTTGGAGACCTGTACGGGCATCGCTCCGCTCCTACCTCACGATGTTCACGAGCTCGTCGAACATCTCGTTGACCACCTGGATCATCCGGGCGGAGGCGTTGTAGGCCTGTTCGAGTTGCACCATCAGCGCCATCTCCTCGTCCAGGTTCACGCCGCTGAACGAGTCGGACTTGTACTTGAGCGTCTCCTGCAGGCGCTCCTGGAAGGAAAAATCGCGCGAGGCGTCGTCGGCGAGCTTGGCGTTGTTGGCGACGATCTGGGCGGCAAGGTTCTCGAAGGTCTGGGTCGAGGCCGGCAGCTCGCCGGTGAGCGGGAAGCTCAGGGTCTCCTCGAACTTGGCGGCGATCTGGCGGACGATCGAGTCGTCGCCGGCGCCGAGGTAAAAGGTGCCGCTTCCCGCCGGCTCCTCCTGGAGCGCGCCGCGCGAGAAGAGCGAGGGCTGGGTGACGATGTCCGAGCGCACCGCCAGCGTCCCGGCGATGTTGCTCGAGTCGGTGTAGGTGAAGAAGTCGTTGAGCCCGAAGTACATCGACAGGCCGCGGCTGGTCCCGCCGTCGTCGATGGTCGAGTCGAGCTCGTCGATGGCGATGCCGAAACCGGACGAGGTGGAAACCACCAGCCGGCCGTTCTGGACGGCGGCGAAGTCGCCCGAGAGGCCGCCGCTCGCCGCGTCCACCACCTGCGGCAGCCCGTCGATCGGGGTCGAGAGGGCGAGCGATCCGGTCGCCGCGTACTCGCCGTTGAGGGCGTTGACGATGTGCTCGACGGTGAGCGGGTCGCCGCCGGCGATCACCGCGTCGGCGACCAGGGCGGCGTGCAGCGCGTCGAGGTCGAGGTCGAGCGCGGCTCCGTCCAGCACCCCGGACGTGTCGGTGATGGCGATTCGGATCGAGCCGTAGGTGCCGGCCCCCGAGTCGGGGTCGATGGTGGTCGCCAGGGTGAGCCCGGTGCGGGTGCCGGTGAGGGTCTGCGCCGGCGGCAGACCCGCCCCCTGGTTGTGGAGCGTGTTGATCTCCTCGGTCAGCTGCGAGGCGAGCTCGGCGAGCTGGTCCTGGAGGTTGACAAGGTGGCGGTCGCGCATCTCGACCAGGGCCGCGATCCGGCCCGAATCGATGCTCCCGGTGATGTCGTTGGCGGCGGCGACGCTGCCGACGAAGATTCCCTTCACCGTGCCCCCCACCGGGTCGGCGCTGTCGTACAGGCTGCCCGGTTGCATGCTGCTCACCGGGGTGTGGGTGAGGGTCACCGCGTCCCCGTCGAGGAGCGTCTGTCCCGAGCCGGAGAGGATCACCATGTTGCCGTCGGAACGCTCGAAGGAGCGGATGTCCATGTACTCGGCGATGATGGCAAGGGCCCGGTCGCGCTGATCCTCGAGGTCGCCGGCGGGGCGGTCGAGGGCCTTCTCGCGGACGATCTTGATGTTGATGTCGGCGATGTTGGAGAGCTGGGTGTTGACGATGTCGACCGCCGCCTTGATCTGCCGGTCGGCCTCGTAGCGGAGATCCTGGATGCGGGTGGTGAGGGTGTTCAGCTCGCGCGCCAGCCGCCGGGCGGCGTCGACCACCGAGAGCTGGGGGGCCGCCTTCTCGGGCTCGGTGGCGAGGGCCTCGACCGCGGTCGCGAGGCCGTTGATCAGGGCGCTGATCGAGTTGTGGTCCCCGGGTTGGCCGAAGAGAACCTGGGTGCGGTCGAAGAAGTCGTCGAGGACCCGGAACTCGCCCAGCTTGGAGGTCTCGGTGCGGAGCGTGCGCAGCAGGTACTGGTCGACGGTGCGGGTGATTTCGCTGATCTGGACGCCGGCGCCCATCCCGCCGAGGATGACCGTCTCCTGGCTGGCGGTCTTGCGGGTGTAGCCCTCGGTATTGACGTTGCTGATGTTGGTGGCGACCGTGTTCAGCCCGCTCTGCGTGGTCAGCAGACCGGAAACCGAACTGGTCAGGGCAAGACCGAGGGACATCGTGGGGACCCTAGAGCCGCCGATCGAGGGCCATCGAGATCGGCTGGCCGTTGCCGGAGGTGCCCTGGGCGGTGGTGCCGGTGCGTGAATAGGAGCTGCCCTGGGCGCGCTTGGTCCGCACCGCCTCGACGATCGCCTCGAACAGCCGGCGGTTGGCCTCGCTCGCGGCGGTCAGGCGGCCGACGTTCTCCTCGGACAGGGTTTCGAGGCGGCGGACCAGCTCGGCGACCTCGCCGAGGAGCCGGGAGTCGGCGGCGGCGAACGCTCCGGCGGTCCCCTGGAGCGACTGGTGGGCCTCCTCAAGGGCCCGCACCAGACGCGACTTCTCCGGCTGCAGGTCCTTGATCTCGCGCGCCCGCATCGCCGCCAGGAGGCCGTTCTCGACCTCGATCAGCGCGGCAAGGCGGGAGCCGATATCGTGGAAATTGCGCACCCGGGCGGCGGCGTTCATGGTCACTTTACCTCCTGCATCCTGAGGACCTCCCGCTGCAGCGCATCAGCGATGCCGACGCCGCCCGAGCGGGCCAAGAGCTTGCCGTACTCCTCGACCAGGAGCCCGCGGTACATCTCCTCGCCGGGCCCGCCGCCGAACAGCGGGTCGACCGGGAGGCCGGCGAACATGTGCTGGAGCATCTCGGAGAGGAATACGGCCTCGAACTCGACCGCCACCTCGCGCACCTTGGCCGCATCCGCCTTCGCCCCCGCCTTGGGGAGCTTGGGCAGGCCCGGCTCACGCGCGAGGGCGGCCTCGCGGCCGACGAGGGTGTGCTCGTCCATCACATCACCTGCAGCTCGGCCTGCATCGCGCCGGCGGCCTTGATCGCCTGCAGGATGCTGATCATGTCGCGCGGGCCGACGCCGAGGGCGTTGAGCGAATTCACCAGCTCCTGCAGCGTGACCCCGGTCTCGACCACGGCCAGGCGCCGGTCGGCGCCCTCCTGGACCTCGATCTGGGTGCGGGGCACGGTCACCGTCTCGCCGACCTGGGCGAAGGGGCCGGGCTGCGACACCTGGGGCGTCTCGGTCACCCGGATGGTGAGGTTGCCCTGGGCGATGGCGATGGTGCTGATGCGCACGTTCTCGCCCATCACGATGATGCCCGAGTTCTCGTCGATCACCACCCGCGCCACCTGGTCGGGTTCGACCGTCAGCTGCTCGATGTCGGTCATCAGCCCGGCCACGTCGCCGGCGTAGGACTGCGGTACGGTGACCCTGATCGTGCCGGGGTCGCTCATGCGCGCGGCGGGCGTGCCGAGGAAGGCGTTGATTGCCTGGGCGACCCGCCGGGCGGTGGTGAAGTCGGGGTTGCGCAGGGCGACGTGGACGGCGCGCAGGGTGCCAAGGTCGTAGCCCACCTCGCGCTCGACCACGGCGCCGTTGGCGATCCGGCCGCTCGTCGGCACCCCCTTGGTGACCGTCTGGGCCTGGCCCTGGGCGGTGAAGCCGCCGGTGGCGACCTGGCCCTGGGCGACGGCGTAGACCTCGCCGTCGGCGCCGATCAGCGGCGTGACCAGGAGCGTGCCCCCGCGGAGGTCCTTGGCATCGCCGAGCGCGCTCACGGTCACGTCGATGCGGGTGCCCTGGCGCGAGAAGGGGGGGATGACGGCGGTCACCATCACCGCCGCGACGTTCTTGCTGCCGAGCTTGGCGAGCTGGTCGCGGATGTTGATGCCGAGCCGCTCGAGCATCCCGACCAGGCTCTGCTTGGTGAAGACGGCGGAATCGAGGGTATCGCCGGTGCCGTTGAGGCCGACCGCCAATCCGTAGCCGACCAGGAGGTTGTCGCGCACCCCCTCGAAATCGGCGATGTCCTTGATCCGCGAGGCGGCATGGGCGCCGCTGGCGGCGAGGAGCCCGGCCAACAGGATCAGGGTGGCGAGGAGCTCGATCGCCTGGCGGATCGGAACAAAGGCTGGGCGCAGCCGGCCTGGGTCGTTCGCGGTCATTTTTCGTTCTGCCCCTGTAACAGGGTGTCGGCACCATAGGCTTCGGCCCTGGGGTGCGAAGGGCGTGCCACTTGGCTCTGATCGACAACCAATTGAGGCGAAAGGATTTCTTTCGCCCGCCAGGAGGCGCTGTCGGCGCCGGCTAGGCAAGCGTCGCCGGCCGCGCGGCAATTCTTGCCGCCCCATCCGGGCCTGATCGAACGCGCCACACCGTCCCATCTCATGGCCTTCGGGCTCCTACGCCGGCGCCCCGCGCCGAGGCCGTGTCGGCCGACGCGGGGCTCCGCAAACGCGTTTGATGTTGGGGGGAAAGCGTATATAAAAGCTTAATGGCAGCGACGCACCTGCGAGCCGCGGGTCGGGCCCCCTCGGGCGCGGCCGAAGCAAGGGCCCCCCAGCGATGAAGGTGACCGGGGTCAATACGCCGCGCACGCCCTCGGTCCGCCGGTCGGAGAAGGCCGGCGAGGCCCGCGGTGGCGACTTCAGGAAGACGCTCCGTCAAGCGGCCGACGGCCACGCCGAGCCGCCGCCGGTCGGGGCAAGCGCCCCCCTCGGCGCGGTCGACTCGATCCTCGCCGCCCAGGAGGTCCCCGATGCGACCGCGGGGCGGGCCAACGCGCGGGCTCGCCAGCGCGCCGAGGCGATGCTCGACGAGCTCGACGAGATCCGTCGGGCGCTCGTCGTCGGCGGCGTCCCGCGGGACCGGCTCGAGCGGCTGTTGAAGCTCGTCCGCGTCCGCCGCGAACTCGCCGACAACCCTCGCCTCGCCGCCATCCTCGACGAGATCGAGTTGCGCGCCCGGGTTGAGCTGGCCAAGTTCGGCCGTTACGCCTGAGCCGCCCCCGCGGCGACCCCGCCGCCGGGGTCGCGACCGCAGCCCTCTCATATGCACTTGATTTCCCTCAATTCCCTGCCTCTTGCGAGGCGGCGGGCCGATTCATATACTCCGCGCCGCCTCCGAGTCGGGAGGACTTACCGGGGAAGACGAATGACGATCACGCTACCGCCCGACTATCGACCAAGCGACAATGAAGAGTTCATGAGCCCGCTCCAGCGGGAGTACTTCCGCCAGAAGTTGTTGCGCTGGCGGGTCGACATCCTGAAGGAATCGAACCTGACCCTGCAGCACCTCCAGGAGGGCGGGACGCAGGAGCCGGACATCGCCGATCGGGCCTCGCTTGAGGCCGACCGGGCGCTGGAGCTGCGCACCCGCGACCGCGCCCGCAAGCTGATCGCCAAGATCAACGAGGCCCTCGAGCGGATCGAGAGGGGGACCTACGGCTTCTGCGAGGAGACCCATGAGCCGATCTCGCTCCGCCGGCTGGAGGCGCGCCCCATCGCCACCTTGAGCCTCGAGGCCCAGGAGCGCCACGAGCGGCTCGAGCGCACGCGCCGCGACGACCTCGAGTGACGGCGCCGGGCCGGCACGGCCGGCGGCGGACTCACTGGCCGGGGCGCATCGCCCCGGCCATCATTGTGTGCGACCGATCGGCGCCGCCGGCGGAGGGCGGCGCCGATCCCGGTTCGGCGGGGATCCGGCCTAGAAGGGCAGCACGATGTCGAGGATCTGCTGGCCGTAGCGCGGCTGCTGGATGTCGCTCAGCGTGCCCCGGCCGCCATAGGCGACCCGCGCCTCGGCAACCTGGTCGTGGTTGATGGTGTTCTCGGAGGTGATGTCGGAGGGCCGGATCACGCCCGAGACGGTGAGCTCGCGCAACTCGTAGTTGACCCGCACCTCCTGGCGCCCGGCGATGACTAGGTTGCCGTTGGGCAGGACCTGGGTGACCAGGGCCGCGACCCGCACCTCGACCGTATCCGCGCGGTCGATCTTGCCGTCGCCCTTGGTCGTGCTGTCGGTGCTCATGTCCACCAGGCTGGAGGGATCGACCGCCTGGGGGAGGTGCTTGCCGAAGCTGCTCTCGAAGCCGAGCAGGCTGGGCACGCCGAGCGACTCCGAATTGTCGCGGGTCTGCTCGGTCTTGTTGGCCAGCGAGGCCTTGTCCGAGATCTTGACGATCACGGTCAGGATGTCGCCCACCTCGCCGGCGCGGTTGTCCTTGAAGAACTGCCGCGCCCCGGGCCGCCACAGCGAGGCCACTTGGCGTTCCATCCGGCTCGGCGTCGGCATCGGCATGCTGATCGGCCGGTAGCCTGGCTTGGTCGTCGGGCTCTCGACTTCCGAAAGCTTGGGCGGCGTGCCCACCTCGGAGAGCCGGGTGAGGGCATTGCAACCCGCGACGAGGCCGGCAAGCCCGACAAGCGCGGCCAGCCTAAGGGCCTTGGGGGCGAATCCGGGGGTCATCTCTCGCGCTCCTACTGGCTGACGAGCCTGAGGGCGGGCACCACCCGCACCTGGCCGCTGCCCGCGACCATGGCGTCGAGCACCCTGCGGCTGCGGGTGTTCATCACCGGGATGGTGTCGCCGTCGGCGCCGTCCTCCAGCGCTTTGCCCTGGGCGGTGAGGCTCATAGAGGGGGTGGTGAGGACGATGGTCACCAGGCTTCCCTTGGCCACCAGCACCGGGCGCTGGATGTCGGCGACCTGCACCGGCGCGTCGGCGCGCAGCGCCCGCTTGGCGGCCTTGCCGATCAGCTCGGAGGCGTCGGTCACCACGTTCCGCGTCAGGCGTTCGGCCGGGAGCTTGAGCCAGCGGACGTCGTCCTGCCGGATGACGGCGCCGGGGGCGACGTTCTGGGCCGGGACCGGGACCTCGACCAGTCGGCTCACCCGCCCGGCGATACGTGTGCGCACCGCCTGCGGCGAGTTCGGCGAGACGACGACGGCGGCACTGAAGCGCCCGCTGGGCTCGTCCTGGGCGAGGTCCTCGACCAGGATGGTGGGATCGGCCTCCTTTGGGATGTGCAGCTCGAGCTGGGTCTGGGAGAGGTGGACGTCGATGTCGGGGCCGAGACCGCTCTTGGCGAGGGCCTGGCGCACGGCCTCCTCGATCTCGCGGCCCGAGACGATCTGGCTCGCGCGCTCCACGATCACCCGGTCGTAGCGGCTGGTCGGGCGCCAGTCGATCCGGTAGCTGCGGGCGACACTGAGCAGCCAGCGGACGTCGAAGATGGCGCGCCTGCCCGGGGCGGGGGCGTAGCCGACGGCGATTCCCGCCCGCTCGGCGGGGACGTTGGCGAAGAGGTCGCCGAGCCGCACCAGCCCGTCGCTGACCATCACCTGCTCGTTGAGGTAGGCGGGCGTCCCCGCCTGGGCCGCGGCCTGGGCCGAGGGCGCCGCGGCGTGGGCGTTGCGCAGCCCGAGCGGCGCGCCCCCCGCGAAGCCGAGGGCGAGGCCGAAGAGGACGGCGAGGATGAGACGGATGATCATGGCCCCCTCCTAGCGCAGCCGCGACAGCGTCTGCAGCATCTCGTCGGAGGCCGAGATGACCCGCGAGTTCATCTCGTAGGCGCGCTGCGCGGTGATGAGGCTGGTGATCTCGTTTACGACGTTGACGTTCGAGGTCTCGATGAAGCCCTGCTGGATCTTGCCGTAGCCGGCGGAGCCGGGCACCGACGCCTGGGCGGTGCCCGAGGCGGTGGTCTCGAGGAACAGGTTGTTGCCCAGCGCCTGCAGTCCGGCCTCGTTGGCGAAGGTGGCGAGCTCGATCTGGCCGACGTTCTGGATCGCCACCTGCTGGTCGATCTTGACCAGCACCTCGCCGCTCGAGTTGATGGTCACGTCGATGGCGTTGTTGGGGATCGTGATTCCGGGCAGCACCGTGAAGCCGTCGGCGGTCACCAGCTGGCCCTGGGCGTTGATCGAGAAGGTGCCGTCGCGGGTGTAGGCGGTCTCGCCGGTCGGCATCTGGACCCGGAAGAAGCCCTTGCCCTCGACCGCCAGGTCGAAGGCGTTGCCGGTGGTCAGGAGGTTGCCCTGCTCGGTGATGCGGTAGACGGCCGCGGTCTTGGAGCCGAGCCCGATCTGCACGCCCGCCGGCACCACCGTGCCGGTGTCGGAGGAGGTGGAGCCCACCCGGCGCAGGTTCTGGTAGAGCAGGTCCTGGAACTCGGCCCGCTGGCGCTTGTAACCGGTGGTGTTCATGTTGGCGAGGTTGTTGGAGATGACCTCGACGTTGAGCTGCTGGGCGAGCATCCCGGTGGCGGCGATGTTCAGGGACCGCATGGCTCGAACCCTCCTTCTAGGCGGCGCTGGCGCGAGTGAGCTTGTCGATCGCCTGGCTCTGGCGCTCGTTCTCGCGCTCGAGCATCTGGGAGACGACCTGGAACTCGCGCATGGTGGTCATCATCTGGGTCAGCTCGATGATCGGCTTGACGTTGGATTCCTCGATGAATCCCTGCTCGACCGAGGGCCGATCCAGGGCCGTCGGCGGGCTGTCGGCGGCGTAGAGGCTGTTGGCCTCCTTGCGCACCGCGTTCTCGTCGGCGAAGCGCACCACCCGGATGCGGCCGATCACCCCGTTGTCGGTGGAGACGGTGCCGTCGCGGGCGACGTCGATGCGCCGATCGGCGCCGGTGATCACGATCGGCTGATTGGTGTTCGAGAGCACGGGATTGCCGTCGTCGGTGACCATCTGCCCGGTCTCGTTGAGGCGGAAGTGGCCGTGGCGGGTGTAGCGCTCGCCGTTCGGGGTATCGACCGCAAAGTAGCCCTCGCCGTGGATGGCGATGTCGAGCGGGTTGCCGGTATGGCGCAGCGGACCCTCGCTCAAGTCGCGGTAGACCTTGACGTCGCTGGCGAAGGCCAGCTCCCGGCCGCCGGGGAAGCGGTCGACGTGGCGCACCTGGACGAGGTGCTCGGCGAACATCATCCGCTGGGCCTTGAAGCCCGAGGTGTTGGCGTTGGCCAGGTTGTTGGCGATCACGTCCATCTGGCGCTGCATGGCCATCTGGCGCGAAAGGGCAATGAAGACTGTGTTTTCCATCGTTCGTTCGACACTGGGTTTGTTGTGGTTCGCGTCCGGCACTCGCGCGCCGTCGCCTTGCCGGTCCCGTGGTGCATGCCTTGTGCCAGTGGGAAAATTTAGCGAAATCAAATGGCTATGGTCTGGCCGGCGAACAGATCCTGCCGCCCTCGGCGGCGTTTTCGGCAGGCTTTGCCGGGTAGAAACTGCCCGTCCGGGGGGGGGCCGGGGCGGGCCCGGCCGAGCCGCTCCGCGGGCGCCTTCGCCGCGCCCTTGAAATCCCCCGGGGGCGGACCCCTATCTCTGTGTTAACCTGAAAGCCGGCCGCGACGCGCCCGCCGGCCCGTGCCCCGGTGGCTCTCGCCGCGGCGGTGGCGGGCGGCCGGTGCGGTGCAACCTCTCGTTAACCCGCCCGCCCTAGTATCGGCGGGCGCGGGCAAGGAGCGTGCGAGGCAAGGCCATGGCCGACGACGACGCAAACCAGCAGGACGAAGGCGACCTCGAGGCCGGCGAAGTCGAGGTCGGCGAGGGCAAGAAGGGCAGCAAGCGGCTCATCTTCCTGGTGGTGCTGCCGCTCCTCCTGGTGATCGGGGCGGCCGCGGGCGCCTACTTCACCGGTGCCGCCGACCCCCTGATCGCCCTCATCTTCGGTCGCGGCGACGAGGTCGCCGAGAAGCCCCCGTCCGATGAGAAGATCGAGCGCCAGAAGAAGGCGCGAACCGGGACCTTCTACGAGCTCCCCGAGGTGCTCGTGAACCTCAACGCCAGCGGGCGAAAGGCGCAGTACCTGAAGATGCGGGTGACGCTCGAGCTCGACAACCCCGACGACGCCAGCAAGCTCGAATCGTCGCTGCCGCGGATCATGGACAACTTCCAGGTCTACCTGCGCGAGCTCAGGGTGGAGGACCTGCACGGTTCGGCCGGCGTCTACCGGCTGCGCGAGGAGCTTCTGGCGCGGGTGAACGCGGCCACCGCTCCGACCAAGATCAACGACGTGCTTTTTAGGGAAATGTTAATCCAATAGCGCTCTGATCGGCGCCGAGGGGCGGCCGCACAGCGCCGGGCGAGATCGACCACGAGGGACGCAGTCATGGCGGACACACCGACCAGCGCCGGCAACGGAGCGCCGGCGAGCGGCGCCGGCGACGAGGTCAAGCCCGTCTCCGAGAAGGCCGGCGGCGCCGAGTGGGGAACGATGGCCGAGGAGGCGGCGGCCGCGGGCGAGGGCGTGCCGACCTCGGGGCGGGTGCTCAATCAGGACGAGATCGACAGCCTGCTTGGCTTCGACGAGGAGGCGGGCGAGGGCGGCGAGCGCTCCGGCATCCAGCAAATCATCAACAGCGGCATGGTCTCCTACGAGCGCCTGCCGATGCTGGAGGTGGTCTACGACCGGCTGGTGCGGATGATGTCGACGAGTCTGCGCAACTTCACGTCCGACAACGTCGAGGTCTCGCTCGACAACATCGTCTCGCTGCGCTTCGGCGACTATCTCAACTCGATCCCGCTTCCCGCCATGCTCGCCGTGTTCAAGGCCGAGGAGTGGGACAACTACGGGCTCCTGGTCGTCGACAGCTCCCTCATCTATTCGATCGTCGACGTGCTCCTGGGCGGCCGGCGGGGCACGGCGGCGATGCGCATCGAGGGTCGGCCCTACACCACCATCGAGCGCAACCTGGTCGAGCGCATGGTGCACGTGGTGCTGGGCGACCTATCCGCCGCCTTCGACCCGCTGAGCCCGGTCACCTTCCGCTTCGAGCGGCTGGAGACCAACCCCCGCTTCGCCACCATCTCGCGCCCTTCCAATGCCGGCATCGTCGCCAAGCTCAGGATCGACATGGAGGACCGCGGCGGGCGCCTCGAGCTGCTTCTGCCCTATGCCACCCTCGAGCCGGTGCGCGAGCTTCTGCTGCAGATGTTCATGGGCGAGAAGTTCGGCCGCGACTCGATCTGGGAGACGCACCTCGCCCGGGAGTTGTGGCTGACCGAGATCCAGCTCGACGTGGTCCTCGACGAGCAGACCATGCGGCTGCGCGACGTGCTCGGGTTCCAGCCCGGCTCGCGCATCCTCCTCAACGCCACCCCGCACACCCAGGTCGCGGTCCGCTGCGGCGAGGTGCCGATGTTCACCGCCGTCACCGGCCGCAAGGGCGACCGCGTCGCCGTGCAGGTCGTGGATCGGATCGTCAAGAAAGTAAGCTGAAGGCTATGATGGCAGTGCTCACCCTCGCTCTCGACCTGGTCATCGCGGTGCTGCTGGTCGCGACGATCGTCTATGCCTACATCCTCAACCGGCGTCTCGGCGTGCTCAGGGGCGACAAGTCGGAGCTGATCAATCTGATCGCCCGCTTCAACGAGGCCACCATCCGCGCCGAGGGCAGCCTCCACAAGCTGCGCGCGGCGGCGGCCGACACCGGCAAGATGCTTCAGCAGGAGATGAGCAAGGCCCAAACCCTGATGGACGACCTGAGCTATATGGCGAAGCGGGGCGGCGACCTCGCCGACCGCCTCGAGTCCGAGGTTCAGCGGGCCCGGGCCGTGGCCAGCGCCCGCGCCGAGAAGGCGACTCCCGCCGTCCGGCCGGGCCGCGCCGCGACCGCGCTCGGCGACCGCTTCGCCGGCGCCACCCGCTCCGAGACCGAGCGCGAGCTCCTGCGCGCGCTCGAGGCGAGTCGCTGACGGAGGGTGGGGCGGGATGTTCCGGATTCGCTTCCTCCCGGCCGTGATCTTCGGCGGCGCGCTCTTGCTCTCGGTCAAGCTCGGCGACATCCTGCGCGGGGTTTCGGGGCCGGCGTTCCTCGCCGTGGCCCAGACTCAGGCGCAGCAGCAGGCGCAGGCGCAGCAGCAACAGCAGGCCCCGGCGCGCGCGCAGCCGAAGCCGGCTCCGCAGCAGGCCGGCGAGGGCGAGGCGAAGGAGAAGGGGATCAAGAAGACGCTCCCCGAGGCGTCGGCCTTCGGCGGCACCGCCGCCGACCTCGCCAAGGAGCTGGAAACGGGCCGCGCCCGCGCCGGCAAGGGCCCGACCGCAAAGCCGGCGGGCGAAGCGCTGCCCGCGGATCCCACCCTCTTCACCCGCGCCGAGATCGAGCTCCTGCAGGGCCTCGCCGTCCGGCGCGACGAGATCGAGCGGCGCGAGTCCGAGATCGTCCAGCGCGAAGGGCTGCTGCAGGCGGCCGAGAAGCGGCTCGACAAGAAGATCGCCGACCTCAAGGAGCTCAAGACCACCATCGAGGGCCTGCTCAAGAAGTACGGCGAGCAGGAGGAGGAGAAGCTCAAGAGCCTGGTCAAGATCTACGAGGCGATGAAGCCGCGCGACGCCGCCCGCATCTTCGAGCAGCTCGACCTGCCGATCGTCCTCGACGTGGTCGAGCGCATGCGCGAGGCGAAGACGGCGCCGATCTTCGCCGCCATGGACCCCGAGAGGGCCAAGACGTTGACGGCGGCGATCGCCGAGCGCCGGCAGCTCCCCAAGGAGGCGAAGGAGGCCGGCGGCTGAGCCGGCCCGCAGCCACGGCGCTAGCCATGCGCGCATCGTCCGACCGCCTCGTTTGTGGTACACTTGCGCCCGGGCACGGGTGCGCGCCCAGTTGTCGCGCGCCTGCGGCTTGGGCGTCGCCCGCGGCCCGGGACCGCTGAGGTTCGATGGACGACGACGACGCCCCGAAGAAGCCGCAGACGGCGGACCCCTCGATCGCGCTGTTCCTGTCGCTGTACCTGCTGCTTCTGGCTTTCTTCATCCTCCTCAACACGCTCTCCACGCTCGAGGACGTGAGGGCCAAGAAGGTGATGGACAGCCTGATCTCGGCTTTCTCGTCGCTGATCCCGCCCTCGACCAAGCCGGTGCCGTTCACCTCGCAGCAGGGCGAGGCGTTCACCCCGCTCCAGGCCATGGAGCGCCTTGGCAACCTGTTCACCACGGCGATCCCGGTGGCGCAGGTGAACGTGGTCCAGCCGGGCCGGCAGATGTACATCCGCATGCATCCCGAGGCGCTGTTCGAGACCGACTCGGCTACGATCAGGCCGGGTCTCGGCCCGTTCCTGGAGCGGCTTGCGGCGGCGCTCGCGGCGCGCCCGCCCGGCTACCGGAACGAGCTCGAGTTCCTGATCAACACCCCTTACGAGCCAGGCAACAAGCTGCCCGAGACCCCGTCGCTCGAGGTCGCCCGCGCCGGCAACTTCGCCCGCCAGCTCCTCGAGCGCGGGGCGCCCAAGTCGGTGCTCAGGGTCGGGCTCAAGCCGAGCCCGGTCAAGAATCTGGAGTTCTTCTTCTACCTGCACGCCGACGACGAGCCGGTGCTCGACTTCTCCGACCTTGCCCGGCGCCGGGGGTGAGCGATGGCCACCGACGACGATGAAGTCCCGCAAGCGCAACCGGGAAGTCTGGCCTGGATGCTCACCTTCGCCGACCTCATTTCGCTGTGTCTCGTCTTCTTCGTCATGCTGTTCGCGATGTCGAAGATGAAGGTCGACGAGTACGCCGAGGTGGTCGATTCGATGTCGCGCACTTTCGCGCCCACGACTCAGACCGACGCCGCCCCCGCCGCCCAGTTCAACATCGGCACCACCGACACCCAGCCGGCGGCCAACCTCGACTACATGTTTGCCGTGATCGAGCAGAAGCTCGTCCAGGACCCGGTGCTGAACCTGAGCACCCTCACCCGGCTCGACGACCGGCTGGTGATCTCGCTGCCCACCGACCTCCTGTTCGCCCCGGCGAGCGTGCGGGTGGACGACCGCGCGCGCAACGCGCTATTCATCCTCGCCGGCATCCTGCGCAACATCCCCAACCTGGTGGCGATCTACGGCAACACCGATCCGCAGCCGGTCACCGGGCGGGGCTTCTCCTCCAACTGGGAGCTCTCGCTGGTGCGCGCGACTTCGGTCGCCAACGAGATGCACCGGGCGGGCTACACCCGCCGCGTGCTCACCTTCGGCGCCGCCGACGCGCTCTTCGAGCTGATCACGACCCGCCTTCCCCGCGAGCGCCGGCTCGATCTCGCGCGGAGGGTCGACGTGGTCATCCTGGACAAGACCGGAGAGGGCTGATGCGCCGCCCCGCCGGCCGGCTTCTCGCCCTCCTCCTCGCGGTCGCCGCCCTCGGCTGGGCGGCGGCGGGCGCCCAGGACCGGGCCGAGGTCGTCACCCGCGCCTGGACCCACGAGGGCTACGGCCGCATCGTCTTCGACTGGGGGACGCCGGTCGCCCATGTGGCGACGGTGACCGGGACCCGGCTGGTGGTCGGCTTCGACCGCCCGTTCCGGACCGACCTTTCGCCGCTGGTGCGCAACCTCGGCGGATACGTGACCGGGGCCGAGGCAGGCCCCGATGGCCGGACGCTGACGCTTTCGCTCACCGGCAGCTTCGGTCTTCGCACCTTCAACAACGGCATGGCGGTGGTGGTCGACCTCCTTGGCCCGGCCGCGGCCGCCCCCGCCGCGCCGTCGCCGCCCGGCGGCGTCCAGGAGACCCGCGCCCCGGCCGGCGGCGAACTCCCGGTGCGGACCGGCGCGCACGCCGGCTTCGGGCGCCTCGTCTTCGACTGGTCGCAGGCGGTCGACTACCGGGTCAGCCGGGACGGCGAGATCGTGGTCGTTGCCTTCGACCGCCCGGCCGGGGTCGATCTCGCCCGCCTGCGCGGGCAACTCCCGGCCCAGGTGCTGAGCGCCGAGGCGGTGGTCGACCAAAACGGGCTCAGCCTCAACCTCGGCGTCGGCCCGGGGGCGCGCGTCCGTCACTTCCGCAGCGGCACCCGGATCGTCCTCGACGTGCTCGACGGCTCGGGCGCCGCCGCGGCCGGCCCGCCGTCCCCGGCTCGGGCGCGGCCCGCCGGGACCGCCGCCGTGCGGCCGGCGGCCGGCCCCGCCACGCCGGCGCCGGTCGCGCCTGCAAAGGCCGCGCCGGCGGCAGACGCTACCGTCCCCGCTGCCGAGGAGCCGCGCCGCTCGGGGCGGTTCTCCCGTACCATCGCCGCCCCCTCTGGCGCCGGCCAGGCGGCGCCCCCGGCCGTCTCGCCGCGGGCCCCCGAGGCCCCGACGGTCGCGCCCGCCGGATCCGCCCCGGGCGCCGCGCCGGCGGCCACCTCTCCGGTCGCCGAGGCGCCGCGCGCCCCCCAGGTCGCGGCCGCCGAAGGCGCCGCCCCCGAGGGCGGTCGCCCGCGCCCGCTGGTGCCGCCGCGCGAGGCCGCGGTCCCGGCGCTCACCGGCGCCGGAGCCGAGGCCGAGGAGCGCCAGCCGGGGGCCGAGCCCTCGCGGCCGGAGGAGCCCCGGATCGCGCCGGTCGGCGCGCTCGCGGTGGCGGCGAAGGCGGAGGGGAGCGAGGTCGTCCTCACCTTCCCCTGGCCGGGGGCGGTGGGCGCCGCCGCCTTCCGCCGCGCCGGTCAGCTCTGGCTCCTGTTCGACGAGGAGGCGCAGCTCGATCTCGCGCAGGTGCGCGCGCAGCCGCTCCTCGCCGACACCCGCCAGATCCCGACCCCGGGCGCGACGGCGCTGCGGCTCACCCTTCCCGACGGCGTCAACCCCCGCTTCCGGCGCGACGGGCGGGCCTGGATCGCGACCTTCACCCGCATCGACGTCGAGCCCGAATCGACCGTCGAGGTCGAGGCCCGCCAAAGCCGCACCCTGGGCACCGCCCTCATCATCCGGGCGACCGGCACCAGCAGGGTCGTGCGCTTCGGCGATCCCGAGGTCGGCGACATGCTCCTCGCCGTGCCCCTCCAGACCCCGGGGCTGGGGGTGCGCATGGAGCGGGTCTATCCCGACCTCAAGCTGCTCGCCACCCCGCAGGGGGTGGTGATCGAGCCGACGGCCGACGACCTCATCGTCCGCACCGCACAGGGCGGACTGACCATCGCCCGCCCGGGCGGGCTCGCCGCCACCCCCGACACCCGCCAATTGGCCCAGGAGAGGGCGCTCGGAGAGCCGAGCGCGGTGAGCCGGCTGTTCGACTTCGACGCCTGGGCGCGCGGCGGGCTCGAGGGCTTCACCGCCAACGTCAAGGCGATCGAGGCGGCGATCATCGCCTCGCCCCGCGCCCGGCGCAACTCCGCCCGGCTCGATCTCGCCCGCCTCTACTTCGCCCACGGCTTCGACGCCGAGGCGCTCGGCATCCTCGAGGTGATCGCCCGGGCCGACGAGAAGGCGGCCGACGATCCGGGCTTCCGGCTGATGCGCGGGGCGGCCAACCTGCTCATGGGCCGGATCGAGGAGGCGACGCCCGATCTTGGCCACCCGTCGCTGGCCAGGAACACCGAGGCCGAGCTGTGGCGGGCGGTGCTCGCCGCCCAGCGAGGCGACTGGCGCGGCGCGGCGACGCTGTTCCGGAGCGGAGCGGCGCTGCTGCCCACCTATCCGCCCAAGCTCAAGAGCCGGCTGGGGTCGGTCGCCTTCGAGGCCGCGCTCAAGACCCGCGACGTGCGCCGCGCCGAGCAGATCTTCCGCATCCTCGCCCGCGAGCAGCAGCGGGGCGGCGACACCACCCTGGTCGATACCGGCCAGTACGAGTACTTGCGCGGCCGGCTGCTCGAGGCCCGCGGCGACTTCGACGGTGCGCTGGCCGCCTGGAACTCGGTCGAGCGGTTCGGCGACCGGCGGGCCCGTTCCCAGGCCGACCTCGCCCGGCTCGACCTCTTGATGCGCATCGAGCGCATCGACCGGCCGACGGCGATCGAGGCGATGGAGAAGCTCCGCTTCGCCTGGCGGGGCGACGACTTCGAGTTCGACCTCCTCAACCGGCTCGCCGACCTCTACTTCGAGGAGAAGAACTACCGCGACGGGCTCAGGACCCTGAAGATCGCCGCCACCTACTTCCCCACCCATCGCGACGCCCAGCTGGTGACCCTGAAGATGGCCACCGCCTTCAACGAGCTCTACCTCGCCGGCCTCGCCGACACCATGCCGCCGATCACCGCCATCGCGCTCTACGACGAGTTCCGCGAGCTGACCCCGGCGGGCGAGAAGGGCGACGAGATGATCCGCCGGCTCGCCGACCGGCTGGTGTCGGTCGACCTCCTGGGCAAGGCGGCGGAGGTTCTCGATCACCAGATCACCTACCGGCTGAAGGGGGAGCAGCGCTCGCGCGTGGGCGCCCGCCTCGCCCTCATCCACCTCCTGAACAAGGCGCCCCTGGAGGCGCTCAAGGTGCTGGACGAGACCGAGATCGCCGGCCTTCCCGGCGAGCTGGCGGGTCAGCGCCGGCACCTCCGCGCCCGCGCCCTGGTCGAGGACGGCAAGCTCGAGGAGGCGCTCGCCGTCCTCAAGGGCGACGAAAGCGTCGACGGGCTGCGCCTGATCGCCGAGATCCACTGGCAGCGCCGGGACTGGCGCACCGCGGCGCTCGCGCTCGACAACCTGGTCGCGGCGGGGGTGGACGCCAGCAACGGCCTCGATCTCGCCGAGAGCCGCGACGTCGCCAGCTTGGCGGTGGCGCTGGCGCTCAGCGACAACGAACGCGGCCTCGGCCGCCTCAAGCGCCGTTACGCGGCCGAGATGCTGAAGACGCCCTTCCGCGAGGCGTTCGCCCTCATCACCCGCGAGAGCGACGTGACCCTGGCCAACTTCAAGGAGGTGGGCGAGGGGATCAAGCTCGCCGAAAGCTTCCAGACCTTCATGGGTGCCTACCGCGAGCGGGTGCGCAGCGGCCGCCTGAGCGCGATCAACTAGCCCCCCGGCGGGAGTGCCGCCGGAGCCGGCTTTTCTCGGTCCGGGTGCGGATTTTTCTTGCATTCCGCGCCCGAATGGGCGAATCAGCCCCCAATTCCGGGTTATTCTTGTCTGCTGGGGGAGCATCGGGACGTGAACTCTCTCTCCCGTTCGGGTTGGAAGGTGGCGGCGGTTTCCGAGGCGAGCCCGCAGGGACCGGCGGCACGCTCCGGCGCCGCGCGCGCCACGGCCGAGTCGGGCACGGACGGCGGGCTGGACTACTTCGTCGAACGCGACGGCAAGGTGTTCGCCGGTCGCCACCTGCTGCTCGACCTCTGGGGGGCGAAGAACCTCGACGACCCGCAGGCGATCGAGCGCGCGCTCAGGGACGCGGTCGCGGCAGCCAACGCGACGCTGCTGCACGTCCACGTCCACCGCTTCACCCCGATGGGCGGGGTCTCGGGGGTGGCGGTGCTGGCGGAGTCGCACATCAGCATCCACACCTGGCCCGAGCGTGCGTTCGCGGCCATCGACGTTTTCATGTGCGGGAACTGCGACCCGCAGAAGTCGGTGCCGGTGCTGACGGCGGCATTCGCGCCCGAGCGCCTGCTGATCGACGAGGTCGATCGGGGGCTGATCGAGTGACCTGGTTCGAGGAGACGCTCCACGCCCATTTGCGGCAGCGTTTCCGGGTCACCCGCGAGGTCTACAGGGAAAGGACCGGGCTCCAGGAGCTGGTGATCTTCGAGACCCCGTTCTTCGGGCGGGTGCTGGCGCTCGACGGCGTCATCCAGACCACCGAGCGCGACGAGTTCTTCTACCACGAGGCGATCGTGCACGTGCCCCTCTTCGGGCACGGCGCCGCCCGGCGGGTGCTGATCATCGGCGGCGGCGACGGTGGTTGCCTGCGCGAGGCGCTCAAGCATCCGGTCGAGACGGTCACCATGGTCGAGATCGACCGCAAGGTGATCGACCTCTCGCTCGAGTACCTGCCGACGATCTCGGCTGGCGCCTTCGACGATCCGCGCACCCGGCTCCTCATCACCGACGGCATCAAGTTCGTCCACGAGACCGCGCAGAGCTTCGACGTGATCATCGTCGACTCGACCGATCCGCAGGGGCCGGGGGCGGTGCTGTTCACCCCGGACTTCTACGCCGCCTGCCGCGACCGCCTGAGCGAGGGTGGCGTGCTGGTGACCCAGAACGGCGTACCCTACCTGCAGCCGGCCGAGCTGCAGGAGTCCTACCGCTGCTTCCGCGGCCTGTTCGACGAGGCGAGCTGCTATCTCTCGGGGGTGCCCTCCTACATCGGCGGGCCGATGGCCTATGGCTGGGCGGTGAAGGGCCGGCACTACCTGCCCTTCGACCCGGCGGTGCTGAGGGCGCGCGTTGCCGCGGCCAAGGTCGAGACCCGCTACTATAGCCCCGAGTTCCACGCCGCCGCGTTCCACCACCCGCCGGCGATCCGCAGGCTTCTCGCCGACGCCTGAGCGCCCGCGCCGGGCGGCGCGGCTTCCCCTCTTGCAACCCGGTTCAAACGAGCCGCCGGGCGCGCCCGCGCTCAGCCGCCGTAGCTCTGCACCAGGCTGCCGGCGATCAGGTACCAGCCGTCGACCAGGACGAAGAAGATCAGCTTGAAGGGGAGGGCGATGATCACCGGCGGCAGCATCAGCATTCCCATCGACATCAGGACCGAGGCCACCACCATGTCGATGATCAGGAACGGCACGAACAGAAGGAAGCCGATCTCGAAGGCGCGCCTGAGCTCGCTGATCATGAACGCCGGGATCAAGACCCGAAGCTTGAGGTCCTCGGGCCGCGGCACCGGCGGCTCCTTGGCCACGCTCATGAACATGTCGATGTCGCGCTCGCGGGTGTGCTGCAGCATGAAGCGGTGGACCGGCACCATCGCCCGGTTAAAGGCCTCGAACTCCTCGATGTCGCCGGCAACCAGGGGCCTGATCCCCGCCTGGTAGGCTTGGTCGAAGGTCGGCGCCATGGTGAAGGCGGTGAGGAACATCGCCAGGCTGATCAGTACCGCGTTGGGCGGCGCCTGCTGGGTGCCGAGCGCGGTGCGCAGGAACGAGAGCACGACCACGATGCGGGTGAACGACGTCATCATCACCAGGATCGAGGGGGCGAGGCTCAAGACGGTGATGAGGACGATGATCTGGACGATCCGCCCGGTGGTCGAGCCGCCGGGGCCGAGATCGAGCGAGAAGGTCTGGGCCGCAGCCTCGGGCACCCCGGCAAGGACGGCGACGGCGAGGGCGAGGAGGAGGGCGGCCTTGTCGCGCCCGGCGAAGCGGGCTTCGCGAAGGCGGGCGAGGGCGCGGCTCATGCGCGGCCCTCCGTCGGGTCCGACGCGCCGGCGCGGGGCAAAGCGGGTTGGCTGGCGATGCCGGCCTCGACCACCAGCTCGCCGGTCGGCCCCAGCACGAGCAGGTGCTCGACGTGATCGCGGCGCACCAGCACGAGCCGGCGCTTGCCGTCGATCGGCGCCGAGTCGACCACCGCCAGGCGCCGCCCGGCGGCGCCGCGGCGGGCCACCGGCAGGCCGAATCCGAGCCGGCGCGAAACCTGGGCGAAGACCCAGACGAGCCCGAGGACCAGGGCCAGCGAGGCGGCGACCAGCAGGATCTGCTTCGGCTCCATCGGCCCTTCGCCTTCCCCGCCCCCAGGCTAGGACTTGCCGCCGCGCCGGCCGTAGGCGGTCGCCGCCCGGGTGCGCTCGGCCAGGCCCTGGAGCTCGGTGCCGAGGTCGCGGTGGCGGCGCTTCAGCTCCTCGCCGAGGCGGGTCACCTCGTCGAGGAGCCCGACCAGGGCCGGCCTCAGCGCCCGCGCCTCGGCTTCGCCGAGCGCGGCAATGGCGGCGCAGAGTTCGGTGATCCGCGCCTCCATCGGAGCGAGGTCGACGCCCTCGCCCTGCTCGATCAGGCCGCGCGCCTTGTCCACCTGGGCGCCTGCCTGGTCGAGGAGCCGGCGCGCCTCGTCGGCCGGGCTCATCGCTCCTCCCAGCCGGCCAGGGCCAGCCCGTTGGCGCGGTAGACATAGACCAGGATCTCGGCCACCGCGGCGAAGGCCTCGGGCGGGATCTCGCTGTCGAGGTCGATGGCGGCGAGGAGCTCGGCGAGGTCGGCGTCGGCGCGCACCTTCACCCCGTGGGCGAAGGCGAGTTCGAGGATCTGCTCGGCGATGCGGCCCCGCCCGCTCGCCACCACCCGCGGCGCGGCGTCGCGCTCGCGCTCGTAGCCGAGCGCCACCGCGATCGGGCGCTTGGCCGGCGTCTTGTCGTCCTGGGAGTGGTCCGCGGGCACGGGGTCGTTCACCGTCGCCAGGGTGGGTAACGCACCCTCATCGATGCCACGGCGCGCTTAACAACCGGTTAAGCCGCCCCGGCGCCGGCGCGTCAGGGAAGGGTGCCGCCCGCCGGGCGGCCGTCTCCGGCCTGCCGCGGCTCGCCCTCGCCCTCGGGCGCGCCCTGGGCCGCGCCCGCCGCCTTGGCGACGTTCGCGCGCGCCGCAGGCGCCTGCGCCGCCATCGATTCGCTGAGGTGCTGGCTTGCCTCGGCGGCGGCGCGGTTCTCGGCCTGGATGCGCTCGTAAATCTCGCGGCGCAGCACGGTCACGTCCGAGGGGAAGGTGAAGCCGAGCTTGATCGTCTTGCCGCGCACGTCGATGACGGTGATCTCGATGTCGTCGTTGATGACGATCGATTCGCCGATCTTGCGGGTGAGATAGAGCATGGTCCGCTACCTGCTGGCGCGTCTCCCTAAGGCGGATAGCGCCCCTCCGGTTAAGGAAACCCTAACCGCCGCCGGACAGGCCGGGCGCCGCTCGGCGCCGGCCCCGGCCGCGCGGGGCGGATTTACCCTTCGTTAACGCCCCGCCGGGATACTAGCGCCAACCCAAGGCGGGAGCGCAACCGCAAAGATTCCTCCGCCGGGCGCGCCGCCGCCGCCCGTACCCGGGGCCGGCCAACCCCACGACGCGGGAGCCAACGATGGACATCTCGAAGCTCAGGCTCTTCGGCATGGCCCACCTCCAGCAGGGCTACCTGGACCAGCGCCAGAAGGTCCTGTCGCAGAACATCGCCAACGCCGACACCCCCGGCTACCGCCCGAGCGACCTCAAGGCCCTCGAGTTCGGTCGCCTGGTGCGCGACAGCGCGTTCAACGTCCGCCTGAGTCGCACCTCCGACCAGCACCTCGTCGGCGCCCGCGGAAACGCCGATCAGGACTTCAAGGCGGTCAAGGACCGGGCGACCTACGAGGAGGCGCCCGACCACAACGCCGTGATCCTCGAGGAGCAGCTGATGAAGGTCTCGGACGTGCAGAACCAGCAGGACCTGAACACCAAGCTTTACCGCAAGTATCTCGCGATGCTGCGCCTCGCGATCACCGGCCGCGGCTCGACCTGAGCCGGCCCCGCGCGAAGGAGATACGTTTCGATGATGGACTTGGTGAAAGCGCTGCGCATCTCCGCCTCCGGGATGAAGGCCCAGGGCGTGCGGCTGCGCGTCATTTCCGAGAACCTCGCCAACCGCGACTCGCTCGCCACCGAGGCCGGCGGCGATCCCTACCGGCGAAAGATCGTCACCTTCCGCAACGCCTTCGACCGCGCGCTCGGCGCCGACTTGGTGGACGTGCGGCGGGTGTCCGTCGACCGGACCGAGCTGACCCGCAAGTTCGATCCCACCCACCCGGCCGCCGATCCCGACGGCTACGTGATGGTGCCCAACGTCAACTCCTTCGTCGAGCTGATGGACATGCGCGAGGCGCAGCGCACCTACAACGCCAACCTCAACGTCATCGAGGTCTCCAAGCGTATGCTCCAGCGTGCCATCGACATCCTGAGGTGATCCCGCCCCGTTCGCGCCCATAAGGGAGTGCCGCCATGAGCGTGACCATCGCCAATGCCGTCAACGCCTACCGCAACGCCGCCGGCGCCGCCGATCTGTCGCCGCGCAAGGCGAACCCCAATGACGACTTCTCCGGCCTCCTGCGCAGCGCCGTGACCGAGGCGGTCCAGGTCGGGAAGGAGGGCGAGAAGAAGTCCCTGCAGGCGATCGCCGGGACGGCCGAGCTGGCCGACGTGATCAGCGCCGTCTCCAACGCCGAGATCACCCTGCAGACCGCGGTGGCGCTGCGCGACCGCGTCATCCAGTCCTACCAGGACATCCTGCGCATGCCGATCTAGGCGCGGCCGTCGGGGGGGAGGGCGCCGCAGATGACGGATGCCGACGTGCTCGACATCGCCCGCCAGGCGATCCTGGTGGCGCTGCTGATGGGCGGTCCAGTGATGCTGGCCGGGCTTCTCGCCGGCGTCATCATCTCGCTCCTGCAGTCGATCACCCAGATCAACGAGATGACCCTCACCTTCGTGCCCAAGATCCTGATCATCTTCATCTCGCTTCTCGTCTTCCTCCCCTTCATGCTCGATACCATCTCCGACTTCACCCGCGAGCTGATCGACCGCATCGTGGGCCTCGGCTGAGTGGGGGGGGCGCGGTGGTTCAGGCCCTGCCGGCGTGGCTCTTTCCCTACATCGTCGTCTTCGCCCGGCTCGGCTCGGCGATGGCGGTGATGCCGCCCTTCGCCGACCAGGAGGTGAGCGCGCGCGTGCGCCTGGTGTTCGCGCTCGCCCTGACGGTGATGTTCGTGCCGGTGGTGACGCCGCTGATGCCGCCCCTGCCGGCGAGTCCGACCGGGCTCCTGCTGGTGGTCGGGGCGGAGGTCGCGGTGGGCCTCTTCCTCGGCACCGTGGTCAGGCTGCTGGTCGCGGCGCTGCCCACCGCCGGGCAGATGCTCGCCTTCCTCACCGGCATGGCCAACGCCCTCGTCTTCGACCCCATCGCCGGCCAGCAGGGCGCGTTGGTCGGCCGCTTCTTCGGCCTCACCGGCGTGCTCCTGATCCTGGTGACCGACCTCCATCACTTGCTGATCGAGGCGATCGTCGACAGCTACGCGCTCTTCGTCCCCGGCGCGCTGCCCCCGGTCGGCGACTTCACCGAGGTGATCGTGCGCACGGTGTCGGAGAGCTTCGCCATCGCCTTCCAGCTCACCGCCCCCTTCGTGGTGGTGGCGCTGATCTTCTACCTCGGGCTCGGCTTCATGGTCCGGCTGGTGCCGACCATCCAGGTGTTCTTCGTCGCCCTGCCGCTGCAGGTGATGAACGGGCTGCTCATCATGATGATCACGGTGGCGGGTCTGATGACGCTGTTCCTCGGCCGCTTCGAGGACGACGTCGTCCGCTTCCTGGCGCCGCGATAGTGGGCGCCAGTCCCGGCTGAAGGGGAACGGTCATGGCCGACACCGATTCCGACGCCGACAAATCGGAATCGCCGACTCAGAAGAAGATCGAGGAGGCGCGCAAGAAGGGGCAGATCGCGCAGTCGCGCGAGGTGCTCAACTGGTCGGTGCTGCTGGCCGGGGCGCTCGGCCTGGCGACGCTGCTTCCCTCCGCCTCGGGCGAGATCGCGCGCACGCTCAAGGCCTTCATCGAGAAGCCGCACGCGCTTCCCGCCGACGGCCCCGGGCTCGGCGCGCTGCTCTACGCGACCCTGGGCCAGGTCGGGACGGCGTTGGCGCCGATGGCCGCGGTGATGGTGCTGATCGTGGTCCTGGTGGCGCTGGGCCAGACCGGCTTCGTCTTCTCGCTCGAGGCGGTCAGGCCCAAGTTCTCCAAGCTCAGCCCGGCGCAGGGCATCAAGCGACTGGTGTCGACGCGCAACCTGGTCGAGTTCGCCAAGGCGATGCTCAAGCTGGTGCTGGTGTCGGGCGTCCTCTATCTCATGATCCGGCCCGAGCTGGCGACGCTGCCCGGCCTCGTCGACCTGGAGGTGCCGCGGCTCCTTGCCCGCCTCTACGAGCTGACGGTCAAGCTCTTTCTCGGCGTGGTCGCCTTCATGACCGTGGTCGCGCTGGCCGACTTCCTCTACCAGAAGTACGAGTTCACCAAGTCGCTGCGCATGACCAAGACCGAGATCAAGGACGAGTACAAGCAGACCGAGGGCGATCCCAAGGTCAAGGGCCGCATCCGCCAGATCCGGATCGAGCGCGCCCGCCAGCGCATGATGCAGGCGGTGCCCACCGCCGACGTGGTGATCACCAACCCCACCCACTTCGCCGTCGCCCTTGCCTACGACATCGAGGCCATGGCGGCGCCCCGGCTGGTGGCCAAGGGGGCCGACTTCGTCGCCCAAAAAATCCGCGAGGTGGCCGAGGCGCACGAGGTCCCGATCGTCGAGAACGCGCCGCTTGCCCGCGCCCTCTACGCCGGCGTCGAGCTCGACCAGGAAATCCCGGTCGAGCACTATAAAGCGGTGGCCGAGGTCATCGGATACGTCTACCGTCTGAAGGGCAAGATCCCGGCCTGACCCGGCCGCGGCAGGGAAGGGGGAGCCTCGCCAGGCATGCGCCCGCGCGCGCGCGTTCTGGCCGTCAACGCGCTCATCGCCGTCGTCTGGGTGGCGGCGGCGCTGGCGCCCGCCGTCGGCGCCCGCCCGGCGGCGGCCTGGCTGGCCGCCGCCGGCGTCCTCCTCGCCCTCCACGGTGGCGCCCTCGCCCTGGTCGGGCGCCGCCCCCGCCCGGCCCGGACGCGCGCCGCGCTCGCCGCCGACTGGCTCTTCCGCGCCTCGCCGGTGGGCATCGCCCGGCTCGACCTCGGGGGCCGCATCCGCGAGTCGAATCCGGCGCTGGCCGAGATCGTCGCCGCCGCGCCGGGGACGCTCATGGGTTGCCGGCTCGACGAGCTGGTCGCGCCCGAGGACCGCGGCGACCTCGCCGCGCAGCTCTCCAAGCTGGTGATGGGCCTCGCCCCGCGCGCCCACCTCGACGTCCACCTCGCCGGGCGGAAGGGGGGGAGCGCGGCCCTCACGGTGGCGGCGCTGGCCGGTCCCGAGGGCGGCCCCGCCGAGCTGGTGGCCCACGTCGTCGATACCACCGAGCAGCGGAGCCTCGAGGCGCAGTTCGCCCAGTCGCAGAAGATGCAGGCGCTGGGCCTCCTGGCGGGCGGCGTGGCGCACGACTTCAACAACGTGCTGACCGCGATCTCGGGCTTCTGTGACCTCCTTTTGCAGCGCCACCGGCCGGGCGATCCCTCGCACCCCGACATCCGCCACATCCGCGACAACACCGAGCGCGCCGCCGGGCTGGTCCGCCAGCTTCTCGCCTTCTCCCGCCGCCAGACGTTGCAGCCCCGGGTGATCGACCTCGCCGCCGCGCTCGCCCGGCTCGAGGCCATGCTCACCCGCCTGATCGGCGAGAAGGTCGCGCTGTCGGTCGAGGTCGCCCCCGGCACCGCGGCGATCCGGGTCGACCCGGCCGAGTTCGACCGCGCCGTCGTCAACCTCGCGGTCAACGCCCGCGACGCCATGGCCCAGGGCGGCCGGCTCTCGATCCGGGCGCGGAACGCGGCGGTCGCCGCCCCGCTCCAGCACGGCGACCAGACCATGCCGGCGGGTTCCTACGTGCTGGTCGAGGTGGCCGACACCGGCGCCGGCATCCCGGCCGCCATCCTGCCCCGCATCTTCGAGCCCTTCTTCACCACCAAGGAGGCGGGGGCGGGCACCGGGCTCGGCCTTTCCTCGGTCTACGGGGTGGTGCGCCAGACCGGCGGCTACATCTTCGTCGAGAGCGAGGTCGGCGCCGGCACCACCTTCCGCATCTACCTGCCGGCGGTGGGCGAGGCGGTCCCGGGGCGGGCGTCCGAGGCGGCTTCGCCGCCGCCCGCCGCCAATCCGCCGACTGGCGACCCGCCGGCGCCCGCCGGTGCCCGGGCGGCGCGCGCGCACACCGTGCTCCTGGTCGAGGACGAGGACGCGGTGCGGCTGTTCGCGGTCCGCGCCCTCCGCCAGGCGGGTCACAGCGTCCTCGCCGCGGCGAGCGGCGAGGAGGCGCTCGATCTCCTCGCCGCGGCCCCGGCCGCGGTCGACGTTCTGGTCAGCGACGTGGTCATGCCGGGGATGGACGGGGGCACGCTCGCCCGCCTCCTGCGCGAGCGGCGCCCCGGCCTGCCGGTGATCCTGATGTCGGGCTATGCCGAGGACGCGCTCGGGGGCGAGGTGGCGCTGGGCGAATCGGTCGCCTTCCTCTCCAAGCCCTTCTCGCTGGAGGAGCTGACCCGCAAGGTGGCCGAGGTGCTGGCGGGCAGGGATCGGGGGTGAGGGCGACGGGGCGGTGGCCTCGGTGGACCGCCCCTTCGCAGCCCGACCCGACTTGCAAATATACCCTTAAAGGGTAATATCGTCCTGTGGACAAGCGCACGCCCCATTACGATCTTGCGCGCGTCCAGGCGGAGGTCGCGGGGCTGGGTGCGGCGGCTTTCACCAAGACCGCCCTGGACGGCGGCCGCAACATGGGATTGACCACGGCCGAAATGCTGGCGGTGATCGCCTCGCTCTCGCGGCGCGACTTCTACAAGTCGATGACCGCCTACGCCGATCCTCGCGTTTGGCAGGACGTGTATCACGCGGCAACGCCGGTGAGGAAGGAAGCCTATATCAAGCTCACCCTGCGTGGCGTGGCGCCGGTGATCCAGTTCAAGGAGAAGTAACCATGGCGCGGAGGTGTCCGAACTGCGAGGCCCGCAAGGGCATGACGCGCTTCGAGAGCGAGACCTTCGCCATCGACCACGCCGGCGCGACCGCCACCGTGGAAGGGCTGTCGGGCTGGCGCTGCGAGGCTTGTGGCGAAGTGGAGTTCGATGCCGCGAGCGCGCGGCGCTACGCGGCGGCGGGAGACGAATTGGTCCGGCGCGAACGCGAGCGCCAGCGCAAGGAAATCAAGCGCATCCGCCGCAAGCTCGGCTTGAGCCAGGTTGCCGCCGCGCGTCTCACCGGCGGTGGCCATAACGCCTTCTCGCGCTACGAACGTGGCGACGCAACGCCGATGCCGGCGGTCGTCAATCTCTTTCGGCTCTTGGACAAGCACCCGGAATTGCTGAAGGATCTTGTTTGAGCAGGCGGCGGCCCAGCCGCGCGGAAGAGGATGACACCGGCGGTCGCGCCGACCCGCAAGGTGGCCGAGGTGCTGGCGGGGGATCAGAAACCAGAGATCAGATGACAGATGACAGAGGCCTCCTTGCCCGCCTTCCGATCCCTGCCTTCTGGCTTCTGACTTCTGACTTCCGGATCACCGCACTCTCGCCACAATCGGGGGCTATGCCCCTTGCCGGGACGCCCGGAGGGAGGCGGCGCGGGACGCCCGCCGCGGCTCCCCGTATGCCCCGATTGGAGAACCCGCCCCATGCCCGGCCCCCGCGCCCCCGTCGCCCGCCGCCTCGCGCTCGTCGTCGCCGGGCTGGCCCTCTTCGCGCTCCTCGGCGCGCTCGCCGGGGCAGGCCGCGGGGCCGAGGGCGCCGCCGGTGCGCCGGTGCGGGTGATCGACGCCGACACGCTTCAGATCGAGGGGCGGACCGTCGAGCTTTCCGGCATCGACGCGCCCGAGCTCGGCCAGCTCTGCTTCCACGACGGGCGGCCCTGGCCCTGCGGGGTGGACGCGGCGCTGGCGCTGAGGAAGCTCCTCGCCGTCTCGCGCGCCGCCGTTTCCTGCGATCCCGCGGGCGCGGGCCGGGCCGGGCGCGCCGCGGTCTGCGAGGTCAACCACCAGGAGATCGCGATCCGGCTGCTGCGCCAGGGCTACGCGCTGGCCGCGCCGGGGGCGGCACCCGAGTACGCCGAGGCCGAGCGCGAGGCGCGCCGCGCCGGGCTCGGGCTGTGGCGGGGGCCGTTCACGCCGCCCTGGGCCTGGCGGGCGGGCGAGCGGATGGCGGAGGAGCAGGGCCCCGAGGGCGTGCGCTGCCCGGTGAAGGGGGTGCGCGATGCGGCGGGCCGGCGCGTGTATCTGGTGCCGACCGACGCCGAGTACGAGCGGGCCGGGGCGGGGGCGGCGGCGCAGGCGGGGGCACCGGCGGGCGGGCAGGCGGGGGCGCGGCTCTTCTGCTCCGACGAGGAGGCGCGCAAGGCCGGCTACGGAAGGCCGGAGGGGTAGGGGGATTCAGGTGAAGAGCCGGGCGACCTCGGCCATCGGCAGGAACAGCCGGCGGGGATCGCCGATGAGCGGGCGGAAGCCGAAATGCCGGTAGAACGCGGCCGCCGGCACGTGCTTCGCCTCCACCACGAAGGCAAAGGAGGCGATCTTGGCCGCAAGACACCGGGCGAAGGCGTTCATCAGCAGCACCTCGCCGAGGCCGCGCCCCTGGTGCCGGCGGTCCATGGCGAGCCGGCCCATGAGCGTGGCCGGCACGGCGGGATAGCGCGGCAGTTTCCTGGCGATCTCGGGCGGGAGGTCGGCGAGGGCGAGGCTGGCCGCCGAGAGCGTGTAGTATCCGGCGACCGTGTTGCCCTGGGCGGGGACGAGCACGAAGCAGGCGGCGACGCGGCGGCGGGCGTCCTGCCCCGCCTGGGTGCTGAGATAGCCGTCGAGGGCGGCGACGCCGCAGTCGAAGGCCGCATGGTCGTGGCCCGGCCCGCGCGGCTCGATCCGGTAGGGGAAGCGGGGGCCGTCGGCCACTCTCAGGCGCCGATCAGCGCCCGGTAGCGCCGGGCCGCGGCGCGAAGCCGCTCGTTCGGCTTGGGCGGAGAGAGAAGCGCCTCGGCGAAGGCGCCGGTTTGGTTTGCACGGCGAGAATGGGTCCGCCGCGAACGCCCGGCTTGCGGGCGGATCGAGCTCGATGATGCCGGTGTTTCCAAGGACCGCCGCCGTCGCATCTTCGATTTCTGGGCGGGAGCACCTAACGTGCGCGGTCCCTGACACCTCGCCGTAACGCTTCTAGCGTCGCTCGATCCAGCTTCGGGTTTTGGATTTGCCGGCTCCTGGCCCAGTCAAGCAAGGCCTGTCGCGTACTTGCTCCGGCTTTCCCATCCGCCAGCCCGGGATCGAATCCGGCTTTCTTGAGGAGTTGCTGCATTTCCGCGACTTCAGCCTCGGTAAGGGACGGCTCTACGGCGGTGGCTTTAGGCGTCGGCGCCGCTTTCGTAGCCGATTTGACTGGAGGCGCCAGCGTAGCCGGCTCGCGATTCAGGCCAGGAAATGGATAAAGACTTTGTGGACTGTTTACCACGGTCATGATGCCCGCCATCGCGGCTATCGAACACAGGCAGCCAGCAACGGCAACTGACGTTCGCCAATCAACGGGCGGTGGCGCTACCTTTTCTGGAAGGTCAACGTCCGGCCACTCGTCGGCGGACGGCGGGGCGATGCCTTCGGCCTCCATTACCGAACCTGTCAAGGACTCTTTGTAACGGAGGAGCGCCTCGCCAAACGCAATCCCAGCCTGGGCGTTGCTCACCATCCAAGCTTCGTTCAGACCCGCGCCGCGGAAGAAAATCTTGCAATACTGCGCAATGGGTATAGTCGGATTGTACGAGAAACGTCGATCCGGCTGGCCATTCTTGTTGACGTACTTCCAGGTGTTGGCAACGACTTGAGTGTCGGATGGAATGTTTCCATCCTCGACGAGGAACCCGGTGAGCGCTACGGTAATTTCCACCTCGCGAATGTCCAGCAGCGCGAATCGACCCGCCACCTGCGCGACAACAAACGCGGGATAAATCAGCAGATCCGCGCCGTTGGCGTTGATGAACAGTGGAGGCTTGAATTCCGTCGCCATAATGTCGTCGTGAACCCGATCGAATCCTACAGGGCGCACATCAACCGCCTGGTTTGCGGCGCTTCGCGTGCTGGGTCTGTCGATTGCCCGGGCCGAGGTTATGTCCCAGATTCGCGCAGATCGGCTGACGCGATCAAAGGCGGTAAGCACATCGAGGAAACACTTCTTCGAATCGTCGCTGATTGCGAACTCCACACCAATGACGAGCGAATCCCTGATCTCCTTGAGCGCATCCAGTCGATCGGCGCAGTCTTCGACATATTTTTGTCGCGCAGCGAAGGCGGCGGGCGCAATCCGTCGGCGAAGCCACGCCAAAGTTGACGCTACTTTCTTGGCATTGGCCGCCTCTATTTCTGCCTGCATGATTTCATTCGTCAATGTCGCTCGCTGACGTTTAAGCTTGTCGAGCAGAGCGCCGACGCGCGCAAAAGATTCGCTTCCAAGGGAAGCCACGCTGACGCTTTTGAACTCAATAACTTGAGTCGGGGAGGATGGATTGACAGCAGGTTGAATTTCGGGGACGTCCCGTATCGGCGCCGCCGCAGGGTCTGGGGGTGCGATTTCTCCGGTGCGGCCGCGCTGCTGAGGTGGTGGCGTATCTAACCTGGTACGATAGCTTAAACCGGTTCCGGGCAGTCCAAGGTTGAGGTGCGTTCCGCGGGGACCGATATTCACGCTGGCGCCTCGCGGCCCCACTGTCGCGGAGATGCCACGTTTGCCAAAATTTATCCTTACTCCCGGGAGAATGTTCACCGGTCGGCGAAAACGAAAGCCCATCTCCGTCCTCCTCCGGGATGGTGGCTGCAACCGGATTTATTATATCTGATTCGCCTGTTCTCATTTGACGGGAAGCGGGTGCCCCAGAGTCTCTGAAAAAAGGGTTGGGGAGCGACCTTGTTTGATCGGTCGAATCTGCAAAGTACAAATTGTACGATAAAAACTCGTATTTTTGCCCTCCCTTCACCACACATCTTGCCCACAGGAATTCCATCGCTATAACCACCCGAGAGGTGGGCGGATGGAATATTGGGTAAATCTCCAATCGATTCCCCATGCCCTCCTCCTCCTCGCCATTTTCCGCTTGCATAAAGGAACAAAACGTGTACACTACCCGCCTCCGGGGGGCGTTGCAGGCGCCCCGCGGCTGTGGAATAAGGGAGGGCCCCGCCCATGACCGTCACCGCGCTCCGCCCCGTCGACAGGCCCGAGATGGACAGGAACAAGGCCCTCGAATCCGCCCTCAGCCAGATCGAACGCGCCTTCGGCAAGGGCTCGATCATGAAGCTCGGCGCCCCCGGCGCGGCGGTCGACATCGAGACCGTGCCCACCGGCTCCTTGGGCCTCGACATCGCGCTCGGCATCGGCGGGCTGCCGCGCGGGCGGGTGGTGGAGATCTACGGCCCCGAAAGCTCGGGCAAGACCACCCTCGCCCTCTCGGTGATCGCCGAGGCGCAGCGCCTGGGCGGCACCTGCGCCTTCATCGACGCCGAGCACGCCCTCGACCCCTCTTACGCCAAGAAGCTGGGCGTGAACGTGGAGGAGCTCCTGATCTCGCAGCCCGACGCCGGCGAGCTGGCGCTCGAGATCGCCGACACCCTGGTCCGCTCCGGCGCCATCGACGTGCTGGTGATCGACTCGGTCGCCGCCCTGGTGCCGCGGGCCGAGCTCGAGGGCGAGATGGGCGATTCCCACGTCGGCCTCCAGGCCCGCCTGATGAGCCAGGCGCTCAGGAAGCTCACCTCCTCGGTCGCCCGCTCGCGCTGCATGATCATCTTCATCAACCAGATCCGGATGAAGATCGGGATCATGTTCGGCAATCCCGAAACCACCACCGGCGGCAACGCGCTCAAGTTCTACGCCTCGGTGCGGCTCGACATCCGCCGCATCGGCGCGATCAAGGACCGCGACGAGGCGGTCGGCAACCAGACCCGGGTGAAGGTGGTGAAGAACAAGCTCGCGCCGCCCTTCCGCAGCGTCGAGTTCGACATCATGTACGGCGAGGGCATCTCCAAGACCGGCGAGCTGGTGGACCTGGGCGTGAAGGCGGGCGTGGTCGAGAAGTCGGGCGCCTGGTTCTCCTATGCCAGCCAGCGGATCGGCCAGGGCCGCGAGAACGCCAAGCAGTTCTTGCGCGACAACCCTGGGGTCGCGGCCGAGATCGAGCGCAAAATCCGCGCGGAAGCGGGCCTGGTGGCCGAGCGCCTGATCGGCGGCGCGGACGACGACCCCGCCGCCCCGGCCGCCGATTCGGAAGCGTAGGGGCAAGGGAACGACGCGCGGCGCGCTCCTCCGCGCGCCCGCCCGGGCCGGGAGTCCCGCCCCGCACACCTCGTTTTCCCGGCCGACCCCGTGCGGACTGTGCGGATGCCGCCCGGGAGCGCTGGACAGCGGCCCGTCCTCAGCCTTAAAACCGGGCCCCGATCCACGTGATGCGGCGGCCATGACCTCGACCAACGACATCCGCGCGGCCTTCCTCGACTATTTCGCCCGCCACGGCCACACCGTCGTGCCCTCCGGCCCGCTGGTGCCGCGCAACGACCCCACGCTCCTCTTCACCAACGCCGGCATGGTCCAGTTCAAGAACGTCTTCACCGGGGTCGAGAAGCGCGACTACGTCCGCGCCGCCACCGCCCAGAAGTGCGTCCGCGCCGGCGGCAAGCACAACGACCTCGAGAACGTGGGTTACACCGCCCGCCACCACACCTTCTTCGAGATGCTGGGCAACTTCTCCTTCGGCGACTACTTCAAGGACCTGGCGATCGAGCTCGCCTGGAACCTGGTGACCCGGGAGTACGGGCTCGCCAAGGACCGGCTCTGGGCCACCGTCTACGCCGCCGACGACGAGGCGTTCCGGCTCTGGCGGAAGATCGCCGGGCTGCCCGAGGAGCGGATCGTCCGCATCCCCACCTCCGACAACTTCTGGGCCATGGGCGACACCGGCCCCTGCGGCCCCTGCTCGGAAATCTTCTACGACCACGGCCCCGACATCCCCGGCGGCCCTCCCGGCAGCGCCGAGGCCGAGGGCGACCGCTTCATCGAGATCTGGAACCTGGTCTTCATGCAGTACGAGCAGGTCACGCCCGAGAAGCGGGTCGACCTGCCGCGCCCCTCGATCGACACCGGCATGGGCCTCGAGCGCGTCGCCGCCGTGCTCCAGGGCCGGCACGACAACTACGACACCGACATCCTCCGCGCCCTGATCGAGGCCTCGGCCGAGGTCTCGCACACCCAGCCCGACGGCAAGGGCCGCGTCTCCCACCGGGTGATCGCCGACCACATCCGCGCGGTCTCGTTCCTCGTCGCCGACGGCGTGCTCCCCTCCAACGAGGGCCGCGGCTACGTGCTCCGCCGCATCATGCGCCGGGCCATGCGCCACGTGCACATGCTGGGCACCGACGAGCTGATGCTCTGGCAGCTCGTGCCCACGCTTCTGCGCCACATGGGCCAGGCCTACCCCGAGCTGGTGCGCGCCGAGGCCCTGATCACCGAGACCTTGAAGCTCGAGGAAAGCCGCTTCCGGCAGATGCTGGAGCGGGGCCTCAGGCTCCTCGAGCAGGAGACGGCGGGCCTGCCCAAGGGCGCGGCGCTCCCCGGCGAGGTCGCCTTCCGGCTCTACGACACCTACGGCTTCCCCCTCGACCTCACCCAGGACGCGCTCAAATCCCAGGGCCGCGGGGTCGATACCGCCGGCTTCGCGGCGGCGATGGAGCGCCAGCGCGAGAGGGCCCGTGCCGCCTGGGCCGGCTCGGGAGAGGCGGCGACCGAGCGGGTCTGGTTCGAGATCCGCGAACAGGCGGGCGCGACCGAGTTCCTCGGCTACGAGTTCGAGAGCGCCGAGGGCCGCATCGTCGCCCTGGTCAGGGGCGGCGAGCGGGTCGAGCGCGCCCGGGCCGGGGAATCGGTCTCCGTGGTCGTCAACCAGACCCCCTTCTACGGCGAATCCGGCGGCCAGGTCGGCGACACCGGCACCATCGCCGGCGCCGGCTTCGCCGTCACCGTCACCGACACCCAGAAGCGGCTCGGCGACCTCTTCGTCCATTCCGGCGAGGTCACCCAGGGCGACGCCAAGGTGGGCGACGCGGTGAGCCTGGCCATCGACGCCGGGCGCCGCCGCTCGATCCGCGCCAACCACTCGGCCACCCACCTCCTGCACGAGGCGCTCCGCCGGCGGCTCGGCGGGCACGTCACCCAGAAGGGCTCGCTCGTCGCCCCCGACCGCTTCCGCTTCGACGTGAGCCACCCCAAGGCGATGGCCGAGGACGAGCTCGACGACGTCGAGGCCGAGGTGAACGCGCGCGTTCGCCAGAATTCGGCGGTCGTCACCCGCCTGATGTCGCCCGACGAGGCGGTGCGCCAGGGGGCGATGGCCCTCTTCGGCGAGAAGTACGGCGAGGAGGTGCGGGTCGTCTCCATGGGCGAGGACGCCGGCGCTGCCGAGCGCGGCGGCTTCTACTCGGTCGAGCTCTGCGGCGGAACCCACGTGCGGCGCACCGGCGACATCGGCCTCTTCACGATCGTCGGCGAGGGCGCGGTCGCCGCCGGGGTGCGCCGGATCGAGGCGCTGACGGGGGCGGCGGCGCAGCGCCACCTCGCCGCGCACGAGCGCCGCCTGATCGAGGCCGCCGGCCTCCTCAAGGTCGCGCCCGAGGAGGTGCCGACGCGCCTCTCGGCCCTGATCGAGGAGCGCCGGCGCCTGGAGCGCGAGCTGATCGAGACCCGCCGGGCGCTCGCCGCCGGCGGCCCAGCCGCGCTCGAGGCGCGCGAGGTGGCGGGGGTGCGGCTCGCGACCCGCCGGCTCGACGGGGTGCCGGCGCGCGAGCTCAAGGGGCTCGCCGACGAACTCAAGAAGAAGGTCGGCTCGGGCGTCGTCGCCGTGCTCTCGGTGAGCGAGGGCAAGGCCTCGCTGGTGGTGGGCGTGACCGACGACCTGGTGGCGCGCATCGACGCGGTCGAGCTGGTGCGCGCCGGCGCCGCGGCGCTGGGCGGCAAGGGCGGCGGCGGCCGGCGCGACATGGCCCAGGCCGGCGGCCCGGCCGAGGGCGACGCCGGCGCCGCCTTCGCGGCGCTGGAGCGCGTGCTCGCCGAGAAGGCCAGGGCGGCGTAACGGGGGATGGGCGACGGCCTACAGCGTATGTTTGAGTCGACTTAGCGTAAGTTGATAGCGCTATCTCTGAGACACCCCGGCGCGAATACCCGATCTGGTGGCGCTTCCTGGAACCGTTCGCGATCCTCCTCCACAAACGACAAGATGGCGAGGGCGAGCCGGAACGTGCCCAAGTGCGCACTTATCGTTCCGTCGGGCAATGCGGCGCTCGCGAATTCTAAACCTTGCGGGCGGTGCCGGAAATCGAAGACGGAAATTGGCGGCATATGCTCTACCGTGTCGCCAGGAGTCGCGCCGCCGCAATAGATGCAGTACGGTTGCTTCTCTCGCAGTCGGTCAATCCGCTTTCGTCTTTGTTTGGCATCGCCCATGCGCGAATGATACAACCCCGGCCGCGTATGGGTTAGCAAGGATGCCAGCCCGAGTGCCCCATCGCCCTCGCCGGGCCGCTACCAGCACCGGGGCTTACTTAAGCCTCATCCCCTCTCCGTCAGCACCCTGAGCGTCGCCGAGCGGAACTCGCGGCGGATCAGCACCAGCACCACCCAGGCGCTGGCGGCCATGAACGCCCACGGGTGCACGAACCAGGCGAGATAGCCGAGCCCGAAATAGTAGCCCCGCAAGCCGCCGTTGAAGTGGCGCGCGGCGCGCCCGACCACGGCCGCGATCCGGCGCCCGTCGGCCCGCTCGGCATCGGCGCACTCGGGCGGCTGCGGCAGGCTCCCCAGGATCACCGCGCAGTTGTTGTAGAGCCGGATCGCCCACGAGAACTTGAAGAACACGTAAGTGAAGACCAGGATCAGCGCCAGCACGCGGAGCTCGGAGAGGGTGCGCCCCGGGGCCTCGACGAAGGGCACGTCGCGCATCAGCCGGAGCACCTCGTCCACCGCGCCCAGAACCGCCACCAGCCCGGCGATGACGAAAATCGTGGTCGAGGCGAAGAACACGGTCGAGCGCACGAGGGTCCGCACCACCTGCACATCCACCATGCGGTTGTCGCGCCGGATCATGCTCTCCATCCAACGCTCGCGGTAGCGGTCCATCGCCGCGATCACCGAGCGCCGCCGCAAGGGGCTGTGGTCCACGGCCAGCGCGTAGCCGACCCAGCAGAGGGCGAACCACAGGAAGGCGGCGAGGTCGAGCGCGGCGATCGTGGTCATGGGCGGCCTCCCGGCTGCGAGTGCGCCTCGGCGCATCCGCCGCGATCATGCGCGCGCCCCGCCCGGGGCTCAACCCGCCCCTCGGCCCGCGCCCGGGAGGGGGCGAGCGGCCGCCCTCGGCTGGCCCCGCTCGCGGGCTCCATCTGGACAGCGCCCGGCCGGCGGCGCCATAAATGGCGGCATCGAACCCCAAGGGGGGTTCCCTACGACGAGGAGAACAAGGAGATGCGTACGTTTTCCGGGCGGATCACCGCGACGGCGATCGCGGCCGTCCTGGGTCTTGCCGTGGCGCTTCCGGGCGCGGCGTGGTCCCAGCAGCAGGCCGGCGCGGCGACGCCCGCAGCCAAGGCGGCCGCGCCTGCGAAGCCCGCCGCCAAGCGGCCCGCCAAGGCGCAGAAGTCCGATCCCAAGGTCGTGGCCGTCCAGGAGGCGCTGAACAAGGCCGGGGCCAAGCTCAAGGTCGACGGCATGATGGGCAAGGCCACCACGGCCGCGCTCAGGGACTATCAGAAGAAGAACGGCCTCAAGGTCACCGGCAAGACCGACGACGCGACGCGCCAGAAGTTGCAGCTGCCCTGAGGGCGCCTTCGGCGCGCGAGGGGCGGCGCGTCGGGGCGAGGGGCGGTGGCCCCCGCTGCCCGGGCCCGACATCGGCACGAACGGGCCCGCCGGAGCCTCCGGCGGGCCCTTCGATTCGCGCGCCAGTGGCCGGCCTGCCATCCCTCGCCCCGACGCCCGGGCGGCGACGGCTCGCTCGGGCGCGCCCGATCCCGGGCAGGCGCGGCGCGATCAGGTGGCGAGCGTCTTGTTCAGGGCGGTGACGATCCGGTCCATGAACGCCTGGGTGGTGAGCCAGGGCTGGTCCTTGCCGATCAGCACGGCGAGGTCGCGAGTCATGTGGCCGGCCTCGACCGTCGCGACGATCACCTTCTCCAGCGTCTCGGCGAAGCGCACCACGTCGGGGGTGCCGTCGATCCGGCCGCGGTAATAGAGGCCCCGCGTCCAGGCGAAGATCGAGGCGATCGGGTTGGTGGACGTGTCCTTGCCCTGCTGGTACTGACGGTAGTGGCGGGTGACCGTGCCGTGGGCGGCCTCGGTTTCCACGGTCTTGCCGTCGGCGGTCATCAGGACCGAGGCCATCAGGCCGAGCGAGCCGTAGCCCTGTGCCACCGCGTCCGACTGCACGTCGCCGTCGTAGTTCTTGGCGCCCCACAGGAATCCGCCCTCCCACTTCAGTACCTGGGCGGCCATGTCGTCGATCAGCCGGTGCTCGTAAGTGAGGCCCTTGGCCTGGAACTTGGCCTTGAACTCCTTGTCGTAGGTCTCCTGGAAGAGGTCCTTGAAGCGCCCGTCATAGGCCTTGAGGATGGTGTTCTTGGTCGAGAAGTAGACCCGGTAGCCGTTCTCGAGGCCGTAAGCGAAGCAGGCACGGGCGAAGTCGCGGATCGAGGAGTCGAGGTTGAACATCGCCATCAGCGGCCCGCCGCCGGGGAAGTCCATCACCATCCGCTCGATCGGCTTGCCTCCGCCCGCCGGCTCCCAGCGAAGATAGGCCTTGCCCGGGCCGGGGACCACGAAGTCGGTCGCCTTGTACTGGTCGGCGAAGGCATGGCGCGCCATCACGATCGGCTTCTTCCAGGCCGGCACCAGGCGGGGCACGTTCCTGCAGATGATCGGCTCGCGGAAGACGGTGCCGCCAAGCACGTTGCGGATCGTGCCGTTGGGCGAAGGATACATGCGCTTCAGTCCGAACTCCTTGACCCGCGCTTCGTCGGGCGTGATGCCGGCGCACTTCACGCCGACCCCGAACTTCTTGATCGCGTGGGCGGCCTCCTCGGTGATCTTGTCGTCGGTCTCGTCGCGCTTCTGGATGCTGAGGTCGTAGTACTTGAGGTCGACGTCCAGGTAGGGGTGGATCAGCTTGTCCTTGATCCACTGCCAGATGATCCGCGTCATCTCGTCGCCGTCGAGTTCGACGATGGGGTTGGCGACCGTGATCTTCTTCATCCCCGGAAACTCCGTTGCTGGGCTTGAGAACGAGCGGCGCCCGTCGCAGCCGAAGGGCGGCGCCGGATGGAGGCGGGGCGGCGGCGGACGGCCGGCCCTCGCACGCGGCTGGAAGGCCGGCGAGACAATACCACCGGCCCCGGCGAACGCAAGGCCGGCGTGCCCGCGCCGGAGTCCCCCGGACCCCGGGGCTCACATCAGGTCGGGGTGGGGCGGGACGCGCTCGCGGGCGGCGCGGACGAGGGCGGGCAGGACCTCCTCGACCGTGCCGACGAGCCGGAAGAGGCCAAGGCTGTCGGCCCGCGCAAAGCCCTCGCGCATCATGCACTCGAGGAGCGCGACGAGCGGGCGCCAGTAGCCGGCGTGATCGACCACCGCCACCGGCTTGTCGTGCAGCCCGAGGAGCCTCCAGGAGAGGATCTCGAACGCCTCGTCCAGCGTGCCGATGCCGCCGGGCAGCACCGCGAAGGCGTCGGCGCGGGCGAACATCTCCGCCTTGCGCGCGTGCATGGTCTCGACCTCGACGAGCTCGCTCACCCCCGTGTGCTCGACCTCCCGCTCGACGAGGTGGCGGGGGATCACCCCGACCACCCGCCCGCCGGCGGCCAGCGCCCCGTCGGCGAGCGCCCCCATCAGGCCCACCCGTCCGCCGCCGTAGACGAGCGCGACGCCGGCCTCGGCGAGGAGCCGCCCGAGCCGGGCGGCGGCCTCGCGATGGGCCGGGTCGAACCCGGCGCTCGAGCCGCAGAAGACGCAAAGCGAGCGGATTGTGGTCATCGCCTCTCTCCTCCGGGGCGGCGCCCGCCCGCCCTCCTTCCCGAATAGCGGTGGGAATAAACCCTGTCACGCACTTGTTATTTCTCCGGCGGGGCATGGCCGGCCTAGGGTTGGCCACGCCTCAGCCTCGCGGTAGGGGATTCCGTCGGCGTCCCGGCCCGCGGACAGGTTGAGTCGAAACAAGAGATCAACACCATAAAGGGGAGTTCCACGGACATGTTGCGCTTGAGCCTCAGGGCGATCGCCGCCCTCGCCGCCGTCGGCATCGCCGGGACCCTTGTCGGTCCCGACCCGGCCTCCGCCCAGGACGTGGTCAAGCAGCGCCAGGACGCGATGAAGGGCAACGGCAAGTCCATGAAGACGATCAAGGACATGATCGACGCCGGCAAGATCGACGCCATGAAGGCCGCCGCCGCGGCCAAGGACGTGAACGACACCAGCAAGAAGATCGTCGGCCTGTTCCCGGCCGGCTCGGACATGGGCGAGACCGCCGCGCTGCCCGCCATCTGGCAGCAGCATGCCAAGTTCGAGGCCACCGCCAAGAAGCTCGAGATGGAGAGCGCCAAGCTCATCCAGGTCGTGCAGGCCGGCGATGCCGGCGCCATCGCCAACCAGTTCAAGGCCGTGGGCGGGGTCTGCGGCGAGTGTCACGAGCCCTTCCGCAAGAAGAAGCAGTGAGGAAGCCGAATCCCGCGGCCGGTCGGCTCCAGCCGCCGGCGCGTGGGAGCCGCACATCCTTGGGCCGCCCGGGGCGTCGCCTGCCTCGGGCGGCCCTGCTTATTCTCGCCGCGGTGTACTCGGTCGCGCCGGCGGCGAAGGCCGCGGAAGAGGATCCAGTGGCGCGCGGCGAGCGCGTCTTCGCCGCCGCCGGCTGCTACGCCTGCCACACCGACGTGAAGGGCGGGGGGGGCCCGCTCGCCGGGGGCCGCGCCCTCAAGACCCCGTTCGGCATCTTCCACACCCCGAACATCACCCCCGACCGGGAGACCGGCATCGGCGCCTGGGGCGAGGCGGACTTCATCCGCGCGCTCCGCGAGGGTCTGGCGCGCGACGGCGGCCATTACTTTCCCGCCTTCCCCTATGCCTCGTACAGCGGGATGAGCGACCGCGACGCCGCCGACCTCTGGGCTTACTTGCGGACGGTTCCGCCCGCCCGGCGCGAGAACCGGCCGCACGATCTCGGGTTTCCCTTTGGCATCCGGGCCCTCGTCGGCGTGTGGAAGTGGCTCTACTTCGCCCCCGGTCGGTTCCGCCCCGATCCGGCCAGGGGCGAGGCGTGGAACCGGGGCGCCTACCTGGTGCAGGCGCTCGGCCATTGCGGCGAGTGCCATACTCCGCGAGACCTCCTCGGGGGGCCGAAGCGGGAGATGGTCCTCGCCGGCACGAGCGCGGGTCCCGAGGGCGGCAAGGTGCCCAACATCACTCCCGACGAGGAGACCGGCATCGGCAAGTGGTCGGAGGGCGACATCGTCTCGCTGCTCGAGATCGGCATGACCCCCGACGGCGACGTGGTCGGCGACACCATGGGCGAGGTGGTCAGGCACGCGACGGGGAAGCTTCCCAAGGAAGACCTCAAGGCGATCGCGATCTACCTCAAGTCGATCCCCGCGGTCCGCAATCGCGTCTCCTCGGGCCGCTGAGGGCCGTGGCCTGCCCGCGCTCCGGTGGTGACTCATTTTGAAGCGGCTCGCCCTTCGACGAGCTTCTGTAATCGGGGGCAAGGGTAAAGTGCGTCGTTCGGGGCTCCGCGCTTCTGTTCGCGGTCGGCGCTGGGCCGCCGCAGGATGGCG
>JACQOE010000025.1 GCA_016202695.1 Pseudomonadota bacterium | reverse complement strand
GCGCGAAGGGCGGGGGGGCAGGCGCGCCGGCGATGGAGATGACCAAGTGGTTCGATACCAACTACCACTACATCGTCCCGGAGTTCGAGGAGGAGCCGCGCTTGGTGCTGTCCTAAGTAGGACACCCGGCCATTCAGATTAGGACAGTCCGCCGCAGAGTACGGCGAACGGCGAATGTCTCATGTGGTGAGGCTATCCTAAGTCGCCGGTATCCAGCGCCGGGAATGGTGATGCCAAGCCCAAGCGCCGATCAAGACGAGCCACGGCGCTTGGGGTCAGGATTTCCCGCTCTTGGGTGCCAGCCTCAATGACCCATCGCCCAGACGGAGCAACGATCCTTGTCACGCTCCGCGACTGTCCATGACTAGCGATATATCCGTTATGAACGGTACAGCCCTGCTCTCTGGCCCACGCCAAGTATTCTCCGAATCTCGGATGAGGGCCGAAGGGCGCGGCCATCAGGGATCACGCGCGAAGCGCCATATCATACATGGGCGCGCCTGACTTGTCGTCTTCGCCTGATGCCCTGAATGGGCCAGCCCGCTCCCACATCTCCTTGAACTCGGTCGGGGCCGGGGCAATGCCCGCGAACGGCTCGCCGTGCCGCTCCGAGCTCTCCGTCTTCTCGGCCTCGAAGGCGATGGAAAAGCGCACCCACAACTCATCCAGGTCCGGGGCCTGGGCGCCGATGTCGTACTCTAGGCACTGGGCAACCCAAGTGTCGCCCTCTTTGTAGGCGACAACCCGAAGCGTCGGCTGGGCGTCCATGCCAATCCTCCATTAATTTCGCGAGCCGGTTATCGAGCTTCTTAGTTGCGCTCGGTTAACGAATCGTCAATGGGGGAGCCTAACGATAATCTCAAGGGACCGCAAGCCAGCCGCCAGACCCTCTTTGGTATTATCCTTCGAGCCCGCCGTCGATCACCCGGAACCGTCCAGACGGGCGCCCTTCCAGCTGAGGCGCGGTCGCGGCTTCGATTAACTCCCCGATGGTCCAGATATGATCGGTCACGCCAAGGGTCATCGCTGGCGTGACCCGCAGGGCCTCATGGACCCGGCACAGGTTGTAGTGGGCGACGTAGAGGGCGACGGCCGCTTCGTGATTGCGGAGCTTCTTGCTGAACCCATTGGTGAGGCGGGTGAAGCGCCGTTGCTGCATCCGAAGGGTCAGGTTGCTCCGCTCGACATAGCTGGTTGAGAGATGCCGGGGCTTCGGGCGTCCGCTTACTACCATCCGCTCTACCCGTACCACCTGCGGCGGAGAGTGGCGCCGCGCAGCCTGGACGGAATGGTCCGCCGCATAGTGCTTCACAAGCTGGGCGTAGTCGGCCCCATCCCCAAAGCACTCCGCGACCGCCTCGATATAGGGGCCGTAGCCGTCGCTGGTGATCTGCGGCCGGTTGACGATCCGCTCCCACACGTCGTTGACGAAGGCCCGCGTGGTCGCCTCGTTCCGCTTCCCGGTCACATGGGAGATGATTGCCTTCCGGGTTGCGTCCAGGGCGATGAAGGTGTAGCAGTCGCCCATGTCCGCCTCGCCGGGCTGGACCATGCGTTGCTTCTTGCCGATGTAGCTCCAAATCTCGTCAAACTCCAAGATCGGCACTTGAAGGCCGCGCATCATTCGGTCATGGAGCATGGCGCAGCCTTCGCCGATCTTCACCCCAAGCCGCATGATGGTGTCCCGGTGGACGCCGGTCAGCCGCTCGGTGGCTCGGATGCTGACGCCCTCGGTTAGGGCAGAGATGACGGCAACTTGCCGGTCAAAAGATAGGGTGTTCATCGACTTGTTCCCTTTGTCGATCAGGGAGCAAGCCAACGCTCTGGAAAAACGCTCCAGAAAGTGCTATATGACGGTTGCTAGGTCGCACTTTGGGCTAGTCCCCGAGTGTTGATCCAAGGGGCCGGTGGCTGTTAGCGCAGCCACCGATCCCGACTTACGAAGAGCGGTCCCTCGGACGGGATTCGGACCCGTGTCTCCCGTTGGTAAGGCGGGTGTGCTTGGCCACTACACCACCGAGGGAATGGCGATTCCGGGGATCGAACCCGGCGCGGGCGACTTGATGAGGGTCTCCGCCGGACCACCTGAACCGCCACAAAGTCATGACGCCCCCTCCGCACCACCGGACGGGGCGTCGCTTTTGTCGATTAGCTTCCAGACGCCGCGCTCCGTCATCTCGGCGTAACCACTATTTTTCAGCGCGACGAGCGCAAAGTGCAGGGCTTTTCCGGGACTCTTTGAGCCAAAGTCAATACCGCGGGCATGCGCTTCACGCTTCAAATTCTGCAAAGACCATGCTTTACCTTCGGTCATAGTTTCGCGGAGGAAGTCAGCAAGCGAACCCTTCCGCAGCGTGGTTTTGCGTGCAAGCTGCACGGAAGGGGACTGGGCCGCGCCGTCCGCTGCTGCTCCCTGTAGTGAGGCGGGAGCCGCGTGTTGTTTCGGCGGATGCACTGTTTCCCAGATTCGGTCCTCCGAAGCGAGGAGGGACTGCATGTCTTTCTCCAGACGATCCAGAAACGACAATTTGTTACGAAGCGCTTGTCTCTGGAGCTCAATCTGTTGGAGCCGCTCTCGCAGATCTTGGCGTATGTCTCTCATCGGGCTAAAGATAGCGTGCGCCCCCTCTCTCGTCAAGAGGGAACCCCAAGAGAGGAGCAAAGAGAGGAGTCGTTTCAACTTAGGACACCCCCGCCTACTTAGGACAGCACCCCGCGCTTCCGTCTCGCCTCCACCAAGCCGGTCGACGAGTTCCTCGAGGCCAAGGCGCTCTCGGTCGCCGCGCGCCCCGTGCTCCTCGGCCCCGTCACCTATCTCCTCCTCGGCAAGGACCGCGGCTGGGGCGCGCCGGCACTCGGCCTCCTCGATCGCGTGCTGCCGGTCTACGGCGAAGTCCTGGGCTTGCTCGCGGGTGCGGGCGCGGAGTGGGTTCAACTCGACGAGCCCGCCCTCGTCGGCGGCCTCGGCGAGGCCGAGCGGGCGGCCTTCGCCCGCGCCTACGCCGCCCTCGCCCGGGCCGCGCCTGGACTCCGACTCCTCGTCGCCACCTACTTCGAGGCGCTCGGGCCCAATCTCGAAACCGCGCTCGCGCTCCCCATCGCCGCGCTCCATCTCGACCTCGTGCGGGGTGGTGGCCAGCTCGACGAGGCGCTGGCGAAGGCCCCCTCGGGCCTCGCGCTCTCCCTCGGCGTGGTCGATGGCCGCAACGTCTGGCGGAGCGACCTCGCGCGCGCGCTTTCGCGCCTCAAGCGGGCGGCGGATCGGCTCGGTCCTGAGCGCGTCATGGTTGCGCCCTCCTGCTCGCTCCTCCACGTCCCCCTCGACCTCGACCTCGAGACCGGGCTTGACGCCGAGCTCAAGGGGTGGATGGCCTTCGCCAAGCAGAAGCTGGCCGAGGTCGCGACCCTCGCCCGGGGCCTGAACGAGGGACGCGGTGCCATCGCCGAGGCGCTTGGCGCAAGCGCCGAGGTCGAGGCGCGCCGGCGCGACAGCCGTCGCATCCACGACCCGGCGGTGAATCGTCGGCTCGCCGCGCTCACGCCCGAGATGGAGCGACGGAGGAGCCCGTACCCGGAGCGCCGGCGCGCGCAGGCGCCGCGGCTCGGCCTGCCGCCGTTCCCCACCACCACCATCGGCTCGTTCCCCCAGACCAGCGAGGTGAGGAAAGCGCGCACCGAGTTCCGCCGGGGGGTGCGCGATCGCGCCGCCTATGAGGCGTTCGTCAAGGGCGAGATCGAGAAGACGATCCGCTTCCAGGAGGAGATCGGCCTCGACCTCCTGGTGCACGGCGAATTCGAGCGCAACGACATGGTCGAGTACTTCGGTGAACTCCTCTCCGGCTTCGCCTTCACCGGACAGGGTTGGGTGCAGTCATACGGATCGCGCTGCGTGAAGCCGCCGATCATCTATGGCGACGTCTCGCGCCCCGGCCCGATGACGGTCGGGTGGACGACCTTCGCCCAGTCGCTCACTAGGAAGCCGGTCAAGGGCATGCTCACCGGCCCGGTCACCATCCTCCAGTGGTCGTTCGTGCGCGACGACCAGCCGCGCGAGACGACTTGCCGGCAGATCGCGCTCGCCATCCGCGACGAGGTGGCCGACCTCGAACGGGCGGGGATCAAGGCGATCCAGATCGACGAGCCCGCGATCCGCGAGGGCCTGCCGCTGCACAAGGCCAAGTGGCGGGGATATCTGGAGTGGGCGGTCGTCTGCTTCCGACTCGCCTCGTCGGGGGTGCGGGACGAGACCCAGATCCACACCCACATGTGCTACTCGGAGTTCAACGACATCATCGACTCGATCGCGCGCATGGATGCGGATGTGATCTCGATCGAGGCCTCGCGCTCGCAGATGGAGCTGCTCGATGCCTTCACCGCGTTCAAGTACCCGAATGAGATCGGTCCCGGAGTTTACGACATCCATTCGCCGCGCGTGCCTTCGGCCGACGAGATGACCGCGCTCCTCGAGAAGGCGACGGGCCGCCTCGGCCCCGAGCAGATCTGGGTCAACCCCGACTGCGGGCTGAAGACCCGGGGCTGGGCCGAGGTGAAGGCGGCGCTCGCGGCGATGGTCGAGGCGGCGAAGCGGCTGCGGGCCAGGGCACCGGCCGGCGCCTGAGAGGGGCGCCAAGGCCGCCTCGCCGACGGCGCGACGGCGGATCGGCGCGGCCGCGCCAGGCTCCCTGCCACGAGGGCCGCAGGGCGAGGCTCTCCGCCATCCGCCGGTTGGCATGCGGGGCCGGGGCCGTTAGTATCTTGCGACCTCGGTCCCAACAGCACCGCTTGGCCCCCTGTCCACGATCCCCGATGACCCGCCCGCAGCTCGCCCTCCTCGGCCTCGCCGGTCTGGCGGCGGTGGCCGTCGTGGCCGGGGCGCTCTACGTTCTCAAGCCCGCCGACCGGCCGCGCGCGTCCTTCCCCGAGGTCACTGTGGCGCCGGGGCTTCAGATCGGCGGTCCGTTCACGCTTACCGACCACCGCGGGCGGCGCGTCACCGAGCGCGACTTCCTCGGGCGCTTTATGCTGATCTACTTCGGCTATACCTACTGTCCCGACGTCTGCCCGATGGAGCTCACCACCATGATCGAGGCGATCGACCGCCTCGGCGTGGCGGGCAGCCGCGTGGTTCCCATCCTGATCACGGTCGACCCCGCGCGCGACACGCCCGCGGCGCTGGCCGACTACGTCACGCTGTTCGATTCCCGCCTGGTGGGGCTCACCGGCAGCGAGGCCGACATCGCCGCGGCCGCCAAGGCCTACCGGGTGGTCTACGCCAAGGCCAAGGGCGAGGGGGGCGCGGACTACCTGATGGATCATTCCGCCTTCCTCTATCTGATGGGGCCCGACGGGCGCTTCCGGGCCATGTTCCGCCACGGCGCGAAGCCGGAGGAGTTGGCGGCGGCGATCGCTCAGAATCTCGGCGACTGACGCCGCACAACCTCGGGGGATCGCGATGCCGAACCGCATTCTGGTGCTAACCGCCGCCCTCGTCGTGCTTGCCGGCGCCGCCGGCGTCGCGGCGCAGTCGGCCCGGGTGGGCGAGATCGCGATCGAGGACGCCTCGGTCGAGACCGCGGTGGGCCGGGGCGCGGTCGCGGTCGCCGTCATGCGCATCACCAACGGGGCGGAGGTGAACGACCGGCTCTACGAGGCCTCTTCCCCACTCGCCCGGGCGGTGGAGCTGGTCAGCACCGAGAGCACGGATGCCATTGCCCTTTCGCGCCAGGTGCGGGCCATCCCGGTTCCCTCGGGCACGAGCGTGATGCTCCGCCGTGGCGGCGCGTATCTCCTCCTCGTCGGGCTTGTCCGTCCGCTCGCCAAGGGCGACCGGGTGCCGCTCAGGCTCTTGTTCGAGGAGGCTGGGACGATCGAGGTGAAGGCCGTGGTCACGCGGATCGGCTGGCGCGGACCCCCGTCGGGACGCTAGCGGGAATTCGGAGAGGGTCCGCGCGGCCGGATTTCGGCTCTCCGAGGCGCCGTTGGGGGCTTCAGCGGCCGGCCGGCGCGGAGGGGCTTGCGGTTTCGTCAGCCATTCTCCGCACCGCCTCGCGGAGATGCTGGAGGATGAGGCCCCGGGCGCTCATCCGCCCGCCGCGCTTGAGCGCCTCCTCGTCGAGAAGCTTCGCCACCCGCTCGTAGGCCGCGCGCTCGCGCTCCTTGACGAGGGCGAGGGCCCGCGCCTCGGCCGCCTGCCAGGCGGCTCTGAGCGCGGCATCGCCGCCGAGGCCGGCCGGCGCGGCCTTGGCGAAGGCCGCGCGCACCACCGCTTCCGCCGAGGTCTCGTCCGTCATGGCAAACCCTTCCCTGATGGTGGTCTTTGCCACCCCTTTGGCATAGATTGCGGCGGAGATAAAGCCGCCGCTCGCCGCCTTGGCCGAAGCCGGGCGTGGGCCGGAGCGGCGACGTTCGGTGTCGAGGGGGCCGATGGTGCCGCCGGCAAGAATCGAACTTGCGACCCCACCCTTACCAAGGGTGTGCTCTACCCCTGAGCTACGGCGGCGCGCGACCGGGACGGCGGGCACCATGCCACAGCCCCCTGGCCCGCGCAAGCGCACCGGCCGGGCGGGTAAAGCCGCCGGCGGGGCCCGCCGATGAACGCCGGGCGGCCGCCAGCGCCCCCGCCCGGCAAGCACCCGCCGGGCGCCAGGAGGGCCGAGCACGAGGCCCGCCTCGCCAAGGCGCTGCGCGAGAACCTGTCGAAGCGCAAGGCCCAGACGCGCGCCCGCGCGCACGGAGACAAGGCCGGGGGCGGCAAGGAGGGCGGCCAGGACCAGGGCTAGGGCCGTGGCTCTGCGCTTGGCCGCTTGAGCCCCCGCCCCGGTTCGGCTACAACCGCCCGAGCGCGACGCGCACGCTCGGCAAACCCCTGTCGATCACGGAGCGAAAGGCCCCGCCGATGGCGGTCATGTCGGACCGGTGGATTCGCCAGATGGCGCTCGAGCGGGCCATGATCGAGCCCTTCGTCGACGGCCAGAAGCGCGAGGGCACCATCTCCTACGGACTCTCCTCCTACGGCTACGACGCCCGCGTCTCGGAGGAGTTCAAGATCTTCACCAACGTCGACTCCGCCATCGTCGATCCCAAGGGCTTCTCGGAGAAGAGCTTCGTCGACCGCAAGGTGGGCGTGTGCATCGTCCCGCCCAACAGTTTCGCCCTCGGACACACGGTCGAGTACATCCGCGTGCCGCGCGACGTGCTGGTGATCTGCCTGGGCAAGTCCACCTACGCCCGCTGCGGAATCATCGTCAACGTCACCCCACTCGAGCCCGAGTGGGAGGGGCAGGTGACGCTCGAGATCTCGAACACCACCCCGCTCCCGGCCAAGATCTACGCCGGCGAGGGAATCTGCCAGTTCGTCTTCCTCAAGGGCAACGAGCCCTGCGCGGTTTCTTACGCCGATCGAGCCGGCAAGTACATGCGCCAGCGCGGAACGACGCTGCCGAAGCTGTGAGGGATCGACCCGCGCCCGCCGCGGGCGGGCCGCCATAGCCGTGGACCCATGGACCGGATTCGCATCTCGGGCGGTAGGCCCCTCGTCGGCAGCATCCCCGTCAGCGGAGCGAAGAACGCGGCCCTGCCGTTGATGGCCGCGAGCCTGCTCACCGACGGGACGCTCACCCTCGCCAATCTTCCCCACTTGGTGGATATCACCACCATGGCCAACCTCCTGGCCCAGCATGGGGTGGCGATCCACATGAACGGCGACGGGCCCGGCGGTAACCTGGGCCGCGTGCTCTCGCTGTGCGCCGCCGATGTCGGCAGCACCACCGCGCCCTACGACATCGTGCGCAAGATGCGGGCCTCGGTGCTGGTCCTCGGGCCGTTGGTTGCACGCTTCGGGCGGGCGCGGGTTTCGCTTCCCGGCGGCTGCGCGATCGGCACCCGGCCGGTTGATCTTCACCTCAAGGGCCTCGCCCAACTCGGCGCCACGATCGAGCTCGACGGCGGCTACATCGACGCCCGGGCAGAGCGCAGGCTCAGGGGCGCGCGGATCGTGTTCCCGTTCGTGTCGGTCGGGGCGACCGAGAACCTGATGATGGCGGCGGCGCTGGCCGAGGGCGAGACCGTGCTCGAGAACGCCGCCCGCGAGCCCGAGGTCGCCGACCTCGCCCGCTGCCTTGTCGCCATGGGCGCCGAGATCGAGGGGATCGGCACCAACCGGCTGACGGTTCGCGGCGGTGAGCGGCTGACGGGCGCCGACTTCGCCGTCGTCCCCGACCGCATCGAGGCGGGAACCTATGCGGTCGCGACCGCGGTCACCGGCGGCGAGGTGGAGCTGGTGGGCGTGCGCATGGACCTCATCGAAGCGGTCGCCGACGTGCTTCGCCAGGCGGGGATCGCGGTGGACGAGACGGCGGCCGGGGTGCGGGTGAAAGCCCCGGCCGGACGCGCCCGAGGCGTGGACGTGATGACCGAGCCTTATCCCGGCTTTCCCACCGACATGCAGGCCCAGGTGATGGTTCTGATGGCGACCGCCGAGGGCGCGGCGATGATCACCGAGACCATCTTCGAGAACCGCTTCATGCACGTGCCCGAACTCAATCGCATGGGCGCCAACATCAACGTTCACGGCGGCTCGGCGATCGTCCGCGGCGTGGACCATCTTTCGGGCGCGCAGGTGATGGCGACCGACCTTCGCGCCTCGGTTTCGCTCGTGCTCGCCGGTCTCTCCGCCCGCGGCGAAACCCTCATCAACCGGGTCTACCATCTCGACCGGGGCTACGAGCGGCTGGAGGAGAAGCTGGCCGCCTGCGGTGCCGCGATCGAGCGCATCGAGGGGTGAGCGGCTGGCCTTCCCGCTGCCGCCGGTGCTAAAGAGAGCGCGACCGCCGGGATGACGGGCAGGGCCATGGCCGAGCCGCGGGTGACCGCGAACAACGACACGCTCATCCTCGCGCTTCCCCGAGGACGTATCCTCGACGAGGCGACGCCGCTGCTTTCCCGCGTCGGCATTGAGCCCGAGTCGGTCTTCGACGCCCCCGACTCGCGCCAGCTTCGCTTTGCGACCAACGTGCCGGGCCTCGACCTCGTCCGGGTGCGGAGCTTCGATGTCGCCACCTTCGTCGCCTTCGGTGCGGCCCAGCTCGGGATCGCGGGCAACGACGTGCTGATGGAGTTCGACTATCCCGAGATCTACGCCCCCCTCGACCTCAAGATCGGGCGTTGTCGGCTGTCCGTAGCCGAACCGGCCGACATGATCGCCGACGACGATCCCTCCCGCTGGAGCCATGTGCGGGTGGCAACCAAGTATCCGGAAGTGACGCGCCGGCACTTCGCCGCCCGCGGTGTTCAGGCCGAGTGCATCCACCTCTCCGGGGCGATGGAGCTCGCCCCCTCGCTCGGCCTCTGCCGGCGGATCGTCGATCTCGTCGCGACCGGCGCGACGCTCCGCGCCAACGGCCTGGTCGAGGTCGAGCTGATCGCCGAGGTCAGCTCGCGACTCTGCGTCAACCGCGCCGCGCTCAAGACCCGCCCCGACGAGATCGGCGCCTGGATCGAGCGCTTCCGCGCCGCCGTGGACGGCGCCTGAGGGGCGGGCGATGGCCGTCCGCCTCTCCACCGCCGATCCGGGCTTCGAGGCCGCCTTCCGCGCGCTCGTCGTCGCCAGGCGCGGGCTCGAAGCGGACGTGGACGCGGCGGTGGCCGCGATCATCGCCGAGGTGCGTGCCCAAGGCGATTCGGCGCTGATCGAATACACACGCCGCTTCGACCGGCTCTCTCTCACGCCGGCCGAGCTTCGCCTTGGCGAGGCCGAGATCGAGGCCGCGGCCGCCGGCGTCGATCGCCAGACGAGGGCCGCCCTCGATCTCGCCGCCCGCCGGATCGAGGACTACCACCGCCGGCAGATGCCCCAGGACGAACGCTGGCGCGACGCCGAGGGGGTCGAGCTCGGCTGGCGCTTCACCCCGGTGGGCGCGGTCGGGCTCTACGTCCCGGGAGGCACCGCCGCCTATCCCTCGACGGTGCTGATGAACGCGATTCCGGCGCGGGTCGCGGGGGTGCCACGCCTGGCGATGACCGTGCCCGCGCCCGACGGCCGGCTCAACCCGCTCGTGCTTGCCGCGGCCAAGGTCGCCGGCGTCTTGGAGATCTACCGGATCGGGGGCGCGCAGGCGATCGCCGCCCTCGCCTTCGGCACCGCGACCATCGCCCCGGTGGACAAGATCGTCGGCCCCGGCAACGTGTACGTCGCCGCCGCCAAGCGCCGGGTCTTTGGGACCGTCGGCATCGACATGATCGCCGGGCCCTCGGAGGTGGTGGTCATCGCCGACTCCGGCAACGACCCGGCCTGGATCGCCGCCGACCTCCTCTCCCAAGCCGAGCACGACGAGGCGGCGCAGGCGGTGCTGATCACCGACGACCCCGCCTTCGCCGACTGCGTGGTTGCGGCCCTGGAGGTCCAGATCGCCGGGCTCGCGCGCGCCGATATCGCGCGGGCGAGCTGGGAGAAGCACGGCGCGGTTCTCCTCGTGCGCAGGCTCGACGAGGCGCCGGAGCTAGTCGACCGACTCGCGCCCGAACACCTCGAGATCGCGGCCGCCGATCCCGAACCGCTGGCGGCGAAGGTGAGGAACGCGGGCGCGATCTTCCTCGGGCGTTTTACCCCTGAGGCGCTGGGCGACTACGTCGGCGGCCCGAATCACGTGCTCCCGACCGCCCGCAGCGCCCGCTTCTCGTCCGGCCTCGGGGTGGCCGACTTCCTCAAGCGGACCGCGCTGCTGGCGTGCGATCAGCGGGCGGCGGCCGCGCTCGGGCCGGCGGTGATTCGTTTGGCCGAGGCGGAGGGGCTGCCGGCGCACGCCCTCTCGATGCGCCTCAGGCTGGGAAGGCGGCCGACTGAAAAGGCTTGACCGCGCTCCGGCCCTTTTCCATTTTTCTCGCGGCGTAACCGCTTGGACGGCGTGCATGGCGAAAGAGGACGCGATCGAGATGCCCGGAACGGTCACCGAGCTTCTCCCCAACGCGATGTTCCGGGTGAAACTCGAGAACGGCCACGAAGTGTTGGCGCACACCGCCGGCAAGATGCGCAAGCACCGCATTCGCGTGCTCGTGGGCGACAAGGTGACGGTGGAGATGACCCCCTACGACCTCACCAAAGGTCGGATCACCTTCCGCTTCAAGTAGGCCGAGGCCGCCGATGCAGGGCCCCCCGGCGCGGCCCCCTCTCGTTCTCGCCTCGGCCTCGCCGCGCCGGCGCGAGCTCCTGTGCCAGATCGGCATCGTCCCCGACGAGATCGTCGACAGCGGCGTGGACGAGACGGCGCGCCCGCGCGAGCTTCCGGCTCAACTCGCGCACCGCTTGGCCGCCGAAAAGGCCGAGGCGGTGGCCGTATTGCGCCCGCAGGCATACGTGCTCGGGGCCGACTCGGTCGTCGCGGTGGGGCGTCGGGCGCTCGCCAAGGCGGAGAGCGCCGAGGACGCGCGCCGCTTCCTTGCCCTCCTCTCGGGTCGGCGCCACCGGGTTTTGGGCGGGATTACCGTGATCGCTCCCGACCGCCGGCGGGCCAGCCGCGTGGTCGTGACATCGGTCGCCTTCAAGCGCCTGTCGGCCGAGGAGATCGAGGGCTACCTCGCCTCGGGCGAGTGGCGGGGAAAGGGCGGCGGCTACGCCATCCAGGGCCGGGCCGCGGTCTTCGTCAAGGCGGTCAACGGCTCCTACTCGAACGTGGTGGGGCTGCCGCTCTACGAGACCCACGCGCTGCTCGCCGGGCTCGGCTATCGGCCGCCCTGGCCGGGGCCGTGAGGGGCGGCGATGGGTGGGGGCGGCACCGAGCTCCTGATCGACGCGCTCCCGGGCGAGGTCCGCGCGGCCTGGCTAAGGGCCGGTCGCGCCGACGACCTCGCCGTCCTTCGCACCCATCGTCCGGCGCTCGCCGGCAACGTCTACCTCGGGCGGGTGGTTCGGGTGGAGCCCGCGCTCAACGGCGCGTTCGTCGACATCGGCGAGGGCGAGGCCGCCTTTCTCAGCGCCGCCGAGGCGGCGGCGCGTGCGCCCGAGGGCGAACGGGGGGCACACATCTCGGCCCTCGTGCACGAGGGCGAGGCGGTGGTGGTGCAGGTCACCCGCGAGGCGGCCGGCGGAAAAGGCCCGCGGGCGACCCGCCGGATCATCCTCACCGGCCTGTACCTGATCTACGCGCCGTTCGAGGCCGGGGTACGGCTTTCGCGTCGGATCGGCGAGGCGGCCGAGCGCCACCGCTTGGCGGAGGCCCTGGCCGGCCTCGCGCGGCCGGGGGAGGGATTGGTCGTTCGCACCGCCGCCGCCGGCGCCTCGGCCGAGGCGCTGGTGGCCGAGGCCGAGCGGCTCCGCGCCGCCTGGGCCGAGATCGGCGCCCGCGCGACGACGCTCGCCGCGCGGGGCGAGGCGCCGGCGCTGCTTGTGCGCGAGCCTGGGCCGGTCCCGGCGCTCCTTCGCGACCGGGCGGCGGGCGTGGAGCGGGTGGTGATCGAGGGGCCGAGCGCCCTTGCCGAGGCGCGCGCTTTCGCCGCCGACTGCTCGCCCGCACTCGCCGATCGGATCGAGCCCTGGCGCGGGCGCCGTCCGCTTTTCGCTGCCTTCGGGATCGAGGAGGAGATCGAGGCGGCGCTCGCCCGCGAGCTCCGGCTTGCTTCGGGGGCGCGACTCTTCATCGACGAGACTCGCGCGCTCGTTGCCGTCGATGTGGATACGAGCCGCGCCAAGGGCCCGATTGCCGCCGTCAACCTCGAGGCGCTCGCCGAGGCCGCGCGCCAGATGCGGCTTCGCAACCTCTCGGGCCAGATCATGATCGACGTGATCGATCGGGGGGTGAAGCGCGAGCGCGAGCGTCTGCTGGAGGCGTTCCGCGCGGCGGTGGCCGACGATCCGGCGGAGGTGTTCGTGCTCGGCTTCAGCCGGCTCGGCCTGATCGAGTGCACGCGCCGCCGCCGGCGGCCGCCGCTCGCCGAGGTGATGCTGGAGCCGACCGCCGAGGGCGGGCTGAGGAAGACGGGCGCGACCCTCGCCTTCGAGGCGGTGCGCGCCGCGCTCGCGGGGGGCGCCGATCATCCCGGCAAGGCGCCCGCGATCCTCGCCGATGAGCGCGCGCTGGCGGCGCTCGCCCCGGGCGGCGAGGCGGCGGGGGCATTGGCCTTCCTCGCCGAGCGCTCGGCCCGGCCGGTGGCGCTCCGGACCGCGGCGGCGCCCCCTTCACAGGGCTTCGAGATCGTGTTTGAGTGACGGCATGGCCGAGGCGAAGGACCTTCCGACGACGGGCAGCGAGGACGAGGCGCCGAAGGGCGGGCGCCGCTGCCCGATCTGCGGGGCCCCCGAGGCCGCCCGCTATCGCCCCTTCTGCTCCAAGCGCTGCGCCGACATCGACCTTGGGCGCTGGCTCAAGGGGAACTACCGCATCCCGGTCGAGGAGGAGCCGGAGTCGGAGGAGGGCGGGGCCTCTCCGGATACGCCCTCGGGGGGTGCGGGCGGGGGCGGCAAGCCGGCGGACGAGTAGGCCCCGGTTCGGTCCGGAGGAACGGCGCCGGACCCGTTTCCAGGCCGCGCGGCACGGCCGCCGAGCGGAGGCCGGTTGGCTGGACAGCCCTGGCGAAATCTCCTATAAGCCGGGGGCTTACGGACCCGGCCGCGCATAGCGCCCAGGTAGCTCAGTTGGTAGAGCAGCGGACTGAAAATCCGCGTGTCGCTGGTTCGACTCCGGCCCTGGGCACCATTCAACAGCGCCGAGCGAGCGGGCGGGTAGGCCAGCGCTTGGCGTCCAAACTCGCTTCTCGGCCGGCGCGGCGCCGGGCTAGTCTGCGGTTTGTCCGGAAAATCCGATCGATCGCCCGGCGGCAATCGCCGGATCGGCACGCCATCGGGCGTGCGCCGCGCAAGCGATCGACGCGATAGGCGGGCCTTCTCGATTGGGAGCGGAGACATGTCGAATCGGAGCAGCAAGGAGTTACGAAAGGGCGTCGTGGCCCCGGCGTTGATCGCCCTCGGCCTGCTCAGCGTCGGCCTTGCCCCGGCCCTCGCCGCGGAAACGGGCAAGGCCCGCGTCCACGCGGGCGCGCCGGTGCGTATCGGCCAGGGAACCGCCCGTGTCGTGGTCGCCACCAACGCCGCCGGTGAGCCGACCTCGGTGGGGGTCGTATTCGACGCCTCCGCGCTGGACGGGCTGCCGGCGGCAAGGCCGGGGCACCCGGAGTACGAGTACGTGCTGGCGATGCCGAAAGGCGCAGCCAAGACCGGCCACGACCACGTTACGGTCAACTGGAACCCTGAGGGCCATGATCCGAAGGGCATCTACTCCGTGCCTCATTTCGACTTCCACTTCTATCTGGTCAGCCGCGCCGAGCAGGAAGGGGTGACGTTCCGGGGCGTCCAGGGGGCCGAGGGAGGCAAGACCCCGGCGCGCGAGTTGCTTCCCGCCGGCTACGTCGTGCCGCCCGACACCGCGGTCGAGAAGATGGGCATCCACGGGGTCGACCCGGGCGGGCCGGAGTTTCGCGGCAAGCCGTTCGCCGAGACGTTCATCTATGGCTACTACAAGGGCCATCTCACCTTCATCGAGCCGATGGTGGCGATCTCCTTCCTGCGGACGAAGCCGGATATCACGCGGATCGCGAAGACGCCCGCCGCCTATAGCCTACCCGGCCACTACCCGGGCAAGTACCGCATCGGTTACGATTCGGCTCGCAATCAATACACGGTCTCTCTCATCGGTCTTCGGCCCTGGCGCATGCCGTAGGGCGCCACGGGCAGGCCGAAGCGACGGCCGGCCCGGCGCTCGCCGGTGCATCGGCGTGTCCGCGGGCGGGGGTTCCGCCCGGCGGGCGGTGGCTCCCGGCCAGAAGGAGGGCTGGGGCTGTCCGATAAGTATTCGTAATGCCCTTGATCAGCGGAAACGAACCGCCGAGACTCGGCGCCGTCGGCGTTCCTCCCTCGATAATGCGAACGAGACGGTTCTAACCGCAAGCACAGGCGGATGCGCCGCATGGACGTGAATTCACGTCATTCCGCAACCGGATAAGGCTCCGTTGAGCAACCAGGAGGTTTCGATGATCCGGAAAACCCTGGCGACCGTCGGGCTGGTGGCCGCGTTCGGCCTCGCCGTGCCGGCCCCGGCCGCCGCGCAGCCGCAGCGGGGCGGCACCCTCATCATCGGCCTCGAGGGCGAGCCCGGCTCGCTGGTGGCCCACCTCGCCACCGACACCGCGGCGCTGATGGTGGCGAGCAACATGCTCAGCACGCTTTTTACCCTCAACTTCGATTTCGAGCCGGTCCCCGACCTCGCCGAGAAATGGACGCAGTCGGCCGACGGACGCACCTACACCTTCCAGTTGGTCAGGAACGCCAAGTGGCACGACGGCAAGCCGGTCACCGCCCGCGACGTGGAATTCACCTTCAACGAGGTGATCGCCAAGGTCCATCCGCGTGCCGCCTCGTGGTGGCCCAACGTCGAATACGCCAAGGCGATCGATGACTACACCTTCGAGATCAAGCTCAAGGAGCCCTATGCGCCCTTCCTCACCGTGCTCGGCTACACGCTCGGTAGCGGCACGATGATGTTGCCCAAGCACGTCTACCAGGGCACCGACCCCAAGACCAATCCGGCCAATGCCGCGCCGATCGGCAGCGGGCCCTTCAAATTCAAGGAGTGGGTCAAGGGGAGCCACGTCGAGCTGGTGCGCAACGACGCCTACTACAAGCCCGGCAAGCCCTACCTCGACCGGATCATCGTCCGCTTCCTGCCCGACGCGGCGGCGCGTCTGCTTGCCTTCGAGCGCGGCGAGGTCGACTTCCTGCACTGGTACATCGTGCCCCACGACCGAGTGAAGGACCTGCGCAAGGACCCGCGCTTCCAGATCGTCGAGAAGGGCGGCGAGGCGGCGGCGACCAACGAGTACCTGCTGTTCAACCTGCGCAACCAGCACCTCAAGGACGTGCGCGTGCGCCGGGCGATCGCCTACGCCCTCGACCGCTCGGTGATTCAGGACATCTCACTCTTTGGCGAGGGCAAGCCAGCCCGGAGCTTCGTCAACAGCGGCCTGCGCTGGATCTTCGAGCCGTCCTATGACGTTTACGACGGCGACGCCAAGAAGGACCTCGCCACCGCCAACAAGCTCCTCGACGAGGCCGGGTTCGCCCGCGGCGCCGACGGCACCCGCTTCAGCCTGCGGGTCTTCTGGGCCTCCGGGCGCGACTACGAGGGCCGCGCCGCCGAGGTGATCCGCGACCAGCTCAAGCAGGCGGGGATCGACGTCAAGATCCAGGTTTTCGACCGCCCGACCTTCATCGATCGCGTCTTCCGGCAGTGGGACTTCGACCTTGCCAATCAGCTCTTCACGACCGGGCCCGATCCCACCATCAGCGTTACCCCGCGCTATCACACCAACCAGATCAAGAAACAGCCGTTTGTGAATGGGATGGGCTATTCCAACCCCGCGCTCGACAAGCTGTTCGACGCCGAGTTCAAGATCGTCGATCGCAAGCAGCGCGCCGACATGTGGCGCCAGATCCAAAAAATCCTGATGGAGGACCTGCCCGCGGTGCCTCTGTTCGAGATCCCCGTGGTGAACGCGGTTTCGTCCAAATTCAAGGACGTGATCACCGACCCGCAGGGCTATGTGCAGTCCCGCGAGGACGCTTATATGGTGAAGTAGTAGCCGGGCCTGCCCGCCCTCGCGGGCCGGCCCTTGGGAGGCGCCGCGCGGGCGGCAGGAGGCGCTCGGCTCTCCCCTGCCGCCGGACCTCCGCCCGGGCGGGAGCGGGGCGCCCGTGCGCCGGCGTGGCCAGTGCCGGAGGGGCGGACGCCGTCGCCGGCAAGTCGTCGGGAGCGCGATGCAGAGCCGCTTTCTCACCTACCTCTTTCGGCGTGTGTTGCAGGCGGTGCCGCTCCTCCTCCTCGTCGTCGTCATCACCTTTCTGCTCGTTCACGCCGCCCCGGGCGACCCAGTCGACGTGCTCTCCGGCCAGATGGAGACGGCGCCCGAGTACCGCGAGCAGCTCCGCCGCGAGTTCGGGCTCGACCGGCCGCTCTATGTCCAACTTGGGCGTTACGTGGCCAAGGTCACGAGCCTCGATCTCGGCTACTCGCTCCGCTACCGGGTGGACGTGTTCGACCTCATCATGAGCCGGCTCCCCGCCACCCTCCTCCTGATGGGGACCAGCTTGGTGCTGAGCAGCGCGATCGGAATCCTGCTCGGGGCGTTCGCCGCGCGCCATCCCTACTCCGCCGCCGACAACGCCGCCACCCTGGTCGCGCTCGCGGGCTATTCGATGCCGGTATTCTGGCTGGGCCAGCTGCTGCTCCTTCTCTTTGCCCTCAACCTCGGCTGGTTCCCGACCCAGGGCATGGCCTCGCTCCGCGCCCCCGCCGAGGGTTGGGGGCGGGCGTTCGACATCGCCCACCACCTAGCGCTGCCGGCGCTCACCTACAGCGTCTATAACCTCACCCTCATCTTCCGGCTCACCCGCGCGCGCATGCAGGAGACGCTGGCCGAGGACTACATCACCACCGCTCGCGCCAAGGGGGTGAGCGAGGGCGCGGTCGTCTTCCGCCATGCACTCCGGAATGCGCTCCTGCCCGTGGTCACCGTCATCGGCCTCACCTTCGGCTTCATGCTCGCGGGCTCGGTCCTCACCGAGACCGTGTTCGCCTGGCCTGGCCTCGGGCGGCTGATGTACGAGGCGATCATGGCCCGCGACTACCCCATCCTGATGGGCCTCTTCATCTTCATCTCGAGCCTCGTCATCGTCGCCAACGTCATCACCGACGTGATCTACGCGCTGATCGATCCGAGGGTGGTTTACAAATGAGTGCTCCCGCACCCGGAACACCTGCGGCCGGCTGGGTGGAGGAGCCGCCGCGGCCGAGCCTTTGGCGCATCTTCGCCCTCAACCGCATGTCGGTTCTAGGACTTGCGGTTCTTGGCTGCCTACTGGTTCTCGCCGTGTTCGGCGATGCGATCGTGCCCTTCGACCCCGAGAAGATCCGGGCCGGGCCGCGCATGGCGTCGCCGGGAGCGGTGCACCTGATGGGAACCGACGATCTCGGGCGCGACGTTTTCAGCCGCGTGCTCGCCGGGCTCCGCATCTCGCTGATCGTCGGCCTGAGCGCGGCGGCGGTCTCGACCGGCATCGGCATCGTGGTCGGGAGCTTTGCCGGCTACTTCGGCCGGCTCATCGACGACCTGCTGATGCGGCTCACCGAGGTCTTCCTCGTCATCCCGCGCTTCTTCCTGGCCATCATGCTGGTCGCCTTCTTCGGTGCGCACATCGTCAACATCATCCTGGCGATTGCGCTCCTGAGTTGGCCCGAGATCGCGCGCATCGTGCGCGCCGAGTTCCTATCGCTTCGCACCCGCCAGTTCGTCGATGCCGCCCGCATCGCCGGCTGCGGCGTGTTGGTTCTGATGTTCGTCGAGATCCTGCCCAACGCGCTCGCTCCGGTCGTGGTCGCCGGCACCCTGCAGGTGGGGCAGGCGATGCTGCTCGAGGCCGGCCTCTCCTACCTCGGGCTCGGCGATCCCAGCCAGGTGAGCCTTGGCATCATGCTCCAGCAGGCCCAGCAGATCATGCGCAGCGCCTGGTGGACGACCGCCTTCCCCGGGCTCGTCATCTTCCTCGCGGTGCTGAGCCTCAATCTGGTGGGCGACGGCCTCAACGACGTTCTCAGCCCGCGCTCGCGCGGGCGCTGAGGGGAGCGGGAAGGAAAGCGCGCGTATCCATGCAGGAGCTGCTGCGGGTCGAGGATCTCACCACCCACATCTTCACGCCGGCCGGCGTGGTGCGCGCGGTCGAGGGCGTCTCGCTCCGCATCCGGCCGAGCGAGGCGGTGGCGCTGGTGGGCGAGTCGGGCTGCGGCAAGAGCATGACCGCGCTGTCGCTGATGCGGCTCGTGCGCCCGCCGGTTCGCATCCTCGGCGGGCGGGTATGGTTCAAGGGGCGCGACCTCCTCGCCCTCTCCGAGGCCGAGATGCGCATGGTGCGCGGCGGCGAGATAGCCATGGTCTTCCAGGACCCGATGACCTTCCTCAACCCGGTCTTCAGGGTGGGAGATCAGGTCGCCGAGGCGATCTGCATCCACCAGGGGCTCGGCAGGCGGGCGGCCGAGGCGGGTGCACTGGAGGCACTCCGTCACGTCAAGATTCCTGCTCCCGAGGCCGTGGTCCACTACTACCCCCATCAGCTGAGCGGCGGGATGCGCCAGCGGGTGCTGATCGCGATGGCGGTCGCCTGCCGACCGGCGCTGCTGATCGCGGATGAGCCCACTACCGCCCTCGACGTCACCATCCAGGCGCAGATCATGGCCCTCCTGAGTGACATCCGGCGCGAGCTGGGGAGCGCCCTGCTTCTGATCAGCCACGACCTCGGGCTCGTGGCCGAGTACTGCGACCGCGTCTACGTGATGTATGCGGGCGAGATCGTCGAGGAGGCCGACGTCTTCGGCCTGTTCAAGGGCCCCCAACATCCCTACACGGCGGCGCTGCTCAAATCGAGCCTCAACATCGACCACCGGGTCGCCGCCTTCGAGGCGATTGAGGGCCAGCCACCCAACCTGATCGCCCCGCCCCCCGGCTGCCGGTTCCACCCGCGCTGCCCGCGCGCCTTCGAGCCCTGTTCCCGCTCGGCACCGCCGGTCGTGACGCTGGAGGGTGGCCGCGTCGCTCGCTGCTGGCTGCACGAGGACGGCCGATGACGGCGCCCCTCCTCGAGGTCAGGAACCTCAGGGTCCACTTCCCGGCAGGGGGCGGCTGGGTTCACCGCCCGAGGGGGGTGGTGCGCGCGGTCGACGGGGTGAGCCTGAGCCTGGAGGAAGGCGAGATCCTGGCCCTCGTCGGCGAGTCGGGCTGCGGCAAGACGACGCTGGGGCGGGCGATCCTCGGCCTCGTCGCGCCGACCTCGGGCGCGATCCTGTTCGAGGGCAGCGAGGTGACCGATCTCGCCCCGGCCGAGCGGCGGGGCTATCACCGCCACGTGCAGATGATCTTCCAGGACCCCTTCGACTCGCTCAACCCGCGCAAGACCGTGTTGCAGACGCTCGCCCAGCCCTTGCGCAACCACGGCCTTGTGCCGGCCAGGGAGCAGCGCGCCGCGGCGGCGGAGCTGCTCGATCACGTCGGTCTGAGCCCGGGACGCGCCTTCCTCGACCGCTACCCCCACCAGTTTTCCGGCGGCCAGCGCCAGCGCATCTGCATCGCCCGCGCGCTCGCCGTGCGGCCGCGGATCATCGTCGCCGACGAGGCGGTTTCCGCCCTCGACATCTCCATCCGGGCGCAGATTCTCAAGCTCCTTCGCAAGCTGCAGGAGGAGTTCCAGCTTTCCTATCTCTTCATCACCCACGACCTCGGTGTGGTGCGCTCGCTCTGCGACCGGGTGGCGGTGATGTACCTCGGCCGGATGGTCGAGGAGGGCGCGACCGACTCGATCTTCACCCTGCCGCGCCATCCCTACACCAGCGCGCTCCTCGCCGCGAGCCCGATGGTCGATCCCGAGGCCGCACGCCGGCGCACGCACATCCCGCTCGCCGGCGACGTTCCCTCGGCAATGCGCCCGCCGCCCGGGTGCCGCTTCCATCCGCGCTGCCCTATCGCCGCGACGATCTGCCGCGAGGCCGAGCCCCCCCTTCTCGCTTTTGAGGGGGGGCGGCGCTCGGCCTGCCACTTCGCCGCCGAGGCCCCGTCCTGGACCCTCGCCGCGGTCGCCAAACGGGAGGACGTCGCATGACACCCGGAGAGACGATCGGCCGCTGGATCGCCGATGCCCCGCGCGCTTGGAGCGCGGCGGCGAGCGAGGGTGCCCGTCGCGCCTTCCAGGACACCGTCGCCTGCATGCTCGCGGGCTCGGCGGACGAAGCGGCGAGGCGCGTGCGCGCGGCCGTCGCGCCCTGGGGCGCGGGTTCCGCCCGCGTGGTCGGCACCGATCTCGCGCTCGCCGCCCCCTGGGCCGCGCTCGCCAACGGAACCGCGGCGCACGCGCTCGACTACGACGACGTGCTCGAGCCGGCGGCGGCCCACGTCAGCGCCGCGCTGGTGCCGGCGTTGATCGCGCTGGGCGAGGAGCGTGGTGCGCCCGGCGAATCGCTGATCGACGCCTACCTCGTCGGCTTCGAGGTCATGGCGCGACTCGCCGAAGCGGTGAACATGGTCCACTACTTCCGCGGCTGGCACACCACCCTGACGCTGGGCTCGCCGGCGGTTGCCGCCGCGGCGGCGAGGCTGTTGCGGCTCGACGGAGCGCGCGCGCTCGCCGCGGTCAGCCTGGCGACCAGCGCCTCGGGCGGGTTCAAGCGCCAGTTTGGGACCATGGCGAAGCCGGTGCACGCCGGCCTCGCGGCCAAGAACGGCCTCCTCGCCGCGGCGCTCGCCGAGGCCGGCGTCGGCGCCGCCCCGGACGCGATCGAGGGGGCGCGCGGCTTCCTCGAACTCTTCGCCGGGGCCGAGCCCTCGCGCCTCGCGCCGGCGCTCGCCCGTCTCGGGCGCCCGGGCGCGATGGAGGAGTACGGCATCTGGCTCAAGTTCTACCCCTGCTGTGCGAGCGCGCACCGGCCGGTCGACGCGATCCTCGCGCTTCGCGCGCGCCATGCGCTCACCCCCGACGCGGTGCGGAAGATCGAAGCCACCCTCTCCGAGGTCGCGGCCCAGAACCTTTCCTACGCCCGGCCCGAGGACGAGATGCAGGCCCGCTTCAGCCTCCATTACACGCTGGCGGCGGCGCTTCTCGACGGTCGGCTCACGCTCGCCAGCTTTACCAGGGCCGCGATCGGCCGGCCGGAGGTGCGCACACTCCTTCCCCGGATCGCGATGCGCGCCGACCCCACCCAGCCGGGGGCGGGCGGGGCGGGCGCCGAGCACTCGGCGAGCGTGACCGTCGCCCTCGCCGACGGCCGGCGCCTCAGCGAGACCGTCGCCTTCCCCCGGGGCCATCCGAAGGCGCCGCTTGGCGACGCCGACATGGCGGCGAAGTTCGCCGACTGCGCGGCCCGCGCGCTCGACGCGGCTCCGGCGCGCGAGGCGCTCGCCCGACTCCACTCGTTCGTCCGGCTCGCGGATGTGCGCGAGCTCACTCGACATCTCGCAGCCAATGGAGAGACGCCGCATGCCCGCGAACGCGCCGGTTAAGCTCCGCGCCGATCAGCGCGCGATCGACTTCACCAACAAGACGCTCGTCTTCGACTGCCTCGCGCTCTACTACGTCCTTGAGGACCGCTACGCCGAACGGTGCCTGGCGGGAGGAGTGAACGCCTCCAATATCACCTTTGCCGCCGAGGCGAGCTGGGACGAGACGCTCCGCAAGACCGAGATCGGGCTGCGGAGGATCGAGACCAGCCCCTACCTTATGCTCGCCACTCGCGCCGCCGACATCCTCAAGGCCAAGGAGTCGGGCAAGCTCGCCATCATCCCCGGGACCCAGGGCGGCAGCATGATCGAGAAGGAGCTGGCCCGGGTTGGCATCCTCGCGCGCCTCGGCTTCCGCTTCATCGGGCCGGCCTACACCGGCGGGACCCTCTTCTGCGACGGTTGCGGGGAGACGCGCAACGGCGGCTTCACCTTCCTCGGTCGAGAGTTCATCGCCGCGGTCAACGAGACGCCGATGATCCTCGACCTCTCCCACTCCAGCCACCGCGCCCGCGACGAGGCGGCCGAGCTGGCGCGCGCGCCGGTCTGCACCCACTCGAACGCCTGGGACTTCGTGCCCAATGACCGCAACACCAAGGACTCGACCGCCAGGGCGCTCGTCGCCAAGGGCGGCATGGTCGGCCTCTGCGGCCTGCCGAAGACGGTCAAGCCCAAGAACCCCACCCTCGACGATCTGATCGACCATTGCGACCACTACAAGAGGGTGATCGGTGCCGCGAACATCGGCATCGGCCTCGACTTCACGGAGGGCTACAAGGCAGCCGGGCAGATCCTCGACGAGTCGCGCCGCTGGCGGACCTACCGCCCCGACATCTTCGGCACCGTCGACGAGTTCCTGACCCAGAGTTATCCCGAGGGAATCAGCACCATCGTCGAATTTCCCAACATCACCCACGCCCTCTTCGCCCGCGGCTACGGCGAGGCCGAGGTCGCCGGAATCCTCGGCGGCAACTGGTTCCGCACCTTCCAGAAGTTCGCCGGCTGAGGAGCCGGGGTGGGAAGGTGCGGCGACCCGTGGAGTGGAGGAGGCGATGAGGGCGGAGGACAAACTCGCGCGCCATGTGGCGGAACTGCGCTGGCTGGAGGTGCCCGAGCCGGCCCGAGCGGCCCTCCGGCGCCTCGTGCTCGATGCGGTCGCGGTGATGCTCGCCGGGCACGCCGACGCCGACTGCCGCAAAGTGGCGACCGGCCTCGCCGGGCCGGGCGGGAGGGTGGCCGCCTCGATCGTCGGCCGGCGCGGGCGCGTCGCGGCGGCGGACGCGGCCCTCGCCAACGGCGCCTTCGCCCACTGGCACGAGTGGGACGACACCCACGACGATTCCCACGTCCACGGCGGGGCGGTGATCTTCCCCGCCCTCTTCGCCGCGTCCGAGGTGGCCGGTCTCGATCCGGGCCGCGAGGCGGGCGAGGCTTTCGCCGCCGCGGCGGTCGCGGCCTACGACGTCGCCTGCCGGGTTGGGGGGCTCCTCAAGCCGCACGCGCACCGCGGCTGGATGCCGACGGGCACCGGGGGCGCGGTGGGGGCGGCCGCCGGCGCGGCCCGCCTCCTCGGGCTCGGCGAAAAGGGCGTCCGCTCGGCCATGGGGCTGGCGAGCCTTCGCGCCGGGCTCACCCGCCAGGGCCTCGCTGACCGGGTGAGCGCCAAGAGCATCCTCGGCGGGATCGCCGCCCGCGTCGCGATCGAGTCCGCCCTCCTCGCCCGGGCCGGGGCCGAGGGCCCGCCCCGCTTCCTCACGGGCGCCTACGGGCTCAACGCCCTCTACGCCGCCGGCCGGGGGGATCCCGCCGAGGCGACGGCCGGGCTCGGGCGCCGCTTCAGCGTGACCGAGGTAAGCATCAAGCCCTATCCCTGTTGCCGCTCCAACCACCCCGCCCTCGATGTGGTGCTCGATCTCCTCGGCGAGGAGCCGGGCGCTGGCGCGGCCGTCCGGGCGGTGCACATCCTTGCCCCGGAGGGGCTCTACGAGCGTTGCGGCAAGCCTTTCGCGCCGGGCGACAACCCGCGCGTCGCGGCCCAGTTCAGCATGCCGTTCACGGTCGCGCTCGCGCTCCGGAAGGGGCGGATCGCGCCGGCCGACTTCGCGCCCGAGGCCGTGCTCGCCGACGCCGCCGGGATCGCCGACCTGATTCCGCGGATCACAGTCGAGCCGGTGGCCCTTCCGCCCGGCTCCGACGACGTGATGGTGCCGGTGACGCTCCGCTTCCGGATGGGCGGGCGGGCGACCGTGGAGCGCACGGCCAGAGTGGTCAAGGGCTCGCCCGCGCGCCCGCTCGCGGCCGAGGAGGAGCGCGAAAAGCTCGCCATCGCCTCCGCCGGGGGGCTCTCTCCCGCGGCGGTCAAGCGGCTGGTTGCGCCGGTCGCCGCACTTGCGGAAATCGGGCCGGCGCCGCTGCTCGCGCGTCTGCGCGCCGTCGCCCGGCAAGGCGCCCCTGGGGCCCGCGGCCGCAGAGTGAAACTCTCCGCCACGACGAGCTGAAAGGGGGACTTGGTGAGCGATCCGATCTTTCCGGTCGTCTTCGGCATCGACTTCGACGCCGAGGCAATCTGGTTCGGCAAGGTGAAGGAGGGGGAGAAGCGCCCGGTCCTGTTCTCGCATGGGGCGTTCGCGGTGCGGGAGGGCCTTCGGCCGCTCCTCGACCTCTTCGACGAGCACGCGATCAAGGCCACGTTCTTCATCCCCGGAGTCACCGCCGAGCGCCACCCCGACGCGGTCGGTGAGATCGCCCGGCGCGGCCACGAGGCGGCGAGTCACGGCTACCGTCACCGCTCGATCACGCTCCTGTCCCGCGAGGAGGAGCGTGACGAGCTCGTCAAGGGTATCGAGGCGGTGGAGCGGGTCACGCGGGTTCGCCCACCCACCTGGCGTTCGCCCTCCTGGGAGTTCTCCGAGCACACCCTCGACCTCCTCGTCGAGGCGGGGGTGATGGCATCGGCCAACTTCCACGACCGGCTCAGGCCCTACCGCCACGTCCGCGACGGACTGCCGCTGCCGGTGGTGGAGCTTCCCGTGCAGTGGCACTTGGCCGACGCGCCCTACTTCCTCTACGGCGGCCTTCCGGGGCGCGTGCTCGCCACGCCCTCAGCCGCGTTAGAGGTCTGGCGCGACGAGTTCGTCGGCCTCTACGAGGACCGGCCGGGCTCGTTCTTCCACCTCACGCTGCACGTGCAGCTCATCGGCCATCCCGGGCGCCTAAGGATGCTGGAGCGGCTGATCCGACTGATCATGGATCATCCGCGGGCGCGGTTCATGCGCTGCGACGAGCTGGCCGCGAGCGTGCCGTGAGCCGGGTCGGCGCGGGCATAAGCGGGCCTTATCCCGGGGATTAGATTGCTTCCTTTGGGTTTCATTCCTGATGACAAGGGGCCGGGCCAGGACTAACTGCGTGGGGCGCACGGTCGATGGGCACCCGGATTTCTGGCCGAAGCGACCGGAGGCGAGGCGGTCCGCGCCGCCGCTCGGCCCCGGGGCATCGTGCGAGGACTAAGCCGATGGTCAAGTATTCGATCTTCAGCCTGCTCAGGAACGCCGTCAGCAACCACGAGAACTGGCCCGAGGCGTGGCGGAGCCCGACCCCGAAGCCGGCCTACGATGTGGTCATCATCGGCGGCGGCGGCCACGGACTCGCGACCGCCTACTACCTCGCCAAGGAGCATGGCATTACCAACGTCGCGGTGATCGAGAAGGGGTACCTGGGCGGGGGCAACACCGGGCGCAATACCACGATCGTGCGCTCCAACTACATCCTCGAGGCGAACGCCCATTTCTATGAGTTCTCGCTCAAGCTCTGGGAGGGCCTGAGCGCGGATCTCAACTTCAATGTCATGCTCAGCCAGCGGGGCGTCCTCAACCTCGCCCACACCGACGCCGACATCGATGCCCATTCGCGCCGCGGCAACGCCATGCGCCTCAACGGCATCGACGCCGAGTTCCTGAACCGCGAGCAGGTGAAGGCGTTCGTGCCGCTCCTCGACTGCTCCGAGAATGCCCGCTATCCGATCATGGGCGGGCTTCTCCAGCGCCGCGGCGGTACCGCCCGCCACGACGCCGTCGCCTGGGGCTATGCCCGGGCGGCAGACGCGCGCGGCGTGGACATCATCCAGAACTGCGCCGTCACCGGCATCCGGCGCGAGGGTCGGCGCGTCGTGGGCGTGGAAACCGAGCGCGGCTTCATCGCCGCCAAGAAGGTCGGGATCGCGGTTGCCGGCAACTCGGGCGTGGTCGCCGGCATGGCCGGCCTGAGGCTCCCCATTGAGACCCACGTGCTGCAGGCGCTGGTCTCCGAGCCGGTCAAGCCCGTCCTCGACTGCGTCGTCACCTCGGGGGCCGTCCACTTCTATATCAGCCAGAGCGACAAGGGCGAGCTGGTGATGGGAGGCGACCTCGACTTCTGCAATTCCTACGCCCAGCGCGGCAACTTCCCGGCGATCGAGCACGTGATCCGCTCGGCGGTGGCGCTCTTTCCGAGCTTCAGCCGGCTGCGGATGCTCCGGCTGTGGGCCGGGATCATGGACATGAGCATGGACGGAAGCCCGATCATCTCGAAGACGCCGCTGGACAACTTCTATGTCAACTGCGGCTGGTGCTACGGCGGCTTCAAGGCGACTCCCGGCTCGGGCTGGATGTTCGCCTATACCATCGCCAAGGACGAGCCGCATCCAATCAACGCCCCCTTGTCCCTCGACCGCTACATCAGCGGGCGGGTCTACGACGAGAAGGGCCAGGGGCCCACTCCCTGGGCGCACTGACGGAGCTCGCGCCATGCTGCTGATCCGCTGTCCCCATTGCGGGCCTCGCAACCAGGACGAGTTCGCCTATGGCGGCGACGCGACGGTGAAGCGCCCCGCCGACCCGGCCTCCGCCTCCGACTCCGAGTGGCACGCCTACATCTACGTCCGCGACAACCCCCGCGGGCCGCACGAGGAACTGTGGCATCACGCCGCTGGCTGCCGGCGCTGGATCCGCGTCCGGCGCGATACCCTTTCTCACCGCATCCTGGCGACCGGCCCTGTCCACGGCCCGCTCGCCGAGGAGGAGGGACGATGAACGGCCAGCCCTTCCGCAACCCCTCGGGCGGGCTGATCGACCGGGCGCGGCCGCTATCCTTCACCTTCAACGGCCGGCGCCATGCCGGCTACGCCGGCGATACGCTCGCCTCGGCGCTGCTCGCCAACGGCGTTCGCCTCGTCGCCCGCAGCTTCAAGTACCACCGCCCGCGCGGGATCGTGGGCGCCGGCGCCGAGGAGCCGAACGCGCTGGTGCAGCTTCGCGAGGGGGCGGCGACCGAGCCCGACACCCGCGCGACTCAGGTCGAGCTGTTCGACGGCTTGGTTGCCAAGAGCCAGAACTGCTGGCCCTCGGTCGGGTTCGACCTGGGAGCGCTGGCGGGACTCCTGGCGTCCGCCCTGCCGGCCGGCTTCTATTACAAGACCTTCATGTGGCCGGCGAGTTGGTGGCCGACTTACGAGCACCACATCCGCCGCATCGCCGGCATGGGTGAGGCGCCGCGTGATCGCGACCCCGACCGCTACGACTACCGCCACGCCCACTGCGACGTGCTGGTGGTAGGCGGCGGGCCGGCGGGCCTTGCCGCCGCGCTCGCCGCGGGCCGCACCGGCGCGCGCGTGATTCTCGTCGACGAGGGAGCCGCCCTCGGCGGCAGCCTGCTCGGCGAGCAGGCGGTGATCGACGGCCGGCCCGCGCTCGCCTGGGTCGAGGAAACCGTCGGCGCGCTCGCGGCTATGCCCGATGTCCTGCTCCTGCGCCGCGCCACCGCCTTCGCCTATAACGACCACGACATGCTGGCGATCGTCGAGCGGCGCTTCGATCACATGGCGAGCCCGCCCCCGTTCGAGACCCGCCAGCGGCTCTGGCTCGTTCGGGCCGAGCGGGTGGTGCTGGCGACCGGCGCGATCGAGCGCCCGATCGTGTTCGCCGAGAACGACCGCCCGGGCGTGATGCTCGTCTCGGCGGCGCGCGCTTACGCCAACCGCTACGCGGTGCGGGCCGGCTCGCGCGCGGTCGTTTTCACCAACAATGACAGCGCCTATGGCGCCGCGCTTGACCTCGCGCGCGCAGGAATCGAGGTCGCCGCGATGGTGGACGTGCGTCCCGACGGAGGCGAGGCGGCGAGGCGCGCGCGCGCCGCCGGCATCCGCGTGCTCGCCGCCCACGGGGTGCTCGCCGCCCACGGCGGGCGTTCCGTCGAGGCCGTGTCGGTCGCCCCGATCGACGGCACCGGGCGGGCGGCGGGCCGGGCCGAGCGGATCGACTGCGACCTCGTCTGCCTGTCGGGCGGCTGGAACCCGGCCATCCACCTCTTCAGCCAGTCGGGCGGACGGGCGCGCTACGAGCCCGCGATTGCTGCCTTCGTGCCGGGGACCTCGGTCCAGGCCGAGCGCTCGGTGGGAGCGGCGAGGGGAAGCTTCGCGCTGGCCGACGCCCTTGCCGAGGGACTTGCGGCGGGGGCGACGGGGGCGGCCGAGGCCGGTTTCGGCGACGGCGCGGTCCCGCCCGCGCCGGGGATCGACCGCGCCGTCGAGGCGCCGATGCGGCCGCTCTGGGCGGTGCACGGGGTCGGATCGAAGCGGGCCAAGCGCTTCGTCGACTTTCAGAACGACGTCACCGCTGCCGACATCGCGCTGGCGGTGCGCGAGGGCTATCGCTCGGTCGAGCACGTCAAGCGCTACACCACCCTCGGCATGGGCACCGACCAGGGCAAGCTCGGCAACATCCAAGGCTTGGCCATCCTCTCGGGCCTCGTCGGCGCCGACATCCCGGCGGTCGGCACCACCACCTTCCGCCCGCCCTATACGCCGGTCGCCTTCGGCGCCATCATCGGCCACGCGACCGGCGCCGACTTCGATCCCGTGCGGCGCACCCCGATGTACGACTGGCACGTGCGCCGCGGCGCGCCCTTCGTCAACACCGGGCTGTGGAAGCGGGCGCAGGTCTTCCCCCGACCGGGCGAGACTGTTCTCGAGACCATCGGCCGCGAGGCCAGGGCGGTGCGCACCAGCGTCGGCTTCGTCGACGTCTCGACGCTCGGCAAGATCGACATCCAGGGTGGCGACGCCGCCGAGCTCCTCGACCGCCTCTACATCAACAACTGGAAGAAGTTGGCCGTCGGTAAGGCGCGCTACGGCATCATGCTGCGCGAGGACGGCATGGTCTTCGACGACGGCACCACGACCCGCCTCGCCGAGGACCACTTCTTCATGACCACCACCACCGCCAACGCGGTCAGGGTCATGTCGATGCTCGAGTACGTGCACCAGGTGCACTGGCCCGAGCTCGAGGTGCACATGACCTCGGTGAGTGAGCAGTGGGCGGGGGTGGCGATCGCGGGCCCCAACGCGCGGAACGTGCTCTCCAGGCTCACCTCGGACATCGACGTGGGCAACGAGGCGCTTCCGTACATGGGCTGCGCCGAGGGCACGGTCGCGGGTCTTCCGGCGCGGGTCTTCCGGATCAGCTTCTCGGGCGAGATGGCCTACGAGGTGAACGTGCCGTCGGATTACGGCGCCGCGATCATGGACGCGATCATGGCCGCGGGCGAGCCCTTCGACATCATCCCCTACGGCACCGAGGCGCTCAACGTGCTGAGGATCGAGAAGGGGCACTTCGTGGTCGGGCCCGAGGCCGATGGGCGGACCACACCCGACGACCTCGGCCTCTCCGGCATGGTGAGCAAGACCAAGGATTTCATCGGCAAGCGCTCGCTCAGCCGGCCGGCGCTCACCGATCCCGAGCGCAAGCAACTGGTCGGTCTCCTCACCGTCGATCCAGGCGAGAGAATCCCGCGCGGGGCGCAGATCGTCGAGGACCCGAGCCATCCGCTGCCGTGCCCGATGGTCGGGCAGGTCACCTCCACCTGCTTCAGCCCCAACCTGGGGCGCTCGATCGCGCTCGCCCTGGTCAAGCGCGGGCGCTCGCGCTACGGCGAGCGGCTCTATGCGGCCTCGCCGGTCGCCGGGCGCACCGTCGAGGTCACCGTGGTGCACCACGTCTTCATCGATCCGAAAGGGGAGCGTCTCCGTGTCTGAGAAACGGCAAGCGGAGAGCGCGCTCGGCGCCGACTATCGCGTCGGGCGCCACGGGGCCGAGGGACCCGAGGGGCCGAGGATCGTTCTTTGGGAGCGTCGGCCGCTCGCGCTCGTGATCCTGCGCGCGCGGGCGGCGGAGGGGCCGTTCCTCGCCGCAGTGCGGGCGGCGCTCGGGTTCGAGCTTCCGCGTGCCGCGGGGGCAAGCGCGGTCGCGGGCGCACGGGCGGCGCTCTGGCTCGGGCCCGCGGAGTGGCTGGTCGTCGCGCCGCACGAGGGCCAGGGGGCACCCGAGCGCGCGCTCGCCGGGGCGCTTCAGGGCGTCGGCGGGGCGGCGATCGACGTGAGCCAGGGCCGCACCGTGGTGCGGGCGCAGGGGCCGCGGCTTCGTGACCTCCTCGCCAAGCTCTGCGGCCTCGACGTCCATTCCCGGAGCCTCCGCCCCGGCATGTGCGCGCAGAGCGGCTTCGCCCATGTGACCGCGCTCCTCCATCTCGTCGACGCGGCGCCGACCGCCGACCTTTACATCCCCCGCTCGTACGGACGGTTCCTTTGGCACGCGATCCTGGACGGGGCCCTCGAGTACGGCTGCGAGGTGCGCGAGCCGGCGGCGTAGGGATCGGATGTGTTTCGCCCGGCGACGGCCCGGCCGTGACGAGAGTGGATCGGCCACCGGTGCCGCCGGACCCGCGCGGGGCGTTCCCAAGCCCCCTGGCAATAAGCTAAACTTATGGCTTCGCCCGCCCCCGGGGGCGGGCGGTAGGTCGCCCTTGGCCATGCGCGCGAAGCCCGCCTTCGATCTTCGATCCCTCGAGATCTTCCTCGCCGTCGCCGAGACCCGCAACATGACCGCGGCCGCCCGTCGCCTCGGGCTCACCCAGTCGGCGGTCTCGCAGGCGATCAAGCACCTCGAGGAAAAGGCCGGTGTGGCGCTGGTGGACCGCGCCCTGCGCCCGCTCGGGCTCACGGCGGCGGGACTCGTGCTCGGCGAGCATGCGCGCGACATCGTCGTCTCGGCCAACCAGCTGCCGCAGCTTCTCCGCCAGAGCCACAACGCCCGGCTGCCGCAGATCCGCATCGGCTTGGTCGACTCCTTCGCCGCCAGCTACGGCGCCCAGCTCATCCAGGCGCTCCGCCCAGTCGCGGCGCACATCCGGGTGTGGTCGGGGCTCTCCGGCTTTCACGCCGAGGCGCTGCTCAATCGCAATCTCGACGTGATCGTCAACAGCGACGCGGTCGAGGACGCCGAGAACCTCGAGCGCCACGCCCTTTTGCGCGAGCCGTTCGTCCTCGTGCTTCCGAGCGTCCATCAGGCGGAGGTGGCGCGGGTTGCCGACCTCGCCGAGCTCGCGCAGCAGCTTTCCTTCGTTCGCTATTCGGCGCGTTCCTATTTCGGCAGCCGCATCGAGCGTCAGCTTCGGCGGATGCGGATCGACCCGCCGCGCAACCTCGAGTTCGATTCCTCCGACGTGGTCATCGGCATGGTGGGCGCGAACCTCGGCTGGACGATCGCCTCGCCGCTCTGCCTGATGCAGGCCCGCGGCCACTGGGACAAGGTCCGCGTCCTGCCCCTTCCCGGCCCGGGCTTCAGCCGCCGCCTGACCGTGGTGGCGCACAAGGGCGAGTTCGGGCACCTGCCCGAGCACGTCGCCCGGGTCGCGCGCGACATCCTCGAGGCGCAGTTCGTTCCGGCGCTCCGCGGCTTCCTCCCCTGGCTGGGCGACGGCCTCAGGGTCGGCTGACGGGGGGGGCGGGCGCCGGCGCGGGAAGGAGCTATACTGGGCTCGCGGCGCCGGCGCCGGCAGGGGAAGCGAGCGCGGGGGGACGTCATGGCGATCCTGATCACGGGCGGGGCGGGATTCGTGGGGCTCAACCTGGCCGAGCAGCTTCTCGGCCGGGGCGAGACGGTCGTGCTCTACGACCGGATCCCGCCGCCCGAGGGGGCGCTCCGCGCGTTCTCGGCGCTTTCCGGCAAGCTGCACGCGGTCGCGGGCGACGTGCTCGACGGCGCCGCGCTCGCGCGCGCGCTCAATGATCACGGCGTTCGCGCCCTCGTCCACGGCGCCGCGGTCACCGCCGGGGTCGCGCGCGAGAAGGCGGACGCCCGCTCGATCGCGCGCGTGAACCTGCTCGGCACCATCGAGGTGCTGGAGGCGGCGCGCGCGCACGGGGTGGGGCGGATCCTGCATCTCAGCACCGGATCGGTCTATGGGCGGAACGCCTTCGTCGCGGGCGAGATAGACGAAGGGGCGACGCCTCCGTCCCCCGAGAGCCTCTACGGCATCAGCAAGTACGCGGGCGAGCGCACGGCGCTCCGCTACAAGGCGCTCTCGGGGCTCGACCTCGTCGTCGCCCGCCTCGGCGCGGTGTTCGGCCGCTGGGAGTACGATACCGGCGTGCGCGACACCCTGAGCCCGACGCTCCTCGCCACCCGCGTCGCGCTCGCCGGGCATGAGGCGGTGCTCTCGCGCGAGGGCCGGCGCGACTGGATCTACGCCAGCGACATTGCCGAGGGGTTGATCCGGCTCCTCGCGCTCGAGCACCCGCGCCATGAGGTCTATCACGTCTCCCCGGGGCGGTCGTGGACGCTCGCCGACTGGTGCGCGCGCTTGAAAGCCCGGTTCCCGCGCTTCTCTTACCGCATCGCCGCCGACCCGTCCGAGGCCACCGTGGAGCTGCACGGGGCGCGCGACCGCTCGCCCCTCTCCTGCCGGCGCCTGGCCGAGGAGACCGGCTTTCGCGCCCGCTTCGGCCTCGACGAGGCGTTCGCCGACTTCATGGACTGGCTCGCCCGCAACCCGGATCAGGCGGCTCCGGCCCGGCGTTGACAGCCGCGCCCGCAGGCGGGAGACTTCATCGCAACGGTCCATATCGCCTCGCTGAGGGGACATCAATGTACGGATGGCGCGCGCGCATCGGGATGCTCATCCCGTCGGTCAACACGACAATGGAATACGAGATGTGGCGGCTCCTGCCCGAGGGGGTGGCCTTCCAGACCACCCGCTTCGAAACCGGGGCGCACGGGACGGCGGATGTCATCCTCGCCATGGAGGAGACGGCGCAACGCGCCGCCCGCATCCTCGCCGACGGGCGCCCCGACGTCGCCGTCTTCGGCTGCACCAGCGGAAGCTTCTTCGAAGGGCCGGGCTGGGACAAGCGCATGTCCAGCCGGATCTCCGAGATCGTCAAGGCGCCGTGCGTGACCACCTCGGGGGCGATGGTCGCGGCGCTGCAGGCGAACGGCATCCGCAAGGTGGACGTGGTCACGCCCTACGTCCAGCTCACCAACGAGCGGCTCAAGGCGTTCCTGCAAGGGAACGGCATCGAGGTCGTGCGGCTCGCGACCTTCGACATGCTCGATCTCTTCGACCACGCCGCGATCGAGCCGCACCAGATCTATCGGCGGGCCAAGGAGACGGCGAGCGGGGAGAGCGACGGGGTGTTCATCGCCTGCACCCAGCTCAAGGCGCTGCCCGTGATCGAGGCGCTGGAGCGCGACCTCGGCAAGCCGGTCTACTCGGCCAACCAAGTGAGTGTGTGGCAGGCGTTCGACGTGCTCGGCCTCGCGCCCGAGATAGACGGTTACGGGAGCCTGCTCCGGGGCCTGCGCGAGAGGCGTGCGCCCGCCGCCCGGCTCCGCCGCGCGGGCTGATCGGGAGGCGCCGGCGGCGATGGTGGGTCCTAGGCGCCCTCGGCCCCGACCGCGGCCATCAGCTCGCGGATGTCCGCGAGTCGTTCGATCCTGCGCACCATGGTGATAACCCGGTCGCGCCGCGCCGGGGAAAGCACGCCCTCGGCGCAGTCGGCGAACTTCCCGGCCACCTCCTCGAAGCCGACCGGCACGTCCTCGGGCCAACCCTTGGCATGCGAGCGCGCGCCGCGGATCACGCGGCCGTCCTTCATGTGGATCGCGATCCGCATCTCGGCCCAGTTGACCTTGCCCTCCCAGGGGCCGACATGGTGGGCGAGGTCGGGCGGCACGGCCACCTCGATACGGCGCATCAGCGCCTGCACGTCGCCCTTGGCCACCCGCGCGTCCGCGAATTGGGCGAGGCCGGCCTTGCCGTCGATCAGAGTCACCGCCACCGCGTAAGGCAGAGAGTAGCGCGCCTTGTAGCTCGACTCGACCTCGCGGTAGCAGGCGCGGTTGAGCGCCTCGGGCGTGCAGTCGAGCGCGACCCGCTCGACCGCCTCGGAGCGGATGCCGTGGGCGCGGATCAACTCGATCACGCAATCGACGGCCGCGGCGAGCGTGGTCGAGCCCGGGTGGAAGCAGACCACGGTGCGGTTTCCCTCCAGCTCCCACGCCTCGCCAAGGCCCGCCGTCGTCTTGCCGAGGGCGTAGTTGCCGATGCCGTTGTAGGTCTCGACTAGGCCCCAGCGCCCGTGCCCCGGCTCGTCCTCGCCGGCCACCGCCTCGGGATCGACGACGTAGCCCCGACCCGCGAGCGAGGCGGAGACGAGCCCGTTCATCACCCCGTGGCCCACGTGATAAGCCTTGCCCATCGAGCCGACGTTGCGGCGGATGCCCGAGCCGCCCGAACAGGCGATGCCGAGCGCCATCCGCGTCTCGTCCACGCTCAGGCCCCGCATCCGCGCCGCCGCGGCCGCGACCCCAAGCTCGGCCCAGAGGCAGTTCTGATGGAACCCGCGGTCGAAGAGATACGGATTCATCCCCCGTGCGATCCGGCAGACGACCTCGAAGCCGACGACGAAGCCCTCGACCAGAGCTCGTCCCGAGAGCCCGGCTTCCTCGGCCGCGGCAAGCGAGCCGGGGACCATGCTCACGGTCATGTGGCCGGCGCCCCGGGTGTAGTCGTCGAACTCCTGCGAATGGGCGGAGACGCCGTTGACGAAGCCGGCGAGCGGCGCCGGCAGGCGGTCGGGATGCCCGACCACGCCCGCCGCCGCTGCCCCGCCCCACTCGCGGGCCATGGCGAGGGCGATCAGCGTCGAGGGCTCGCGTGAGCCGGCGAGCATGATGGCAAGCCCGTCGAGGAGGCGGAGCTTCGCCGATTCAAGGAGCGCCGGCGCGATCAGTCGCTCGGCCGGGGTTTCGACGACGAGTCGGGCGAGGCGTTCGGTAACACCCATCGCGGGACCTCCTTTGACTCTCGGCCGCGCGGGGCGGCCGTGGCGAGTGTGCGGACCGGCCCGTCCCGGGTCAACCGCGGGCGGACCGCGGCGGGGCTCCCCCGCTCAGGCTTTGCGCACGCGGCAAAGCAGGCTCTTGAGGTTGGTCTGGTCCGAGATCGGATCGCGCTGGGAGGGGTCGGTCAGGAAGTTGACCGAGCGCCAGGGATGGAAGGGTTGGCGCTCGCCCCAGCCGATGGGGACGAACACCGCCGTTGGGCGGATGCCGGCGTGAATCCAGGCCCGCGCCTCGATCGCGCCGTGGGCGGTCTCGATCCGCACCCGTTCGCCGTCCTTCACGCCCAGCGCGGCCGCCCGCTCGGGGTGGATCTGGCAGTAGAGATCGGGCCACATCTCCTGCGCCTGCCAGAAATAGTGCGTCCAGGAGTGGAAATGCGGCGCGGGTGGACGCCCCGTCACGAGCTCGCTGTCGAAGCCCTGGGCGCGAAGCCGCGCGGCCGGCGCGTCCTCGGCGGGCGGAACGACCCGCGCCCGCGCGGCCCCGGTCGGCACCTTCTCGAAGGGCGAGAGGAGGGAAAGGCGCTCGTCGCCCTCCTCGCGCACGACGAAGGGCAGATCGAGAAGTCCCTCGCGCTCGCCGTAGAATTCGGGAAGCGCGGAAAGCCCGAGTGCGGCGAAGTCGGCCTCCTGCGCGTCGGTCCAGAACTCGAGCTTCCCGCTCGGGGTGGGAAACCGCTTGCCCGCGGGCTGGCCCGGCGCCGTGTTTCCCTCGAGATAGAGGGTTTCGATCTCGGGCGCGTCTTCGCTCGCCGCGGGAAAGCGCACCCAGCGGTAGGGAACCGCGTGCAGGCGCCGCTGGGTGATGCCGCGAAACTGTTCGTTGTCGATCATGACCTCGTCCCAGAAGCGGGCGGGGTCCTTGTAGTCCTCCTTGAGCACGTCCGAGAACCCGAGGCGCTTCGCGAGCTCGACCCAGATCCAGGCGTCCGGCCGGGCCTCGCCGGGCGGGTCGGTCATCCGGTCGATCCACACGATCCGGCGGTCGTCGGCCGAGCGGCCGATGTCGCCCGCCTCGATCCCGGCCGCCGCCGGCAGCACGTAGTCGGCGAAGGCCGAGGTCTCGTTGGCGAAAAGCTCGATGTGGACGACGAGGTCGAGGGCACGGAAAGCCTCGCGCGCCGCCGCCAACCCCGGCCATTGGGCGAGCGGGTTGTTGCACGAGATCATCGCCCGGATCGGGTAGGGGCGGCCGGTGCGCATGGCCTCGATCCAGCCGGTCGGGCTCTTGCGGACGCGCGGGCGCGCGATCTTCGCCCGCCGCCCCGGGGGCGCGTTCGCCGCCAGCGGGGGCGAGGCGGTCATGTTGACGAAGGCTCCGCCCCGCCGGCCCCAGTTGCCGGTGATCGCAGCGAGGAACATGAGGGCGCGGTTCGTCTGCACCGAGTTGGTGTGCTGGTTGACCCCGCGGCTGGCGAAGAGCACGCAGCCCCCGGCGCGGGCGATCTCCTCGGCGAGGGTGCGGATCTCGCCGGCCGGGATGCCGGTGATCGGCTCGGCCCACTCGGGGGTATAACCCTTGGCGAAGATGAAATCGCGCCAGCGCTCCCAGCCGAGGACCCAGTCCACGCAGAAGCGGGCGTCGTTGAGCCCCTTGTCGAGGATGTGATAGGCGGCCGCGAGCGCGAGCGCCATGTCGGTACCCGGGCGGATGGGGAGCCATCGGTCGGCCTTGCTCGCGGTCACGGTGAGGCGCGGATCGACGGCGATCATCCGCGCTCCGTGCCTGAGCCGCCAGTCGTTGATCAGGCCGAAGAAGACCGGTCGGGTTTCGGCCTGATTGTCGCCGATGTAGAGGTAGAGCCGGGCGCCCCCGAGGTCGGCCTCGGTGTAGCTGTTGCCCGAGCCGACCGAGCCCTGGACGAGCCGGTAGGCGATGGCCTTGCCGCTGGAGCAGAAGGGGTCGGTCCCCTCGATGTTGGGGGTGCCCCAGAGCTGGGCGAAGAGGCGGGCGTAGCCCTGCTTGGCGATGATCCCGGTGCGCGTGCCGACGAAGAGAGCCAGCGCCTCCGGCCCGAAGCGCTCGCGGACCGCGACCAGCCGCTCGGCGATCTCTTCGAGCGCCTGCTCCCACGAGACGGGCGCGAAGCGGCCCTCGCCCCGCTCGCCGATGCGCTTGAGCGGCCGGGTTAGGCGCTCGCGGCTGTGATACATCTGCAGTGTCATCTGTGACTTAGGGCAGACCTTGCCCTTGAGCACCGGGTCGTCCTCGTTGCCGGTGACCTGGACGAGGCGGTCGCCGCGGAAGTGGAACTTCACCGTGCAGCAGTTGAAGCAGAGGGTGCAGCCGCCCGGAACCGTGCGGTCGGGCGTCGCCTCCTCGCGCGGGCTGCGGAAGGGAAAGGCGGGCGCGGCGCGCGACAGGGCCGCCTGCGCGTCCGGCGGGTTCACCACCGCGGGGGGGCGGGCCGGGGCGCGACCGTCGGCGGACGTCGGGGCGGGACGGAGGCGCTCAAGGTAAACGGTTGCCGGGCCGAGGAGGAAGGGATCGGTCTCGCGGGGCCGGCGCCCCTCGACGCGGGCCCGGTCCAACAGCGCCTCGCGCTCGCCGAAGGAGATGGCATAGCCGGGGCAGGCCGCGGCGCAGGCCGGAATGCCGCCCTCGGCGCGCCGGTCGGCGCAGAGGTCGCATTTCACCGCGTGGTGCCCGTGCGAGTCGAAGCCCATGGCGCCGTAGGGGCAGGCGATCACGCACTCGCCGCAGCCGGTGCAGCGATCCTCGTGCACGCGCACCACCCCGGTCGCGGGATCTTTGCTGATCGCCTTGGGGTTGACCGGGCAGGCCCGGAGGCAGGCCGGACGCTCGCAGTGCTGGCAGGTGAGGGTGAGGAAGTCCAGCCCGGCCTCGTCCTCGCGCCCTAGCCAGACCACCCGGGTGCGGAACTCGCCGGGGCCGAGGCGATGCTCCTGCTTGCAGGCCGCCTCGCAGCTCTTGCAGCCGGTGCAGCGCTCGAGGTCGATCATCAGGGCGAGCCGGCTCATCGCTCCTCCCCACCGGTGGCGCGGCGCGCCCGCCGCATCACCAGGCGGCGAGGTGCCACCAGTAGACCTCCCCGCCGCCGGCCACGTAGCCGGCGAAGAAGGTAACGGTGACGATGTGGACGACGAGGCCGGCGACGAACAGCCAGGCAAGCGCGATGTGAACCGCGCGCCAGTACCCGAGCGCAAGGCCGGCCGCCTGGCGCGTTCCGATCACGCCCGCCTCGGCGCGGGCGAGCCGTGCGTACCGGTACGCGAGCGCGGGGGCGCGAAGCCAGTGGCCGAGGGTTGGCGAGAACGTCGCCTCGCGCGCGCCCGGATCGAGGCGACGCAGAAGCGCCTCCTTCTCGGCGATGAGGGCGGCGAGGCTCCCGCGCGCCTGCGGGGCGGGCGGATCGAGGAGGGCGCGCCTGGTGGCAAAGGTCGCCGCAAGCCGGCGGGAAAGACGCACCCGCGCCCACACCCCGAGCGCGGCGAGCGCGACGAGAGCGAGGAGGAGCAGAGCCGGGGCATGGCGGAGCCGCCCGGCGGAATGGGCGGCGACTAGGGCGAAGCCCGCAACCGCGCAGACCGCGTGGGCGACGAACCAGGCAGGCGGCGGGCCGCCGCGGCCGCTCCGCTTTGCCGCGACGAAGGCGACTGAGACGAGGAGGAGGCTCGAGCCGATCACCCCGGCGATATGCAGGGGCGCGCTTCCCGGCAGCCGGAACGCTTGCGGCAGGGCAGGGAGCAGCGCGAAATAGACGGTAAGCACCAGCACGGCCGCGGCCACCAGCCGGAGGAGCACTCGGTCGCTGAGGTCGATGCGGTTCATGAGGCGATCGGGTCGAGGCGGATACCCTGCCGATGGGGCGACGCGCGCGGAGGGCCACGGGCCCCCGAGAAACACCTTCGAGTATCCCGGCGGACCCGTCAACCGCGCGCGATCGAGGGCCTGAGCGGCAGTCAGGTCGGCGGGGCGCGTGCGGCGGTGGCCCGTACCGCGGGGCCATGCGCCGTGTTATGAACACGGCCGGGGCCGCCGGGATTCGCGAGCGAGCCGACCGGGGGCGCCAGTCCTGCGCTGAGGAACGAGCCGATGGACCCCGTCTACACGATCGAGAACGACCTGGACCCGGCGGAGTTCGTGGACGTGCTTCGGCGCTCCGGTCTCGCCGAGCGTCGGCCCGTCGACGAGCCCGAGCGCATCCGGGCGATGGTCAGGAACGCTCCCCTCGTCGTCTGCGCGCGCGACGGCCGGGGCACACTCATCGGCGTCTCGCGTGCGGTCACCGACTTCGCCTACTGCTGCTACCTTTCCGACCTTGCCGTCGATCGCGCTTGGCAAGGGCGGGGCGCGTCGGGACCGAGCTCATCCGCCGCACCCACGAGGCCGCCGGCGGGACCGAGGTGGTGACGCTGCTTCTCCTCTCCGCTCCCGGGGCCGCGGCCTTCTATCCCAAGGCGGGCATGGAGAAGATGGAGAACTGCTACGCGATCCGGCGCCGGCCGAAACCCGGGCCGTAGTCCGGTGCTGGCAGGGTTCGGGATCAGGCGAAAACCATGCAGGTCGAGAGCCCGTGGGCGTAGAGCTTGCCCGCCGCGTCGGTCACCCTCGCCTCGGCGGTCGCCACCCGGTTACCCGGATGGATCACCTTCGCCTCGCAGCGGACCGGCGGGGTAGCGGTGGTCATCGCCCGCACGTAGTTTACCTTGATGTCGAGGGTGGTCATGCCGCGCCCGGCGGGAAGGCGCGACCAGACCGCGAGGCCGGTCGCCGACTCGATCAGCGCCGCCGAGAACGAGCCGTGCACGCCGCCCCCGGGATGGACCAGGAACTCTCCCGGCCGGCCCGACATCACCACTCGGCCCGCCTCGGCCTCCTCGACCCTGAAACCGAGGACCTCATAGAAGGGAGGATGCGGAAGCCGCCCCTCGATGATGGCGTGGATGAAGTCGAGGCCGCCGAGCTTGTCCTTGGCCTCGACCAGGCGGCTCCAGTCCTCCCAGCGGACGGTGTGCGTGCCCTGCGGTACGCGGGACTCGGACATCTCCCCCCTCCCGTCGTTGACGCGCGGTCCCGGGCGGGACCGCCCCCTCCTCATAAGCGGTCGGCGGGGGTGCCGCAACCTCCTCGGCGTCGGGGTTGAACGCGCCCCGGTCGACTCGGCTAAGATCGCTCCGGGGAACCCGGCTAAGGACGGACGCTCTTGAGCAGGAAAAGGACCTCGGCCGCGGCGATGCCTACCGGCCGACGCCGATCAGGCCGTCGAGCCCGGATGAGGAGATGAAATTGGTGATCGCAAGCGAAGCTCCGATACACGGCACCTGCGAGCCGCGCTTCGCCGGCGTGCGCGAGGTCTTCGCCGAGAACTTTCGCGCCTTCGGCGAGGTCGGTGCGGCGGTCTCGGTCGCCCTGGAGGGCCGGTTTGTCGTTGACCTCTGGGGCGGCTTCCGCGATCGCGCCCGCACGCGGTCCTGGGAGCGGGACACCCTCGTCTGCATGATGTCGGTCGCCAAGGGGGTGAGCGCGCTCGTCGCCCACATGCTGGTCGACCGCGGCCTCCTCGACCTCGACGCGCCGGTCGCCCGCTACTGGCCCGAGTTTGCGGCGAACGGCAAGGACGGGGTTCGGGTCCGCCATCTCCTCGATCATCGGGCGGGCCTGCCGGCGATCAGCCGCGAGATGCCGACCGGCGCGGTCCTCGACTGGCGGGCGATGACGGAGGCCCTGGCGGCGGAAACGCTCCAGTGGGAGCCGGGCACGCGGCAGGCCTACCACTCGGTCACCATGGGCTTTCTGGTCGGCGAGGTGGTGCGCCGCGCCTCAGGGCGTACGATCGGCACCTATCTGCGCGGGGAGGTGACGGCGCCCCTCGGGCTGGACTACTGGATCGGGCTCCCGCCGAACGAGCACTCGCGCACGGCCGAGTTCTTCGGCGAAACCAAGGGGACTCTTTTCGACGAGTCGGAGCCCGAATCCCTCCGCCACCGCGCGATGCGGCAGGTCCCGCCCTCGCTTTTCAACACGCCCGAGTTCCGCTCGGCCGAGATCCCCTCGATCAACGGTCACGGGGCGCCGCGCGCGATCGCCCGGCTCTTCGGTGCGCTGGCGATGGGGGGTGCGCTCAAGGGCGTGCGGATCATCTCGCCCGAGGGCTTGGCGCGCGCGACCGCGGTGCAGTGGGAGGGACGGGAGGAGATGCTCGGCCACCGCCGGCGCATGGGGCTCGGCTTCTATGTCAATCTTCCGGGCGAGATTCCGATGGGTCCGAATCCGCATGCCTTCGGACACACGGGCGCGGGCGGCGCTCTTGGCTTCGCCGACCCCGACGCCCGCCTCGGCTTCGCCTACGGCATGAACTTCATGTACTCGGGACCGGGCATGAGCCCGCGGCTCTCCCGCCTGGTCGAGTCCGTCTACCGCTGCCTCTAGGGCCGGCCGCTCAGCCGAGCCGGACGACCTTGTCCTTGGCCAGCCGCTCGATCTCGGCCGCGGAGTAGCCGATCTCGGAGAGCACCTCGCGAGTGTGCTCGCCGAGATAGGGCGCCGCGCGGCGCACGTTCGGCGGCGTCTTCGACATCTTGATCGGCGAGCCCAGGGTCTTCACCCGCCCGACCTTGCTGTGCTCGACCTCGACGAACATGTTGCGGGCGACCGTCTGGGGATCGCTGTGCATCTCCCCGATCGACAAGATCGGGCCCGCCGGCACGTCCGCGGCGAGCAGGAGATCCAGCCACTCGGCGCGGCTCTTCTGCCGGAAGATGGGCTCCAGCACCTCCTGCAGCGCCTTGACGTTGACCACCCGGTCGGGGGCGGTCTTGAAGCGGGGGTCGGCGCGCAGATGCTCGATCCCGAGCGCGTCGGTGAGTCGCTTCCAGCGCTCGTCGGCGCCGGCGGCGATGGTGATGTATCCGTCCTTGGTCTCGAACGCCTGGTAGGGGGCGTTCAAGGGGTGCACGGTCCCCATCGCGCCCGGCGACTTGCCGGTGGCGACGTAGATCGCCGACTGGTGGTAGGTGGAGGTGATCCCGGCCTCGAAGAGTGAGGTATCGACGAGCTGCCCTTCGCCCGTCTGCTGGCGCCAGCAAAGCGCGGCTAGAACCGCCATGGCCGCGAACATCCCGCCCATGATGTCGCAGACCGGCGAGCCCACCTTGACCGGGGGCCGCCCGCCCCCCTCGCCGGTGATGCTCATCAGGCCGCTCATCCCCTGGGCGACCAGGTCGAGCCCGCCGCGGTCGGCGTAGGGCCCGGTGCGACCGAAGCCGGTGAGGCTGCAATAGATGAGCCGCGGGTTCTCCTTGGAGAGATGCGGATAGCCGAGGCCGTTGCGCTCGAGGGTGTCGCGCTTGAAGTTCTCGACCAGCACGTCGGCCGAGCGGGCGAGGCGACGGAACACCTCCTTGCCGGCCCCGCTCTTGATGTCGAGCGCGATGCCCCTCTTGTTGCGGTTCATCATCATGAAGGCCGACGATTCGCCGCGGATCTCGGGCGGGATGAAGCGGCGGGTGTCGTCACCCCGGTCGGGCCGCTCGACCTTGATCACGTCGGCGCCAAGATCGGCAAGATAGAGGCTGCAGGTGGGCCCCGCCATGTTGATCGTCATGTCGACGACTCGGATGCCCTTCAAGGGGCCCGTTTCTGCGACCATCACGCTTTCTCCCTAGATTGGCTCGGCTTGTTCAGTTTGGCCCGCAGTATGCCGCCGCGCGCACGGGAATGCACGCTAAGTTTGCGCCGATTGCCCCGGAGCCGGGCGGCAGGCTATAGATCGGGCAGATCGCGGCCTCCGACGCGCGGCCTTTCCGCCCCGCCCGGCCCGCCCTTCGCCCGCCCCGGGGCCCGCCGGGGCTCAAGACGCTTCGACAAGGGGAGGAACTTCCATGGCCATCGAGCCCCGCATCCTCAACGAGCCGCGTGTGCGCGCCATGATGGAGAGGAAGGGCTTGGACCTCCTCATCGTCCGCGGCCCGGAGAACTCGCGCTACATGAGCGGCTTCTTCCACAACGGGGGAACGCTCGGCTATCGGCCGTTCGTCGTCTTCTACTTCCGCGACCCGGCCAAGGAGCCGGCGCTGGTCGTGCCGGCGGTCGATCTCCACCTGGCCATGGACTCGAGCTGGATCAAGGACTGCCGCGGTTACGCCATGGCCGAGTTCTTCACCGACCTCGACGTCCATTTCTACGAGGACTTCTTCGATGCGGCCAAGGCGGTGCTGGCCGAGCGGGGGGTCGAGAACCTGACCATCGGCACCGAGGGCGAGCAGCTCACCGAGGGCTTCCGCAAGCGCCTCGACGAGCTCCTCGAAGGCAACCGGATCGTCGACATCGCGCGCGAGATGGAACTCGTGCGGATGGTGAAGTCGAAGGAGGAGATCCGCCGGCTCAAGCAGGCGACCCGCTGGACGGTCGAGGCCCACCGCGCCTTCCGCGAGGCGATCCGCCCCGGTGCGACCGACCGGGACCTGCACAAGGCGGCGGTCGCCAGGATGGTCGCGCTCGGCGCGGAGGGGGCAAAGTTCATCAATGTCGGGACCGGACCCACGTCCTACGCCGCCCACTCCCCCTTTCCGGTGGGGCACAAGCTCAAGCCCGGGGACTTCGTCAAAGTGGATATGGGCGCCTTCTGCCTCGGCTATGGCGGCGACTTCGTGCGCTCCTACTACCTCGGCCACTGTTCCCAGCGCCAGAAAGACATCTGGAAGTGGCTCAACGAGGTGCAGATGGAGCTCGGCATGTCGATCAAGGTCGGCGAGACCGGTGGGGATGTGTTCCGCCGCGGCTACAAGGCCATCAGCCGGCACCTCGACAGGTTTCCGCGCGAGTTCGTCGGCCACGGCATCGGCCTCGCCTCGCACGAGGAACCGCGCATGAACGAGGTCAACCGGGTCGTGGTCGAGCCCGGGACGGTCTACTGCATCGAGTATAGCTACTACTCGGAGGGCGTGCGCTTTCACACCGAGGAGACGTTCCTGATCACCGACAAGGGCGTGGAGTGCTGGACCGCGGACTGTCCGCGCGAGCTGATCGTACCGATTTGAGAAACGTCGCACGGGATTGCCGGGGGCCCTCGCCGGGCGCTCAAGCCTTGCGGGCGACCACGTGGAAGAGGTGCCAATGCTTGGGTCTGCCGCGCGGGGTGATCGTGTCCGTCTCCTCCTCGCGGAAGAGCTCGACCTCGAGGTCGGCGAGCAGGCCCTCGGCCTCGGCGCGGCGCAAATGCGTGATCGTGGGGTCGCCCGCCCACTCGTCGCGCTCGCCGAAGAGCTGGCCGGCGAAGCGGCCGCCCGGCTTGAGGCTTCCCACCAGCCGCGCCCAAAGGCGCAGGAACGCCTCCCGTGGGCAGAGCGGCAGCGAGAAGCTCGCGTTCACGAGATCGGCGGCCGGCCAGGTCGTATCCTCGAAGCGCGCGACCCGGGTCGCGAGCGCCGCGCCCGCGGGCAGATCGGGGCGCTTGCGGAGCGCCTCGATCGCCGCCGCCTCGGCATCGACCGCGAGCACCGAGAAGCCGCTCCTCAGAAGCAGGACCGTATCCCGGCCCGAGCCGCATCCCAGGTCCACCGCGAAGCGGGACTGCGGCGGGGCCGGCTCGCGCGCGAAGCGCTCGAGCGCGTGCATCAGCGTCTCGCGCGGCGGGCGCTCGCCCGTCGTCTCGTAGTAGAGTCGCCAGCGATCCGAGCGCGAGTCGCCCATCGAGCCCCGCTCGCGCGCCGTGCCCGCCCGGGGGTCGCCGGGGCCGCATCGCGCGCGTGCAACGTTCGAGAGTTGGTGTAACATGTGCGCCGCCCAATCAACCAGCAGGAGTTGAGGTCATGGCACGAGCACGAACGAGCGTGAGGCGACGGGCGGCGCCCAGGCGTCATGCCATCCGCAAGCGGCCGGTCACGGACGCGCTCAGGGCGAAGATCCGCAAGGAGCTCCCCGAGGTCGAAGAGATCGCCGATCGCGGGCTCCGCGACAAGGTCGTCGAGGCGTGGGCTAAGGCGATCGCCGAGTCGAGCTTCTCCTCGATCAGCGCCATCCCCGGTGCCGGCAACCCCCGCCAGAAGGTGCTGAAGAAGGGCCACCAGGCCCAGCACATCCGGGTGGTGGCGCGCATGGCGCTCCGGCTGGCCGAAGAGCTGGCGCAGATGTTCCCCGACTTTCGCTACGACCGCGACGTCGTGCTCGCCGGGGCGCTCTGCCACGATGTCGGCAAGCCCTTCGAGTTCGATCCCCGGCACCAGAGGTTCTGGGGGAAGAACAAGCGCGCGCAGGGCTGGCCGACCGTGCGCCATCCGCCCTTCGGCGTGCATATGTGCCTCAGCGTCGGGCTGCCGCTCGAGGTCGCCCACATTGCTGGGGCGCACTCGGCCGAGGGCGAGCACATCCTTAGGAGCCACGAGGGAACCATCGTCCACTTCGCCGACAAGGCCTGCTGGGGCATCCTCCAGACTGGCGGATTGCTGTCGGACTGCGACTGAGCGAGGGAAAGATGCGCTGGGTGAGATACGAGGCGGACGGCGCCGTCCGCTACGGTATCCTCGAGGGCGAGGACATCGCCGAGGTGTCGGGCACCCCGTTTGACGCGTACGAGCGGACGGCCAAGCGCCGAAAGCTCGCCGCGGTCAAGCTTCTGGTCCCGGTGGTGCCGCCCACCTTCTATGCCGCCGGCATCAACTACATGGACCACATTATCGAGCAGGCGAAGCTCACCGGCCGCGAGCCCAAGGTGCCGAAGAAGGCCGACATCGGCTATCGCGCCAACAACGCGCTCATCGCCCACGGCGAGCCGATCGTCATCCCCAAGGACGCTACCGAGAAGGTCCACTACGAGGGCGAACTGGTGGTGGTGATCGGCCGCAAGGCGAAGCACCTTGCGGAGAAGGAGGCGCTCTCCTGCGTCCTCGGCTACACCATCGGCAACGACGTGAGCGAGCGCAGCTGGCAGGCCGAGGACCGAACCCTCTGGCGGGCAAAGAACACTGACACCTTCAAGCCGATGGGGCCGTGGATCGAGACCGACGTCCGGCTCGACGACCTCGTGACCACGGTCCGCGTCAACGGCGAGCAGAAAATCCGCTTCCCCACCAACAAGATGCTTTTCGGGGTGGCCCACTACATCGCGGCGATGAGCCGCTACCTCACGCTCCATCCAGGGGACATGATCTGGATGGGCACCGACGGCGCCTCGCCCAACCTCAAGCATGGCGACGTGGTCGAGGTGGAGATCAGCGGCATCGGGGTCTTACGCAACCCGGTGGTGCGGGAGGCCTGATGTGAGCCTCCGGGGCGCGGGCGCACCCGCGTCGTCCTACTCCAGGATCGCGCCCGCGGCGTCGAAACGCTCGCCGATACGCCCCGGTATCGGCGTCGCGTTTCTCCTGCCGTCCGGCGCCTCGCCGCTCAACGCAGCCTCCATCCGAATTTCCAAACGGGCCCTTATAGCACGCCCCTGGCGCCGCTTGTTCGCCTCTCCCCGATGCGGCATCATCTAGCGCGCGGGAGCCGGCCGGCGACGGCGCTCGGCTCGATCAGCAAGAGGGGACTTCGGCCATGGCGGTCAGCCAGAAGGACGAGGACGAGCCGATCGTAACGTCGGCCCTCGGCGAGACCACGCATTCGGAGCTGAGGCTCCTCTACGACGAATCGGCGGAGTCCATCCTGTTCGCGAAGGCCCAGCAGTGGCGGACCATGGGCTCGACCCTGCTGCTTTACGTGGCTTTGATCGCGATCGCCAAGGTTGCGCCTTCAAACATCGCCTTCGTCAAGGGGCTGTCGTTCGTGAGCTTCATCGCCAGCCCGGCCGCCATCATCATCCTCATCATCTACCAGATGTGGCAGCACACGGAGATGAAGAAGCACGCGGTGATCGAGAAGCACTTCTCGAGCCTGTTCCGCGACGTGCGCGCCATCAAGTCCCGGTTGGAGGCGGACATTCACCGCTATGCGCTGCTCCTGATGATGATCGTGATGATCGTCATCGGCAACGTGGTGACCTTCCAGATGCTCGCTCTGCTCGCGAAGTAGCGGGACGGCGACCCCGCGCTCGGCCCGTGCCGCTGCTCCTCCTCGCGCTCGCCTTGGTTGTTGGCTTCAGCGTCTCGGCCGGAAGCGGTCCGCCCGACGGCGGCTCCTGGGCCTCGCCTCTGCTACGCGAGCATCCGCTCGCCGGACGCGTCTGGCTTCCCGCCGAGCGGCGCTTCGCTGAGCCCGCCGAGGTGGTCGGGCGCCTCGCCGCCGCAGCCCTCGTCCTCCTCGGCGAGAAGCACGATAACCCCGACCACCATCGCATCCAGGCTTGGCTCGTCGGCGCACTGGTGGCGCGCGGGCGCCGGCCGGCGGTCGCCTTCGAGATGTTCGGCGACGACCAGGCGGGGCGCCTCGCCGAGCACCTCGTCGCCCGTCCGGCCGACGCGGCCGGGATCGGCGAGGCCGTGGGATGGAAGGAGGCGGGCTGGCCGGACTGGGAGATGTATCGTCCGATCGCCGAAACCGCGCTTCGCGCCGGGCTGCCGATGGTCGCGGCCAACCTCTCGCGCACGGCGGTGCGCGCGATCCGGCGCGAGGGCCTCGCCGCGCTCGGCGTCGAGCAACTTGCCCGGTTCGGGCTCGGGTCCGACCCGCCCGCGGCGATCGCCGAGGGGCATCGCGCCGAGATCGTCGAGGCCCACTGCGGGATGCTGCCCGAGGCCGCGATCCCGTCGATGGTGGCGGTGCAGGTGGCGCGCGATGCGCACATGGCCGAGGCGCTCCTCGCCGGCGCCCACCGGCCCGGAGTCGACGGCGCGGTGATGATCGCCGGGGTCGGCCACATCCGCGCCGACCGGGGCGTTCCCTGGCACCTCCGGCGCCTCGCGCCAGATCTCCGGATCGCGACCGTCGCCCCGATCGAGGTGGTCGCGGGCGAGACCGAACCGGCCGCCTACCTGGACAGGGTGGCGGGCGCGCCTCTCCCCTTCGACGCCGTCTGGTTCACGCCGCGGGTGGATGCCGAGGAGCCGTGCGAGAAGTTCAGGCACCAGCTTGAGCGCATGCGCGCACCCTCGCGCGGCGAGAGCACGAAATAGCCGTTGCCGGCCATGCCGCGAAGTCATAGCTGCGGCAATGGCCGCTCGCCGCGGGGGCACGGGGGCCAATGAGCGTCGAGCGGCCCTACGGCTGGGTGGTGGTCGCGGCCTCGCTCGTGCTGATGGCGATCGCGGCCGGCGGCAACTACTTCGTCGTCGTCGCCCTCAAGCCGATCGCCGCCGAGTTCGGCTGGCCGCGGTGGATTCCCTCGCTCGGCTATTCGCTGTCCATGATCGGGATGGGCGCGGGAGGGATCCTGATTGGGCGGCTCTCCGACCGCATCGGGGTGGCTTGGCCGGCGCTCGCTGGCGGGATCGCGGTCGCCGCCGGGGCGGTGCTGGTGGCCACCGCGACGGGGCCGGTTCAGTTCCTCCTCGCGCAGTTCGCCCTCGTCGGGTTCCTTGGCAACGCCGCCGTCTTCTCGCCGCTCCTTGCCAACGTCACCCGCTGGTTCGACCGTCGGCGCGGGCTCGCGGTGGCGATCGTCGCCAACGGCCACTTCCTCGCCGGCGCGGCCTGGCCGCCCCTCTTCGGGGCGCTGATCGCGCGGGCCGGATGGCGCGAGGCCTATGCGGTCTTCGCCCTCGTCGCGCTGGCTGTCATGGTGTCGCTGAGCGTGCTTCTCCGCCCCCGCCCGCCGGTCGGGCCCGCGGCCCTCGCCGGAGGCGGCGGGGCGGAAGGGGCCGGGGGGCGCGTGCTCGGGCTTCGGGCCGGAGCGGTCGAGGGAGCGCTCTCGCTCGCTATCGTCGGCTGCTGCGTGGCGATGGCGATGCCGATGGTGCACGTGGTCTCGCACGCCAGCGACCTCGGCCACCCGTCCGAGCGGGCGGTGGAGCTGTTGTCGGTCCTCCTTGGCACGGCGTTCCTGAGCCGGCTGGCCTGGGGGATGCTCGCCGATCGGATCGGCGGGCTCGCGACGCTGCTCTTCGGCTCGGCCGCCCAAGCCGGGGCGCTCTCGCTCTACCTCGCGGTCGAGAGCCTCGCCGGCCTGTACGCGGTCTCGGCCCTCTTCGGGGTCGGCTTCGGCGGCATCCTGCCCACCTACTCGCTCATCATCCGCGATCTCTTCCCCGTCTCCGAGATCGGGCGGCGGATCGGCGTCGTCTACTTCTTCGGCACCGCCGGAATGGCGCTCGGGGGATGGATCGGGGGCGGGCTCTTCGACCTCACCGGCAGCTATCGGGCGGCGTTTGCGGTCGGCCTCGTCTTCAACCTGATCAACCTCGCGCTGGTGGCGCTGCTCGGGGCGCGCCGCCGGCGGCTCGCCGGCGCGCGCGCCACCTGATCAGATCGTTTCGGGCACCATTACGATCGCGCCGCAGGGGCATTCGGCGGCGCACAGCCCGCAACCCTTGCAGAAGTCGTAGTTGAAGCGGAAGCGGTTGCCCGGCCCGAGCTTGATCACGGCGTTGTCGGGGCAGACCCCGTAACAATTGTCGCACTCGAAGCAATTGCCGCAGGAGAGGCAGCGGCGCGCCTCGAAGAGCGCGTTGGTCTCGTCGAGGCCGCCCGTCACTTCCTCAAAGGTAGTGCGCCGGCGGATCATGTCGAGGGCCGGCTGCACCATCTTGTCGGCGTCCGTGTAGTACCAGGTGTTCAGCATCTCGAAGGCGACCACCTCGTGCTTGGGCGGGGCCTCGTGGGTGGTGCCGCGCAAGTATGCGTCGATGTTGCGGGCCGCCCTCTTGCCGTGCCCGACCGCCACGGTCACCGTCCGCTCCGAGGGGACCATGTCGCCACCGGCGAACAGACCGCGGTGCCCGGTCATCATGTTCCGGTCCACCTCGACCACCCCGTCCTTGCGGAACACCACGCCCGGGATCGCGCGCATGAAGCTGGTGTCCACGTCCTGGCCGAGGGCGAGGATCAGGGTGTCCGCCTCCAGGGTCTCGAACTCGCCGGTCGGCTGCGGCCAGCCGGTCGCGTCGAGGGTCATCCGCTCGACGGTGAAGGTGGTCTGATCGATGCGCTTGATGGTCGAGAGCCAGCGCACGAGCACGCCCTCCTCCAGCGCCTCCTCGACCTCGAAGTCGTGAGCCGGCATCTGCTCGCGCGTGCGCCGGTAGACGATGAGCGCTTCGTCCGCCCCCAGCCGCTTGGCCGTGCGAGCGACGTCGAGCGCGGTGTTGCCGCCGCCGTAGATCACCACCCGGCGTCCGAGCCGCGGCGGCGCGCCCGTCTCCATGCCGCGCAGCACGTTGGCCGCGTCCAGGATCTTTCCCGCGTCGCGGGCCGGGATGTCGACCCTCCTGGCGAGGTGCGCGCCGACGGCGACGAAGGCGGCGTCGAAACCTCCCTCATTCATCAGGCCGACGAGGTTCTCGACCTTGGAATTGAGCCGGATCTCCACCCCCATCTCCTCGATCCGGCGAATCTCGCCGTCGAGCACGTCGCGCGGCAGCCGGTACTTGGGGATACCGAAGCGCATCATGCCGCCGGGAAGCGGGCCGGCATCGTGGATCACCGCCGCATGGCCCATCCGCCGCAGGTGATAGGCGGCCGCGAGTCCGCTCGGCCCCGCCCCCACCACCAGCACGCGCTTGCCGGACTCGGGCGCGCACTCGACCTTCCAGCCGTGCCTGATCGCCTGATCGCCGAGGAAGCGCTCGACCGCGTGGATGCTGACCGGCTCGTCGAGCTGCCGGCGGTTGCAGCTGTCCTCGCAGGGGTGATAGCAGACCCGCCCGTGCACGGCCGGCATGGGGTTGTCGCGCATCAGCACCTGCCAGGCGGCGTGATAGTCGCCCTCCTCGGCGTGGTAGAGCCAGCCCTGGATGTTCTCGCCCGCCGGGCAGGCGGCGTTGCAGGGGGGCAGGCGGTCGACGTAGACCGGCCGCTCGGTGCGCCAGCTCCCGGTAAGGTTAGCGAGCGAGGATCCGACGTCGAGGGTGATGGCGAAGGGCCTCTTGGGCATGCTCATACTTCGCCCTCCTGGCGCAGAAGCCCGAACTTGGCGATGTTGCGGTCGGCGATCGCCTGGATCGCGGAGATGGACTCGCGGTCGGGCGGCTGGCGGAAGAGGTGCGCGAAGCGCCGCTGCGGTTTCAGATACTCGTCCACCGGCACCTTGCGGCGGATGGGGGTCACGTCGGTCACCTCGCCGTGCTCGGCCTCGAACAGCGGGAAGAGCCCGCTCTCGACGGCAAGGCGCGCGATCCGCATCGTGTCGCGCGGCAGCGAGCCCCAGCCGAGCGGGCAGGGCACGTGGATGTGGACGTAGCGCGAGCCCTCGATTGCCATCGCCTTGGTCACCTTGGCCTCGAGGTCATGCAGATCGGCGATGCTGGCGGTGGCGACGTAGGGGATATTGTGGGCCATGGCGATGAGGGCCGGGTTCTTGCCCTGACCGAACTCGGCGCCCGGCTTGTTGCCCACAGCCGGCGTGGTAGCCGTGCGGGCCCCGGGCGGGGTTCGCCCCGAGCGCTGCACGCCGGTGTTCATGTAGGCCTCGTTGTCGTAGCAGAGGTAGAGGACATCGTCGTTCCTCTCAAACATGCCCGAGAGGCAGCCGAAGCCGATGTCTACCGTGCCGCCGTCGCCGCCCTGGCCGATCACCCTGACGTCGGTGCGCCCCTTCGCCCGCATCGCCGCGGCGACCCCGCTCGCCACCGCCGGGGCATTGCCGAAGAGGGAGTGGAACCACGGCACCTGCCACGAGGTTTCGGGATAGGGGGTGGAGAAGACCTCGAGGCAGCCGGTGGCGTTGACGGCGATCACCTGGCCGTTGGCGGCGCGCATGGCGGCATCGACCGCATAGCGCGCGCCGAGCGCCTCGCCGCAGCCCTGGCAGGCACGGTGACCCGAGGTGAGGGAGTTCGAACGGTCGACGGTCGCCTGGACCGTGCGCCTCTCGGCATCGAGGAGACGGTTGCCGACGGTGAAGGTGCCGGTCTGGTAGAACTTGATTCGCTGGGTCATCGCTGGCCCTTTCTCCTAGAACAGCTTCTGCCCGACCAGGCCGAGACCGCGCAGGATGTTTTCGGCGATCGGGCCCGAGCGCCGCCGCTCCTTGGCGCGGGCCAGCTCCTTGTCGATCACCTTCCAGTCAAGGTCGAGGAAATGGGGGTCGTCGATGCGATCGGCGTGGGCCTCGGCGAAGGCGCGCTTGAGCGAGGTGGTGGGGATCACGCGCCCGCCGAGCCCGGCAATCACGGTGTAGACCGGGGTCGAGAGGCCGCGCAGGGCCATGCGCACGTTGCTCGCGGCGATCCCGCCGAGACCCGCCGCGAGCGCCTTCTCGAGCACCACCACCCGCTCCGCCTCGATGAGCGCGGCGCGGAGCTCCGCCAGGGGGAAGGGGCGGAAGGTGGCGAGCTTAACGGCGCCGATCTCGGTGCCCTCGGCACGCATCTCGTCGATCGTGTCCTTGATCGTGCCGACGACCGAGCCGAGCGCGACGATCACCGTTTTCGCCCCCTCGGTGCGATAGGGGACGACTAGGCCGCCCGACTCGCGCCCGAAGGCGCGGGCGAACGCGCCGGCAAGCCTGGGGATCATCTCGAGCGCCTGCAGCTGCTTGTGGTGGGCGAGGTAGCGGACTTCGAAGAAGGCCTCGGGCCCGACCATCGCGCCGATGCTCACCGGGTCGGCGGGATCGAGCACCTGCACCGGCTCGAATGGAGGCAGGTAGGCGTCAACCTCGGCCTGGGAGGGGACGTCGACCTGCTCGTAGGCGTGGGTGAGGATGAAGCCGTCGACGCACACCATCACCGGCATGCTCAGTTCCTCGGCCAGCCGGAATGCCTGGAAGTGGAGGTCGGCGGCCTCCTGGTTGGTCTCGGCATAGAGCTGCACCCAGCCGGAATCGCGCATCGACATCGAGTCCGAGTGGTCGTTCCAGATGTTGATCGGCGCGCCGATCGCGCGGTTGCCGATGGTCATGACGATGGGAAGGCCGAGCCCGGCGGCGTTGTAGACCGCCTCGGCCATGAACAGCAGGCCCTGGCTGGAGGTGGCGGTGTAGGCGCGCGCCCCGGCGGCCGAGGCACCGATCGCCACCGACAGCGCGGCGAACTCGGACTCGACGTTGAGGAACTGGCAGTTGCCGATCCGGCCCTCGCGCACGATCTCGCTCAGGCCCTCGACGATGTGGGTCTGGGGCGTTATCGGGTAGGCGCAGATCACCTCCGGCCGGCAGAGCGCGACAGCCTGGGCGATCGCCTGCGAGCCCTCAATCTGCTGGAGCATGCGCCACTCCCTCCTTTTCAAAGTCGGCGCGGATCGCTTGGTAGGCGGCGGCCGCGGCGCGGGCGTTGCCCTCGCCCACCTTGCCGGGAAATTTCTCCTGGATCGCGGCTTCGACCGAGGCGAGTCGGATGCGCCCGGTGACGGCCGCGAAGCCGCCGAGGAGCGCGGCGTTTGGCACCGGTCGGCCGACGTGCTTGAGCGCCAGTTCGGTGGCCGGCACGGTGGCGATGTGGCGGGGCGGGAAGTTGGCGACGAACTCGTCGAGCCCGAGCTCGGCCAAGGTCCGGGTGGTGTTGATCAGGATGTAGCCGGTGGGGGCGAGGCCGGCGAACAGGTCCACCTGATGCAGGAGCGTGGGGTCCTGGATGATGAGCGCGTCGGGCCGGCTGACCGGCTCACGGCGCCGAATCTCGCGCTCGTCGATGCGGCAGAAGGCGGTGACCGGGGCGCTCATCCGTTCCGATCCGAAGCTCGGGAAGGCCTGGGCGTACTTGCCCTCCATGAAGGCCGCCACCGAAAGGAGCTCGGCAGCCGTCACCACCCCCTGACCGCCCCGGCCGTGGATGCGGGTCTGGAACATCCTCTCTGGCCTCTCCTCTGGTGGGCGCCCGTGCCGGGCACCTCCGGGGCGGACGTGCCTGAACGAGCCGGTCGCGCCTCCCCGCCTCGCGCGAACCTCATTGAACCCCGATTTAGTGCCCATGGACGAGGGAAAATTCATTGATTTCGATCAATGCTCAAGCCGCGAGGCCGGCGCCGCGCCGCCGTTCGCCCGCCCTTGCGGTCGGGTTGCACCGGGCGGCGGTCAGGCCTCCGCCCGGAGCTCGGTCGGGCGGGGGCGGAAGGGCGGTGTCGCCGGGTAGAGCGGTCGGCGAGGAGAGCGGGAGCGCCGCCGCGTCGGCGCGGGCGGCTAAAGGAAGGGTTCGGCCCGCTTGATCAGCTCCTCGAGACCGGGCTCGTTCTGGTTCCGCGGCTTGCCCGGGTGGATGATGGAGACTTGGCAGCTCTCGGCGGCCTCGACCAGCTCCCGATAGGTGCCGGCGCCGGGGTCGGCGATGTAGGCCTGCTTGTTCTCGTTATAGGCGAACATCTTCGGGTTGATCTGGGTGCACTCGTTGCAGGTCGTGCAGCGGGGCGTCTCGACGTAGGGATCGTCCGAGGGCTTTTCCTCGGCCGCCTCGGCGGCGGCCGGCGCGGCCGGCTTCGGCGCCGGGGCGGCCCCCTCGGGCGCGCGCGCCTCGGCCGCGGGCGCCGGCGCGGGCGGGACGGCCTCGGGAGTCCGCGCCGCGGGCGCGGGCTGCGGCCGGGCCCGCAGCGCCGCCAGCTCGCGCTCCTTCTCCTGGTCCCAGCGCTTCTTCTCGCGCTCGAGCAGCCGTCGGGCGTGCGAGTTGTGGATGCCGCCCAGCTCCTGCAGGCTGTGCCACATGTCGGCGCAGCGGCGCGCGGCGAGGATCAGCCTGTCGTCGACGATCACCCGCTGAAGAACGTCGTTCTCGTCGACCATCAGCAGATAGGGGACCCTCTCGGGCACCCGCTCCGGCGGGTGGGCGAGGTACTCGCCGACGGGGATCATGGCTCCGTTCCAGCGGGCGCGCGGGACGCGCGCGAAGTGGCTGGCGTGGCGGCCGTCGCAGGCGACGAAGTCGACGAAGGTGAAGGCAACGTCCTCGGCAACCCGCTGCCGGTTCTCGTCCTGGTAAGAGAAGCCTTGCACCGGCCAGTCCTGGTCGGGCTGCGGGTTGTCGTCGATGGCAAAGCGCGAGGCCCAGTCCGGCCCGGCGCCCGGGTCGTAGGCGAAAGCGGGGAAGGCACGCGACTGCATCGCCGCGGCCGCCGACAGATAGGGTATCGTGTCGGCGGCGCCGAGGAGCGCCCCCGAGTAGACGCTGAACAGCGTCGGCCCGGGATAGGCCATGCCCTTTATCAGGCGATCCCTGACCTGGAACAGGTTCGAGCTGCTCGACTGCAGCACGTACACGCTGTTCAGGCCGACCGCCATGGTGGCGAGCCGCAGGCTCTTGACCCCGAAGGCGAATTGTCCCTCGGCGAGCGTGGCGCCCTCGAGGATGTCATCGATCTGCACCAGCACTTTCACGGGCAGGCCTGTGGACAAGAGCTCGACCAGAGACGCGCTTTGGGCGCCATCCCCGGGCCGCAGCCGCAGACAGACCAAATAGGACGGGAACAGGGCCAGGTCCTTGGGGCCGAGCGCGCCCTCGTCGAAATGGCTGAAGACGGGGTCGTGCTTGGCCTCCCGGTAACGATTCTCGACCTCGAGCTCGGCGATGGAGATCGCCTTGGCGAGTTCGACCATCTGCGGCAGCCGCTCGCGAAAGGCGGCGAGCGCCGCGGCGCCGCTCTCAAAGGTGAAGGAGAGCGGCTCCGTCCGCGTCTCCCCTTGCGGCCGGCAGTCGGGATCGGGATAGAATCGCTGCGATTTGAGGACCGAGAGGGCCCAGTTGATGCGTGCGCGCCGCGTCTCGGGCAACGAGCCCTCGACCGCGGTGCGGGCGAGGACCCGCGACAGCGCCTTAAAGTCGAAGACGTCGGCGTGCGAGGTTCCGATCGAGGCCTTGAGGTGGTCGGCGGTGCGCGCGTCGGACGACTTCATGTAGTCGGCGCGCAGGATGTCGGTGAGCCGAACGATGAGCGTGTTCACGTCCTTGAGGAACGCCCGCGCCTTGCGCCGGTGATCGGCCGCCCAGGCGTGGGTGATCAGCTTGGCCGGCGCCGTCGCGTCGCAGTCGATGACCTCTCCGTCGACGGTGAGCGCGTCGCGGGCGCGGCTCAGGTTGTCGGCGACCGGCTCGTTGGTGCGCGAGGCGAGGTCCTGCGCCGCGCGGTCCCAGAGTGCGCGGAGCGTCGCCTTGGCTCCTTGTGCGACCAGGGAACGAATCTCGCGCTCGAGCCGCAGCGTGTGTTTCCTCAGGGCCTCGCCTTCGAGGCCGCCGGGCGCGGCCTGCTTGAGCACGTCGTCGATGGTGGCGGAGACGGAGCGTAGGCACTCCTCGCCGGTTTCGCCGGCGGCCAGCACCAGCGGGTAGTCGTAGCGGAGCCGGGTGAGGTCCCGGTATCCGGCAAGCAGCGCCGGCTTGAGGGTCAGCTTGCCCACGTCGTCCAGGCCGCTCGCCGGCCTGCTCCCGGTAACGTGGAAGGTGACAAGATCGAGATGCTCGAGGTTCATGGCGGTGTCGGCGTTTTCTCTGTCGGTCGGCCCGGTGGGGGCCTGGGGTCAAGAGGGGCGGGCGCGCGGCCGCGCCTGTCCGCGCTTCGGCTCGTCCTGCGGCCAGATGGTGAACTTGTCGAGCTCGGAGTCGAGCCCGGCCCGGATCAGGTCGGGCGTGCGCAGCTGCGGCGACTGGCGAATAACATCGTAGCAGGGCACGGCGGGGTTCCAGTAGAGGAGGCCGACGGGGATCGGATCCTCGGCGGAGGCGACCTCGCGCGCCTTGTTTAGGTCGGAGGGGTCGTGGCGGACCTGGTTCTTGTAGACCTTGGCCAGGCCCGGACTGACCTGGATGCCGTTCTCGTGGGTGAGCAGGAGGGTGCGCATCGGGTCCTGCACCCACGGATCGAGCAGGTTCGGCAGGTACTCCGGGCAGCGCTGGATGATGCGGACGAAGGACAGGCCCTTGTGGTGGAAGGCGGCGGAGATGATGTCGTAGAGCAGCTCCGGGATCCAGTCGACCGCCTGGGCCACGAACGAGACGTTGGTCACCCCGAGGGTGACGGTGAGGGGGTTCAACGGCTCGAGATAGGCGCCCCGCGGCGTGGTGTTGCTCCTGAGGCCCCGGGGCGAGGTCGGCGACACCTGCTTCTTGGTCAGACCGTAGATATGGTTGTCGTGCAGCATCACGGTCATGTTCATGTTGTAGCGGATGGCGTGGATCCAGTGCGCGGCACCGATGCTGCAGCAGTCGCCGTCGCCGGTGTTGACGAAGACGTGGAGGTCGGGGCGCGCCATCTTGATGCCTTCGGCAACGGGCAGGGCGCGGCCGTGGATGCCGTGAAAGCCGTAGGTTCTCATGTAGTGGGGGAATCGGCTCGAGCAGCCAATCCCGGAGACGAACACGGTCTTCTCGGGCGTCAAGCCCTCGTCGCGGCAAAGCCGCTGGACCGCGGCGAGGATGGCGTTGTCGCCGCAGCCGGTGCACCAGCGGGGAAGGCTGCCCTGATAGGCTTCGAGGAGATGCGGCTCGTCGTCGATCTCGGACATCCACTCGGTGGCGGGAATCGTCATCGTTGCCTCCTCCCTCAGCCCAGCTTCTCGCGCATCACCCGGGCGACGGTTTCCGGCTTGAGGGGCTGTCCCCGGACGTCGCACCAGCAGTCCACGTCGACCAAGTGCCGCGCCCTGAGCAGCATCGCCAGGGCGGAATAACGGCGGTTCTCCTGATCGACGATCTCGTCGGCGGGGTCGTCGCACCAGTTGCTCTCGACCGTCATCACCTTCTTGAACCGGCGCATCGCCTCGCCGATGCCGGGCGGCAGGGGCTGAAGAAACGTGAGATGCATCGACGACACCTTGTGGCCCTCCGCGCGCACGCGCTCGACGGCCTCCTCGATGGCGCCCTTGCTGCTGCCCCAGCCGATGACCAGGAGGTCGCCCTCCTCGTCGCCGAACAGCGCGGGGGCCTTCAGCGTCTTCTGCAGGGCGGCGAGCTTGAGGCTCCGGCGGTGGATGCTCTCCTGGTTGATGTCGGGATCGTAGGCGACCCGGCTCATGCGGTCGTGCGCGAGGCCGGTCAGGGTGTGCATCCCGTTCGGCTGCCCGGGGATGAAGCGGCGGGCGAGGCCGGTGAGCGGGTCCCAGTCGTAGGGCTTCGCTCCCTCGGGCACGGCGCTCTGGTCCACCGGGGGCGCGAGCCAGTCCTCGACGAACCGCGGCCGGGGGAAGGGCTGCTGGGCGGTGGCGAGGTTGGCGTCGGAGAGCACGACGACGACCATGTTGAAGGTCTCGGCGATTCGGCGGGCGGTGATCACCGAGTAGAAGCAGTCCTCGATGGTGCTCGCCGCCATCACTACCTTGGGCGCGTCGCCGAGGCTGCCGAAGCAGGCGGCGAGAAGGTCTCCCTGCTCGCCCTTCGTCGGCTGGCCCGTGCTCGGCCCGCCGCGCTGGACGTTGACCACGACCAGCGGGATCTCGGTCATGACCGCGAGGCCGATCGCTTCCTGCTTGAGCGACAGGCCGGGGCCCGAGGTGATGGTGACCGCGCATTTGCCGGCATAGGAGGCGCCGACGGCGAAGGCGCAGGCGGCGATTTCGTCCTCGGCCTGGTGGACCACGCCGCCCACCTTTTCGAATACGTCGCTCAGGTAATGCGATGCCGAGGTGGCGGGCGTGATCGGATACATGGCGCAGATCTCCATGCCCGAGGCGAGGATGCCGAGCGCCAGCGCGGTGTTGCCGTTGACCACGATCTTGGGCTCGGTCGCCTTTACCGCCGGGATCTTGAACTTGAAGTCGAGGTTGGCCTCGGCCCACTCCTTGCCCGCATCGAGGAGCCGCAGGTTGGACTCGACCACCCGGTCCGCCTTCTTGCGGAAGGCGAACGCCACCTGCTCGCGGGCGCGCTCGATATCGAGGCTGTAGAGGGTGCAGAGCATGCCGAGCGCGAACATGTTCTTGCCCCGCCGCGGATCGGGCACGTGGCGCAGGCACTCCTCCTCCATCGGGATCTCGTGCACCCGGTAGCCGTCGGCGACGAACTGGTCGTAGGCTTGCGCGTAGGAGTCCCTGATCTTCGGGTCGCGGTCCTTCCGCCATTTGTTCTCGAGGAGGATGATGCAGCCGCGCTTGAGCTCGCCGGCGCGCACCCGACCGAGCAGCACCTGCTCGTTGAAGGCCACCACCAGGTCGGTCTCGTCGCCGCCGTTGTTGACCGGCCGCGAGCCGATCCGGATGCGGATTCCGCTCGCTCCTTCGATGCTGCGGGCCGGGGGTTGGATCTCCGCCGGTATGATCTCGACCGTCCATACGCCGTTGCCCATCCGCGCCGCGATCGAGGCGACCGATTGGCCGCAGCGCTGTGCGCCCTCGCCCGAGTCGCTGATGACCTCGAGGATGTGCTCCTTGAGCGTCGCCACCGTCTTATCGTCCGACCGCGGGCGGCGCGTGCGCCGCGTGCCGGCGTCGGTTTGCATCGTCAGTGTGTTGTCCATGGCTCCGTCAGTACCGCTGTGCAGTCCCTTGGTGTGGGGCCAACGACCTCGGCGGCTAGGCGACGCGCACGCGGACGAAGTTCCGCTCCGCGAGGTCGATCCCGAACGCCTTGCCCTCCTGCCCCTTGCGCGGGGGTAGATAGACGACGTCGGTGTCGCGCAGGCCGAGATACGCCTTCATGCTGCGCGCGGCCTTGCGGCCCGCGCCCATCGCCTCGATCACGGTGGCCGCGCCGGTGACGATGTCGCCGCCCGCGAAGACTCCCGCCATGGAGGTGGCGAGAGTCTCGTCCGCCTCGATGTAGCCCCACCGATTGAGCCGGATTTTCGAGGTCTGGCCGATGATCGGGTTGGCATTGGTGCCGATCGCGAAGACGATCAGGTCGCACTCGAACTCGTGCTCGCTCCCCACCACCGGGACGGGGCGCCGCCGGCCCGACTCGTCGGGCTCGCCCAGCTCCATGCGGATGCAGCGCATGCCGCGGGCGCTGCCCTTGCCGTCGTCCAGGATCTCGATCGGCGTGGTCAGCCAATGGAACTCGATGCCCTCCTCCTCGGCGTGGTGGATCTCCTCGGCGCGGGCGGGGCATTCGGCCCGGGTGCGCCGGTAGATGCAGTACACCTTCTCGGCGCCGAGTCGCAGGCTCACCCGCATCGCGTCCATCGCCGTGTTCCCGGAGCCGATCACGGCAACGCGCCGGCCGAGCTCGAGGGGCGTGTCGTAGCTGGGAAAGTCACGCGCGCGCATCAGGTTGCAACGGGTCAGGAGCTCGTTCGCCGACAACACCCCGCTGAGGGACTCGCCGGGAATGCCCATGAAGCTCGGGTACCCGGCGCCGGTGCCGATGAAGACGGCGTCGAAGCCCATCTCGTCGATCATCTGCTCGATCGTGAACAGGCGGCCGACCAGGGTGTTGCACTCGAACTTGACTCCCAGCTTCACCAGGTTGGCGACCTCAGCGTCGATCACCTCGTTCGGCAGGCGGAAGTCGGGGATGCCGTATCTCAGCACCCCGCCCGGCTGATGGAAGGCCTCATAGACGATCACCTCGCATCCCGCCTTGGCCATATCGGCGGCGCAGGCCATGCCCGCCGGCCCCGAGCCGACGATGCCGACCTTGAAGCCGGAGGGCTCGATGTAGGGCAGGTTGCTCCAGCGCTCGGCGATCGCCGTGTCGCCGACCCAGCGCTCGAGCCGGCCGATGGCAACCGGCTCCAGGCTCTCGCCCACCGGGCAGACGCCCTCACACTGGTTCTCCTGCGGGCAGACCCGGCCGCAGACCGCGGGCAAGAGGTTGGTGTCGGTGATGACGTCGTAGGCGCCGCGCGCATCCTTGTCGAGGATCTTCCTGATGAAGCCGGGGATGTCGATGCTGACCGGACAGCCCTTGACGCAGGCCGGGTCCGGGCAGAGGAGGCAGCGCTCGGCCTCGCGCATGGCGTCCTCCAGCCGGTATCCGCAGGCCACCTCGGAGAAGTTCCGTACCCGCTCCGCCGGCGGCTGCTCGCGGATCGGCGTCCGCTCCTGGGGAATGGTCCGTATGGTCTTCTTCTTGGCCATCATCGACTCCGGATCGGGGATGCCGTGGATGCCTGGTCTGCCGCGCCGCCCGCGCTCAAGCCGGCGGTGCGCCCGCCGAAGCCCTCGACGGGGCCGGCACCAGGCCACTCAGACGGCAGGTTTCCTGCCACTTCTCAAGCGCTTTCTTCTCCTCCTCGGCGTAGCGCTTGAGGCGCGCCATCAGGTCGTCGAAGTCCACCTTGTGGCCGTCGAAGTCGGGGCCGTCGACGCAGGCGAACATCGTCTTCTCGCCGATCTTGACCCGGCAGCCTCCGCACATCCCGGTCCCGTCGACCATGACCGGGTTGAGGCTGACCGTGGTCTTGATCTTGTGCGGGCGGGTCGCCTCGGCGCAGGCTTTCATCATGATCGGCGGACCGATGGCGACGACCTCGTCGATGTCGGAATGCTTGTCGATCGCCGCCTTGATCCCGAGGGTGACGAGCCCCTTGAGGCCGGCCGAGCCGTCGTCGGTGCAGACGATCAGCTCGTCGCACACCGAGCGGAACTTTTTCTCCCAGAAGATCAGGCTTTTGCTGCGGAAGCCGACGATCCCGATCACGTAGGCGCCGCTCTCCTTGAAGCCGCGGGCCTGGGGGAAGATCGGCGCCACCCCGAGGCCGCCGCCGACGCAGACCACCTTCTTGGCGCCGCCGAGGTGGCTGGGTAGCCCCATGGGCCCGACCATGCCATAGAGCCTGGTCCCCACCCGGCAGATCTGCTGCATTTCCCTGGTCGTCTTGCCGACCGCCTGAATGACGAGCGTGATCGTGCCCTTGTCGCGGTCGAAATCGGCGATGGTCAGCGGGATGCGCTCGCCGTGCTCGTGCGCCATGACGATCACGAACTGGCCCGGCTTGGCCGCCTTCGCCATCAGCGGATGGCGGATTTCGAGAAGGTAGGTGACGTCCGAGAAATCCTCTCGCGCCACGATCTCAAACGGTGGCGCCTGCTCAGGCTCGTGCATGGCTCTCGTTCTCTCTCCCGAGAGGGCGGATCGACTCGCCTTCCTGGTCTCTTCGCGATGAACGACTTGTGCCGGACCCTAGAGCCTTCCACCGGCCCGCGCATTGATCTCGATCATGCCCCGGTCGGGACGTAACCAACCCTTCGCTCCGAGCCGGACTCGAAACGGGAGTCCTCGTCACGGCGAGGATCAAATAATTATTTGACACGATCATGTTAACGCCCTGACATCCGAGAATCAAGCGTGCCGTATGCTCTGTAATAGGTTCTCATTTATTCACTTTAATCTAATTTTAATGAGCAGTCTTCATCCTTCGACGAGAACGTTGTTTCTTCCCCTCTATGTGTTGCTTGTCTCGCGTGCCCGAACGGCGGTCGCCACGGCGTCCGCCTCTGGAACAGGGATGGCGAGGTGGTGCGCGCGCACTTGGTCCAGAGCACCCGAGGGCGGATCCCGGAGGGCGGCTTGTCCCGGCGTGCGCAGGGCGGCGTCAGCCGCCGAACATCTTCCTCAGGTTCTCGAACCCGCGCTCGTAGATGCCCTGGATCAGCTTAGCGACCTCGGCCGGCCTGCCCAAGGGCTCGAACTCGCTCGACCATTCAACCGTCGCTCCGCCTTCGTTGTTCTCGGTGACCCGGATGGTCGCGGTGTAGCCGGCAACGGGGAGCGGACCCTCAAGGATGCGGTAGGTGTAGAACCGTTGGTGCGCGTCGACCTCCTCGAGCTGCTCGAGTAGCTCGCCGCCGCCCACGAGCCTGACACGCCGGCGCATGCCCCCGGCCTCGAGCTCGCTCCGCTCGACCGCCGGGTGCCAGTCGGCGATTCCGTTGAACTGGCCGATGAGGTCCCAGAGCTGGCTTGCGGGAACGTCGAATGTCTGCTTGACCGTGACCTGGACCATGACGGTCTCCCTTCCACGGCGTGGCCCCCGCACGGGGGAAACCCTGATGATAGCCCCGGGTCCGGGGCTCAGCCAGCCTACCGGGCTTCCAGGTAGTGGACCGAGAAGAGCCGCCCCGGATCGGTCCAGGTGGCCCGGGGCGCGAAGCCGGCGCCCTCGGCGAGGGCACGGAACTCCGCCGCCTCGTACTTGTAGGAGTTCTCGGTGTGGATCGCTTCGCCCTGCAGGAAGCGAAAGCTGCGGCCCGCGATCCGCACCGCCTGGGGCTTGCGGCTCACGAGGTACATCTCGATCCGCCCCTGCTCGGCGTTGTAGGACGCCGAGTGCGAGAAGGCGGAGAGGTCGAAGGTGGCGCCGAGCTCGCGGTTAATGCGCGCGAGCAGGTTGCGGTTGAAGGCCGCCGTCACACCCTTCGCATCGTCGTAGGCGGCGAGGAGGGTCCGCTTGTCCTTCTTGAGGTCGACGCCGACCAGAAACCCCCCGCCCGGGCCCACGAGCCGGGCGACGTTGCGCATGAACGTCGCCGCCTCGCCGGGCGTGAAGTTGCCGATGGTCGAGCCGGGGAAGAAGGCAACCGGCCGGCCCGCGGCGGCGCCCGCCGGAAGGGCGAGGGGGCGGGTGAAATCGGCGACGACGGGGACAACGTCGAGGTCCGGATAGTCCCCCGCGAGCGCCCGGGCGGACTCGAACAGGTGCTCGCGCGAGATGTCCACCGGCACGTAGGCGCGGGGCTTGGCGAGCGCGTCGAGCAGGAGTCGCACCTTGACGCTCGCCCCGCTTCCGAACTCGATCAGGCGTGCGCCCGGGCCGATCAGACCGGCTATCTCGCCCGCGTGCGCGCCGAGGATCGCGATCTCGGTGCGGGTGAGGTAGTACTCCTCGATCCGGCATATCTCCTCGAACAGGCGCGAGCCCTCGGTGTCGTAGAAATATTTGGCCGGGATCGCCTTCGCGGGCCGGGCGAGGCCCGCCAGCACGTCGGCCCGGAATTCGGCCCGCGCGCGCGCGGCCTCGTCGGGCTCGTCCGCCGCCTCGGCGCGGCCGGCAAGACGGGGCCGGTTCATGCGTCCTCGGCCAGGCGCAGGCCCATGAACTGCCAACGCTGCTGCGGATAGAAGAAGTTGCGGTAGGTGGCGCGCACGTGGCCGTCCGGGGTGGCGCAGGAGCCGCCCCGGAGCACCATCTGGTTGCACATGAACTTGCCGTTGTATTCGCCGAGCGCGCCAGCCGCGGCCCGGAACCCGGGGTAGGGGGCGTAGGGGCTCCGGGTCCACTCCCAGACGTCGCCAAACATCTGCGTCAACCCGCCGGCGCGCTCCTTCGCCGCCACCGGCCGCAGGAATCCCGAGCCGAGCGTGTTTCCCTCCTGCGCCAGTCCTTCGGCCGCCACCTCCCATTCGGCCTCGCTCGGCAGGCGCTTGCCCGCCCAGCGGGCGTAGGCGTCGGCCTCGTAGAAGCTGACGTGGCAGACGGGTGCGTGCGCCTCCACCGGCTTGAGGCCGGCGAGGGTCATCACCTGCCAGCCGCCGTCGATCTCCTCCCAGTAGAGGGGCGCGCGCCAGCCTTCGGCCCGGACCGTGGCCCAGCCGTCGGAGAGCCAGAGCTCGGGCCGGGCATAGCCGCCGTCGGCCATGAACGCCTGCCATTCGCCGCCGGTCACCAGGCGCGAGGCGAGCCGGAAGGGGCGGACCAGCACCTCGTGACGCGGCCCCTCGTTGTCGAAGGCGAAGCCGTCCCCGGCGTGGCCGATCTCGCGAACCCCGCCCGGGAACGCCACCCAGGAGAGCGGCGCCGTCGTTCGCGCGGGGGCGGGGCGGTAGGGGCGATAGGCGGGATGGAGGGGGTTGCAGGAGAAGAGGTTGAGGAGGTCGGTGAGCGTCAGCTCCTGGTGCTGCTCCTCGTGCGCGAGCCCGAGTGCGAGCACCGGCGCGATCGCCTCCCAGTGTTCCTCCGCCAGCGTCCCAATCAGCCGCTCCATCCCGGCGTCCACGTGGGCGCGATAGCCCATCACCTCCGCCGCGGTGGGCCGGGTGATGAGGCCGCGCCTGGGGCGTGGGTGCCGCGGCCCGGCCGCCTCGTAATAGGAGTTGAAGAGGTAGGCGAAACCGGGATGGAACGGCCGGTAGCCGGCGAGATGCGGCACCAGGAAGAAGGTCTCGAAGAACCAGGTGGTGTGTGCGAGGTGCCACTTGGCAGGGCTCGCGTCCGCCATCGGCTGGACGACCATGTCCTCCGGGGCGAGGCCGGCGACGAGGTCCCGGCTCGACGCCCGAACGGCACGGAAGCGCTGGAGCAAGGTTTCGCGGCCCGGGCGCACACCGGCGACGGCACGGCGATTGGTCTTGGACACGGCTCCCCCTCTTTGGCTTGGATGCGCGGGTTTGCCCGCTTGGCCTGCGGCGGGCCGCGCGCGCTATCCATGAGCTGTCCCTAAAAAGTAGGCAGAGGCGCGAGGCTTGCCAAGGTTGGCCTCCGGCGCCGTGCGCGGATCGGCTCCGGCTTCATCCGGCTTGCCGGCGCAGCCCCCGGTGCTAAGGTGGCCCGCATGGGCGCCCCTTACGTCTCGGTGGCGGAGCTGGCGGAGCGGATCCAGGACGGAAGCCTGATCGCACTCCCGCCCGATTACAGCCTCGTGGCGATGGCCGCGGTGCGGGCGCTGGTGCGGAAGGGGGTGCGGAACCTGCACGTGCTCGGCGTGCCCGTGGCCGGCTTTCCGGCCGACGTCCTGATCGGTGCCGGCTCCGTCGCCGCGATCGAGACGAGCGCGGTCTCGCTCGGCGAGGCGGGCTTCGCTCCCGCTTTCACCCGCGCTGCCACCGCCGGCACGGTGCGGGTGATCGACGCTACCTGCCCGGCGATCCACACCGCGTTGCAGGCGGCCGAGAAGGGGGTGCCGTTCCTGCCCCTCCGCGGCCTCCTCGGTTCCGACGTGCTGAGGCACCGCGACGACTGGCGGGTGATCGGGAATCCGTTCGCGGCCAACGATCCGATCGTGCTTATCCCCGCGATCCGACCGGACGTGGCGCTCTTTCACGCTCGCTTCGGCGACCGCGAGGGCAACGTCTGGGTCGGGCGGCGGCGGGAGCTCGCGACCATCGCCCACGCCGCGCACACCGCGCTCGTCACCGTCGAGGAGGTGCGCGGAGAGAGCCTGATCGAGGACGAAACCCTTGCCCCCGGGACCATCTCCTCGGTCTACGTCGGCGCGCTCGCCCATGCGCCCCGCGGGGCCTGGCCGCTCGGGCTCCTCGATCTCTATCCGCCCGACGAGGCGCACCTGGCCGAGTACGCCCGCATGGCGCGTACGGCCGAAGGTTTCGCGAGCTACCTCGCGCGCCATGTCCTCGGCGAACCCGTTCCCGCCTGACCCAGCCATGGAGCTCGCGCCCCCCGAAGTCCAGATCGCGGCGATCGCGCGCCTCATCGCCGGCGCCGGGCACGTGGCGGTGGGTGCCGCCTCGCCCATCCCAGCCGCGGCGGCGCTCCTTGAGCGGGTGCGCTCGGGCGGGCGCACGCGAGTCTCGATCCTGCACCGGCGCCGCGGCAATCCGTTCACCGAAGGCTCGCGAGAGCTCTTCGACCTCGCCGGCCAGGGACGGATCGACGTCTTCTTCCTCGGCGGCGCCCAGATCGACGGCGAGGCCAACATCAACCTCGTCGGCATCGGCGGCTATCCGGTTCCGAAGGTGCGTTTCCCAGGCTCCTTCGGCTCGGCCTTCATGTATTTCTCGGTGCCGCGGGTCATCCTCTACCGCGAGGAGCACTCGACGCGGGTGCTGGTGGAGCGGGTGGACTTCGTCAGCGCGCCGGGGGTGAGCGCGGAGAACGTCCACCGCCCGGGCGGGCCGGTGGCGCTGGTGACGGGGCGATGCGTCTTCGTCTTCGAGCGCGTGCGCCGGCGCTTCCGGCTCGCCTCCCTTCATCCCGGCCACACCGTCGACGAAGTGATCGCCAACACCGGTTTCGCCTTCGACCGGCCCGAGCGGGTGCCCGAGACCGAGACCCTTTCGGGCGAGGCTCTCGATCTCCTTCGCGGCCCGGTGGCGGCGGAACTGGCCGAGACCTATCCCGAGTTCGCGCGCCGCGCCTTCGGCGCCGGCGTCGGCTAGAGCGGAGCACATGACAGGGATGCAGACGACCGACGGCCCCTTCGGGGCGCTCGCGGGCCTCAAGGTGATCGACCTCACCCGAGTCCTCGGCGGCCCCTACTGCACGCAGATCCTGGGCGATCACGGCGCCGACGTGATCAAGGTCGAGCCCCCCCAGGGCGACGAGACGCGCGACTGGGGCCCGCCCTTCCACGAGGGCGACGCCTCCTACTTCATCGGCGTCAACCGCAACAAGCGCTCGCTCGCTCTCGACCTCGCCCGCGAGGAGGGGCGCGCGGTGCTGCTCCGCCTCCTCGAGAGGGCCGACGTGCTGGTCGAGAACTTCAAGGCCGGGAGCATGGAGAAGTGGGGGCTCGGCTACGAGGCGGTGCTCGGCCGGCGCTTCCCCCGTCTCGTCCACTGCCGCATCACCGGCTTTGGCGCCGACGGGCCGTTCGGCGGCTTCCCCGGCTACGACGCCGCGGTGCAGGCGGCCTGCGGCCTGATGAGCATCAACGGCACGCCCGGCACGGGCGCGCTCAGGCTCGGCAACCCGATCGTCGATCTCGGCACCGGGCTCTACTCCGCGCTTGCCATCCTGATGGCGCTGCACGAGCGTGCGCGCTCCGGATTCGGCCAGTTCATCGACATGACGCTCTACGACTGCGGCGTCTCGCTCCTGCATCCGCACGCCGCCAACTGGTTCCTCTCGGGCAAGCGCCCGGTGGCCACCGGCAACGCCCATCCCAACATCACCCCCTACGACAAGTTTCCGACCAGGACCTGCGAGATTTTCCTCGCCATCGGCAACGACCGCGCCTTCCTGCGCGTGTGCGAGGCTCTCGGCCGGCCCGGGCTCGCCGAGGACGCCCGCTTCCGCACCAACAAGGACCGCAACCTCAACCGCGAGGCGCTGAGGGCGGAGCTCGAGGCCCTGCTCGCGGGCGAGGACGGCGAGGCGCTTTGCGAGCGCCTCATGCGCAAGGGGCTCCCCGCCGGGCCCGTCCGCCACGTCGACGAGGTGATGACCCATCCCCACACCCGCCACCGCGGCATGGCCGCCGAGCGCGGCGCCTACAAGGGGACCGGCACGCCGATCAAGTTCTCGCGCACCCCCGGGAGGCTTCGGCGAACGCCGCCGGGCTTCGGCGCCGACGGCCGCGCGGTGCTCGAAGAGGCCGGCTTCTCGCAGGCCGAGATCGAGGGGCTGAGGGCCGGCGGCGTGCTCTGGGAGTCGCGGCGGAAGGGCTAACCCGCGATGCCCGCGAAGCGGTTCCTCACCGCGTGCCGGTTCGCGTCCTTCAGTCCCAGCGCGTCCTCGGCGATGAGGATGCGCTGCACGTTGGGCGTACCCTCGCCGACGCACAGCATGTCGATATAGGCCTTGAGCTTGGCCACCTTCGAGTCGGCCGCAAGCGCGTAGGCCGCCAGAATCTCAGCTGCCCCGTTGCCCGCGTGCCGGGCCGCCCGCGAGGCGAGGTACTTGCCCTGTGCCGCCGCCCGGGTCGACGGCCGTCCCGTCTGCATCGCCCAGGCGGTGCGGTAGGCCATCAGGCGCGCCGCCTCCACGTTCACCGCCATGTCGGCGATCAGGTGCTGGACCATTTGGTAGCGGCCGATGGGCTGGCCGCGAATCACCCGCGAATTGGCGTAAGAAACCGCCTCCTCCAGGCAGGCCTGGGCAAGACCGACGAGGCGCGCCGAGACCGTGAGGCGCCCGAACTCGAGCGCGCTCATGGCGATCCTGAAGCCTTCGCCCTCGGCCCCCAGCCGGTTCTCGGCCGGGACCGGGAAGTCGTCGAGATAGACCGCCGAGCTTCGAAGCGCCTTGGAAAGGCCCGCCATCTCGATCGGCCGGGCGGTGAAGCCGGGGGCGGACCCGGGCTCGACGATGAAGGCGGTGATCCCCCGGTGCCCGGCGGCGGGGTCGGTCTTGGCGAACAGGAGCCCGGCGTCGCATACGTCGGCGAAGGTGATCCACATCTTCGATCCCTTGAGCCGGTAGCGGGCGCCCTCGCGCCGGGCGATGGTCTGCATCGCGCCGGCCGCGTCCGACCCGCCGCCCGGCTCGGTCAGGGCGAACATGCCGATCTTGCGCCCGGCGATGAGGTCGGGGACGAAGCGCCGCACCTGCTCGCCGGTTCCCCAGTTGTAGATCGTGAACGGGCAGGTCATGGCCTGCATGTTCATGGCGTAGCCGAACTCGGGCGCGAGTCGCGACAGCTCCTCGGCGATCGCCGCGACCGCGAGGAAACCCATCGCGCTTCCGCCCGACTCGGCCGGGAAGGCCGCGCCGAAGAACCCGGCCGCCCCCATCTTCTCGATCAGCGGCCGGGGGAACTCGCGGCGCGCCTCGTAGCCGCCGATCGCGGGCAGGATCTCGGCCTCGCAGAAGCGGCGGACCGACTCCTTCACCTGCGCGATCTCTTCCGGGAGATCGAAGTCCATGCTGGCCCTCCGCAACGGATACGCGCGCTCCCACTATAGCCGGAGGCGGCGGCTCCGTGGCCCTCGCTCTTCCCTTGCCCTATGTTGGTCGCCGAGGAGGCCGGCGATGGCGGACGAGATTCCGTTCCGCAGGGAGATGGCGTTCGACTACGGGCGCGTCGATGCGCTCTCGGCCGCGGTCCGCCGGCTGGTGGCGCGGAACCCGGGCCCGTTCACCTTCCGCGGCACCAACACCTACATCGTCGGGCGCGGTCGGGTGGCGGTGATCGACCCCGGGCCCGACCTGCGCGAGCACCGCGAATCGCTCCGCGCCGCCCTCGCCGGCGAGGAGGTGACCCACATCCTGGTGACGCACACCCACCGCGACCACTCGCCGCTCGCCGGTTGGCTGAAGGCCGAGACCGGCGCCCCCACCTTCGGCTTCGGGCGCCACGGGAGCGGGCGGCCCGGGGAGAAGGTGGAGGAGGGGGGCGATACCGACTTCGCCCCGGATGTTCGCCTTGCCGATGGCGACGGGGTCGAGGGCGAGGGCTTCGCGCTTCAGGCGCTGCACACGCCCGGCCACTGCTCGAACCACATCTGCTTCGTCCTTGCCGGGGAGCGCGCGCTCTTCTCCGGCGACCACGTGATGGGCTGGTCGACCTCGGTGATCTCGCCGCCCGACGGCGAGATGCGCGCCTACATGGGCTCGCTTCGGAAGCTGCTTGCGCGCGCCGATGCTGTTTATTACCCCGGGCATGGCCCGCCGATCCTGGATCCGCGGCCCTTCGTCGCCGCCGTCATCGCCCACCGCGAGGAGCGCGAGCGCCAGATCCTGGCTGCGCTTAGCGCCGGCGCGCGCACCATCCCCGAGATCGTCGCCGCGGTCTACGTCGACCTGCCCGAGGCGCTGTTGCGTGCCGCCGCCCGCTCGGTGCATGCGCATCTGATCCATATGGTCGAGACCGGCCGGGCGCGCGCCGGGGACGCCCCGGGGCCGGAGTCGGAGTACGCGCCCTAACCCTACTGTTCGCCGCGGGAGCGAACGCCCCTGAGCGTTCGGAAGAACGCGATCCGCCGGCGCGCGCCCGGAGGTACGGCGAGCGCCCGCACCGCCTCCTCGAGCACGTCGTGGGTGATGCGGGCCAGCGGCAGCGCCAGCGCCTCCTCGAGGGTCAGCCATTGCAGGTACTGAAGCTCGCCGTTGCTCTTGAGCTCACCGCTCGCGGCCTCGGCATCGGCAAGAAAGAAGCGGGCGTCGAAGCGGATCGGATGCGCGGGCGGCGTGATCGCCCGGCAGAAGTAGCCGAGGGCACCGAGGGCCGGCGCTAGGCCCCGATCCAGGAAGCCGCGCCAGGTGGCGGGAACGCGGGCCGGGGCCTCGGCAGGCGCACCGACCCTGAGGCCCGTCTCCTCGAAGGTCTCGCGGACGGCGGCGATGGCGAGTGCCCGCGCCCGCGCCGACGTCGCCCCGCGCTCTAGCGCCTCCGCCACCTCGGGCCGGAGCGGCGTCGCCGGGCGGACGTAACGGTCGCTCCGGTCGACGCTGCCGCCGGGGAAGACGAACCGGTTGGGCATGAAGGCGTGGCCCGGATGGCGCTGGCCCATCAGCACCTCGATCCGCCCGCCCGTCCGCCGGAGCAGGACCAGCGAGGCCGCGTCGCGCGGCCTCACCGCCCGCCGGCGCCCCTCGCTTCGTGGCTTTGTCGCGCTCATGCGGCGCCGAGGGTGGGACAATCGCGCCGGCGATGCAACAGGACGGGCCGGTTGCGGGTCCGCATGGGACGCCCGTAATCTCCGGCGAGGGACCGGAGGCCGGGTGGACCGCATGGCGAGCCTTCTCGAACGCGCACTCGCGCATCACCGCGCCGGCCGGCAGGCCGAGGCCGAGCGGCTCTGCGCCCGCGCGCTGGCCGAGACGCCGGGCGATCCCGAGGCGCTCTACCTCGCCGGGATGCTGGCCTCGAGGGCGGGGCGCGCCGGCGAGGCCGTCGCCCGGCTCGAGGCCGCCTGCCGCGCCGCGCCCGATCGGGCCCGATACACGGCCGGCCTCGGCGCCGCCCTTCGCCGGGCCGGCCGGGTCGAGGAAGCGCTGGCCGCGTTCGCGCGCACCCTCGCCCTCGACCCCGGCCACCGCGAGGCGCACGCGGCACGCGCCGCGCTCCTCCTGCAAGCGGGGCGGACGGAAGAGGCCGAGGCGGGCGCACGGGCCGGCCTCGCGCGCGATGCCGAGGCGCCCGGCCTCCTCAACCTGCTCGCGCTCGCGCTCAAGGCGCGGGGCGCCACGGCCGAGGCCGAGGCCGCGCTCCGCCGCGCCCTGGCGCGCGCGGGCGACTTCCTGCCGGCGCGGGCGAACCTCGCTGCGCTCCTCGCCGAGGAGGGACGATACGCCGAGGCGCTGGCCGAGGCCGATGCCGCGGCCGCGCCCGCCCCCAACGACCCCGAGCTGCACGCCAACCGGGCCGCGATCCTGATCGCGCTGGACCGCGCCGAGGAGGCCGAGCAGGCGGCGCGGCGGGCACTCGCCCTCGATCCCGGATCGCACGAGGGCGCGGTCAACCTCTCGGCGGCGCTCCAGCGCGCGGGCCGGATCGAGGAAGCGGCCGCGGCCTCACGCGCGGGCCTCGCGCGCCATCCCGGGAGCGCCCGCCTCAACGCCAATCTCGGGGCCGCGCTCACCGCGCTCGGCGAGGCGGCCGGGGCAGAGGCCGCATTTCGGCGCGCGGTCTCGCTCGACCCCAGTTTGGTCGCCGCCCGCAACGGGCTTGGCGCGCTCCTCCAGAAGCTCGACCGGCTCGGCGAGGCGGAGGCGGAGCTCCGCGAGGCCGTCGCCCTTGAGCCCGGCGGCACGCGCGCGCGGCTCAACCTCTCGATCGTGCTCCTCGCCGACGCCCGCCACGGGGAGGCGATCGCCGAGGCCCGCGCCGCGCTCGCCATCGACCCGGGCGACGCGGCGGCGCGAAGCCACCTGCTGCTGGCGCTCGCCTACGGCGTCGGCGAGGGCGCCGATCCCGACCTCGTCCTGGCCGAGCACCGGCAGTGGGACGAGCGGATCGCGGCGCCGCTCCGCGCCGCCTGGCGCGCGCACGCCAACGCTCCCGACGCCGAGCGCCGGCTTCGCGTCGGCTACCTCTCGCCCGATCTCCGCGAGCACTCGGTTGCGTACTTCATCGCCCCCGTGCTCGCCGCCCACGACCGCGGCGCCGTCGAGGTGGCCTGCTATGCCGACGTCGTCCGCCCCGATTCCGTGACCGAGCGGCTGCGTGCGCACGCCGACCTCTGGCGCTCCGTGGCCGGCCTCGTGCCCTCGGCCATCGCCGAGGCGATCCGCGCCGATCGGATCGATATCCTCGTCGATCTCGCCGGCCACACCTGGCCGCGCGCCATGCTGGTGATGGCGAGGAAGCCCGCGCCCCTGCAGGGAAGCTGGATCGGCTATCCCAATACGACCGGCCTCTCGGCAATGGACTTCCGGATCACCGACGCGACGGCCGATCCGCCCGGGGCGGCCGAGGCGCGGCACGTGGAGCGGCTGGTCCGCCTCGCCCCCGCCTTCCTCTGCTATGCCCCGCCGGCGGAGGCGCCCGCGCCGATGGCGCGGGCGGAGGGCGCCCCGCTCACTTTCGCCTCCTTCAACAACGTCGCCAAGCTGAGCCCGGCGGCGATCGCCGCCTGGGCGCGGCTCTTAAGCGCGGTTCCCGAGGCGGGGCTCCTCCTCAAGTATCGCGGGCTGGACGATCCCGGCCTCGCGGCGCGGGTTCGGGCGGCGTTCGCCGCCGAAGGAGTCGGGCCGGACCGGCTCACCCTGCGGGGGCGCGACCCCGGCTTGGGCGCGCATTTCGCCGCCTATCATCAGGTCGACGTGGCGCTCGACAGCTTCCCCTATAACGGCACCACCACGACCTGCGAGGCGCTGTGGATGGGTGTCCCGGTGGTGACGCTGGCCGGCAAGACGCACGCGGCGCGGGTGGGAGCGAGTCTCCTCTCGGCGGCGGGTCTCGGCGATCTTGTCGCCGGGGACGAGGAAGGGTACGTCGCCCTGGCCGCGGCCCTCGCCGCCGATCGCGCCCAGCGCGGCCGGCTTCGCGCCGAGCTTCGCCCGCGGCTCGCCGCATCGCCACTGATGGACGCGTCCGGCCTCGCCCGCGCCCTCGAAGGGGCATACCGGTCGCTGTGGCGGGAGTGGTGCTTGAGAGCCTGACTCGAAATGAGTCGAGCCGTTTCAACGGCTTAAATCGTCACCCCCGCGACGGCGGGGGTCTATGTCGAAGCGGCTACACCGCGGCAAGCCTGGATTCCCGCTTGCGCGGGAATGACGAGGATGGCGCGTAACTGATTGAGAAATACGCCTTCATTTCCAGCCGGACGCTCAGGCCCAGAAGGGATCGCGCGCCCTGAACGCCTTCCAGGCCGGTCGGGCCGTGGCCTCGGTGTCCTCGGCGCGGACGGCGAGCCAGTCCTCGACCGCACCCAGCGCCCACCGGCGCGAGGGCGAACCGGTTTCGGCCCCGAGCCTGGCCAGGAGGTCGAGCGCCGCCGCCCGGTCGTTCGCCGCGCCAAGCGCGTCCTGAAGCGCGGCGAGGGCGCCGAGGCAGGGCCCGGCGGCCTCGGCCGCGAACAGGGGCGCAAAGAAGTCGGCGGCGTAGCGGAGCGCCTTGACCTTGAGGCGGAGCCGGTGCCGCTCCGCGGGCGAAAGCCGCTTGAAGCCGCGCCCGTCCTTGAGCACGCGCCGCCGGCGCCTCTCCAGCAGCCGGCCGGCGAGAGCGAGAATCGGCCGGTCGCGCTCCGCCGTCTCGCCACCTCTCCCGCCCCCGCCCTCGGCGCGCCAGCCGCCCTCGCCGAGCCAGGACTCGAGGTCGCGGAAGAGGGCGGCGGCGCGGGGCGAGCCGAGCGTGGCCGCCGCCCCGGCGCAGGCCCGATCGCGCAGGCTCTCGGCGTCGCCGATCAGGAGGGCGAGGGCTCGTTTTTGTCTGTTCGTGGCGGCGGCCGGCCGGAGCACGCCGGCGATGAAGACGTCCCACTCGCGCGTCGCGCCCAGCTCGCCGGCGAGCCAGCGCAGCTCGGCCGAAAGCGCGCGCGCCCGCTCGCCCAGCGCGAGCGGATTGCGGAACAGGCGGAGCGCCGTGCGCAGCCGGCGCACCGCGACCCGCGTCTGGTGCACGGCCTCCGGCCCGCGGGTCTCGACCACGGCCGTGGCGCTCTCGCGGAGGTGGTCGAGGCCGTCCTCGGCGAGCGCCTGGAAGGCGGCGGCGGCGCTCATCCCGCGTTCGAGCCGGCTGGCGGGCGCCTTGCGCGGGCGGCGGCGCGGGAAGGCGACGAGGGTTGGCCCGCTGCTCATGTCGACCGGCCGTGCTCCGCGATCCTAGACAAGGTCCTTCGGCAGGACGAACGAAACCGCCTCGGCGTCGCCGAAGCGGAGCTTCGCCCATGCCTTGGCGATCCGGAAGATGGCGAGCGCGGCGGTCGGGAACTTCCGCCGGGCGAGACTCGCCAGCGCGTCCCGCTCGCCGCGGCCGGCGAAGCGGGCGGCGAACAGTGCCGTTCCCGGGTTGTGCCCGATCATCAGCACGTCCGCCGCCGTGGCGGGGAGACGCTTCAGGCCGGCAAGCATCTGCTCCTCGTCGGCTAGGTAGAGATCGCTCCGCCACTCGGCCGTGGGGGCGCGCGCGAGCTGCGAGACGACCAACTCGAAGGTCTCCCGCACCCGGCGCGCGGTGGAGAGGAGCGCGACCTCGGGCGCCGCGCCCTGCTGGCGCAGGTACCGGCCGATGACGAGCGCCGCCCGTTCGCCGCGCGCATCCAGCGGCCGGTCGTGGTCCTCCGCCGGGGCGTCGTCCCATGCCGACTTCGCGTGGCGCATCAGGAACAGGGTGCGCATGCCTCACCTCCGCCGATGGTTGCGGATACCGGGCCGCGGGGGGCGGCCGGGGCCTGTCCAGGCCAGCATAGGCGTCTTGGTCCACGCGCTCCACCGGGTCCCGGGCGGTGGCCCGCACTGCGGCACTACGGCAACAGCAGGAAATCGTTTCGAATCTGTAAAAAAATATTTGATCCAACTCAATGCGCTTGCCGATGCACCGCAACGTCGGGGCCGAGTACGCTTTCTCGGTATCGACCACGAACTACGACTTCGCCTCGGGGACGGCCCTGACCTCGGCCCCGCTGCCGGCCGTCAAGTCGACGCTCAACAGCCTGGGCCTGTTCGCGAAGTACAACCTCAACAAGGCGATGACGGCGAAAGTCGGCTATCGCTACGAGCAGTACAGCACCAACGACTTTGCGCTCGACAACGTCGATGTGAACAGGCTGGCGAACGTCATCACCTGGGGCAACGACAGCCCGGACTACGTGGTGCACTTCGTCGGCGCGACCTTCGCCGTCCGGTTCTAGCGGATCGAACCAAACAGATGAGTCCCACCGTTTCAGTCATCGTCACCCCGGGCAAGCGGCAAAGCCGCGCGACCCGGGGTCCATCTCTCCAGGCACGCGATGGACCCCGGCTCTCGCTGCGCTCGGCCGGGGTGACGAGTGAAAGCAGAGACGTCAGGTTTCATCCGTCAGAATCTCACCTCTAGCCGGGCGCGCCCGCCGCCCGGCGGCGCAGCGCCGGGCGAGCCAAGGCAAAAGGGGCGCGGGGAGCGGGGCTTCCCGCGCCCCTGCTCTTTCCGCATCCGCCGCCGAGTGGTGTCTCACTTTGCCCTCATGCTTCGACGCGCTCAGCATGAGGGCTTGAAAACCTGCCCCGGCCTCCGAGCCGGGGTCCGCCTCACGCCTCAAGCCTGTCCCCGGGCTTGACCCGGGGGCCTGTCGAAGGGTGAGGGGATTCAAAATGAGTCACTGCCCGGTCCGGCGCGCGGTGACGGCCGCGGCCCACCCCTCTATAATCGCGCCCGTCTCTGAGACCTGATGGGGGGAAGCCATGCCGGCCGTCGAGAACACCACGCTCAAGAAGCTTCGCGCGGGCGATCTGGCCCTGGGGTTGATCCTCCGGCTCTCGCGCACCGGCGACGCCGCCCGCCTCGCCAGGGCCTCGGGCCACGACTGGGTCTCGGTGGACATGGAGCACAACACCATGTCGATCGCGACCGCGGTCGAGATCTGCATCGCCGCGCTCGACTCGGGCGTCACGCCCATCGTGCGGGTCCCCGGCCACCAGCACTTCCACGCCAGCCGCGTGCTCGACGGCGGCGCAATGGGGATCATCGTCCCGCACGTGAACACGGCTGAGGAGGCGCGCGCCGCGGTCGCCGCCTGCAAGTTCCCGCCCGTGGGCCATCGCTCGGTGATGGGGAACTACGTCCAGCTCGGCTTCGAGCCGATGCCGCTCGCCGAGGCCACCCGCACTCTCAACCAGAACACGCTCCTCGCGGTGATGCTGGAGACGCCCGAGGCGATCGCCAACGTCGATTCGATCGCGGCCATCGACGGCATCGACGTGATCCACGTCGGCACCTCCGACCTCCTGGCCGAGATGGGCCTCACCGGCCAGTTCGATCACCCCGAGGTGGCCAAGGCGTTCGAGCGAGTGATCGCGGCGGCGCGCCGGCACGGCCGCTTCGCCGGCATGGGCGGGGTGCGCGATCCGGGCCTCTTCGCCAAGTACCTCAAGATGGGTTTCCGCTTCCTCACCACCAACAGCGACCTCGCCTTCCTCCTCCAGGCGGCCTCGGCGCGGGCCAAGGAGATCCGCGGCATCAAGCGCGACTGAGGCGGCCTTGCGTCGGCCGCGGCGCCGCCCAAGAATGGGCCGCGCGCGGGGCTCTCCGCCCGCCCCTACCGCGAGCGGGCCGGGAGGGACGCACACCCTATGGACAACCGGAACGAAAGGTCACGGCCATGGCGCTCGTACCCAACCACACCAAGGAGAAGCTGCAGAAGGGCGAGCTCGCCCTCGGCTGCGGCATCCGCCTCGCGCGCACGGTGGACATCGCCAAGATCGCCAAGGTCTCGGGCTTCGACTGGTTGTTCCTCGACATGGAGCACAACACCATGTCGATCGACACCTGCGTGCAGGTCGGGATCGCCGCGCTCGATGCCGGCATCACTCCCATCGTGCGGGTTCCCGGCCACGAGCACTATCACGCCACCCGGGTTCTGGACGGCGGCGCGCTCGGCGTGGTGGTACCGCACGTGAACACGGTCGCGGAGGCGCGCCGGGTGGTCAACAACACCAAGTACCCGCCGGTGGGCCATCGCTCGGTCGCCGGCGGCCAGGCGCAGATGGAATATGCGGCGGTGCCCGCGGCCGAGGCCACTAGGCTGATGAACGACAACACCCTGGTGGTGGTGATGCTGGAGAGCCCGGAGGCGATCAGGAACGCCGACAAGATCGCCGCCGTCGAGGGGGTGGACGTGCTCCTCATCGGCACCAGCGACCTGACCGCCGAGATGGGCATCTCCGGCCAATACGGCCACAAGCGTGTGGTCGCCGCCTACGAGCGGGTGATCGCCGCCTGCCGCAAGCACGGCAAGTTTCCCGGCATGGGCGGCGTCTACGACCCGCCGTTGATGGAGCGCTACATCAAGATGGGGGCGCAGTTCATCCTCGCCGGCAACGACCTCGCCTTGCTGATGGGCGGCATGAAGCAGCGGACCGGCCTCCTCAGGGGGATCAAGCGCTAGTCGAAGCCGTACAGCCTCGCCGGGTTCTCGACCAGGATCAGCCGCCGCGTCTCCGCCTCCGGCGCCCAATCGAGGAGGAGATCGAGGAGGTCGGCGTCGTCCGGTTTCTCCCCGGGGCGCCGGAGCGCGTGGGGCCAGTTGCTCGCCCACAGCATCCGGTCGGGCCGCGCCGCGATCAGCGCCCGCGCCCGCGGCGCGAGGTCGGCATAATCGGGCGGGCCGGTCCGCGAGGCGTGATAGGGCGCCGAGAGCTTGACCCAGCAGCGGCCGCCCTCGACGAAGGCGAGGAGGGCGCGGAAGGCCGGGTGGTCCGTCCCGCCCTCGGCCGGGATGCGGCCCAGGTGGTCGATCACCACCGCCACCGGCAGGCGGGCGAGGACCGGGATCTGGTCGGGAAGGTCGCGACCGTCGCCCTGGACCTCGACGTGCCAGCCGAAGGGGGCGATGCGGCGCGCCACCTCCCCGATCACGTCGAGCCGGAGGTAGGGCGCGAAGAGAAGGAACCGGAGCGCGCGCACCCCGTCCGCGTCGAGCCGCGCAAGCTCGGCCGCGTCGACCTCCGGGCGGGTGACCGCCACCGCCCGGGCGCGGGCGGGCCCGAGGCGGGCTACAGCATCGAGAATGCAGGCGTTGTCGGTTGCATAGTGGGGGAGCTGCACCAGCACTGCCCGCGCGAGCCCGAGCCGCGCGCGCACCCGCTCGTAGTCTTCGAGCGGAAGGTCGGGCGGGGCCTCGATGCCGGCGGGGTAGGGGAAGCGGGCCCTGGGCCCGAAGACGTGGGCCAGGCAGTCGCACGCCCCCAGCGGGGCGACGAGCCGGGGCGTGCGGCCCGGTACGGCGCCGCTCACGCGAAGCCGTAGAGCCGCGCCGGATTGTCGGCGAGGATCATCCGGCGGGTTTCCTCCTTCGGCGCCCAGTCGAGGAGGAGGTCGAGGAGGTCGGCGTCGTCCGGCTTCTCCCCCACGGCGAAGGAGGGGTGCGGCCAGTTTGCCGCCCAGACCAGCCGGTCGGGCCGGGCGGCGATGAGCGCCTTTACCCGCGGGGCGATGTCGGCGTAGGCCGGCGGGCCCTGGCGCGAGCCGTAGTAGGGGGCCGAGAGCTTGACCCAGCACCGTCCCGTCTCGACGAAGCCGAGGAGGGCCGCAAACGCCGGGTTCTCCGTCCCGCTCTCGGGCGGGATGCGGCCGATGTGGTCGATCACCACGTCCACCGGCAGGCGCGCCAGAGTCGGAATCCAGTCGGGGAGTTTCCGCCCGTCGCCCTGCACGTCCACGTGCCACCCCAAGGGGGCGATGCGACGGGCCATCTCGTCGATCACCTCGAGCCCGAGGTCGGGGGCGAAGAGGTAGAAGCGCATTCCCCGGATGCCGCCCGCGTGCAGGCGACCGAGCTCGGCCCGCGAAACCTCGGGCCGGGTCACCGCCACCCCGCGGGCGCGGTCGGTCCCCATCTCCGCGATGGCGGCGAGGGTGCAGGCGTTGTCGGCGGCGTAGGCCGAGGGCTGCACGATGACGCCGCGCGCGAACCCGAGCCGGGCGAGGAGCCGCTCGTAGGCCGCGACCGGCGCCTCGGCGTGGGGTTTCCGTCCCGGCGCGAGGGGGAAGCGCGAGAAGGGCCCGTAGACATGCGAGTGGCACTCGCAGGCGCCGGGCGGGGCGGCAAGCCGGGGCCTCCGGCCCTCGCCGGTGATCGCCGGGTTGCTCATGGTTTCCTCTCGGCGGCGGCGCGGAGCGCAAGGAGCGCGTGCACGGTGTCGGTGACCGGGGTCTCAAGCCCGGCCTCGCGGGCGAGGCGCCGGACGTGGCCGCTGAAGGCCTCGATCTCGATCCGTCGGCCGGCGGCCAGGTCCTCGGCCATCGACGAGGAGATGTCCATCCGCCCCGCGACCTCCATCACCCGCTCGCGCGCATCCGGCTTGAGGGGAGTCGCCGCAGCCCGCGCGGCGGCGATCGCCTCGTCGAGGAGGGCGGCGAAGAGCCTGCGCCCGCCCTCGTCGGCGAGGATCGCGCCGAGCCGGAGCCCGGTGAGGGCGGTGAGCGGGTTGAGGGCCGAGTTGAAGAGGAACTTCTGCCATTTCGAGGCGAGCACGTCCTCGTCCCACTCGCAAGCGATGCCGGCGGCGGCGAAGGCGCCGCGGGCGGCCTCGGCGCGGGCGCGGTTGGCCTCGGGCGCGGGTCCGAGCACGATGCGGGCGGGGGCCGAGAGCCGCACCACCCCGGGCGCGATCCGCGCCGCGCCCACGTAGAGGACTCCCGGCATCACCCGCTCGCGTCCGAAGCGGCGGGCGAGGACGTCCTCGTTCCCGATCCCGTTCTGAAGGCAGAGGAGCCGGGCGTCACTCCCGGCCAGGCGGGCGAGGGCGGGAAGCGCCGCCTCGGTGTCGTAGGATTTCAGGCAGATCAGCACCAGATCGGGCTCGGGCGCGTCCTCGCCCGCGGCCACCACCCGCGCCGGGCGGGCGCTGAGCCGCTCGGCTCCCGGCCCCTCGACGGCGATGCCGCGCTCGCGGATCGCGGCCAGGCTCGGCCCCCGGGCGAGGAGCGTGACCTCGAACCCGGCCGCCGCGAGCCGCGCCGCCAAGTACGCGCCGGTAGCCCCGGCGCCGGCGACCGCGATCTGAAGCGCGCCCTCCATCGCGCCCCTCTTAGCAGGGGCGCGCACGCCTGTCACCGCCCGCGGGGGCCTTGCCAGGGCGCATCCCGCCTGCTTAAGTCCGCCCGCCCGCAACCGACGCCGGGGAGCGCGAGACGATGAGCCCGACCCAGACCGCGATCACCGCCGGGGCCGCCCGTTTCGTCGAGGGCCTGCGCTTCGAGGACCTGCCCGAGGAGGCGGTGCGGACGGGCAAGCGCTGCCTGGTCGACGGCCTCGGGCTCTTCATCGCCGGCACCGACGAGGAGACGCTCCACCTCCTGATCGCGGAGGCGAAGCACCAGGGCGGGCGGGCCGAGGCCCTCCTCCTCGGCGCCGGCGAGGCGAAGGTGCCGATGGCGATGGCGGCGCGGGTGCTCGGCACTGCGGGGCACGCCCACGACTGGGACGACACCCAGGTCTCGCGCGATCCCGGCCACCAGTACGGGCTTCTCACCCACCCGACGGTACCCCCACTCGCCGCCGCGCTCGCGGTGGCGCAAGGGGTGGGGCGCGTCTCGGGGCGCGCCTTCATGACCGCCTTCCAGGCCGGCTTCGAGGTCGAGTGCAAGATTTCGGAGTGGATTAAGCCGCGCATTTACAAGACCGGGTTCCATTCCTCGGGCGTGGTCGGGACCTTCGGCGCCTGCGCGGCGGCGGCCAAGCTCCTCGGCCTCGAGGGCCGCACGCTTTGCCACGCGCTCGGCATCGCCGCCAGCCTCGCCGCCGGCATCCGGGTCAACTTCGGCACCATGACCAAGCCCCTGCACGTCGGCCGCGCGGCCGAGAACGGGGTCACCGCCGCGCTCCTCGCCCGGCGCGGCTTCACCGCCGACGCGGACGCGCTCGACGGGCCCTGGGGCTTCTGCCAGGTGTTCGCCGGGGGGGTGAGCGAGGAGAAGCTCGGCCAGGGGTTCGGGCGCACCTTCTCGATCGTCGATCCGGGGGTGAGCATCAAGCCCTATCCCTCGGGCATCCTCACCCACCAGGCGATGGACGCGATGCTGAAGCTCGTCACCGAGCACGACCTCGAGCCGGAGGCGGTGAAGGCGGTCCGCTTCCACGCCGGCAGCAACATCCTCAACCCGATCCGCTACGCCCTCGCCGCCGACCACCTGCAGGCCAAGTTCTCGATGGCGGCGCTCCTCGCCATGATCCTGATCCGTCGCCGCGCCGGCCGGCGGGAGTTCACCAACGCCTTCATCCAGGACCCGCTCACCCAGGCGGTGCAGCGCCGGATCACCACCCATCTCGATCCCGCGATCGAGGCCAAGGGCACCGACGTCATCCGCTCGCGCCTCGAGGTCGAGACCAACGACGGGCGGCGCCTGGTCCAGTGGGCGGACGAGCGCTACCGCGGCGGGCCCCTGAACCCGTTGTCGGAGTCCGACCTTGAGGCCAAGTTTCGGGCCGCGACCGACGGCCTCATCGACCGGGAGCGCGAGAGGGCGATCCTCGCCGCCGTCCGGGGCGTCGCCGAGCTCGCGGACGCGGCCGAGCTTGCCCGGCTGATCCAGCCCTGAGCGATCAGGGGCCGGCGAGGGCCTGGATCGCCACCACCCAGGCGGAGACGGCGATCAGGCCGGCGAGCGTGTAGGGGCCGTTCCAGCGCGCCGTGATCCGCGCCGCCGGATAGCCGGTGAGCCTCACCACCGTCAGGATCGACGCCCCGAAGGGCGACGAGGCCGAGCCGAGCGCCCACCCGCCGGTTAGCGCGACGGCGAGCGCGGCCGGCTCGACCCCGAGCGCGCGCACGTCGCCGAGCACCGCCCCGAGCAGGATCACCACCGCCACCTGGTTGACGCCCAGGAAGCCGAGCAGCACCACCAGCCAAGGCGCGGCGGCCGGGATCAGGGCGGCGGGGAGGCCGAGCCCCTGATAGGCGCGGGCGAGCGATTCGGCCGGGATCAGCGGCTGGAGCGCGAAGCCGGCGAAGATCGCGCTGCCGAGGATCGCCACCTCGAGCCGGTAGGTGGGGAAGATCGCCAGCACATGGCGCCCGAGGCGCCGCGCCGTGAGGGCGAGGGCGAGCCGCGCCCCCCGGCGGGCCTTCTGCACCAGAATCCAACCCGTGCCGATCGCCGGCACGGCGACGATCACGCCGATGATCATGGTGGTGCGAAGCGCGGCCTCGACGAGGAGCGCCGCGCCGAGGATCGTGCCGACCAGAAGGACGACGCCGAGGTGCACCGTCCAGCGCTCGGCGGGCGGGGCGGGGGGCTGAGCGGGGCCCGAGCGGGCGGCGCGCGGGAAGGCGATCCGGTCGAGCGCCCAGCCGATCGCCGTCAGCCCCGCCGCGGTGACCGCGCAGAAGGGCGCGATCGCCGCCCAGCTCAGGGTGGGGAGCACCGAGAGCACGGTCGGGACCGAGATCGACGTCGGCGACCACGAGGTCACCACGGTGAAGCCGCGGTGCATGGCGCTCATCATCCGCCGTTCGGCCAGCGTCCGGGCGCCCGGGTCGGTCCCTGGGGCGTTGCCCCGCGTGCCGGCGAGGATCATTGCCCCGAGGAGGTTCATCGCCCCGAAATTGAGGATCACCGCGAAGAGATGGGTTCCTACCGCCAGCGCGAGGTAGCGCCGGCCGGACGGCTGGGCGACGACGTGGCGTCCGCAGCGGCGGACCAGCGGCGAGGTGCTGGCGGCGTCGCGCAGATAGCCGAGCACGGCGAAGAAGGTGGCGATGTAGCCGGCCCGGTCGAGCGCCCGCGCGAGCACCGGCAGGGGCGCGGCGAGCGCGGCGGCGACGAGGATCGCGATCGCCAGGGCGATCGCCGCGCACGCCTTGCCGAAGACGGGTATCCGCGGCCATTCGAGGGCGAGGAAGAGGAGGAGCGCCGCGTCCCCCGCCCGGCCCACGCCGTCGAGGCCGAAGAGGGCGCGCGCGAGCGTGCCCGCGATCACCGCGAGGAGGGCAAGGCCCGAGACGGGATGCGCGGGGCGATGGGTCATGGCATCGGGCATCGGCGGGGAGGCCGAGGGCGGAAGGTCGAGCGCCCTCCCCCGGAGGGGCGGCCGTTCGCCTTATAGCATGCTCGGGCACGACCGGCTCCTGCCGGAGCGGGCAAAATCGGCGGCGTCGCGGCCGAGACGAGTATCGAAACAGGCTCTGAGGGGGCCGGAGGCGCCGCCCGGGGCCGGCCCCGGAGGGGTCTCCAGCCCCCCCTTCGGGGCGGTTGCGCCGGGCGCGGGGATGGGCTAATACGGCGCCCGAGCCTCCGCCGCCGGGGGCGGGGATGCGCCGGCATCGGCGGCGGCGGGCATGTCCGACCCGGACCAGGGAACGGTTCCACCAGAAACCCTCGAAGCGGCCCTGATTCCCGGGCAGGGATGCGAGCCAGGCGCTCGCACCCCCATCCATCCGCGCGACAAACCCGCGCCCCGCCCGCACGGCGGCCCCTGGGGTCGTCGGGGGCGAACGCCATGAGGCAGGAGGAGATCGGCGTCGTGAGTAGGTACTCTCTCGGGATCGACATCGGGGGCACCTTCACCGACATCGTGGTCTACGACCGCGAGACGGGCCGGCAGTTCAACCGCAAGGTGCTCACCACCCACGGCGATCCCTCGATCGGCGTGATGACCGGCATCGACACCTTGCTCAAGGAGGACGGGCTCAAGCCCGAGGAGATGGGGCGGGTGGTGCACGCGACGACGCTGTTCACCAACTCGCTGATCGAGCGCAAGGGCGCGGTGACCGGGCTGATCACCACCGAGGGCTTCCGCGACACCCTCGAGATCGGGCGCGAGCGCAAGTACGAGCTTTACGACATTGCCATCGAGAAGCCGGCGCCGCTGATCCCGCGCAACCTGCGCCTCGAGGTCGGCGAGCGGATCAAGCACGACGGCTCGGTGAAGACCCCGCTCGACGAGCAGCGCCTCGACAAGGTCGCCGACGAGCTGGTCAAGAACGGCGCAACCTCGATCGCCATCGTCTTCCTGCACTCCTACAAGAACCCGTCGCACGAGAGGTCGGCGGCGGCGCGGGTGGCGAAGCGGCACCCGAAGGTTGCGATCAGCGCCTCCTGCGACGTCGCCCCCGAGATCCGCGAGTTCGAGCGGGCCTCGACCACCGCCGCCAACGCCTTCATCAAGCCCCTCGCGCACGTCTACCTCGCCAACATCGCCGGTCAGCTCAAGGGGCGGCAGGTGCGGGCGCCCTTCCAGCTCATGCTCTCCAACGGCGGCCTGACCAACGTCGAGGAGGCGAAGCGCTCGCCGGTGCAGCTGCTCGAGTCGGGGCCGGCGGCCGGGGCCCTGGCCGCCGCCTTCTTCGGCACCGAGGACGGGGGCGGCAACGTGCTCGCCTTCGACATGGGCGGGACCACGGCCAAGCTCTCGGTGGTGGATAACGGCCAGCCGCTCATCACCTACGCCTTCGAGGCCGCGCGCCAGAAGCGCTTCATCGAGGGGAGCGGTTTTCCGATCCGCATCTCCTCGATCGAGCTGATCGAGATCGGCGCCGGCGGCGGCTCCATCGCCCACATCGACGAGATCGGGCTCTTGAAGGTCGGGCCGCAGAGCGCGGGCTCGGAGCCGGGGCCTGCCTCCTACGGGCGCGGCGGCACCAACGCAACCGTCACCGACGCCGACTTCTTCCTCGGCTACCTCAATCCCGACTTCTTCGCCGGCGGCACCATGAAGATCGACCTCAAGGCCGCCGAGCGGGCGATGGCGCCGCTGATGAAGCAGACCGGCCTCTCGCTCACCGAGGTCGCCTGGGGCATCTACGACGTGGTCAACGAGAACATGGCCTCGGCGGCGCGCGTGCACATCGCCGAGCGCGGCAAGGACCCGCGCCGCTACGCCATCCTCGCCACCGGCGGGGCCGGCCCCGTGCACGCCTACTACGTGGCCAAGAAGCTTGGCCTCAGGAAGGTGATCTGCCCCAAGGCCGCGGGCGTGGCCTCGGCGCTCGGGCTGCTGATGGCGCCGGCGCGGATCGACCGGGTGGCGACGGTCGCGGTCCGGATCGACCAGGTGAAGTGGACCGACCTCGAGGCGGCCTACCGGAAGCTCGAGGACAACGCCAAGGCGGTGATCGCCGAGACCGGCCTCGATCCCAAGAAGGCCAAGGTGACGCGCCTCGCCGACATCCGCTATGTGGGCCAAGCCTTCGAGGTGGTGGTCGAGCTTCCCGACGGGCCCTACACGGCCGCCTCGAAGGCGGCGCTGAACGAGGCCTTCGAGAAGGCCTATATCGAGAAGTTCACCCGCACCCCCCCGGACGTGCCGGCGGAGTTCATCAACATCCGCGTCTCGGTCAAGGCCGAGATCGCCGGCAGCGCCACCGAGGTGACGCTGGCCGCGGGCGGCAAGGGCAAGGCGCTCAAGGGCAAGCGGCCGGTCTACTTCCCCGAGGCCAAGGGCTTCGTCGAGGCCGCGGTCTACGATCGCTACGCAATGAAGCCGGGCGACTCCTTCCAGGGACCGGCGGTGGTGGAGGAGCGCGAATCGACGCTCATCGTCGGCCCCGGGGCGAGCTTCGTGGTGGCGCCTTCGGGCAATCTCGTCGTCACCGTTCCCCAGGAGGGGGCGGCGTGACGATGAGCGAGCACGCGCCCGCCTTCGGCGCGGTCACCCTCGAGGTGCTGTGGACGCGCCTGATCTCGATCGTCGACGAGGCGGCGAAGGCGGTCACGCGCACCGCCTTTTCGACGCTCTCCAACGAGGCCAACGACTTCGCCTGCGTCCTTACCGACGAGCGCGGCCACCTCGTCGCCCAGAACACGGGCTCGATCCCGTCCTTCATCTCGACGCTTCCCTCGACGGTGAAGCACTTCGTCCGCGAGATCGGGGTGGAGCGGATGAAATCGGGCGACATCCTCTGCACCAACGACCCGTGGAAGGGGACCGGGCACCTCAACGACGTGTGCGTGGTGAGGCCGATCTTTCGCGGCGGCCGGATCGTGGCCTTCGCCGCCTCGACCTCGCACGTCCCCGACATCGGCGGCAAGATCCGTTCGGTCGAGCCGCGCGAGATCTTCGAGGAGGGATTCCACATCCCGCCGATGAAGATCTTCCACGAGGGCGTGCCGAGCGAGACCTTCTTCAGGGTGCTCAAGGCGCAGGTGCGCACCCCCGAGCAGACGGTGGGCGACATCTACGCCCAGATCACCGCCCTCGACCTCATGGACCTTCGTCTCAACGCGCTGATGGACGACTACGCGCTCGCTCGCGTCACCGAGCTCTCCGACGAGCTCAACCGGCGCTGCGAGGCGGCGATGCGCGAGGCGATTCGCGGCGTGCCCAACGGGTCCTACGAGTTCGAGATGAAGACCGACGGCCTCGCCCCCAACGCGCCCTTCGTCTTCAGGGTGAGGCTCACGGTCGCCGACGAGACCATCCACGCCGATTTCACCGGCACCTCGCCGGTGCAGCCCCGCGCGATCAACACCTGCCTCTGCTACACCTTCGCGATGGTGGCCTATGCGGTGAAGTGCGCGCTCCTGCCCGAGATCGCGAACTGCGAGGGGGTGTTCCGTCCGATCACCATCTCGGTGCCGGAGAACTCGATCCTCAATCCGCTGTTCCCGGCCGCCGTCGGCGGGCGCTCGAACACCGGCCACTACGTGCCGGCGGTGGTATTCGGCGCGCTCGCCAAGGTGCTGCCCGAGCGGGTGATGGCGGCGCCCGGCTCGCCGCTCTGGAACTGCACCCAGTCGGGCGTGCGGCCGAACGGCAAACCCTATGCCAACAACCTCTTCTTCAACGGCGGCATGGGGGCGGTGAGGGCCAAGGACGGGGAGTCGACGATCTCCTGGCCGAGCAACATCTCCTCGACGCCGGTGGAGGTCGCCGAGCAGAACAGCCCGTTCTTCTTCCGCTACAAGCGGCTCCGTCCCAACTCGGGGGGCGACGGGCGCCACCGCGGCGGCCTCGGGCAGGACATCTACATGGAGAACGAGTCCGAGAGCCCGATCGCCGTGATCTTCCTCGCCGAGCGCACCCGCATCCCCGCGCCGGGGCTCCTCGGCGGACGCGAGGGCGGACGGGGCGACGTGGTGATCGACGGCACCTCGATGGACACCCGCCATCAGTACGTGCTGCAGAAGGGCGCGACGCTTTTGCTGCGGACGCCGGGCGGCGGCGGCTACGGCCCGCCCGAGGAGCGCGGTGCGGCCGCGCGCGCGCGCGACCGGCTGCTGGGCTACGTCGAGGACTGAGGACCGGGGATGGGGGAAGGTGAGGGCGAGGCCATGAGCGCGCAGACGGAGACGCGGCCGAGGTTCGATGCGGCGACGCTGGAGGTGCTGTGGACGCGCCTCATCTCCACCGTCAACGAGGCGGCGAAGGCGCTGACCCGCGCCGCCTTTTCGACGCTGGTCAACGAGTCCAACGACTTCGCCTGCATCGTCACCGATGTCCGCGGCCAGTCGCTGGTCCAGAACACCGACTCGATCCCTTCCTTCATCGGCGCGCTTCCCGTCACCGTGAAGCACTTCATCAAGGAGTTCGGGCTCGACGGCCTGCGCCCCGGCGACGTGCTCACAACCAACAACCCCTGGGTGGCCACCGGCCACCTCAACGACGTGACCGTGGCCAAGCCGATCTTCCGGAGCGGGCGGATCGTTGCCTTCGCCGCCTCCACCGCGCACGTCCCCGACATCGGCGGCAAGATCCGCTCGGTCGAGCCGCGCGAGGTGTTCGAGGAGGGGTTCCACATCCCGCCCCTCAAGATGCTGAGCGAGGGCCGGCCGAACCAGACCCTCTTCACCCTGCTGCGCGCCGCCGTGCGCACCCCCGACCAGACGGTCGGCGACATCTACGCCCAGCTCACCGGCCTCGACCTGATGGAGCGCCGGGTGCTGGAGCTGATGGACGAGTACGGGCTGGAGACGCTGACCGAGCTTTCCGACGAGATCCACGGCCGCTGCGAGCGGGCGATGCGCGCGGCCGTCCGGGCGGTGCCCGACGGCGTCTACTCCTTCGGCTTCGAGACCGACGGCCTGGAGGAGCCGATCACCTACCGGGTCAAGGTGACCATCGCCGGCGACGAGGTGACGGTCGACTACACCGGCACCTCGCCCCAGGTCGACCGGGCGCTCAACTGCACCACCACCTACACCTTCGCCATGACCGCCTACGCGCTCAAGGCGGCGCTCCTGCCGACGCTGCCCAACAACGAGGGGGTGTTCCGCTCGATCCGGCTGATCGCCCCCGAGGGGTCGATCGTCAACCCCCGCTTTCCGGCCGCGGTCGGCGGGCGGGTGGGGACCGGCCACTATCTCCCGGTGCTGATCTTCGGGGCGCTGAGCCGGGTGATGCCCGAGCGGGTGATGGCGGCCGCCGGCTCGCCCCTCTGGAGCATCATCCAGACCGGGGTGCGCGAGGGCGGCGGCACCTACGCCAACGTCTTCTTCTTCAACGGCGGCATGGGCGCGCTGCATAATCGCGACGGGCAGAGCACCTACTGCTGGCCGTCCAACATCTCGGGCGTGCCGGTGGAGATGATGGAGCGGAACAGCCCGCTGTTCGTCCGCCACAAGCGGCTCCGCCCGGATTCCGGCGGGCGCGGCCGGCACCGCGGCGGGCTGGGCCAGGAGATCCTGTTCGAGAACGAGTCGAAGACCCCGATCGCCATCATCTTCCTGGCCGAACGGACCAAGAATCCGGCCCCGGGCATGTTCGGCGGCGAGGCGGGGGCGCTGGGCCGGGTCGAGATCGACGACAAGGTGATCGACAACCGGCTCCTCTACGTGCTCAAGGAGGGGCAGACGGTGCGGCTCTGCACCCCGGGGGGCGGCGGTTTCGGCCCGCCCGGGGAGCGGAACCGGGAGCTCGCCGCCGGCGACCGGCTGATGGGCTATGCCAGCCTCTGATCCGCACACTCCGCACGGGGTAAGGCGGGAAAAATGACCCCCGCGGGCGGACCCTTCGACGCCGCCACGCTCGAGGTCCTGTGGACCCGGCTGATCTCGGTCGTCGACGAGCAGGCGAAGACGCTCCGGCGCGTCGCCTTCTCCACCCTGGTCAACGAGTCCAACGACTTCGCCTGCCTGATCTGCGACGCCAAGGGCCGCTCGCTGGCCCAGAACACGGATTCGATCCCTTCCTTCATCGGCACCCTCCCGGCCTCGGTGAAGCACTTCATCCGCGAGATCGGGGCGGCCAACATGCGCCCGGGCGACGTGCTGATCACCAACGACCCCTGGCTCGCCACCGGGCACCTGCCCGACGTGACCATGGTCAAGCCGGCGTTCCTGGGCGGGCGGCTGGTCGGCTTCGTCGGCTCCACCGCCCACGTCCCCGACATCGGCGGGCACCTGCGCTCGGCCCTGCCGCGCGAGGTGTTCGAGGAGGGCTTCTTCATCCCGCCGATGAAGTTCATCCACGGGGGCGAGCCGGACGAGGCGCTGATCCGCCTCATCGAGGCGGCCGTGCGCACCCCCGACCAGACCCTGGGCGACCTGTGGGCGCAGGTCACCGGGCTCGACCTCGCCGAGCGGCGCCTCATCGAGCTGATGACGGATTACGGCCTGCCCTCGCTCGATCCGCTCGCCGACGAGTTCCAGGGCCGCGCCGAGGCGGCGATGCGCGCCGCCATCCGGGCGCTTCCCGACGGCACCTATCGGAACGAGCTCGAGACCGACGGCACGACCGCGCCGGTCACGCTCCGCCTCGCCCTCACCATCGCCGGCGACGAGGCGCTGGCCGACTACGCCGGCTCCTCCCCGGCGCAGGGCAACGCCCTCAATTGCCCGATGTGCTACACCTTCGCAATGACGGCCTTCGCGCTCAAGGCCGCGCTCTCGCCCCGCCTCCCCAACAACGAGGGCGTCTTCCGCTCGGTCAGGGTGACGGCCCCCGAGCGCTCGATCGTCAACCCGCTCTACCCGACCGCGGTCGGCCTTCGCGCCATGGTCGGCCACTACCTGCCGGCCCTCGTCCTGGGTGCGCTCGCCCGCGTCATCCCCGGGAAGGTGATGGCCGGCGCCGGCTCGCCGCTCTGGAACATCACCCAGTCGGGGGTGCGCGAGGGCGGGAAACCTTACGCCAACAACTTCTTCTTCAACGGTGGCATGGGCGCGCTTCCCTTCCGCGACGGGCAGAGCGCGCTCTCCTGGCCGTCCAACATCTCCAACGTGCCGGTGGAGATGATGGAGCGGAACGCGCCCTTCCTGTTCCGCCACAAGCGCCTCGCCGCGGGTTCGGGCGGCAGGGGCCGGTTCCGCGGCGGGCTGGGCCAGGAGATGCTGATCGAGTGCGAGTCGGAGACCCCCGTCACCGTGGTCTTCCTGGCCGAGCGCACCCGCGCCGCCGCCCCCGGCATCGCCGGCGGCGGGCCCGGGCGGGTGGGCGCGATCGAGATCAACGGCCGGCCGGCCGATCCCAAGGCCAAGCACGTGCTGGGCAAGGGCGACACCCTGATGATGCGCACGCCCGGCGGCGGGGGCTACGGGCCGCCGGGGGCGCGCGATCCCGGGCTGGTCGAGCGCGACCGGCGGATGGGCTACGTCGCCGAGTGAGGGCCCGGTGAAGGAATCGGAGGCTCGTCGCCCGGCGGTCCCTGATCGTCATTCCCGCGCAAGCGGGAATCCAGACTTTCCGGGCGCGAGATGGACCCCCGCTTTCGCGGGGGTGACGAGAAGAAGGGAAGCGGCCCGATTCGTAGACCAGCCCTGAAGTTGGGCGCAACGCGCGCCGGGGACAGGGAAGAGGAGCGGGAGCATGAGCGAGCGGCACGCCGAGGGCGCCTTCGATCCGGTGATGCTGGAGGTGCTGTGGACGCGCCTCATCTCGGTGGTCGACGAGGCGAGCGCGGCGCTCTTGCGCACCTCGTTCTCGACCCTGGTCTACGAGTCGCTCGACTTCTCCTGCGTCATCTGCGACGAGGACGGCAACTCGCTGGTCCAGGGCACGGGCTCGATCCCCTCCTTCATCGGCACCGTGCCGCGGAGCGTGAAGCACTTCATCGCCGACATCGGCAAGGAGAACATGCGCCCGGGCGACGTGCTGATCCTCAACGACCCCTGGAAGGGCACCGGGCACCTCCCCGACATCACCGTCTGCCGGCCGATCTTCAGGGAGGGGCGTATCGTAGCCTTCTCGGGCTCGACCGCCCACGCCCCCGACATCGGCGGGCACCTCCGCTCGGCGTTGCCGCGCGAGGTGTTCGAGGAGGGCTTCTTCATGCCGCCGATGAAGTTCATCCACGAGGGCAAGCCGGACGACACCTTCTTCAAGCTCCTGCGCGCGGCGGTGCGCACCCCCGACGAGACGGTCGGCGACCTCTGGGCGCAGGTGACCGCGCACGAGCTGATGGCGAAGCGCCTGATCGAGGTGATGGCCGAGTACGGTCTCGCCTCGCTCAAGGAGCTGGCGGCCGAGATCCAGGGCCGCTGCGAGCGGGCGATGCGGGCCGCGATCCGCGCGGTGCCCGACGGCACCTACCACGCCGAGGCGGCGATGGACGGCTCCGGCTCGCCGATCACGCTCAAGCTGGCGCTGACCATCTCCGGCGACGAGGTGATTTGCGACTACGCCGGCTCCTCTCCGGCGCAGGGCAACGCGGTCAACGCGCCGCTCTGCTACACCTTCGCCTACACCTCCTACGCGCTCAAATGCGTGTTCTCGCCCAGCCTCCCCAACAACGAGGGGGTGTTCCGGGCGGTGAGGGTGATGGCGCCCGAGGGCTCGATCCTGAACCCGAGGTTCCCGACCGCGGTGGGGCTCCGCGCCATGGTCGGCCACTACCTGCCGCCGATGGTGCTCTCGGCCCTGGCCGATGTGGCGCCGCACCGGGTGATGGCCGGGCCCGGCTCGCCGATCTGGAACATCACCCAATCGGGGGTGCGCCCGAACGGCAAGACCTACGCCAACACCATGTTCTTCAACGGCGGCATGGGCGCGCTCGCATCCCGCGACGGCGAGCAGTGCCTGTGCTGGCCCTCCAACGCCTCCTCCTCGCCGGTCGAGGTGTGCGAGCAGGTCTCGCCCTTCTTCTTCCACTTCAAGCGTCTCACCCCCGATTCCGGCGGGCGGGGCCGGCACCGCGGCGGGCTCGGCCAGGACGTGCTGGTCGAGAGCGAGTCCGATACCCCGGTGACCGTGGTCTTCCTCGCCGAGCGGACCCGCAACCCGGCCCCCGGCATCAAGGGCGGCGGACCCGGCGGCCTCGGCGCGGTCCACATCAACGGCGAGTGGAAGGACGCCAAGGGCAAGTATTTCCTCAAGAAGGGCGACACCCTCCAGCTCACCCTTCCCGGCGGCGGCGGCTTCGGCCCCGAGGCCGAGCGCGACCCCGGGCTCGTCGCCCGCGACCGCCTGATGGGCTACGTGACGAGATAGGGGCGGGGGCGTTCTGGCCCCCCCGGAAACGCAAAGGCGCCCGGACCTTCGCCCAGGCGCCCTTTCCTCCTCGGCGCGAGTGTGCCAATTTGGTACCATAAAAACGTCCGGCTGTCAAGGGCTTCGCGCCGCAACCGCCCGCCGAGGGGCGCTCCTAGGCTCGCCGATCACGGGATCCTGAGGGCATGTCCCCGCTTGAGCTTGGCGTTGGAGACGGGGGTGCCTACATGGGCGACATGATTACCAGTGGACGAGCGTGCCTTAACCTCCGCGATTGGAGTGCCGGGGCCGAGGCGTTTGCGCAACTTGGCCTTGGGCTTCCGCGTTATTACGTTTGCCCGTTGTGTCTTCGCGGATTCACGGAGGATCAAGCGCCGCTGCTCACCCGAGAGCATGTTCCGCCGCGTGCCCTTGGTGGACGGCGGCTCGTGTTGACCTGCCGGGACTGCAACAGCACCGCCGGTCATCAGATTGATAGTCATGCAGCAGAGATCGAGAGGGTCCGAGACTTCCGTCGACATAAGCCGGGGAACTCGTACACTGCCCATTGTCAAGCAGAAGGCGGGATCGGGGCGAACGTAGAAGCCGAATGGTCTGCCGACGGCAAGCTTTCGATCGCCGGGGTGCCCGAGACTAATGCGCCCGGCGCATTGGATCACCTGAACGCGGAATTGACGCGTCGATGGCGCGAGGGAAGAGGTTGGCCAACCTCGTCGCTTTCGGTCCGCTTTCGGCATCAGGTATCACCCCGGCGGGCAAGTGTATCGTGGCTGCGGGCAGCATACTTGGCGGCGTTCGCCTCACTTGGGTATCGCTACGCGTTTCGAAAGGAAGTCGATCTGGTTCGCAAGCAAATCCAGCAGCCAGACATATGCTTGATCAAGTCCTTCTATCAGGAAGCTCCTGACGCTACTGCCAGTGAGCCAGCCATTGTCCTGCTCAATCAACCCCATTGGGCCTGTGGCTTGGCCGTGCAGATGGGCGAGCATCTGGTGCTTCTGCCGTACGGTGACGATGCCGTGAGTTACTATCAGCGGCTGCGATGTGCGGGAGGCGATGGGACCCCCGTGACCTTTGCGGGCAAGGCCCTTCCGTGGCCTGAGCGCGCCGAATTTCGGCTTGACTACGCACTACCGTCCGAGCGAGCGCTATATGCCAAGATCGTGAATGGCGGCGGCGAGACGGGCAATGCCCGGTGACGTTACTTAAACCTACTACAAGGGCCATGCCGCCGAGAAAATGCCCAAGAGGCTCTCCGGCTATCGTCACCCCGGGCAAGCGGCGAAGCCGCGCGACCCG
>JACQOE010000024.1 GCA_016202695.1 Pseudomonadota bacterium | reverse complement strand
GGCCCAGCGGGCGATCGAGCGCATCCGCGCGGCAACCGCCGAGGCGTGGGACCTCGCCCAAAAGCTCGAAGACGTGGTCGGCTCGTTCTGCCTCGCGTTGCGGCAGCGCCCCTATCACGTCCACCGCTACAGCGGATTCGCCTAGGCGCGAGGCGCCGGTGGGGGCGATGGCCCCGCGTCGCCGGAGCCGCGGCGTCGGGCAACGAAATTGCCCGGTTTCCCTTTGACTCGCAGCGACATTGCCCGTAGCGTTTCATGGGAGACGTTTTCAAAATGTCGCCGCTCCGCCTCGGCGGCGGTTGGCCGTCGGGGCGAGGGGGCCGGCTTGGAAATGGGAGGTACGGGATGTCCAGTCGCACGACACGCGCGTTTCTTCTCGCCCTTGCCGGCGGCCTGGCCGTCGCGCTCGCGCCCGCGGGCGCCGGGGCGCAGGACTTCAAGCCGTTCAAGCTGAACGCCGTCGGCAACGTCATGGGCGTGCCGCAGTTCACGGAGGTGGAAAAGCCGATCTTCGAGGGCCTGAAGGAGAAGAGCAACGGGCGCATCGAGGTCCGCTTCCGGGGCTTCCACGAGCTCGGCATGAAGGGCGACGAGATGATCCGGCTCGCCTCGCGCGGGAACTTCGACATCGTCGCCCTGCTCGCTGGCTACATCAGCGGCGACGCGCCGTTCTTCATCGGGATCGACATCCCGGGCCTCGCGCCGACGCTCGAGGACGCGCGCAAGCAGTCCGACGCCTACCGCGACGTGCTCGACAAGTACCTGCAGGAGAAATTCAACCTCACCCTGCTGGCGGTGTGGCCCAACCCGCTGCAGATCCTCTGGTGCCGGGATCCGGTGAACAGCCTCGACGACCTCAAGGGCAAGCGCATCCGCGTCCACAGCACCGCCCTCGCCGCCCTGGTCAAGGGGATCGGCGGCGTCTATGTCTCGATCCCGTTCGCCGAGGTCTACACGGCGATGCAGCGGGGCGTGGCTGACTGCGCCGCCACCAGCACGGTCGCCGGAAACGCGCAGAAGTGGTACGAGGTCACCAACCACTTCGTCACCCTGCCGCTGGGATGGGCGACCACCACCCACGTCGCCTACAAGGGCTTCTGGGACGGCCTCGAACCCGGCGCGCGCGAGTTCCTCAAGAAGGAGATCTCGCGCATGGAGCAGGCGCTGTGGGACCTCGCCCGCGACCGCGGCGAGGACGGGCTGAATTGCAGCCTGGGCAAGGAGTGCAAGTACGGCACCAAGGGCGCGATGAAGTCGGTCTATCGGCTGACCAGCGCCGACCTCGCCCGGGTCCGCGATATCGTCTCGGGCTCGGTGCTTTCCGACTGGGCGGCCGACTGCGCCAAGACCTATCAGCCCTGCGCCAAGCAGTGGAACGACACGATCGGCAAGGTCGTCGGCATCAGCATCAAGCAGTAGGGGCTGCCGGTTCGCCCCTCGTGCCATGCGGCGCCTGGTCGATGCCTTGGCGGTTGCCACCGGGTGGGTGCTGACCGCCTACTGTTTCGCCGTCGGCGTGGAGATCGTCGGGCGCCGCTACCTCGGCTTCTCCCTCCAGGGGGTGGACGAGATCGGCGGCTACCTGATGGCGATCGTTGTCGCGTTCGGCTTCTCCTTCGCGCTGTACGAAGGGGCGCACATCCGCATCGACCTCCTTCTGATGCACCTTCCGCGGGCGCTGGCCATGTGGCTGAACGTGGCCGCGCTCGCCGGCCTTCTCGTCTTCGCGCTGTTCCTGGCCTGGCGGGCCTGGATCGTGTTCGCGCAGTCCTACGCGATAAAGGCCGTCGCCCCCACCCCGCTGCTCACGCCGATGGTCGTCCCCCAGTCCGTCTGGATGGGCGGCCTCCTGCTCTTCGTCCTCGCCACCCTCGCCAGCCTCGTGCGCGCGGTGCGCCACGGGCTCAGGGGCGAGGACGAGGCGGTGGCGGAGCTGGCCGGGTCGTCCGCGAGCGGGCTGTCGAATGACGGACGGATTCGTTAGCGGCGCGGGGCGGGGCGGGGGGGCAGGCCCGCGTTCGCCGCGACGGCCCCTCCCGCCCGCCGGAGGCGTCCGCGGGTGTCCGACGCCCTGATCTTCTCTCTCATCTATCTGGGGGCCCTGGTGCTGTTCGGCGCCACGGGCTTCCATGTGGCGCTGGTCATCTTCGTCATCGCCGTGACCAGCGTCCTGTTCTTCTTCAGCCCGTCGATGATCGAGCCCATGGCCGAGCTCACCTGGTCGACGATGAACAACTACGTGTTCATCGCCATGCCGCTCTTCATCCTGCTGGGCGAGATCATGCTGCGCTCCGGCGTCACCGAGCGCATGTACCAGGCGCTCTCGGTGTGGATGGTGCGCGTCCCCGGGCGGCTCCTGCACTCCAACATCGCCGCCTGTTCCCTGTTCGCCGCCTCCACCGGCTCGAGCGTGGCCACCGCCGCCACCATCGGCACGGTGGCCCTGCCCGCGCTCAATGCCCGCGGCTACGACCGGCGGCTCGCGCTCGGCTCGCTCGCCGCCGGGGGCACGCTGGGCATCCTCATTCCGCCCTCGGTCAACATGATCATCTACGGGGTGATGACCGACACCTCGATCGGCCGGCTGTTCATCGCCGGGGTGGTTCCGGGGCTGCTGCTCGCCGGCTCGTTCATGCTGATCATCGGCGCCAGCGCCGTGGTGCGGCCCCATGTCGCCCCCTTCCGCCAGGCCGACGTGCTGCCCCTCCGGCAGCGCCTCACGGCCCTGCCGGCGATCATCCCGCCGCTCCTCGTGGTCCTCGGCGTCATCGGCAGCATCTACGCCGGCCTCGCCACGCCCACCGAGGCCGCCGCCGTCGGCGTGATGGTCGCCCTGCTGCTCGCCGCGCGCTACCGGCGGCTGTCGGCTGAGATGATGCACCAGGCCTTTCGCTCGACCATCCGCACCACCGGCATGGTCATGCTCATCATCGTCGCCGCCTTCCTGATGAACTTCGTCATCGCCCTGCTCGGCATTCCCCAGACCATCGCCGAGTGGGTCCGCTCGCTCGGGCTCACCTCGATCGAGGTGCTGTGGATGCTGCTTTTCATCTACTTGGTGCTCGGCTGCTTCCTCGAGGGGTTCTCGATGATGATCACGACCATCCCCATCGTCGCCCCCCTGGTGTTCAGCCTCGGCGTCGACTTGGTGTGGTTCGGGGTCTTCATCGTCCTGGTCACCGAGCTCGCGCTCATCACCCCGCCGGTCGGCATCAACCTCTACGTGGTGCAGGGCATCCGCACCGACGGCGGCAGCATCGCCGACGTCATCATGGGCGCCATCCCCTTCGTGATCACGATTTTCCTGTTCACGATCGTGATGATCTATTTCCCCCAGATCGCCCTGTGGCTGCCGAGCCAGATGATGGGCCGCTGAGCCGGCGCGGCCGCGGCGCGTCGGCGGACTCGGGCGAGGCGGCGGCCGGCCGGCCTCCGGCCGTGGTCGCCGGGCTCAGCCGGCCCGTACCGGCTCCAGCAGCGCGGCCGCGCGGGGCAGGGTTTCGAGCCCCTGCACGCGGTCCAGGACGGCGCCGATCCGCGCCTCCGTCAGCACCCGGCGCGCGTTGCGGGTGAACTTGGCGATCAGCTCCGGGTGCGGCTTGTCGCCCTCGACCCCGGGCACCGAGAAGCCCTCGGTCACCTTCTCGCGCACCTCCCGCCCGTCCTTGAGCCGGACCACCATCTCCATGTGCAGGAACTTGGCGCCCTGGGTGAAGTCGATCCCGGCCATCCCGGGATGGGGCTCGAAGCGCACCCGCCCCAGCATGTCGCGGATCCTCGGGTCCCAGACCCGTTCGTCGCTGTACTGCTCGACCTCGAGCTGCCCGTCCACCAGCGCCGCCGCCACGGCGTAGTTCAGGCTGAGCTTGCCCTCGAGGCCGGTCTTCGGCCGTTCGTGGATGAGCGAGAGCTGCATCATGTGGTTGACCAGGCAGACGACCTCGTCGATCTCGTCCGGCCCGATGCCGCGCCGGTGGCGGATGCGCAGCGCCGCGGTCGCTGGCGCCTGGGTCTGGAAGTTCGACGGGAACCTCTTGAAGGCGAGGCCCGGATCGAGGATCTCGAGCGGCCTGCCGATCCTGGATTCGAAGGCGGCGATATCGGCCGGCTTCGCGCCCGAGAGGGCATGGGCGTAGCCGTGGGCGTGCTCGATGACCGCGGGCGCGCCGACGAATCCGGCCCGCGCCAGCATCGCCGCCGAGAGCCCTCCGCGGGCGGCGAGCCCGGCGTGCAGCGGCTTGGCCATGGTCCCGAACTGGCAGCGCAGACCGGACGACTGCGTCGCCGCGAGCCCGAGCGCGGTCTCCAGCGTCGCCGCATCGAGGCCGAGGAGCCGGCCGACCGCGCCGGCCGCGCCCAGCGTGCCGACCGTGGCCGTCGGGTGCCAGCCCAGCCGGACCTGCTGGGGCGTGACCAGCCGGCCGATCTTGGCGCAGGCCTCGACCCCGGCGACATAGGCGGCAGCGAAGGTTCGCCCGTCGGCCCCTTCCGCCTCGGCGGCGGCGAAGAGGGCCGGCATGATCGCCACGCTCGGATGCCCCCACATGCCGAAGGTGGCGTCGTCGTACTCCTCCCAGTGGGAGATGGCGCCGTTGAGGAGGGCGGCCCCCTCCGCGCTCATCCGTTCGGCGTGGCCGATGACCGTCGCCGGCCCCGGGGCGTACTGCGACAGGGCGTAGCGCTTGAGGAGCGCCACCCCCGGCGCCCCGCACCCGGCGAGCGAGACCGCGAGATAGTCGAGCGTCGCCGCCTTCACCCACGGCAGCGCGGCCGGCGGAAGGTCCTCGTAGCGGAGGGCGGCGGTCCACTCGGCGAGGGTTCGTGTGAAGCCCATGGCGGTTCTCCCTGGCGGACGGGCTGCGATCGACAGGCGCGCGGCGGGGGCGAGTGCCGCCGCTTCGCCGGCCGGCTTAAGCGGGGCAGGCCAAGGATGCACCGGGGACGCCGGCGAGGACAGCCCCGGTTTCGCGACCCTCTCCGACGAGGCGGGGCGCGGCCGGGCAGCGGCGTCGGTTAGGCCGTTTCCCCGCGCCCATGGATCGCGCATACTCGTCGCATGCGCGCGCGCCCCCGCAGGCTTGACTCGAGCCCGGCCCGCAGGGCCCTGCTGCGGGCGGCCCGGCTCGGGGTCGCGGTGGCGGCGGCGGCGGCGGTGGCGGCGGCCCTCTCGGGGCTCGGCTACCGCTGGGGCTGGTGGCGGCTGGGGGAGGCGTTCTCGCTCCTGCGCTGGGCGGTCTACGCCGGCCTCCTCGGCGCCGGCCTCTCGCTCCTCGGGATCGCGGCCGTGCGCCGGGGGGCGTATCGGCGCGGCCTCCTCGCCGCCGCCCTCGGGCTGGCGATCGGGCTCGGCGTCGCCTGGGTGCCGTTGAGCCTCCGGCAGGCGGCGGAGGGCCTGCCGCGCATCCACGACGTCACCACCGACACCGAGGATCCGCCCCGCTTCGAGGCCGTCCTGCCGTTGCGCGCCAAGGCCCCCAACCCGGCCGCCTATGGCGGGCCGGCGGTGGCCCGGCAGCAACTCGCGGCCTACCCCGACATCGCCCCGGCGCGGCTGGCGGCGCCGCCCGCGGCCGCCTTCGCCGCCGCCCTGGCCGCGGCCGAGGACATGGGCTGGCGGATCGTGGCCGCGGACGCCGGGGCGGGGCGGATCGAGGCCACCGCGACCACCTTCTGGTTCGGCTTCGAGGACGACGTCGTCGTCCGCGTGCGGGCCGAGGACGGCGGCAGCCGGGTCGACGCCCGCTCGGTCTCGCGCGTCGGCGGCGGCGACCTCGGCACCAACGCGCGGCGGCTGCGGGGCTTCCTCGCCCGGCTGCGGGGGCGCCTGGCGGCCGGCGCCGGCTAGCGCGGCCGCGCGCGACCGCCCTATCCCGGCGCGCGGAGCCGGGCGCGCCGGGCCGCGGTCCTGGCGGGGTCGACGGCGCCGTCGGCGATCACCACCCCGTAGTCGCGCGCCGCGCCCTCGCGGCTCACCTTGCCCGAGACCACGTCGGCCAGCACCCGCGCGGGCTCGCGCGCCAGGGGGTCGCCGAGGCCGGCGCCCGAGGGGGTGGTCATGCGGACCGTGGCTCCGGTCTCGATCGCGAGCTCGGAGAACGAGCCGGGAAGCCGCCTCGCCGCGCCCAGGGGATCGAGGACGAAGCTTCCCGTCCGGCCCTTGGCGCCGCCGAACAGCGGCGGCGCGCCCTCGGTCTGGCGGAGCCCCCGGCCGGCGAGGCGCGGCTCCCCGGCCCAGATGGTGATGTCGCGGCGGGTGGAGAGGCCGCCGCGGAAGGCGCCCGGGCCGCCCGAATCGGGCACCAGCTCGTAGCAGCCGACGGTGAGCGGGAACTCCTGCTCGAGCGACTCGACCGGCAGGTTGGCGGCGCCCGAGATGTGCACCCGCACCGAGTCCTTGCCGTCCTGGTCGGCGAGGCCGCCGGTGGCGCCGGCGTAGGTCTCGTAGTCGACGAAGTACTCGCCGCGGCGGGGATCGAGGCCGCTGAAGATGAGGCCGTGCATCGGCCCGCAGCCGGCCATCACCCGCTCCGGCGCGGCCTTGGCGAAGGCGCCGAGGAGGAGGTCGCCGAGGATGTTGCCGGTGGCGCCGCGGTCGCCGCAGGCGGCCGGCGCCCGGCAGTTGAAGACCGAGCCCTCGGGCGCGCTCACCTCGATGGCGCGGAAGTAGCCGGCGTTGGGGGGCAGGGTCGGATCGACGATCGCCTTGACCGCGTAGTAGACGCCGGCCAGCGTCGCGATCAGCGGCATGTTGCGCCCGCCGGCGATCTGGGGGTCGGTGCCGGCGAAGTCGAAGCGGATGGAGTCGCCCTTGATCGTGATCGCCACCTTGAGCCGCACCCGCCGGTCGTTGACGCCGTCGTTGTCGAGGATGTCCTCGTTCTCGTAGGTGCCGTCGGGGAGCTCGGCGATGCGGGCGCGGGCGCGCGCCTCGGAGTAGTCGAGGATGGCGTCGATGCCGGCGAGCACGGTTGCGGCGCCGAAGCGGGCGAAGGCGGCCTCCACCCGCCGCATGCCGATGGCGTTGGTGGCGAGCTGGGCCTTGAGGTCGCCCTCGCGCTCGCGGGGCGTGCGCGAGTTGAGCAGCACGATGTCGAGGATGTCCTGCTTGAGCCCGTCCGCGTCCATCAGCCGGACCGGGGGGATGCGGATGCCCTCCTGGAAGATCGAGGTGCAATCCGCGCTCTCGCTCCCCGCCGCCTTGCCGCCGATGTCGGAGTGGTGGGCGGTGTTGGCGACGAAGGCGACCACGCGCCCTCCCACGAACACCGGGTTGGCGAGCGTGAGGTCGGGCAGGTGCGAGCCGCCGCCGACGTAGGGGTCGTTGGTGAGGAACACGTCGCCGGGCCGGAGGCTGGCGAGCGGGTAGCGCCCGACGATGTTCTCGACCATGCCCAGCACCGAGCTCAGGTGCATGGGGGCGATGGCGGTGAGCGCGACCAGCCGGCCGCGGGCATCGAAGATGGCGACCGAGCAGTCGCGCCGCTCCTTGATGTTGGGCGAATAGGCGGTCTTGACCAGGGTGGCCATCATCTCGTCGGTGGCGGCGAGGAAGCGGTGGGCGATGACCTCGGTGGTGATGCGGTCGATCTGGGTCACGGCGTGGGGTTCTCCGCGAGGGGGCGGTGGCGGGCGAGGACTGACTTTGCAGCGATCGTGGCGTCGGGTCTCATCCTTCGACAGGCTTGAGGCATGAGGCCCTCATGGTGAGCCTGTCGAACCATGAGGGCCGATGGCTTGTTGCTGGAACTTGTGCAACTCGGCACTGGGGCGGCGGCCGCGCGGTTCGCGACGGCGGCCGGCGGCGCGCCCCAAGCTATGCCGGGGCGGGGGCGGGGCGTCAACAGGGGAGGGGGGCGAGGCGGCGGGCGACGTGTCAGCACCGGGTGCCCCGCCGGGCCGATAGTGGCCGTGGTTTTCCTACCGACTCCCGTGTGGTAGGCTTGGCGTTTCCAGACCACTACAATCTCTGCGGTATCAGGATGCGGCTATTACGCAACTTGGGCAAGACAGTCCGTCGTCTGTCCCACCGGAATAATGTATTTTGAGTCCGCTGTCTTACAAATCACGAGGGGGAAGGTAATCACGGGGGCAGGTTGAACCGCATCCGAATCGGGGAATATCCGGTTGACGTACCAAGCCTCATGATGTAGGATGGCTTCGAATCAGAGGTTGAAGCCATGCCCAAATCCAAGCTCGATCTCCGCAACCCGATCTACCACGACGACGACAAGGCGCGGGAGCACTTTGAATCCCTGCTTTGGCCCGACGGCCCGGTCTGCCCGCGCTGTGGCGTGACGGGCGACCGGATCACCAAGCTACAGGGCAAGAGCACCCGCCCCGGCGTCTACAAGTGCAAGGACTGCCGCAAGCCCTTCTCGGTCACGGTTGGGACCATCATGGAGCGGTCGCACATCCCGCTGTCCAAGTGGGTGCTCGCGGCCCAACTCATGGCGTCCAGCAAGAAGGGCATGAGTGCCCTTCAGCTTCAGCGCATGATCGGCACAAACTATGAGACCGCGTGGTTCCTGTTCCACCGGCTCCGCGAGTGCGCCAACAACCCTAACCCCGGCCCGCTCGGCGGTGCCAACAAGGTAGTCGAGGCTGACGAAAGCTATGTCGGAGGCAAGGCCCGGAACAAAGCCTTCGGCCGGCCGCCCAAGAAGCATGCCGTGTTCGCCCTGATCGAGCGCGAAGGCGAGGTTCGGTCCTTCCATGTCGCGAACGTCAACGCGACCACGCTCCGCCCGATCATCGTCAAGACCGCCAGCCGCAAGTCCTACCTCATGACCGACGAAAGCCCGGTCTACCCGAAGATCGGCGACGAATTTGCGGGCCACGGCGCCGTCAACCACAGCGCCGACGAGTACGTGCGCGGCTCGTTCTGGTACACCAACACTGTGGAGTCCTACTTCGCGCTCCTCAAGCGCGGGGTTTATGGCACCTTTCACAACGTCAGCGAAGCCCACCTGTACCGCTATCTGGCCGAGTTCGACTTCCGCCACAACACCCGCAAGCTCTCGGACGCCGAGCGGGCCGAGGCGTTGCTGCGCGGCGCCCAGGGCAAGCGGTTGCTCTACCGACAAGCTGACCGAGCCGCGAACGGTTAAGCAGAAGGCTCGGGCTTTCCTGCGCTGGCGCGCGAAGTGCGAGTCCGGCTAGGCTTCGGCTTGGCCCGCTCGCGCTTGGGGCGTGGCTGCGGAGGCGTGTGCAGCAGCTGGCGCAGCAGCTCGTCGCGGCGGCACACGTCTTGTTCGTCAATGGGGATGCCCAATGAGTCGCGGGAAAAAGAAGCTTTCATTGCGTGATCTTAGTCGATTGCCGCCGACAGATGAAGAGCGAGATC
>JACQOE010000020.1 GCA_016202695.1 Pseudomonadota bacterium | reverse complement strand
TGATCCGCTCGATGTGCTGCCGCTTGCAGCTCGACCTGCGCGAGCTTCTGAAGCGGGGCAACGGGCTCTTCGGCTCGGCCGAGCAGGTGGGCTCGGTCGGGGTGGTGACCCTCAACGCCGCTCGCCTCGGCTACCGCCACAGGGGCGACGAGGAGGCCCTCCTCGCCCGCCTCGACCAGCTCATGGATTTCGCCCGCGATTCGCTCGAGACCAAGCGCAAGGTGATCCAGCGCTACCTGGACGCCGGGCTCTTCCCCTTCACCAGGCGGTATCTCGGCACGCTCCGCAACCACTTCTCGACCATCGGCGTCTTGGGCGCCAACGAGATGGTCCGCAACTTCACTGCCGGCGCCGAGGACATCACCACCCCCTTCGGCCAGGCGCTGGCCAGGCGGCTCCTCGACCGCATGCGCGAGCGGCTGCTCCGCTACCAGGAGGAGACCGGCCACATGTACAACCTCGAGGCTACCCCCGCCGAGGGCGCGAGCTACCGGCTCGCCCGCCTCGACCAGGAGCACTGCCCGGGCATCCTCCACGCCGGCACGCGCGAGCGCCCCTACTACACTAACTCGACCCAGCTTCCCGTCGGCTTCACCGACGATCCCTTCGAGGCGCTCGAGCTGCAGGACGAGCTACAGACCCGCTACAGCGGTGGCACGGTGCTGCACCTCTACATGAACGAGCGCATCTCGTCGGGCGCGGTGTGCAAACGGATGGTACGGCGCGTCCTCGAGCGCTACCGCCTGCCCTACCTCACCGTCACCCCCACCTTCTCGATCTGCCCGCGCCACGGCTACCTCGCCGGCGAGCACGAGTTCTGCCCGCGCTGCGACGCCGAGCGGAAGGGCGGAGCCGAGGCCGCGGAGCGCCAGCGCTGCGAGGTGTGGACGCGGGTGGTCGGCTATCATCGGCCGGTCTCCGAGTTTCATCCCGGCAAGCAGGCCGAGCATGCCGAGCGACTCCACTTCCGCGAAGCCCGCGCGCTCCGCCACCTCTGAGCCGGCGGCGGCGCGGCTCCGGATCGGGGGCTTCGTCCCCTTCAGCACGCTCGACTATCCGGGCGAGATCGCGGCCGTGGTCTTTTGCCAGGGCTGCATGTTCCGCTGCGGCTACTGCCAGAATCCCCACCTCGTGCCCGACGAGGGGCCGGAGGCGATTCCCTGGGCCGAGGTCAGGGAGCGGGTCGCGCGGCGCGCCGGCTTCATCGACGCCGTGGTCTTCAGCGGCGGCGAGCCGATGCGCCAGCCCGGACCGCTGGCGGCGGCCATGCGCGAGGTGCGCGCGCTCGGCTTCCGGATCGGGCTGCAGACCAACGGCCACGACCCCGAGGCGCTCGCCACCCTGCTCCCCCTCGCCGACTGGGTGGGGCTGGACGTGAAGGCCCCGCCCGCGCTCTACGAGCGGGTGACGGGGGTGAAGGGGAGCGGCCCGCCGTCCTGGGAGAGCGTCCGCCGGGTGCTGGCGAGCGGGGTCGCGGCCGAGTTCCGCACCACAGTCGATCCGCGCGTGCTCGGCGTCGAGGACGTGGTCGAGATCGGACACGGCCTCCTCGCCCTGGGGATCGGGGCTTACGTGCTCCAGGAGATGCGCACGGGACCGATGCTCTCGGCCGAGCCGCTGCCCGCGGGCGCGCCCGCGGCCGTGCTGCTCGCCGCCTACGAGCGGCTCCGGCCCCTGATGCACGGGCTCTCGCTCCGCCGCGCCTGATCCGCCTCCTCAGCGCCAGCGGTCGGCGGCCGCGGCGAGGGAGTCGCGGTCGAGCCGGACGAGCCCGTGGCGCCGGGCGATGGCGATCGCCTCCCGCACCTCCTCGCGCCGCACCGGGCGGGCGAGCGGCGGATAGTCCTCGGCCCGGTAGCAGGGCCGGTACTGGGCCATAATGTTGACGTAGGTCCCGCGCGAGACTTCTTCGGCCAGGAAGCGCATCACCGCCTCGGTTCCGGCGATGCCGTCGGGAAGCACGAGATGGCGGACCAGGAGCCCGCGCCGGGCGAGGCCGTCGGCGTCGATCACCAGATCTCCCACCTGGCGGTGCATCTCGACGATCGCGGCGCGGTTGACGCGCACATAGTCGGGGACGTGCGAGTAGCGCCGGGCGAGCTCCGAGTCTCCGTATTTCATGTCCGGCATGTAGACGTCGACGACGCCGTCGAGCAGCGCCAGCGCCTCCGGGCTGTCGTAGCCGCCGGTGTTGTAGACGAGCGGCAGCGAAAGCCCCCCGGCCGCGGCCAGCGCCAGGGCCTCGATGACCTGCGCCACCACGTGCGAGGGGCTGACGAGGTTGATGTTGTGACAGCCCATGCGCTCGAGCGCGAGCATCATGTCGGCGAGTTCACGGGCCGAGACCTCGGCCCCCTCGCCCTTCCAGCTGATCTCCCAGTTCTGGCAGAAGACGCAACGGAGGTTGCACCAGGAGAAAAAGATCGTGCCCGAGCCGCGCCAGCCCCTGAGCACGTCCTCCTCGCCGTGGTGGGGCCCGAAGCCGTGCACCACCGCGCGCGCCCCCGTGCGGCAGACCGCGCCGCGGATCGTCCGCGTGCGGTCGACCCGGCAGTGGCGGGCGCAGAGGTCGCAGGACTCGAGGTGCGCCTGGGCCAAGCGCGCCCGCGCGGCCAGCTCGCCCGAGGCGAGGAGCCGCCGGTAGGCCGACTCGAAACCCGCGGCCGCCGCCCGCCCGGCAACGCTCGGCGGACCCGGAACCAGCGGCGCCATGTTCCCCCCGTTCCGCCCCCCTGCCCGTGGACGGGGGGCCTCGCTGGCCCCATGTTAATCGGAGGGACGGGCAGCGAATTGAGCTGCATCAACGCCCCATGCCCGAGGGCTTGGGCACCCTTGGGGGCGGGGCCAGAGTTCGAGCCCGGCTTCCGCGGGCCTGCCCGCGACGAGGAAGGAGCACGGACGTGAGGCAGCACGACGATACCCCTACGGCGCGACCCCACCTCACCCGCGACGACGTCATTCGCGTCCTCGGCGGGCAGGTGGCCGACCACACCATCGCCGCGATCATCGCCACCGGCGCCACGCCCGAGGAGCTGCTCGAGGCCTACGCCTGGGCCACCGGCCAGAGCGACGTGATGGGCGAGGTCGAGCGCCCGCGCGCCGGCGCGGTCGGCCAGGTCTACGAGATCCTCACCGCCGACGAGGAGGAGCCCGAGGACGAGCGCCGCTGACGCCGCGCGCCCCGACCCGCGGGGCGTCCCCGCGGCGCGCGGCCCGCTCCCGGACCGCCCTCGACCGGTGAGGGCGCCGCACGCGCGCCCCGCCGCCGAGGTCCTCGCCGAGCTCTCGGTCGACCCCGCCCGCGGCCTCGGCCGGGCCGAGGCGCGGCGGCGGCGGCTGCGCTTTGGGCGCAACGTGCTCAGGCCGGCGCGCCGGCGAAGCGCCTGGCGAATCCTCGCCGACCAGTTCAAGAGCGTCGTCGTCTGGCTGCTCGCCGCGGCCGCCGCCCTCGCGTTCCGCTTCGGAAGCTGGGCCGAGGGAGTCGCGATCGCGGTGGTGCTGGCCGTCAACGGGCTCATCGGCTTCGCCACCGAGCTCAAGGCGGTCCGCTCCATGGAGAGCCTGCGGCGCATGGGCCTCGTGCTCGCGCGCGTGCGCCGCGCCGGGCGCACCTACGATTTGCCCGCCCAGGCCCTCGTTCCCGGCGACATCGTCCTCGTCGAGGGCGGCGACATCGTCCCCGCCGACCTCCGCCTGATCGCCGCCTCGCGCCTCGAGTGCGACGAGTCGCTCCTCACCGGCGAGTCGGTCCCGGTCGCCAAGGGCATCGAGGCCGGCCCCGACGACGCCCCGCTCGCCGAGCGCCGCGCCATGGCCTTCAAGGGCTCCGCCGTCACCCGCGGCGCCGGCGAGGGCGTGGTGGTGGCGACCGGGATGGCGGCCGAGATCGGACGCATCGCCGCGCTCGCCGAGGAGGCGGAAAGCGAGGGCTCGCCGATCGAGCGGCGGCTCGACCGGCTCTCGCGCCAGTTGGTGTGGGCGACAATCGCGCTCGCCGCCCTCATCGCCGGCCTCGGCATCGCCACCGGGCGCGACCCGCTGCTGATGATCCAGACCGGCATCGCGCTCGCGGTGGCAGCCGTGCCCGAGGGCCTGCCCATCGTCGCCACCATCGCCCTCGCCCGGGGAATGTGGCGAATGGCGCGGCGCAACGCCCTGATCGAGCGACTCTCGGCGGTCGAGACCCTGGGCGCGACCAGCGTCATCTTCACCGACAAGACCGGCACGCTGACCCGCAACCGCATGGCCGTGACCAGCCTCGTCCTCGCCGGCGCCGAGGTCGAGGTCGGGGCGTGGCCCGCGCCGGGGGGCGGGGCCCCGTTCGCGGCCGGGGGACGGCCGCTCGACCCGGACCTGGAGCCCCTGCTGCGCCGCGCCATCGAGGCGGCCGTGCTCTGCACCGGCGCCAGCCTCGGCCCCGGCGCCGGCGGCGCGCGCGAGGAGGGGGCGATCGGCGATCCGATGGAGGTCGCGCTTCTTGTGGCCGGCGCCAAGGCCGGGATCGAGAAGGCCGATCTCCTCGCCCGCCTCCCCGAGGTGCGCGAGGAGGCGTTCGACCCGGCGCTGAGGATGATGGCCACCATCCACCGGGCGGGGGACGGCCACCTTGTCGCTGTCAAGGGCGCGCCCGAGGCGGTGCTCGCGGCCGCGACCGCGCTCGCCACGGCGGCGGGCGAGGCCCCGCTCGACGAGGCGGGGCGCCAATCCTGGCTCGCGCGCAACCGCGCGCTTGCCGCCCGGGGGCTGCGGGTGCTGGCGCTGGCCGAGCGCCGCGACGCGACGGCCGACGTCGCTCCGTTCGGGGGCTTGGTCCTCCTCGGCCTCGTCGCCTTTCTCGATCCGCCGCGCGAGGACGCGGCGGCGGCGATCGCCGCCTGCCGCGCGGCCGGGGTGCGCGTGGTGATGGTGACCGGCGATCAGGCGCCGACCGCGCGCGCGGTGGCCGAGGCGGTCGGCCTCGCCGAGCCCGGGGCGCCGGCGATCGAGGCGCGCGAGGTCGGGCCGCCGGAGACAATGAGCGCCGCCGAGCGCGAGCGCCTGCTCGCCGCCGCGGTCTTCGCCCGGGTCAGCCCGCGCCAGAAGCTCGACCTCATCGCGCTGCATCAGGCCGAGGGGGCGGTGGTGGCGATGACCGGAGACGGGGTCAACGACGCACCCGCGCTCAGGAAGGCCGACATCGGCGTCGCCATGGGCCGGCGCGGCTCGCAGGTCGCACGCGAGGCGGCCGACATGGTGCTGCGCGACGACGCCTTCGCCACCATCGTCGCCGCAATCGAGCAGGGCCGGGTGATCTTCGGCAACATCCGCACCTTCGTGCTCTACCTGCTGTCCTGCAACCTGAGCGAGATCCTGCTCGTCTCGCTCGCCGCCGCGAGCGGGTTGCCGCTGCCCCTCCTGCCGCTGCAGATCCTCTACCTCAACCTCGTGACCGACGTGTTTCCGGCCTTCGCGCTGGGGGCCGGCGAGGGAGGGCCCGGGATCATGAGCCGCCCGCCGCGCCCGCCCGGCGAGGGCGTGCTCGAGGGCCGGCACTGGCTCGCCATCCTCGGCTACGGGACGCTGATCACGGCGGCGACGCTGGGCGCGTTCCTCGCCGCCCTCGGGCCGCTGGCGATGGACCCGCGCCACGCGCTCACGGTCTCGTTCCTCACCCTGGCGCTGGCCCAGCTCTGGCACGCCTTCAACATGCACGAGGCCGGCTCGCCGTGGCTCGCCAACGAGGTCGTGCGCAACCCCCTGGTCTGGGCCGCGCTCGGGTTCTGCGCCGCGCTCACCGTCGGCGCGGTCCATGTCCCGGGCATGGCGGCGCTGCTCGCCCTCTCCGACCCGGGCCCGGCCGGCTGGGCGCTGATCGCCGGGGCGAGCCTTGCGCCCCTGGCGATCGGCCAAGCGCTGAAGGCGCGCCCGCGTCGGCGGCGCCCCCACCCGCCCGGCTGAGAGCGCCCGCCGCGCCGGCGCCGGCTACTTGCCCTTGACCGCGATCTTACGCGCCTTCCTCTGCGCCGCCTTGGTCTTGGGCAGCGTCACCGTGAGCACGCCGTTCTCGAAGCGGGCCTCGATCTTCTCGCGATCGACGCCCTCGGGCATCCGGAAGGCGCGACGGAACGAGCCGTAGCGACGCTCGGAGAGGTAGTAGTCCGTCCGCCGCTCCTCCCGCTCCTCCTTCTTCTCGCCGGAGAGGGTGAGCACGTCGTCCGAGAGGGTCAGCTCGATGTCCTTCTCCTCCAAGCCGGGGAGCTCGGCGGTGACGCGGTACTCGGTCTCGCTCTCTATCAGGTCGACCGCCGGCGCGGCGGTGCCGAAGGTCATGGGGAAGCGCCTGAGCGGCTCGATGTCGAAGATGCGACGGGCGAACGGGAACAACGACCTGCCGCGCGAGAAGTCCTCGAACAGCCGGTCGATCTCGTCGCGGAGAGTCAGCAGCGGGTGGAACATCGACTCCGGCGCCTCCGCCGGCAGCTTCGCGCCCGGCTTGTCCTCCGGCTTCTCGGTCTTGACCGGCACCTTGGCGGGATTCTTGGCCATGGCGTCCTCCATTCCCATGCCCGCGCCGGCAGCGGGGCCCCGCCGTCCGACGCGAGGCGTCCACCTATGGGTGGAGGAAAGCACGCCGGCCGCCGCCAGGCGTTGACCTGCCTCAATGTCTCGCGCCGCCGCGGCGGCGTAGCCTGTCGGCAGGTACCCTGGCCCGCTGAGGCGCAAGGCCGCCATGTCCGCGACCGAGCCGATCCTCGACCGGGTGCGCGCGGCGCTGAGGAGCGAGCCGCGCCTCGATCTGCACCGGTTCCCCGTCCGCCTCGGCTTCGCCGACGGCGTGCTCACCCTCGAGGGCGAGGCGGCGAACGTGGCGGCGAAGAAACTCGCCCTGGAGCGCGCCGCCGCCGTCGGCGGCGTGGTCGGCATCGTCGACCGCCTGCGCGTGAGGCCCGCCCAGGCGATGGGCGACGGCGAGATCCGCGACCGCGTGCGCGACGCGCTGATCGCCGAGTCGGCCCTCGCCGAGGTCGCGATTCGCGAGTGGGTGAAGGGCGGGCTGCGGACGGCGCGCGAGCCGTCGGCGGCGGCGGGGGGCGAGATTCGAATCCGCGTAGAGGACGGCGTCGTCACCCTCGACGGCGACATCCTGAGCCTCGCCCACAAGCGCCTCGCCGGGGTCCTCGCCTGGTGGGTACCGGGCGTGCGCGACGTGATCAACGGCCTCGGCGTCAGCGCCCCCGAGCCCGAGAGCGAGGCGGAGATCACCGACTCGGTGCGCGCCGCGCTGGAGAAGGACCCGTTCGTCGCCGCCAGCCAGGTGCGGGTGGTCACCCGCGGCTCGACCGTGCTCCTCGAGGGGCTGGTACCGACCGAGGCCGAGCGCGAGATGGCGGAGTTCGACGCCTGGTACGTCTTCGGCGTCGACCGGGTGGTCAATCGGATCCAGGTCCGCCGCTGAGCGGCTCCCCGGCGGCGCCGGCGAAGGCGTCCTCCGCCTCGCGCCGGAGGGCGTCCTCGCGGTCCGCGTAGCGGGGCGAGAAGTGGAACGGGACCATCCGCTTCGCCCCCGCCCGGCGGGCGATCAGCCCGGCCCGGCGGGCGGTGAGGTGAGCCTTGCGTCCGGCCACCTCGGCGTCGGCTTCGAGGAACGGCGTCTCGATGAAGAGGAGGTCGGCGCCTCGCGCCAGGGCCTCGATCCGACGCGCGTTCTCCTCGCTTGCGCGAACGTCGGCGACATAGGCGATCTTCTGCCCGGGGACCACGCTCAGCACCTCGCGCTTGAGCTCGCCGAGCGGGACCAGCCGCTCGTGCGCCTCGCCCCCCTCGCGCCAGCGGACCCGGAACGGCGCCTCTTCGGGCTCGCCAGCCAGCACCGCCCGCTTGAGCTCGCGGAGCCACGGCCCGACGGCGAGGCCGCGCTCGGCGAGGCGGTTCTTCCAGACGTTGACATGGGTCGTCTCCTGGAGCGCAAAGGCGAGCGAAGGCGTGCCGTGGTCCAGGAGCGCGGCGTGGACGGCGAAGCCCCGGTCCTCGACCAGCGCTCCGCCGGCGCATGCGGGTGGCGCGGCCGGCTCGCGGGCGAAGGCGGTGCGCGACTGGAAGCGGGCCGCGGCCATCCCTCCCTCGGCGCCGACCTCGACGACGAGAAACGAGAGATTCCCCTCGTAGCTGCCGACCAGGTTCCAGGTGTAGGCGTCGAGCTTGTGCTTGACCGAGGCGATGAAGCCGGGCGGCCCGAAGAGCGCGATCTCCGTCTCGCGCCCAAGCGCGATGCGGAGCAGCCGGTCGAAGCCGGCGAAGTGGTCCATGTGGGTGTGGCTGACGAAGACGTGGCTCACCTTGAGGAGCTTGCGGGGCGCGAGCGGCTCGAGCGAGCCGAGGTCGAAGAGGACGGCCCGGCGTTCGAACATGAACTCGGCATAGAGGGCGGGATCCCCGAAGGGATCGTTGACCAGATGACAGTGGACGAGGGGTCGCACCGCCCGCCCTCCCGGCTCGCGATCCGCCCGCGCGGCCGGCGCCGCCCCGCCTGCCCCTCAGGCGGAGGCGGATCGGCCGGACGGGGCGACGAGCCGCGCCAGCCAGGGCTGGCCGCCGCAGGCGCCGTCGTAGGCGATCGCGGCGCCGATCGCGGCCCGCACAACCGCCTCGGCGGAAGGCGGCTCGGGCAGGGACAGGAGGGCGTGCGCCGCGCCGAGCGCCAGCTCGCGCCCGCTCCCCTCCGCCCACGGCCGCCCCCGGGGGACGGAGATCACCGAGAAGTCGGAGCCGATCGTCCACACCCCGGCGGCGCTGGCCAGCATCAGGGTCTGGCCGAACTCGGCCGGGCCGCGGCTGTCCTCCTGGTCGTGGAAGCCGTCCGACCTCAGCGCCTCGCGCACGCGCCGGGCGAACTCGAAGGCGTCGGCCAGGTCGCGGAGAAGATCTCCGGCCTGGCGCTCGACCACGTTGGCCGTGCGCACGTGGCCGACCGCACCCATGGCCCAGGGCTCGCGCACGAACCATTTGGGGCCGAACTCCTGCTTGATCTCGCCGCTCCAGACCAGCGTGTCGCTGCCGATCCAGGTTCCGCCCGAACGGGGGTCGCAGAGTGCGACGATCACGCTCACGGCCGACCACCCTCCTCGCCGCCCGGGGCGGGCGCCGACGGGGCCGCGCCGGCCCCGCTCCCGGGCCAGGGTCCCGCCCGACGACGCCCACGTCTTTGACCTGGATCACCCACCGGCCTCGCCTCCCGCGCTATAACTCTACACCATAACTCTATTAGGTCTCGGGGGCCGGACGGCAGTCCCCGTCCGATCGGCCGAGCGAGCAAGGGAGCCGCCCCATGAAGCCGGCCGTGCTCGACCGGGTGGGGTTGCCCCCGCCCCGGCGGGCGGGGGCGGCGAGCCTGGAGGAAAGTCTCTGGCGCCGCCGCTCGGTGCGCGCCTTCGCGGCCGCGTCCCTCGCCCTCGACGAGCTTTCGCAGCTCCTCTTCGCGGCGCAGGGGGTGAACCGCGCCGGCGGCTACCGCACCGCCCCCTCGGCCGGCGCGCTCTTCCCGCTCGAGGTCTACCTGGTCGCGGGGGCGGTGGACGGGCTCGATCCCGGAGTCTACCGCTTCCGCCCGGGGCGCCACGACCTCGTCGCCGTCGCCGCCGGGGACCGCCGCCGCGGGCTCGCCAAGGCCGCCCTCTGGCAGGACTGGATCGCCTCGGCCCCGGCCGTGCTCGTCATCGCCGCGGTTGTCGCGCGCACCGAGCGCAAGTACAAGGATCGGGCGCTGCGCTACGTGCTGATCGAGGTCGGCCACGCGGCCGAGAACCTGTGCCTCGAGGCGGTCGCGCTCGGCCTCGGCGCGACCGTGGTCGGGGCCTTCCGCGACGCCGAGGTCGAGGCGCTTCTCGCCATGGCGGCGGAGGAGGAGCCCTTCTGCCTCGTCCCCGTCGGCCGGCCCGCGGAGCCGTGAGCCCGCCGCTGCGACCACCGCCGGAAGAGGACCGCCATGCCCTCGCCGCTTCGCACCATCCGCCTCGAGCTCGCCCGTACCGCCGAGTTCCCCGAGGGCAGCTCCCACCGGGGCTACGTGCTCGTCGCCCCCCTCGACCCGGACGGCCGCATCGACCTCGACACCTGGCGGCGCCAGCGCAGGCAGTGCACCGTGCGCCGCTTCTGGGAGGGCGATGACGACGACCACGGCCGGCTGATCCGCACCCGCGACCGGGGCTGGGCCTTCTCCTACGCCCCCGGAACCGAGGACGACGAGAACATCCACCGCCTCCAGGAGCACGTCTTCCGGATCGGCGAGTACGTTTCGATCCGCCAGCACGACGGCACCGTGCTGCCCTTCCGGGTGGTCGAGCTGAGCTGAGGCCGGGGCGGGCGGGACGCCGGCCGATGCCGATCCACATCTCCGACATCGCCCGCCTGTTCACCCGCCTCGCCGATCTCCTCGAGATCGAGGGGGCCAACCCGTTCCGCGTGCGCGCCTATCGCAACGCCGCGCGCACGGTCGAGGACCTGCCGCGGAGCGTCGACTCGCTCCTCCGCGAGGGCGCCGAGCTGAGCGAGCTTCCCGGCATCGGCGACGACCTCGCCGGCAAGATGCGTGAGATCGTCGACACCGGCCGGCTTGCGGCCCTGGCCGAGGCCGAGGCGCGGGTGCCCAAGGGCCTGGCCGAGGTCGCCGCCCTTCCCGGCCTCGGCCCGAAGCGGAGCAAGGCGCTCTACGAAAGGCTCGGGGTCACGGGCGTGACCGAACTGGAGCGGGCCGCCAAGGCCGGCAAGGTCCGCGCCCTCGCCGGCTTCGGCGCCAAGACCGAGGCCAAGATCCTGGCCGAGATCGCGCGCCGCGCCGGGGCCGCGCGCCGGACTCCGCTGATCGTCGCCGAGGAGGTCGCCGAGCCGCTCCTCGCCTACCTCCGGGCGACGGGCGGGGTGAAAGAGGCGGCGATCGCCGGCAGCTACCGGCGCCGAAAGGAGACGGTCGGGGACCTCGACATCCTGGTCGCCGCCGCGCGGGGCGGGCCCGCGGTCGAGCGCTTCGTCGCCTACGAGGACGTCGAGCGCGTGCTCGCCAAAGGACCGACCCGGGCGAGCGTCGTGCTCCGCTCGGGGTTGCAGGTCGACCTCCGGGTGGTGAGAGAGGCGAGCTACGGAGCCGGCGCTCCACTACTTCACCGGCTCGAAGGCGCACAACATCGCGGTCCGCAAATTGGGAGTCGGGCGCGGCCTCAAGATCAACGAGTACGGGGTGTTCAAGGGCGGGAAGCGGATCGGCGGGCGGACCGAGGCCGAGGTCTACCGCCGGGTGGGGCTCCGCTACATCGAGCCCGAGCTGCGCGAGGACCGGGGCGAGATCGAGGCGGCGCGGACGGGCCGGCTCCCCCGCCTCGTCACGCTCGCCGACATCCGTGGCGAGCTCCATGCCCACACCACCGACTCCGACGGCAAGAACACCCTCGCCGAGATGGCCGAGGCGGCGCGGGCGCGGGGCTACGAGTACCTCGCCGTCACCGACCACTCCAAGCACGTGACGGTGGCCAACGGGCTCGACGAGAAGCGGCTCGCCCGACAGATCGGCGCGATCGACCGGCTGAACGCGCGGCTCAAGGGGTTCCGGGTGCTCAGGTCGTGCGAGGTCGACATCCTCGAGGACGGGCGGCTCGACCTCGACGATGCCGTCCTCGCCGAACTCGACTTCACCATCTGCTCGGTGCACTACCGGCTCGATCTCCCGGCCAGCCGGCAGACCGAGCGCATCCTGCGCGCCATGGACAATCCCCGCTTCACGATCCTCGGCCATCCGACCGGGCGGCTGATCGGCCGGCGCGGCCCCTCGCAAGTGGACATGGAGCGGCTGATGCGCGCGGCGCGCGAGCGCGGCTGCTACATGGAGATCAACGCCCAGCCCGAGCGGCTCGACCTCTCCGACCTGCACGTCAAGATGGCGAAGGGGATCGGCCTCAAGGTCGCCGTCGGCACGGACGCGCACTCGACCCGGAACCTCGACTTCATGCGCCTCGGCATCGACCAGGCGCGCCGCGGCTGGCTCGCGGCCGCCGACGTGCTCAACGCCCGCCCCTGGCGCGAGCTCGAGACGCTGTTCCGCCGCCGCTGATTGGGCGTCACGCGCCCCCGTCAAGGCTTCGCCGCCGGTCCGCCCGCCGCCGTCCGCCGGCGGACCGTCTCGCGATAGAGGATGAAGAGCCCGCTCGCGGCCACGATCGCCGCGCCGCCGAGGAGCGAGGCGGTCGGCAGATCGGCGAAGAAGACGAACCCGAAGATCATGGCCCAGATCATCGCCGTGTACTGGAAGGGGGCGGCCACGGCCGCGGGCGTGTGGCGGAAGGAAAGCGTGAGCCAGTACTGGCCGGTGCCGGCGAGGAGCCCGATCACCGCCAGGACCAGCGCGTCGCCGAGCGCCGGCGTCACCCACACCAAGGGCAGGAACACCGCGCTCAACAGGAACATGCCGACGAGCTGATAGAAGACGAGCGCGACCGAGGTCTCGGTCACGCTCATCCGCCGGAGGTTGACGTTGATCAGCCCCGCGCAGAAGGCGCTCATAACCGCGAACGGCGCCCCGGTGCCCAACACGCCGGGGCCCGGCTTCACCATGACGAGCACGCCGAGGAAGCCGACGATGACCGCGCTCCAGCGGTACCGGCCCACGCGCTCGCCGAGGAGCGGGATCGACAACACGGTGTAGAAAAGGGGCGCGGCGAAGGAGATGGCGATCGCATCGGCGAGCGGCATCAGCTCGAAGGCAGTGAAGAGCGACATCAAGGAGAGAAAGTGGAGCACGCCGCGCGTGACGTTAAGCCCGAGCCGCCGGGTGTGCAGGGCGCGAAGGCCTCCGAGGCGCGACACCAGTACTGCGGTAGGGATGGTGGCGAACAGGCAGCGGAAGAAGACGACCTCGACCACCGGATAGTCGGCGACCGTCAGCTTCACCAGCGCGTTGACCATACCGAAGATCGCCACCGAGAACAGCATCAGGACGATGCCGCGGCGCATCTCCTCGCGCGTCGGCGTCGGCATGGTGAACGACGGCATCTCCTCCCCCTTGGGCCCCCGCCCTCTCGGCACGCGCGATCGGCGGGCGGGCGCCGGCGTCCTGTATACCGCCGGACGGCCCGCCATGCACGCCCGCCGGGGCCTCTTGCGTCGCGGGTCCGCGGCCGGGCTTGCCCGCAGCCCCGCCGCGCGCTCGGCCCCCCTCCTGCCCGTGCCGTGAGAGCCCCCCGGCGGAGACGGTTCAATCCGGTCGAAGACCGCTCTATAGTGCGAATCCAGGGGTGGCGGTCGTCCGGCGGCGGAGGTGTCGGCCATGCGGCGTCGTCTCGTTCTTGCCCTGCTCGCGGGTCTCTCGGCCGCGCCGACGGCGGCCGACGAGGTCGAGTTCTCGGCCGAGCGGACCGGCATGATCCGGGTGATCGTGGTCTCGACCCTGCTCTCGAGCCCCGAGACCGGCATTCGCGAGATCGAGCCCCGCGTGCTCGCGGCGATGGCCAAGGTGCCGCGCCATCGCTTCGTGCCCGAGCCCCTGCTGCCCTTCGCCTATCGCAACGGGCCGCTGCCGGTCGGCTTCGACCAGAACCTCTCGCAGCCCTTCATCGCCGCGCTGATGACCCATCTCCTGGCGCCGAAGGAGGGCGACGTGGTCTACGAGACCGGCACCGACACCGGCTACCAGGCCGCGCTCCTGCACGAGCTGGGCGCGCGCGTCTTCAGCGTCGAGATCATCGAGCCGCTGGCCGCGGCCGCCGCCGTCCGGCTCAAGACCCTCGGCTATGGCCGGGTCACGGTGAAGGCGGGAGACGGCTACGACGGCTGGCCCGAGCACGCCCCCTATGACGGCATCCTGGTGAAGGAGGCGCTCGATCACCTGCCGCCGGCGCTCGTCGCCCAGCTCAAGCCGGGCGGGCGCATGGTGCTGCCGCTCGGCCCCTCGGAGGACGTTCAGCATCTGACCTTGGTCGAGAAGGGGGCCGACGGCACGCTGCGGACGACGCGGGTGCTGCCCGTGCGCTTCTCCCCCTTCCAGGGCGGCAAACGGATCTAAGTGCGTCAGAAAAATGCTTTGTTTATCAACAGATTGATGTTTTATCGGTCCACGCCCCTGCCTTTGTACGGAAATTATACGGAAAAGGCGTTCCCGAACGAACGCGAACAAAGCGGGATTTCGGCGGGACGTTCCGAGCCCTCGCGGGCAAGGTCTGCACTTAGTGCACAGCCTCGCCCGGCCCGGGCTCCTGTCGCGTCAGCACCTCGATCGCGCGGAGCACCCGCAGCCAGATCGCTCGCCCCACCAAGTCGCCGCTCTCCAGCAACTCGTCGGCGCGCATGGCGGCCTTCAGCGGAGCGTCCTGCCCAACCTGCCGCGCGAGTCGGTAGGGATACTTGCGCTGCCGACCCGATTGCACATGTAGAACCCGTCCGCCGCCACGAGGCACGGCCAAACGCGACGGTCGAGCGGAAAGCCGGCGTGTCGGCCACGGTCTCGGCCCTGGCGATGCTCGCCCGGTAGGCACTATCCGGCCGCTTCGACCAAGACGGTACCTGGCTCCGGCTAATTGGAGCTTTGGCAGGCATTAGGGACAGCACGACTCGGAAACAGGCAGGTCTGCCCGCATAGCGGGTATGATTGATTATTCCTTCATGCTCGGGTAGCGTGTCTTTGTCCCATCATCAAGGGTGGCCGCCGATGAAGCGTAGAAGCTGCCCTAAATCGTGCTTGGTCGTAACGCCTCCAGATTAGGGGTTGTTTGCGCGCAGTATTGGGGGTGCCTGGAGGACAGACAGCGCATGGCTAAGGAGCCATCGGAGCCGGTCGCTTCGCCGTCCGATCCTGGCAAGCCATCGTCGGACGAGAACGCGATTGCAATTGCACACGTGGCGCCGGACGGCCGTCGCCACGACCTTAAGGCGCACCTCGCCGCTGTAGCTGCCGGAGCGCGCCAAGCAGCCGAGGCATTTGGCGCGGGAGACTACGCCGAGATTGCCGGGCTCTGGCACGATCTCGGCAAGTATTCGTCGGCATTCCAGCATTACATCGGCGCCGCCGCGGCAGAGGATGCGAGTGCCGAGACCGTTCCCGGTCGGGTCAATCACTCCTCCGCTGGCGCCGTGTGGGCGGTCAAGCGGTTCGGAACGCTGGGGCGCATCCTCGCCTATGTAATCGCCGGCCATCACGCGGGACTTCCCGATTGGTCGGCCGGAGCCGGCGGGCAGGGCGCCCTCGAAAGTCGGCTCAAGAACGACGCTCCTTGGCTTGAGGCGGCACTGGCGGCGAAGCCGCCGGCGGCTCTTCTGGAACGGCCGTTGCCGGACACACGGCCGGGGCGGGTCGATCCGTCCCTCTGGATTCGGATGCTCTTCTCGGCCCTCGTCGATGCGGATTTCGTCGACACCGAGCGTTTTTTCGAGCCTGACAAGGGAGCTGCTCGGAGTCAGTTTCCGGGCCTCGATCGGCTATGGGAAGAATTTGTCCGTTTTAAGGAGCGGGAGCTCGATCCTTGCCGCCACTCCTCGCCGGTCAACGCGCTTCGCGCCGAGGTGCTCGGCCACTGCCTTGCCAAGGCGGAAGAGGTCCCCGGCCTCTTCTCGCTCACCGTGCCGACCGGCGGCGGCAAGACTCTCTCCTCACTCGGGTTCGCCCTTCGGCACGCCACGAGACACGGGCTCCGGCGAGTCATCTACGTCATCCCCTTTACGAGCATCATCGAGCAGACGGCGGACGTGTTTCGCGGGGTTTTTGCCCGCCTTGGCAACGTGGTCGTCGAGCACCATAGCAACCTGGATCCCGATGACCGCAAGCGATGGACGACAGCAACACGGCTCGCCTCGGAAAACTGGGATGCCCCGCTGATTGTGACCACGGCGGTACAGTTCTTCGAGTCGCTTTTCGCGGCACGGCCCTCGCGTTGCCGAAAGCTCCACAATGTTGCCGGCTCGGTCGTCGTCCTGGACGAGGCCCAACTCCTGCCGCGTGATTTCCTGAAGCCGATCCTGCACGGGCTCCGCGAGCTCATGCGAACCTATGGGTCCACCGTCGTGCTCTGTACGGCGACTCAGCCGGCCCTCGATCCACGACCGCATGACAAGTTCGAGGGGCTATCCGGCCGGCGAGAGATCGTACCGGACGTTCCAGCCCTCTATGCACGCCTCAAGCGGGTCGAAGTCGAGATGCCGGCGGACCTCGTGCGACCGACCGATTGGCCCGAGCTCGCCGCCGCCCTCGAAAAGGAGCCGACGGTTCTTTGCATCGTCGATCGGCGAGCCGATGCGCGACGCCTTTGCGAGCTCCTGCCCGCAGGCGCGGTGCATCTTTCTGGCCTCATGTGTGGCGCCCACCGGGCGAAGACGATCGCGGAGATCAAGGCCACTCTCGACGCCAGCCGCTCCCTTCGCGTCGTTAGCACACAGCTTGTCGAGGCTGGTGTCGATCTCGACTTTCCGGCGGTTTACCGTGCCCTGGCAGGACTCGATTCGATCGCCCAGGCGGCGGGCCGGTGCAATCGGGAAGGGCGGCTTCCGCGTCCCGGCCGGGTCCGGGTGTTCGTGCCTCCCGCGCCGCCGCCACCCGGGCTCCTCCGTCAGGGGGCTGAAGCGGCGCGGCAGGCGCTCGCGGCCGGGGCGACCGATCCGCTCGCGCCCGAGGTGTTCGAGCGATACTTCCGTCATCTCTACTGGATGCACGCCCACGGTCTCGACACGGAACGCATCCTTGAGTGCCTTAAGCCGCACGACCATTCGCTTCAATTCGCCTTCCGCACCGCGGCCGAGAAGTTTCGCCTGATCCCGGAGGAGTCTGTTCCGGTCGTGGTGCCGTATGGGGAGCGGGGCCAGGCGCTCGTCCGGGCGCTCCGTTATGCCGACCCGAGTCGCGATCTCCTCCGCCGCCTTCAGCGCCTCACCGTGACCGTTCCGCGACGCGTGCACGCCGAGCTCGTCCGCCAAAGGGTAGTGGAGGTGTGGGAGATGCCATGGCCCGATCTTTCGGTGCTACGCGACGAACATCTCTATGACGACCGGCTGGGCCTGATGACGGACCTACAGCGTTCACCCGACGATCTGATTTTCTGATTTTCATCGTCGATACGAGCAGAGGAGGAACTCGATGCAGAGCGAAGCGAACGGCGAAGGCCCGCTCCGCCTCCGGGTATGGGGTGAGCGCGCGTGCTTCACCCGGCCCGAGATGAAGGTGGAGCGCGTGTCCTACGACGCGATGACGCCCTCGGCTGCGCGCGGGGTGCTGGAGGCGATCCTGTGGCGGCCGGAGTTCCGCTGGGTTGTCAGGCGGATCGACGTGCTGAAGCCGATCCGGTGGGACTCCGTCAGGCGAAACGAGGTTTCCGAGAAAGTCTCGCTGGACGAGGCCGAGGGCGCGATGAGGGCGGGGCGCGGGCGGCTCGGGCTGATCGTCGAGGAGAAACGCCAGCAGCGTGCCGGGGTGGTCCTGCGCGACGTGGCCTATGTCGTCCACGCCGCCATCGGGCGCACGGCGAAGGCGGCCGAGGAGGACACGCTGGTCAAGTACCGCGAGATGTTCAAGCGCCGCGCGCGCGCAGGCCAGTGCTTCCACCGGCCTTACCTCGGCTGCCGTGAGTTCTCCGCCGATTTCGTGCTTTTGGAGGGGGAAGCGCCCGAGCCCATCGTCGAGACGAAGGACCTCGGCTGGATGCTGCACGACTTCGTCTACGGCGGCGGTCGCCCGGACAGCCCGAAGCATCGCTTGGCCGCGCGTGCTCGGATCGGTGGTCGGCTGACCGGCCGCCATCAGCGCGAGCCCCGCCGGAAGCAGCATGTCGAACAACTGCTGGCGCCGGTCGGCGGGCGCGAACAAGCCGCCTTGGTCGAACAGGGCCATCAGCGTCCTCCCGCCGCCGCCTCGACGGCGGCCGGATCATCTGCGGCGAGCGCGCCGCTCTCGCCGTTGCCGTGCCGGCCGGCGAGGAGGTCGCCAAGCGATTTGAGGACGGAGCCGGGCGCGGAGGCGAAGTGCACCAGCCGGAGGCCGGCGAGCAGGTAGCGAACGTCCTCCTCGTCACCGAGGGTGAAGAACCACGTCTCGCGCCCGCCCGGGTTCAGGAGGTCGGGGCAGCGCAGCCCAGCCATCGGCGCCCGGGGATTCGCGACGACCTGGATGATCTCCGGCCCGGAAGGGGGAAGGTCGTGGTCCCGGTGCTGCGCGATGAACCCGGCCAGCGCGCCGAGGAAGTCGTGGGTAAGGACGTTGAACCTCTCGCCCCAGCCGGGCGGAATGCGGATGTCCTCGACCG
>JACQOE010000019.1 GCA_016202695.1 Pseudomonadota bacterium | reverse complement strand
TCGCCGGGCAGCATCAGGTCGAGCACGATCAGGTCGATGGCGAGATCGGCCAGCGCCTTGCGCATCTCGCGCCCGTCGCGGGCGACGCTGACGCGCATCCCGTGCCGGCCGAGGAACCGCGACAGGAGCTCGCGGATCTCGCGGTCGTCGTCGACGACAAGGATGTGGGCCGAGACCTCCATCTCGATCGGTTCCATGCCCCGAGCTTAGGACCCCGGCGCAAAGCCTCGCACCGGGAACTTGGTATCGGACTGTAACATGCCCTCGTACGGTTACAGTCTGTTACCAAAAACCCACCCCGCGGACATACGCCCGTCACATCGGCTCCTTAGATGGGAGATCAGCGCATTGCCTGACAAGGAGCCGACCATGACACACCGGACCAAGACCACCGCCACGGCCGCCGCCGCCCTGCTCGCGCTCTCGCTCGCCGCTGTGCCGGCGCTGGCCGACGACCAGCACCATCCCGAGGGCGCAACCACGCCGCAACTCTCAGCCGAGGAGGCCGTGGCCGGGCCCGACGCCATCGAACTGGCCCACGCCGGCCCCTGGGCGGGCCGCGGCCCCGGGACGATGGGGATGATGGGCCAGGGCGGCGGAATGATGGGCCCCGGCGCCGCCCCTGGTTACGGACCGATGGGCCCCGGCACGATGGGCATGATGGGCCAGGGCGGCGGAATGATGGGCCCCGGCGCCGCCCCCGGTTACGGACCGATGGGCCCCGGCACGATGGGCATGATGGGCCAAGGGAGCGGGATGATGGGCCCCGGGATGATGGGGATGATGGGTCAGGGCGGCGGAATGATGGGCCCTGGGATGATGGGACCCGGCGCTGGCTTCGGCATGGGCTACGGGTCGGGCATGGGTTACGGGCCGGGACCCGGCTTCGGCCCATGCCCCGGCTTGCAGGCCGCCGATCTCAAGCTCTCGGCCGACGACGTACGCGCCCGCCTCGAGCAGAGGCTCGCCCGGGACGGCAACCCGCGCCTCAAGCTGGGCGAAATCAAGGAGGTCGACAAGGACGCCATCACCGCCGAGATCGTCACCACCGACGGCTCGCTGGTCGATCGCCTGAAGGTGGACCGTCACACCGGCGCGACTCGCCGGACCGACTGATCAGGCCGCGGGGCCGGCCGTGCCGAGCCTGTCCGCACGCCCAAGCAACATCGAGATATGGAGACAGCCATGATGAACTGGGGAGTCGAGTACGCCGCGCCGTGGTCCTGGGGCCACGGCGGATGGTGGTGGGCGATGGGCCTGCACGGCCTCTTCTGGGTGCTCCTGATCGCGGTGCTGGTCACGGCCCTCGTCCTGATCGTCCGCGGGGCGAGCGGCCGGGGCGAGCGCGAGGCGGCGGCGGGCGGGCGGGAGTCCGCGCGCGCCCTCCTCGACGCCCGCTACGCCCGCGGCGAGATCGAGCGCGAGGACTACCTCCGCCGCAAGCAGGACCTGGCCTGAGGCCGGCCCGGCCCCGGCCGACGGAAAGGGCGGACGACCGGCACGCGCCCGGCGTCCGCGTCCGACCCCGAGCGACCTGGACCGACATCCGCCGAGTGACCCCGCCCATGGAGCAGATTCTCTCCCTCGCCCTCTGGGGCGCGCTTCTCTTCGTGATGATGCGCTTCGGCTGCGGGGCACATCTGTTCGGCCACCGCCACGGCCACCAGGGCGGAAAGGAGACTGAGCCCGCCGGCACCCTGGAGACGCACGGCCAGGGGCTTCGCTGGGTCCCGCCCGAGACCGACCTCGATCCGGTCTGCGGCATGACCGTCCGCCCAGAAACCGCGAAATCGAGCGTCCACGACGGCACCGTCTACTACTTCTGCTCGCCCGAGTGCCGGGCCAGATTCGAGGCCGATCCCGGCCGCTACGCGGGCGGCGGAGCGGCCAAGACCGCCGGCTCGAAGGAGCACTCCCATGCGTGAGATGACGACCACGTTCCCGCTGCACGAGCGCTCAAGCCTGCCCGTGCCGGTCCAGGTGGTGCCGAGAATCCCGGTGCCGGCGCTGGGGTTCAGCCTCGGCCTGTTCCTCGCCGTGACCTACGTCCTCTGCGTCCTCTACGATCTCTGGCTACCGGAGGCGGCGATGTACAAGACGTGGCTCGCCCTTCTCCCCGGCTTCACCTGGATCAGCTGGCCGAGCTTCTTCCTCGGCCTGATCGAGAGCTTCGCCTACGGCTGGTACGTCGCCCTCCTCTTCGCCCCTCTCTTTAACTTCTTTGCCGTCCGCCTCGGGCAGACTTCAGGTCCGATGTAGACTCGATCACCCGCTGACGCCCGCTCTTGGGCGATCCCGCATATCGCCGGATGCCTTTAGCCGGGCGATTCGCGCCACACCTCAAGACACAGGAGATTCCTATCCATGCGACGTCTCTCTGCGCTCCTGACCATCGCCTTGCCCCTCGCGGCGCCCCTGTCGGCCTTGGCGTCGGAACTCGTCTACATCCCGTTGGGAAGCGCGGGCGAGGTCCTCGTCGTCGAGGCGGCGAGCGGCCGCGCGGTGCGAACCATCGGCGATCTTCCCGACGTCCACGGTCTCGCCCTCGCGGCCAAGGGCGCCTACCTGGTCGCCGGCAGCTATGCCGAGTGGCCGCGCGAGGCGGCGGGCGCGCCGCCGAAGCCCGCGACGGTGAGCAAGGACGAGCACGAGGCCCATCACGCCAAGCCGGTCGGGCTCCCGGCCGCGGCCGGGAGCAAGGCGGTGAGCTTCGTCTCGGTGGTGCGGCCCGATGACGGCGCGATCCTCCGCCGGGTCGAGGTGCCCGGCGCCGTGCACCACCTAGTCGGAACCCCCGACGGGCGCTATGCCGTGGCCACCCACCCCAACGCCGACGGGATCAGCGTCATCGACCTGGCCGGGTTCACGGTCGCGCGGATGGTCAAGACCGGCCCGCTTCCCAACTACGCGGCGGTGAGCCCCAACGGCGGCCGCCTGTATGTGAGCAACGCCGGCAACGACACGGTGAGCGAGATCGACACCCAGCGCTGGATCGTGCGGCGGAATTTCGTCGCCGGAGCGAGCCCCGAGCACCTGCTGCTCTCCGCCGACGGGGAAACCCTCTACGTCGCCAACGTCGATGCCGGCACAGTCTCCGAGATCGACACCCGAAGCGGCGAGATCAAGCGCACGCTCGACATCGGCGGCTCTGTCCACGGCATCGACCTCTCCGAGGACGGGGGTACCCTGTTCGTCAGCGGCCGCGGCGAGAACAAGGTGGTCGCCGTCGACCTCGGGACCGGTGGCCTGCGGGGCGCGCCGCTCGGCCCGTCGCCCTATCACCTCGCAGTCGTGCCCGGCACCGGCAAGCTTTATGTCTCGAGCGCCGAGGAGCCCACGGTCTGGGTGATCGACCAGCGGAGCCTTCGCGTTATCTCGACCCTCGCCATCCGCGGCGAGGGCCATCAGATGGCGATCGCCGGACGTTGAACGGTAACCGAAGAGCCCCAGCCATGAAACTTCCCGGTGCCCTTTCCCGCCTTTTCGTCGGCGCGGTCCTCGTCGGCGGCGCCGCGATTGTCTTGTACGAGATCTTCGGCCCGGCCGGAAGCGGCGCCATCGTCAGGGTCACGGTGCCGGAGCTGTCGGCGGCGGCACGGACCGGCAAGGCCGTGTTCGACGCCAACTGCGCGGTCTGCCACGGGGTCAACGCCGCCGGGACCCGGAACGGGCCGCCGCTGGTGCACGACACCTACAACCCCGGCCATCACGACGACGACGCCTTCTTCCGCGCCGCCGCGACCGGGTCACAGCAGCACCACTGGACCTTCGGCGACATGCCGCCCCAGCCGCAGGTGAGCCGGCGTGAGGTCGCTTCCGTCATCCGCTACGTGCGCGAGCTTCAGCTCGCCAACGGCATCACCTACCGGCCGCATCGGATGTGATCGGCCTCGTCGGTCGCCGTTGTTACCCTTCGGAGGGAGGCCGACGCATCGATCCGTGGCCTAGCGACGGGAGGACCGATCGATGGAGCGGCTCTTTCGCGATCACGGAGGTGAAACCGGCGACTTCCGCAGCCGCCTGCACGCCGCGGAATCACTCCGCGTGCTTCACGCCTTCCAGGAACCTGATGTAGGGATCGGGAAGGCCGTGGGCGCGGGCCCCCTCGCGGAGGAGCGTGATATAGCGCAGCGACGGGTTGCCGTCGCGCTCGTTTCCCTCGGCGATATAGGTGACGGCGCGCAGGGGATTTCCGCCGATGTCCGCCGCATCGACCCATAGGTGCCGGTAGCGCCGCCCCGGAACGCCCTCCGTCGAGTCGAGACGGAGCAGGTCTTCGCACGTAATCCGGTACAGCACCCCCCACACCTCCGAACCGGGGTCAGGCGAGATGTTGGCGGGCGCCGCCTTGCCGCGCGGCCGTCCTTCGAGATTGAAGCGCAGTCGGTATCCCCGGACGCGGCCGGCCCGCCACTCCGCAGGACGCAGGCCCCGGCGCTCACGAAAGGCGCCGTCGTGCATGTTGGCGCCGAAAGCGAAGTACCAGACCTCGTCGGCGGGCCGGCCTTCGAGGCGGATCCCTCGCAGGCGGTAGCGAAGCTTGGCGAGCCACCACTTGAAGCGCGTCACGCCGGCCTCCACGCCTCGGCGGCCCGCAGCCGCCGCACGCTGGCGTACTGGAGCGCGGCAGCCGCCAGGGCGACCGCGAACAACGCGGTGAAGGAGAGGCCCTCCGCCACCGCCGCGCCGAGAAGGGGAAGCAACGCCGCGGGCGCGGCGAGCACGTTGAAGAAGCCGCTGTAGGCCGGCCGGCGCTCGTCGGGCGAGATCTCCATGAGATAGCCGAGCTGGGCGATCGTATCCCCGTTCCCGACCGCCCCGAGCACGAAGAAGACGCCGACGAATCCCGCGATCAGCGCCTCCCGGGAGAGGCCGTCGGAGAGCAGGAGCGCGAGCGCCGGCGCGACCGCGCCGAGCGCGGCCACCAGCTCGAGGAGCGACCGCTTGCCCCGACGGTCCCCCCACCAACCCCAGAGCGGGTTGGCGAGGAGCGCCCCGGCCGTCTGCGCGGCCAGGAACAGGGGCACGTCGGCGGGCCCGGCCCCCGCCGCCCCCGCCCGCACCACGTAGAACGGAACCGCCATCACCACGAGCCCGCCGAACCATCGGCTGAGAAGAAACAGCCGGAACCTCCGATCCCGCCGGACGACCGCGGCGCCGCTGCGGAGGAAGCCGCCAAAGGAGCTCGGAGGCGCGGTCGCCGGCGTCTCGGGCTCGCCGGCGGCGACGAACGAGATCGCGGACAGAAGCAGAAGTCCCGCGCCAAGGCCGAGGACGAAGGCATAGCCCGTCACATCCCCGATCCCGGAGGCGAGGATGGCGCGCGCCGCGGAGGCCACGCCGAAGGCGAGGAGTCCGCCGCCGAAGAAACGCGCCGCGAGCAGCCGGCTGCGCCGCTCCGAGGGGACCGCACGGGCGACGATGTCGTTGTAGGGAACCGCCACGATCCCGGCGACGAACGCGTACGCCGTCCAGGCGACGAAGAAGGCCGCCACCGCTGCGGCGACGGAAAGCTCCCGCGCCAGGACGAGGACGGCGCACACCGCGGCCAGGCAGGCCACGCGCCCGAACGCGCCAACCATGTAGAAGGGCATGCGGCGGGTCGCGCGCTCCGCGAGGTAGCCGACGACGAGCTGCGGGAATAGCCAGCCGTAGCGCGCGATCGCCGCCGCCGCTCCCACCGCGAAGGCGCTGCCGCTCAAGCCGTGCACCAGCGCCGAGATCACGGTCGCGGTGTCGGTCGCGGCGGCGCCCCCCTGGAACAGGATGCCGGCCGCGGCGATCCGCCGAAAGCGCCTATCCCGCGTGTCCCCCGGCATGGGCCGCGACCTCGGCCTTCATCCGCGCGATCGCGAGCCCCTCCCGCCAGAGGGCGAGGGCGCCGAAGGCGCCGACCACGGCGAGGCTGGAAAGCTGCACCGCGAGCACCATCGCGAGCGCCGCCCCCTCCTCCACACCCATGAGCCCGAGGGCGAAGATGCCGCCCAGGACAAACCCGCCGGGCACGCGGGCGGCGTGGGCGAGTATGACCAGAAACCCGAGAAGCACGAGGAGAGCGACGTACGCGCCCGGGTCGAGCACGAGCCCCAGCGCCAGCCCGGCCCACAGGAAATGGCTCGCCGCGATCCCCTTCATCGCCACCGCCGCCGCGAGGACGGCGAGTCCGCGCCATGCCTGCGCCGGCCAGACGATCCCCTCGACGAACGAGAGGACGAGGCGGTGCGCGCCGACGCCAAGCCGGCCGGGAAGGGCGCGCGCCGCCCGCGCCGGCCATCCCCCGGCGGGACCCCGGCGCCGCACATGAACGAGTGCGGCGAGGACGGCGAGAAGGCCGCCGAGGCTCGCCAGTGCCGCAAGCAGGAGCACATTCCGGAGGCCCCCCGTCGGATCGGGAAAGAGGCCCGCCGCGAGCGCCGCGATCGCCAGCGCCGCGAAGACGAGCCCGTCGACGAGGCGATCGGTGGCGACGGTCGCCAACACCGTCGTAACCTTCAGCCCCGCCCGGCGCGCGACCAGCCAGGCCCGCGCGAACGGGCTTCCGGCAACGGGAACGAAAAGTCCCACGAGGTATCCCGCCATGATGGCCGAGAACAGGGTCGGTGTCGGGATCGCTCTCACCGGATGCAGGAGCTGCCGCCACTTCCACGCCCGCACGACCTGCTCTCCCGCGATCGCCACCGGAACCAGGGCGAGGAGGCGAAGGTCCGCCCGGGCGAGGAGCGTGGGCAGGCGATCGAATTCCAGGCCCCTGAGGAGCCAGGCGAGCGCCGCCAGCGCGACCAACCCTCCCAGCCACGCGCGCAAGCCCATGCGCGCGCCGCGCGCCGTGCGGGTCACTCGCGGGCCTCGACCGAATCCAGGAAGGCGACGTAGTCCGCGGGAAGCCCTCGCAGGCGGGCCGCCTCGCGGATTCGGTCGAGATAAGGGCGCGAAGGCCGGCCTTCGCATGCGTCGGTGGCGACGCGATACGTCACCACCGGCAGCACGGTCCCGGCGCTGTCGGCGGCCTCCGTCCACAGGTATGTGTACTGGCGGCCTTCGCTCGCATCCAGCCGGGCGAACTCGCTCAGGGGCAACCGATAGAGCACCCCATGAACGTTCGCGCCCGCAGCCTCGACGATGTTGGCAGGCGCCGAGACGCCCGGCCGCATGCCCCCGGCCACGCTGAAGCACAAGCGGTAACCCGGCAGCCGGCCCAGCCTGGTCTCGGCCGGTCGGACATGCCGGCGTTCGCAGAAGACCCGTTCGTGCATATTCGCGCCGTAGGCGAAGTACCACACGGACTTGGGCATCGTGGCCGGCGGCAGGCGGCCCCGGCGATAGCGAATCCAGAGTCGGAGCAGGTGCCAGTAGGCCCTATTCATGGCCGGACTCTTCCGCCCCAGCGCCGTGTCGCCCGCGGCCCGGGCTGCGGTCGGGTGGGCAAAGGCCTCGGCACCGCCGAGGTCCGCCGGGCCGACCCGTTACCGGGGTGCGTCGTGCCGAACCTCGGCCTCCCGGCCTTCCGCGCTCCGCCGGCCCGGACCGGGGTCGACGGCATACGCCTCGAGACCCCGGCCCCGGCCGGGATTCGAAAGGGCTCGCTCCTTGATGGGGGTTCGATCCTCACGAACATGCCCCTCGCGGGACGCGAGGTCCTTTCTCATGCCACAGCCGCAAAACTCACACATGCTCTCCTCCATTCTTGACCCTAGTCACGGTCCCCTGGCGGGCGAGAGGCCCTGGTTCCACGGCTGCGCCTAGGCACTCGCACCCGGCCTCCACGCACGCCTGGCCCGAGGAGTCGTTGCCTCGCGCCAGCAGGCCCTCGATCTGGTCCCGCAACGCCGCGAGGCGGGCCAGCCGCTGGTCGATCTCGGCCAAGTGACGGCCGATAACCACACGGTAATTTTCGCTCCCGCCAGGGCACTCGCCCCGCTCGACGATGGTGAGGAGCATGCGGATGTCGTCGAGCCCGAGGTCGAGGGCGCGGGCCCGGTGAATGAACCTTAGCCGGGCCACGTCGGCCTCCCGGTACAGGCGCTCGCCCCCCGTGCGCGCAGCTCCGTTGCGGCGCTGCGCCTTGGGAACCAGCCCGACCTCCTCGTAGAACCGGATGGTCCGTACGCTTACGCCCGAAGCCCTTGCGGCTTCTCCGATGCGGTAGATCGGCTCCGTCATGCTCGAAACCAATGAAGTCTCCAGCGCCACGAGGCAAGTCTACATCCTCCAGTTACTGGAGATTCAATGGCCATGCGCAGGGTCACCCGGCGGGCACCCCCCCGGCTGGGTAAAGGATCGCCCCTTTCCCCAAGGCTGCCCGCGTCGACCCGGGCGGCCGAGCTCCCCGCCCCGACCGAGCGCACGTCCATCATCGGAAACTCGACCGGCCGGAAGCAGGCTCCAGCCCATCCGACGCGCCTGCGGGCCGGCCGGTCCGATCCGTCACGCCCTGGGGGAGATCGAAACCGCCCTCGATCACGTCACCTTCGAGGCCAGCCGCGAGGTCCGGACCTTCACCTTCGCCATGTCCGGGCCCGCCGCGTTCCTGATCCTGCCCAGGCTCACGGCGCTCATCGAGCGGAAGGCGCCGAGCGCGGAGCCGGGGCTTGCCCCCGTGGTCCGCGCCGGGGTCGCCGGGCCGGTTGGAAGGGGAACGATCCGGCTGGCGGTCAGGCCCCGAGCCCCGGCCCGGCAGCCAAGCAACTTTTCGTGCTTGATGCGCGATGCCGGCCGGCTCCGGGGGGTTGGGTCGGCACGCCCTCGGCGGCGGCGTCCTCCGTCCGCCGCAGGACGGAGGCGGGCCGTCGGCCGTCGGCGGCGCGCTGGTAGACGACGCTCAGCCCGGCGAGGTTGCGCAGCCACCCCGCCTCGCGCGCGCGCTCGGGCACCTCGAAGGCGTCGAAGCCGCACCGGCGCATGAAGGAGATCTGATCGCGCAACACGTTCCCTACCGCCCGCACCTCGCCCTTGAAGCCGTAGCGCTCGCGCAGGAGCCGGGCGTAGGAATAGGCCCTGCCGTCGGTGAACTTGGGGAACTCGAGGGCCACCAGCGCGAACCGCCCCAGGTCGGCGGCCACGGTCGCCGGCGATTGGTCGCTCCTCAGCCGGATGCCGAGTGGGCCATTGCGGCCGAGAAGACTGTCGCGATCGCGCTGCCAGCGATCAAGGCCGACGACGACCGGAGCCCCCGCCGGCAGGTCGGGATCGTCGCCCACCGCGACCCAAGGATCGTCGACGAACGCGCCATCCTTAATGAGCGCCATAGAGCCTCTCCTTGAAGGGCGCGAGGCCCACTCGGCGGTAGGTGGCGAGGAACGGCTCACCCTCCCGCCGGACCGCGAGGTAGGTCGCGATAATGGTCTCCACGGCGTCGACGACCGCGTCGTAGGAGAACGCCGGCCCGACGATATCGCCGAGGGCCGCGTTCTCGTCGCCGCTTCCGCCGAGCGTGATCTGGTAGAACTCCTCGCCCTTCTTGTCGACGCCGAGGATGCCGATGTGACCGACGTGATGATGACCGCAGGCGTTGATGCAGCCGGAAATCTTGATCTTGAGCTCGCCGATTTCGTATTGCCGCTCGATCTCGGCGAAGCGCTGCGAGATGCGCTGCGCAACCGGGATCGAGCGCGCGTTGGCGAGGTTGCAGTAATCGAGTCCCGGGCAGGCGATGATGTCGGTGACCAGCCCGATGTTGGCGGTGGCAAGCCCGGCGTCGCCCAGGCCCTGCCATACCGCATAGACATCGCCAAGCCTGACGTCGGGGAGAACCAGGTTCTGCGCGTGGGTGACGCGAATCTCGCCGAAGCCGAAGCGCTCGGCTAGGTCGGCGATCGCCTCCATCTGCTCGGCCGTGGCGTCGCCCGGCACGCCGCCGACGGGCTTGAGCGAGATGTTGACGATGGCGTAGCCGGGGCGTTTGTGGGCGGCGAGGTTGGTCCGGCACCAGCGCCCGAACTCCCGGTCGCCGAGCCGCCGCGCAGCGAAGGCGGGAGGATGCGGATCGAGCGCCTCGTAAGGCGGCGAGGCGAAGTGGGCCTCGATTCGCGCCACCTCCTCGACGGGCAGCTCGCACGCGCCATCACGCAGGTGCTGCCACTCCTCCTCGACCATCTCGGCGAAGAGCGCGGCGCCCACGCTCTGAACCAGTATCTTGATGCGGGCCTTGAACAGGTTGTCGCGGCGGCCGAGCTGGTTGTAGACGCGCAGGATCGCCTCGATGTAGGAGAGCAGGTGGCGCTTGGGCAGGAACTCGCAGATGGTCGGACCGATGATCGGCGTGCGACCCTGCCCCCCGCCGACGATGACCTCGAAACCCACCTCGCCCTCTCCGTTCCGCCGCATCCGCAGGCCGATGTCGTGCACGCGCACGGCAGCCCGGTCGTGCGGGGCGCCGGTCACCGCGATCTTGAACTTGCGCGGCAGGAACGAGAACTCGGGATGCAGCGTCGACCACTGGCGGATGATCTCGGCGGTGATCCGCGGGTCCTCGATCTCGTCGGCCGCCACCCCGGCGTAGGGGTCGGCGGTGACGTTGCGGATGGAGTTGCCGCTGGTCTGGATCGCGTGCATGTCGACGCTGGCAAGCTCGGCCAGGATGTCGGGCACGTCCTCGAGCCGCGGCCAGTTGAACTGAATGTTCTGGCGGGTGGTGAAGTGGCCGTAGCCCTTGTCGTAGCGGCGGGCGACGTGCGCCAGCATGCGCATCTGCCGCGCCGACAGCGTGCCGTAGGGGATGGCCACGCGGAGCATGTAGGCGTGGAGCTGCAGATAGAGCCCGTTCATCAGGCGGAGCGGACGGAACTCGTCCTCGCTCAACTCGCCCGTCAGCCGGCGCGCGACTTGGTCCCGGAACTGTTCGACCCGCTCGCCGACCAGCGTGCGGTCGAGCTCGTCATACCGGTACATCGGCCACGCTCCTTCTGACCGCTGCTTGGTAGGCTTGCTTGCCGAGGTCGGCCCGCACCGTCGGGCCCAGCGCCCGGATGCGCTCGCGCTGGGACAGCGGGCGCAGCTCCCCCTCCGCCCGCTCGACCGGCATCTCGTAAGGGCCGACCACCAGCAGGGCCCGCACCGCCTGTTCGGCGGTCGCGAGGAGGCGGGCCAGATCCGGCTCCGATTCGGCGGCTTCCGCCTCGACGAGCCGCTCGGCCCAGCGCCCTCCGGGGGCGAGGTAGACCACCTCGCCGTCGCGTAGCCGATTCGCGGTCACGATCGTGCGCGGCATGCGGCCCACCTTTCAGACGGCGAGCGCCATCGCCGGGCGCTCGTCCGCGAGGACCTCGTGCGCCTGGCGCACGACCTCGCCGATCACGATCAGGGCCGGCCCCGTCACGCGATGCGCACGCACCATCCGGCCCAACTCGTCGAGCCGGCCGGTCAGGACCCGCTCGCTCGGCAGGGTCCCGTTCTCGACGATCGCCGAAGGCGTGCCGGGATGGAGGCCGTGCCCGATCAGTTTGCCCGCGATCACCTCCGCCTTGGCGAGCCCCATGTAGACGACGAGGGTATGCCCGAGACGGGCGAGGGCCGCCCAATCGAGATCCGGCTCGCCGTCCTCGCCATGCCCGGTCACCAGCGTCACCGCCTGGGCCACGCCGCGGAGCGTCAAGGGAATGCCGGCGGACGCCCCGCAGCCCGTGGCCGCGGTGATGCCGGGGACGACCTCGACCGTCACTCCGGCACGCTCGAGATGGGCCCGCTCCTCCCCGCCCCTGCCGAAGACAAGCGGATCGCCGCCCTTGAGCCGCACCACCCGCTTGCCCTGGCGGGCGAGGCGGACGAGGAGCTCGTTGATTCCGTCCTGGAGACGCGGGTCGTCGCCCCTGGCCTTGCCGACGTAGATGCGCTCCGCCGCCGGGCCGGCATAGGCCAGGATTCCCGGCCCCACCAGCCGGTCGTAAACGACGACGTCGGCCGCCTGCAGGAGTTGCACCGCCCGTAGCGTCAGCAGGTTCGGATCGCCCGGTCCGGCCCCGACGATCGCCACCACCGCCGACGCGGCCGCGGGCGCCTCGCATCCACCGACGAGAGCGAGCGAGCGCCCGCGCGCACCTCGCCCGCCGCCGGGGGCGCCGGCGTCTCGCCCGATCCGATCGTGAATGGCCGGAACATGGGTCATGGGTCGTTGCCTCCGCACCGGGAATCCTTAGCCGATTCCGCGGGGGCGTGCAATGGCGAATTAGAAAATAATTCCCTGAATTAGCGTTAAACATGTGTATTAATAGAATGATTTTTCTTCATTTAAGCAAAAAATGTGGTATTATGCTCAGATTCGCCGGAACGCCGAGGATGAGAACGCCCATGGACGAGATCGACCGCAAGATTCTCGCCTGCCTGCAGGAGGACGCGGCCGTGCCGCTCGCCGAGGTCGCCCGGCGCGTCGGCCTGTCCCCGACGCCGTGCTGGAGGCGCATCCAGAAGCTCGGGCGCGCCAGGGTCATCCGCGCCCGCGTCGCCCTCCTCGATGCGGGCAAGCTCAATGTCGGGGTGACGGTCTTCGTCGCCGTCCGGACCAACCGGCACGACCGCGAGTGGCTGGAGACGTTCGCCAAGGCGGTGGTCGACCTGCCGGAGGTGCTCGAGTTCTATCGCATGAGCGGCGAGATCGACTACCTGATCAAGGTCGTCGTTCCCGACATCCAGGCCTACGACGCCTTCTACAAGCGGCTCATCGACCGCGTCTCGCTCTACGACGTGAGCTCGAGCTTCGCCATGGAGCAGATCAAGTGCACCACCGCGCTCCCGCTCCATTACAGCTGAGCGTCTGCGTCGGGCCGACAGGGACCGCCTCGCTCGCCACCCGGCCGAGGTCGGGCGGCATCATACCGCCTCGGCTCCCGGCGGGGGCGCGCCCGGTTTCACGTCGATGACGCGCCGATAGATCGGGATGGCGACGAACGTGATCGCGGCAAAGAAGATGAAGGTCACGCGGTAAGCGAGGGCCGACGGCGCACCCGCCGCGCCCGGGAAGGCGCCGACGATGAGCCCGCTCACCGCCTGCACCAGGGCGGAACTCAGGCTAAAGACGAGGTTCAGCGTGGTCATCGCTCGCCCCGCCATGTGGTCGGGAAAGAGCGAGCGGCAGTGCACGGTGATGACGACGCCGAAGGAGCCGACGAGGCAAAAGATGGTGAGGAGAATCGTAACTGTCGCCGCGCCGGGCTCGGGCCACAGGGCCAGGACAAGAAGGATCGCGGCGGAGAGGGCGGCGCCGGCGAGCACCAGGCCCTTGCGGGTGTCGAAGATCCGATCGAGGGAGCCGTAGGCCAGGCTGCCGACCACGGTCGCGATCGCCATGGCGAGGAGCACGTTGCCGCGCGCCACGGCATCGAGACCATGCACGTCGTTGAGGTAGGGGCCCCCCCAGAGGGAGAAAACGCTGTGCAGGACCGACGAGCCGACCACCGCCATGGCGAGCAGCCGGTGCATCGCACGGTTGACGAGCACTTGCCGAACGCCGCGGATGACCGCGCCCAGGCTCTCCGGCGCGCGGGCCCGCGCCGGATGACCGGGCGGAGCGTCGCGCACCACGACGAGAAGGGCAACCCCGACGGCAATGGTCAGGAGCGCGATCGCGCCGAACGCGTCCCGCCAACCGAGGAGCGCGCTCGCAAGCGCCATCGGCGTTGCCGCCGCGATGTTGCCGAAATATCCGAGCGCAACGATGACGCCGGCGACGGTGCCGAAGCGTTCGGGCGGAAACCACCGCGCCGAGACGACGAACGCGCCCATGTAAATGGGCGCGCAGCCGATCCCCATCAGGAACCGCCCGATCGCGGCCTGCTCGAGCGAGGCGGCGGAGCCGAAGGCAACGACGCCGAGGACCGCGAACACGAGCGCGGCCGGGACGGTGAGCCTGGCTCCGAAGCGGTCCAGCAGCACGCCGATGGCGGGCTGGCTCAAGCCGTAGGCGACGAAGAAAACGCTCGTCATCACGCCCAGGCCCTCGGCGGAAAGCCCCAGATCGCGCACCACCTCGGGCGCGATCGCCGCGTGCGAGGAGCGGAGGAACTGGCTCAACAGGCCGGCGAGCGCGAAGGCGGCGACGATGGCGATGGCCCGGCCGCGAAGGCCGGCCCTCTTGCCGACGGGGATCGATCTCGGGTCTTGTGCCATGACTGGATGTGATGCCTCGGCCCGGACCTGGATCTCCCGACTACATCCACTCGCTTCTGCGGCGCAAGGCACAGATGTCGGAGGGGGAAACGGGATCGCCCCGGATCAACGTCCGCAAAGAACCCCGGACAGCGGATGGCTCGATTTCCGACGGGAGGCGCGGCTTCGCGCGTGAGGGAGCGGGCGGGCGACGCCACATCACACCCGGTGCGCGCGTCTGGACAAGGGTTTCCGCCCGGGGCCTCTCGTCGCGGACACGGTGGATGCGAAGGGCGGCGGCGACGCCGGAGCGGCCCCGCTTCGATCGTCCCGCCGAAGAGAGGGGCTCGACGCCGGGGCGATCCCACGCCGGGCCGGATGGGGAAACACGCGGGCGCTATGCGCGGGTCGCGGCCTCGGCCACCCGCCCGGCGATGGCACTGATCGCGCTCAACGTTTGACCGGCGGCCGCGTCGGCATCGACGGGGATCATCGCGTCCGAGGCGCGAAAGATTTCCTCGACCTCCTCGGGAAAGAGGACGTCCTTGGCCTGCAGCACTCCGACGAGCGTCCCAAGCAAACAGGCAAGCGCGCTGAGGTGCGCGATCTGCGGGCCGGAATCGGACGTTTCCTTGGTCGACATCTGGCTGCCTCCCCGGTTGGATCGTGGCTTGCCGACCATCGTAGGGCTTTGCCTCCGCGATGTCACCCGTACCGCGGCCGGGGGATCGGCGCGTCAAGCCCGGCCGCGGCGGGCGGGATGCGACGCCCCGCCACCGGCCGAGCCATCGCCAGCGCCGGAGCTGATCGAGGGTCCGCTGCCGATCGGCGTCACCATCTGGGTCCCTCGACGCGGGTTGCGTTTTTTTGTCTCGTGACAGCACCGGTTGCGGGGTTTAGGTTCGTTTTCGTATACGCAGTTCGAATTTCGTTCGAAGCCCGTCCCGGCGAAGCCCCCGACATGCAAGACCAAAGAGAAATGCCGAAGACGCATCTGGACCCGATTTCTTTGGAGGTCCTCTGGACCCGCCTCATCAGCATCGTCAACGAGGCTGCGGCCACCTACGTCCGCACCTCGTTTTCCACCCTGGTCCGGGAGTCGAACGACTACGCGGTGGTGCTGACCGACACCAAGGGGCGCTCGCTCGCCCAATCCAGCCTCAGCATCCCCTCCTTCATCGGCACCCTGCCGGCCACGGTGAAGCACTTTCTCAAGCGCTTTCCCGCCGAGACGCTTCGGCCGGGCGACGTCATGGTCACCAACGACCCCTGGATGGGGACCGGCCAGATCCACGACATCACCATCGCCACGCCGATCTTCTGGAAGGGGAAGCCGGTGGCCTTCGCCGCCATCACCAGCCATATGCCCGATATCGGCGGACGTATCCGGGGTCCGGGCACGCGCGAGGTCTACGAGGAGGGGCTCCAGATCCCGATCTTGAAGCTCATGCATGCCGGCAAACCGGACCCGGCCGTTGTCGCGATCATCGAGCGCAACGTCCGTGTCCCGGAGCAGACCATGGGCGATGTCTGGGGCGAGGTGTCGGCCTGCCGCATGCTGGAGGATCGGACCCACGGCCTGCTGGCGGAAACCGGGGTCGACCTGTCCGAATTGGGCCGGGAGGTGCGCCGACGATCGGAGCAGGCCATGCGGAGCGCGATCGCGGCCCTGCCCGACGGCGAGTACCGCTATCACATCGTGCACGACGGTTTCGAGGCGCCGATCGAAATCCATTGCCGGATCGCGGTCGCCGGCGACAGCCTGTCGGTCGACTTCTCCGGATCGTCGCCCCAGCTTCCGAAATCGGTCAACGTGGTCCCGATCTACGCCTTTGCGTACTCGGCCTTCGCGGTCAAGGCCCTCCTCTGCCCCGACATCCCGAATAACGAAGGCAGCTTCGAGCCGATTCGGACCTGGGCCCCTCCCGGCACGATCTTCAACCCCCGCTATCCGGCCGCCAGCGGCGCCCGGGGCATGGTCGGCCACATGCTGGTGCCGGCGATCATGGGCGCACTCGCCCCGGTCATTCCCGACAAGGTTCTCGCCGAGGGCTCGGGCAACTCGGTGCTCACCATGACCGGCGAGCACAGGGGGCGGCGCTATGCGACCATCCATTTCTTCACCGCCGGGCAGGGAGCGAGCGCGGCCCGGAACGGTCTCTCGTGCGTCTGCTTCCCGAGCAACGTCGCCAACAACCCGATCGAGGTCATGGAGTCGGAAGCGCCGATCCTGGTCAAACATCGGCGGATTCGGCGCAACACCGGGGGCAAGGGCGCCCGTCGCGGCGGCGACGGCCTGTCGGTCGAGTTCGAGTTCCGCGGCGACTCGGCGGGTCTTTGTGCCTTCATCATGACCAGGCTGAAGGTCCCTCCACGGGGCCTGGCGGGCGGCGAATCGGGCAAGCGCGGCCGCCTGCTGCTCAATCGGAAACCGATCGACCACGCCGAGAACTGGCCTATCCAGCGCGGCGATCGCGTGGTGATGGAAACCGCCGGCGGGGGCGGCTTCGGCGCCGCCTGAGCGGGCGCGGAAACCGTGCCAACGGTTCCGGCGCCTCAGATCGGAATCTCGCGCCGCCTGATCGTGACCTTGAGGCGCCTGATGTCCTCGATGAAGGCGGAGAGATTGTCCACCATCGCCTTCACCATCTTCTCCCCTTTCTCGGCCGTGGCCATCTGCGCCGCGCCGCGCACCCCCCTCGTCCGCCTCGTCGCCGCCCGGAACTCGTCCGGGCGCGTCGGGATATAGACGCTGTCGCCCGTTATCCCCGGGTCGAGGTGCATGTGGCCGCGGACGAGCCGGCCCGTCGTCGCGGCGCCGCCCGAGGCCATTGCTCTGGTTCCGTCGACGGCCTGCCGCATGTCGGTGAATTGCGGAAAGGTGTGAAGGATCATCGAGGACTCGGCTTCTCCCGCGTGCCCGAGCGCGCCCCGCCCGGAGTCGCACGCCGCCTTGATTTCCGTCTTGGCGATCAGGCCGCAATCGGCGACCGCCACGTAGGCTCCCGTGGTGTTCCGGACCTTCACCGCGGCGATGTCGAGCGGCTGCAACACGGTCCGATTGCCGTTGACGATGACGAGCTTGCGGAAACCGTGATAAACGAGACTCTCGCAGATATCGACCGCAACGCCGGTGAAGGTCTCGGCCCGCAAGGTGATCGTGCCGGCGAAGGCCATATGCACGTGCGACCAGCCGTAATGAAGGGGCGGCGCGACCAGCACCCTGGTCCGCTTCGCCGCCCCCTCGGCCGCCGCCATCGCCCAGGCGGTGTCCAGCATCATCGGCGCATGATGGCCGTGCTGCTCGGTCGCCCCGACCGGAATCAGCACGATATCGTTCTCTGCCAGGTACCGCTCGACCTCCGGGTATGACAATTCTTGAATCCAGCAACTCGGCGTCCCAGGCATTCGCGCGCTCCTCTTCTGGAGATTGCTCAGGTGGACGCGGCGGCGACGCCGTCATCGCCGATGCGGCGATCGCGCCACGCGAAATCGATCAGGACGGCCGACGCGAGCGCCACCCGGGGATTGGACAGGGACCCGACCTCCTCCTTGCCGGACCGGCCGCCGGAAGCGGCTCAGGTCGCGCTCGCCGGCCCACCGATCGGCTCTGTTCCAAGCTCCCCGGCCCACCGCCGGAGGTCGGCGATTGTCCCGCTGTGCACGGGAATGCCTTCGCGGCGGCGGCGCTCCATCTCCAGGAAGCCCCTCTCCCCCGGCACGTAAACGCGCTCGACCCCGGGGCGGAGTCTCGCCGCCTTGATGGCGCGGATCATCCGGTCCATCCGCTCGCGAAACTCGGGCAGCGGCATGAACCACTCGACGTCGATCGCCTGGAAGAACTGGCTGCCGTTGTACGGTGTCTCGTAGGGGCGGAACGCGCCGCCCCCTGCGCAGAACAGGTGTCCTCCGAACAGGACGCTGGTGAGGACCTCGTGCGAAGCGGCGAGGCCGAACGCCTTGTAGCCGCCGAACGGCAACAGCACGCCGGTGGCGAGCGCTTCCTCAGCGTCGGTCGTCGGGGTGCCGTCGTGTCCGAGCGCCCACTCCGGCGGGATCGGTCGCCCTTCGGCGGCGGCCTGACGGATTTTCTCCTTCGCCGTGGCGCAGGCCATGTCGAGGACGAACGGATGTTCCTCGCCGGCCGGCGCCGCGATCGAGATCGGATTGTTGCCGACGATCGGCGTCGCGCCGCCGTGGGGCGGCATCATCGGACAGGTGTTGCCCCGGTTGATGCCGATCATGCCCGCCTTGGCGGCCATGAGCGGATAATACTTGGCCGAGGCGTAGGCATTGGCGTTGCGCACGCCCACGATCCCGACCCCGAACTCGCGAGCCTTTGCGATCGCCAGTCGCATGGCCCGCGCGGCAACCACCTGACCAAGACTCAGATGGGCGTCGAACAGCGCACAGGCGCCCCGATCCAGGAGGACCGTCACCTTGGGTTTGGGGCGGATGCTTCCGGCCTTGATGCGGGCGAGATGGACCGGCACCAGCCGAACGCCGTGGGACTGCTCGCCCCGAAGCTCGGAATCGAGGCACGCATCGGTAAACAGCTCGCCGTCCTCCCGCGGGACACCGATCTTTTCGAACAGCGAAACGCATCCCGCGCGCAGCACCGCGGCGGTGAAAACCTGATGGGTCGAGCCTGCCGCCACGTCTCCCTCCTGGCACCGCTAGATTTCCGATCCTCCGATCGCCGACGACCGGCCCGGGGGCTTCCGTCCCGGCACCGGGTCAGACCTCGACGGGCGCGACATTCAGCTCGCGGGCAAGTTTCTGCATCTCGGCAAAGGCCCTCTCGTGGATGGGGATCCCACGGTGCCTTCGGAGTTCCATTTCGAGGAACCCGCGCTCGCCCGGCAGATAGACCCGCTCGACGCCGGGGCGCAGTTTCGATCCCTTGATGGCGCGGATCATCACGTCCATCCGCGTCCGAAACTCCTCCAGCGGCATGAACCACTCGATGTTGATCGCCTGGAAGTATTGGCTCACCCGCATGAGGGTCTCGTAGGGTCGAAATCCGGTCGCGTCGCCGGTGAAGATGTCGCCGCCGAAGAGAATGCCGGTCAGGACCTCGTGGGCCACGGCCATGCCGAACGCCTTGTAGCCGCCGAACGGCAGGAGAACCCCGGAGGCGAGCGCCTCCTTCGGATCCGTCGTCGGGCGCCCGTCGCGGCCCAGGGCCCAGCTGTCCGGGATCGGCCGGCCTTCGTCGGCCGCCTGCCAGATTTTCTCCTTGGCGGTGGCGCAGGCCATGTCGAGGACAAAAGGCGGCTCCTTGCCGGCCGGCGCCGCGATCGACATCGGATTGTTGCCGACGATCGACGACGCCCCTCCATGCGGAGGCATCATCGGCCTGCTGTTCGTATAGGTGATGCCGATCATGCCTTCGGCCGCCGCCATCAGCGGATAGTACTTGGCCGACGTGTACGAATGCGCGTTGCGGATGCCCACGATGCCGGTCCCGAAGCTTCGCGCCTTCGAAACCGCCAGCCGCATGGCGCGGGCGGCGACCACCTGGCCGACGCTGTGATGGGCATCGAACAGGGCCACCGCCCGTCGATCCATCAGGACGGTGACCTTCGGCTTCGGCCGGATCGCTCCCGCCTTGATCTTCTCGGCGTGCACGATCAGGAGATGGACGCCGTGCGATTCCTCGCCCCGAAGCTCGGAGTCGATGTGGACGTCGACCAGGAGGTCGGCATCCTCGCGCGGCAGTCCCAGCGCCTGGAACACCGCGACCCAGGTTCGCCGCAGCGGTTCCGGTTTGACCACGGTGTACGTCCCGCTCATGGGGCTTTCTCCGTTCCGGGCCGGGGGCATGCAGGACTTGACCCCGCATCGCCCCGAGACGATAGATGAACACGGGAGCGCCGCCGGGAGCCGAGGAGCTCCCGGCGGCCCCGAGCCTGCCCGCAAGCGACCTCGCGGATCAGCTCAACGGAGCTTCGACGCCGACCACCTTGCCGATGGTTTCGTTCCACAACTTGACGCACTCCGCGCCGCACTGCTTGGCCCAACGCGGCACGACCTTCTCGCGCAGGGCCTTGTTGAACAGCTCGCGATCACCCGCCTGGACGGCGATGACCTTCATGTTGCCGGGTTTTCCCTGGGTGCATTCGCCGTACTGCTTGTCCCCGGTCATGCATGCCAGCCCGAGGTTGATCTCCTGCAGGTTCTGGGCCCAGGACCGCTGCCGGAAATTCGGCATCTCGTTAGTGACCCGGTCGCGGACCTTCGGATCGAGCTGCTTCCACTTGTCGCCATTGACGAGCAGCATCTGAATCTGCCAGTTGATCGCCAGCGGGTAAATGAACTTGGCCGATTCGTACCAGCCCTGACCATACGCCGCCAAGGCGCTCGACAGCGCACAGTCGACCACGCCGGTCTGCAAGGCGGTCTGAACCTCCGGGAAGGCGACATTGACCGTCGTTGCCCCGAGACTCTCCATCAGCACCGCCTGCGAGGTGCTGGTGACCCGAACCTTCCGTCCCTTGAGGTCGACCAAGCTCTTGAGCTCGCTTCGGCAGAGGGCGATCTGCGGAGGGAACGGGAAAAAGCTCAAGACCTTCAGATTGTACCGCTCCTCGTTCCAACGCGCAAAGCCGGGATAGACCGCATCGAGAATCCTATTCAAGTCCTCCGGGGTGGGCGCGAGGCCGGCAAGATCGATGCCGGCGTTGAGAGGAAGTTCGCCGGCATTCCGCGCCATCGACGTCGAGCCGCCGGCATAGGTTCCCTGTTGAATGAAGTGCCAGACCTCCGGTCCCTTGAGTCCCAGCTCGTCCCAGCCACGCAGCTGAGGCTCGATCTGGCCGTCCGACAGACGAGGCAGGATCTCGGTCCAGAACGGCTTTTCGACCAGCTTGAAATGCGGCCGGAAGGACAGGTCCCCGATGAGGGCCCATTTGACCTTTTCCGCCGAGTGCGCCTGCCCAACAAATCCGATGAATGCCAGGGCAGATGCAGCACATACGGCGTACAGGCAACGAAACCTACCAGACATGTCAGATTCCCTCCTTTTCCATCTCTCTAACCTTCTCTTCGAACCGCCTTTCTGATTTGTCTAGGAGCGAGATCCGTGACTAACGCAACGACGCGCTCCACAAATCCGGTAACCAGAGTGCTATCTGCGGGAACGCGAGAAGAAGCCCGATCATAACCAGCATCGTTCCTACGAACGGCGCCGCCCCGACGATGACATCCTGGATCTCGCCTCCACCGCGCACGCTGTGAATGATGAACAGGTTCAAGCCGACCGGAGGCGTGATCATCCCCGCCTCGATCAGCACCATGAGCAGGACACCGAACCACACGGGGTCGTACCCCAGGGAGACGACGATGGGCACGACGATCGGGGTCGTCGCGATCATCATCGACATCGTCTCCATGAAGCAGCCGAGCACCAGATAGATCGCGACGATGGCCAGCATGGTATGAAGAGGCGACCATCCAAGCTTGACCACAAAATCGACCATTGCCCGGGTGAAGCCGACGTTGATCATCACGAAATTGAGAAGAAACGCCGACAGAACGATCAGCTTCACCATGCAGATGGTGCGAATCGTCCGTATGAACGCTTCGAGGATGACCTGCCGGGTCAAGGTCCGGTTTGCGGCGGCAAGCGCGAGCGCGGCGGTCACACCCAGGGCCGCGCCTTCGGTCGGGGTCGCCATCCCGAGATAGATCGAGCCGACGACGATCAGGAAGAGTGCGACAGGCGGTACGAGGTGGGTCAGCGATCGCAGGCGATCGGCAAGCGCCGGAGCCACCTCGTGTCGCCCTCCGAACTGCGGTTTGACGATGCAGATGACCAGAACGGTCAGAGAGAACAGGGCAGCGAGCGTGACCCCCGGCACGATGCCGGCGAGATAAAGCCGGGGAACCGATGTTTCTGTCAAAAACCCGTAGATGATCATATTGACGCTCGGCGGGATCAAGATTCCCAGCGTTCCGCCCGCGGCCAGCGTCCCAAGGAAAAGCGGCGGACTGTATCGGTATCGCGTGAGATTGGGCATCGCGATCGTGCCGATGGTCGCCGCCGTGGCCGCGCTCGAACCCGAACTGGCGGCGAAAAGCGCGGTGGCGGCTATGTTCGTATGCATGAGTCCGCCCGGAAGCCAGCCGACCCATAGCGACAGCGCTCGATACATTCGTTCGGCGACGCCAGAAACGAGCAGTAACTCGCCCATCAAAATGAACAAGGGTGCGGCAACGAGCACGAAACTCGTGCTCACCGACCAGGAGATATGGCCAAACGTGTTCGTGAGCGGAATGAAGGAAAACAACTCGCTCAACGAGAACGCGAGAACGCTCAGGGCTGTCGCGACATGGAAGCCCAGCGCAAGCAGCAACACGATCACGGCCCCGACGACCCAGATCATTGCCGGCCCTTCCTGTCACGGCCCGCGAGATTCGATTTCATCCGTCTCGCCGCATCGACGCCGGGGGTGTGGTCGGACCGCAGCCTTAAGGCGCGTTGCGAGGCTCCGCCTCCGGGTTCACCGCCCATCGCTCGCCGCCCCTTCTCCCGAACGCGTCAAACCAGTAGCCGCTTCGGGCTCCGGTGCTTCGTTAGACACGCCGATGAGTCCGGCCACCGCCTCGTCGCGGCGGAGAAACCACAGCCACAGGCAGCGTGCCAGCAGCGCCACGGACACAAAGGCGAACCAGCCCAGACCGATCGCCCATATCGACTGCGGGAAGACGAGCGGCATCGACAGCGTTGTGTTCGATACCGAGCCCAATTGGTGGCTCTTGGCCGCCACGCCGAAGGCGTAAAAGGAAAGGAAAATCGCGACTGCTGAGAGTCCCGCGAGCGTTGCCAAATCGAGAATCGTCCGCGTCTTCGGCGGGAATTTCTGGTAGACGATGTCGATTCGGATGTGCGCCTTGCTCAAAAGCGCGTAGCCGTATCCGAACGCGACGGCGAGCGCGAAACCGTACTCGGTCAGCTCGAAGCTATAGAAGGGCGCGGCGTTAAAGAGGGCTCGTGCGATCACGTCGAGAGTCACGAGAAATGCGCTCAGCAGCAGGATCATCCCGCCGCACTGGGCTAGGAGCCGAGAAATCCTTAAGACCATCTCCACACCCGCCGTCCCATATGTGGAACTCTCTCGGTGTCGGTCCCGATCCGCCCTCGACAGCGAACGCCAAGGCCCGCCGGAGTCCGCGGCCATCGGCTCCAGTCGTCTCCGCCGTGTGCCGGCATTTGCTCACCACCGATCGCCGGGAGTTGCCACGGCGACCCGCGCATGACCCCCCGAAACCGGACGCGCCTTCCTGGCCCGCCTCGTGATCCAAGAATTGACGCCTGCCCTTGTCGGTCGATCCCGCTGCAACCCACCCGTCCTTTTCGCAAGATCGGTTGCCGGGCCCTGACGCATACGTTGATGTATAGCTTGGCATCACCGGAACGAGGTCCGCTTTGACATACATCAAGCAAGCCTGAAAAAGGGGGCCGACGGGGGCATCCCTCCCTGGCCGGACCTCGAGCCTCGCCGACGGCTCGATTCCATCGGCGCGATGGTCGACAGACGGTTGCCGGTAGCGGGCGACCGCCCGGGAATGGCTCCACCGCGAAAACGTCGAGTCCGGCGCCGCCGGGTCCGATCGGTTCCGATTCAGAGCCGCGTGGGAAGCGCCCCGCCACCGCCGCGGGCTCAAAGCTGCGTCAGGCGCAGGTCGCGCAGGATCCCGATCACCATGTGCTTTGCGTTTGTGCGGTGTCTTCGACACGCCTCCCGGGCGCGCGCGGCGTTGCGCTTGCGGATCGCCGCAACGACCGCCCGATGCTCGGTCGCGGAATTCACGGGTCTTGGCCGGAGCCGCAGAATGACCATCCGCGCCCGGTGCGCCTGATCCCAGATCGCCCGGGCCACTCGGATCAAGCGCTCATTGCCGCAAAATTCGATCAGCAGGCGGTGGAACCTCTCGTCGTTGGCGGCCCATCGCTCCAGATCATCTTTCCCGAGCGCCTCCTCCATGTCGGCGATCGTCTGCTCCAAGGCCGCGATCTGGTCTTTGGTCGGCCGGTTCTCGATGAGCCGTTCCACCGCCTGTGCTTCCAGGCAGATCAGCAGGTCGTAGAGGTCCCGTATGTCGTCCGGTGAGATCGGAAGAACCCGCATGCCACGCCTTGAGCGGAACTCGACCAACCCTTCCGACTGCAGGCGGATGATGGCCTCGCGAACCGGCGTGCGGCTCATGCCGAGACGGTTCGCAAGGTCCTGCTCCATTTGCTGGAATCCGGGTGGCATCTCGCCCAGCAGGATGGCCTGCTTGATCCGGCGGTAGGCTTCGTCGACCAGGAACTGACGCGCCTTCACGGTCGGCGCCCCACGCGCTCGCGTCGTCGTTAGATCGTTCCTTGGCACAACCGGCATTTCCCGGAAGAATGCAGCGGACGCCCCGACCTTCGTTACGCCCCGGGTCGTCCTCCGTTCCGCAGCCGCACGGAGACGACCGATGGGTGCTTTCAATGTATACAGCAACCCGTTTCCAGCGTATACGTAGAACGTCGACCGCGGCGGGCGCCGCGCGCCGGGTCGGGTCTGATCCGCCGGGACCAAGTGGCCGGGTGACCGGCGGGGGGCCGTGCGCGGCACATGTGCCCGCTGAAAGAATCGCTGCCATGTCGGGGTGGGACCATCCGGCGCTTCGCCGGCCCCGGCTCATCCTGACCGTGCCGTGAGGTGGCAATGCTGAACTCTGTCGGAGGCCGCACCGGCGGGCAAATCCTGGCCGACGCCCTTCGCATCCATGGCGTCGATCACGTCTTCCTCGTTCCCGGCGAGAGCTATATCGCCCTGCTGGACGCCCTCTACGACCATCAGGCCGAAATCAAGGTCGTCAACAGCCGCTGCGAGATTTCGGCGGCAAACATGGCCGAGGCGTACGGCAAGCTGACCGGGCGGCCGGGCGTGGCGATCGTCGCACGCGGACCGGGAGCGTGCCACGCCTCGGTCGGCGTCCACACCGCCTATCAGGACTCGACGCCGATGATCCTGCTCGTCGGCCAGGTCATGCGCGGCAAGGTCGGCCGCGAGGCGGTGCAGGAGCTCGACTACCGGCTCCTCTTCTCCCAAACCGCCAAGTGGGTGACGCAGATCGACGACGCGACGAGAATCCCGGAGGTCATGACCCATGCCTTTCACCTCGCCACCTCCGGCCGACCGGGGCCGGTGGTCGTGGCGTTGCCCAAGGACATGTTGAGCGACCGGCGCGAGGTCGAAGACGCGCCGCGCTATCAACCGATCCGCCCTCACCCCGGTCACGGCCAGCTCAAGGAGCTGCGCCTCCGGCTTGCGAGCGCGCGGCGGCCGATCCTGCTGCTCGGCGGCTCCGGCTGGAGCGATGAGGCCCGTGATGCGATCCGCGCCTTCTCCGTTGCCGGCAATCTCCCGACCTGCTCCGCGTATCGGCGGCAGGACATCTTCGATACGTCCCTGCCCACCTACATCGGCGACCTCTCCCCGGACACCGATCCCCGGCTCGTGCAGCGCGTCAAGGACGCCGATCTGTTGCTGGCGGTGGGAACGCGCCTCGATGAACTCACGACGATGGGCTACTCGGTGATGACGATTCCGGTCCCGAGGCAGGCGCTGGTGCACGTCCATCCCGATGCCAACGAGATCGGCCGCGTCTTTCAGCCGGTCCTGGGCATCCAGTCCGGGATGCCCGAATTCGCTTCGGCCCTTGCCGCGCTGTCGCCGATCGACGGCTCGCGCTGGTCGGGTTGGACCGAGGCGGCGCGCGCCGACCGGGTGGCCAATACCAGGCCCGCGCCCGAGAGCGGCGAACTGAACATCGGCCAGTGCATGCGCCTCCTTTCCGACCGCGCGGAAGAGGATGCGATCTACACCTGCGACGGCGGGAATTTCAGCTCCTGGATCTCGCGTTACATCGAGTTTCGTGGACGGCAGCGTCATCTCGGTCCGATCAGCGGGGCCATGGGGTACGGGGTCCCGGCCGCGGTTTGCGCAAAGGTCGTACGGCCCGACCGCAGAGTCATCGCCTTCGTCGGAGACGGCGGCTTCATGATGACCGGTCAGGAGATCGTGACCGCCTTCGATCATGGCGTGGCCCCGCTCGTGATCGTGTTCAACAACGGCATCTACGGGACGATCCGCCTTCACCAGGAGCGCGACTACCCCGGGCGGACGATCGGCACGACGCTGCACAATCCGCCGTTCGCGAAGCTGATGCAGGTTTATGGCGGTTGGGGAGAGGCGGTCGAGCGGACCGACGACTTCGGACCGGCGCTCGAGCGCGCGCTCGGGAGCGGAAAGCCGGCGCTGATCGAACTCCGTACCGATCCCAACCAGCTCACGACACGCATGACCATCGACCGGCTGCGTCAGAGTGGATCCTGAAGTTGGCGCGCAGGCGATGATGCCCTCGCCGGGCTCCCTCTCACACCCGGCTCGCGTCGCCCTCGCCGGGTTCGGAAATGTCGGCCGGGCCTTGGCGAGCCGCTTTCATGCGGGCGCGATCCCGGCGGTCCGACTCACGGCCGTGTCCGCGCGCGATCTCGCCAAGGCGAGGACGCTCGCCTCGCAGGTCGCTCCGGCGGCGGTTGCCGTTCCCCTCGAAGAGCTTCCGGCCTACGCGGACATCATCATCGAGTGCGCGACCCACGAGGCGTTTCCCGAGATCGCGCGGGTCGCGTTGACGGCTGGGAAAGTGCTGATTCCCGTAAGTGTCGGCGCGCTGGCCGCGCATCCGGAGATCATCGACCTCGCCGCAAAGCATCGCGGTCTTATCAAGATCGCGAGCGGCGCGCTTCCCGGCCTCGATGCCCTGCGCTCGGCCGCGGAAGGGGCCATCAAGGCCGTTCGGCTCGAGAATCGGACCCGCCCCGAGCTTCTCGCCGATGAGCCGGCCGTGCTTGGCCAGGGGCTCGACCTGACCAAGCCTCTCGCCGCGCCGATCAGGGTGTTCGCGGGCTCGGCGAGAGCGGCGGCCGCCGCCTTTCCGAGGCATCTGAACATCGCCGTGACCCTCAGTCTCGCCGGGATCGGTCTCGATCGAACAACCGTCGAGGTCTGGGCCGACACCACGGTTCGGGGGCCCGTGATCACGGTGGAGGTCGAGGCCGAGGACGTAACCCTGCGGATGACGAGCCGGAACATCCCCAGCCCAGGCAATCCGCGAACCAGCCGAATCGTCGCCCTCAGCATCTTGGCGGCAGTGAGGGGGTTGATCTCCCCGCTGCAAATCGGAAGCTGAGGGGCGGCGTGAGCGCGATCGTCCTGGTCGTCCCGATCGCAGACTCGGCACGCCGCTAAGGCTCGCCCCTCGGCCGCCAATCCCGCGCCAGTTGCTGCACCTCTGCCAGCTGCGGGGGCGTCAGTCGCTTGGCGGCGCTGTCTCGATGCTCGATCGCGGCGTTCCGGGTCTCCCCGGTAAGAAGCTGGGCGGCGGCGAGGTTGCACCACAGGTAGGCCTGGACGTAGTCCCGGGGCACCCCCTCGCCATAGTAATAGCGGATGCCCATGGAATGCTGGGCGCCCGCGTGGCCCTTCTCCGCGGCTTTGCGGAACCAAGTCACGGCCTGCGCCGGATCCGGATCGACGCCGAGGCCGTTGGCGTACATCTCCCCCAGGTGGTACTGCGCCGGAACCACCCCCTGGTCGGCGGCCTTGCGGAACCACGCCACCGCCTGAGCGTAGTCCCGACGAAGGCCGCCGAGGCCGTGGGAGTACATCTCCCCGAGGCCGAACTGGGCGCGCGCGTCGCCAAGCTCGGCGGCGCGCAGAAACGGGTTCGAGTCCGGGGTCGCCGGCCCCGCCTCCGTCTTCTCGTGAATGTAGGTGATGCCGACCGCGCCGGGGCGGCTGCCTTGCGCCGCCGCCTTCCGGTACCACTTGGCCGCCTCGGTGTAGCTCTGGGGAACGCCGATGCCGTCCGAGTAGAGCTGGCCCAAAGCGTACTGACCATCGGCGTTGCCCTGCTCGGCGGCCTTCCGGTACCACTTGGCCGCCTCGGCGAAGTCGATCGGCACGCCCAGGCCCCTGGCATGCATCAGCCCGAGCCCGAACTGGGCGCGGGTGTTGTTCTGATCGGCCGCGCGGCGGTACCACCTGGCCGCGTCGGCGTAATTCTGCGGAACCCCCCGACCGTCGAAGAACATGGCCGCGAGGTTGGCCTGGGCGTCGGCGTGCCCCTGGTCGGCCGCCCGGCGGTACCACTTGGCCGCCTCGGCGTAGCTCTGGACGACACCCTCGCCGTTCTCGTACAGGTGACCGAGGGCAAACTGCGCGCCGGCCTCGCCGCGCTCGGCCGCCGCCCGAAACCCTTCGACGGCGGCGGCAAAGTCGCCGCGCAGGTAGGCGGCCTGGGCGTCGCTGTGTTCGCCCCCGGCCGGCCAGCTGAGGAAACAGAAAAAGATGGCGAAGAGGACGCAGCGTTTCATGGCGTCACCTCCCTGTTGGCTCCCCGACGAGCGCGCAAATGCGCGTCGCGAAGAGAGGGCGGCCGGTCCTGCCGCCTCGCATGCCCCTCGGCCGCGCCGTGGGCGCGCGGTTCCCGTGCCCCTGGCCTCCTGCCAGACTCGACAAGACCTGCCGACGTTCCGATCGCTCTCATGAAGACGCGTCCACCGGACGGCGCATTCGCCGCGCGCATTTCAGGGATGCCGGACCGCAATCCGCCGTGGGAGACGGCCGGGCGAGGTAGCGCCTCCGCCGGCGGACTTCGTTGCGCTCGGAACGAATGAATACGGCGGTCAGCCTCGCCACCTGCTGATAGAACGAGGACTCCGTCTCCGTGACCACCTTCGCGCAAAAGCCGGACATGCCGCGGCCGACCAATCCCTCGACGAAATCGCACTCGGTCTTGAGAATTCGGCCCGCACTCGCCGGGTCGGCCGCCTGCCATGCCTTGGCCTCGAGGCCGACGACGCGCGCCATCAGGCGGAGGAGGGCGCCGATGTGGTCGGGGAGATCGTTGAATCGACGTTTGGCCGGAAAACCGCACCCCTGCACGAAGGCGTCGATCTCGTGCGCCACCGATCGCGTCGGCGGCTCGTCGGCGGCGGGAACGTGGAACGAAGCGTAGGGGGGAACCCGCCGCCCGGGGCCGGTGAAGAGACGGGTATACTCCGCAGTCAGATCAAGGAGTACCGGCACCTCTTCGCCGCTCAGGAAGTCGTCGTCGAGATGGACATTCGCCTCCAGCAAGGCGGCGCGCATCCTCGGCGCGCGGACGTGGCGCAGGAAGGTGAGGGTCGGCTGCCGCCCGAAGACGTTGGCCAGAAATCCGTAGAGGAGACTTCGGTCCTTGGCGGTCCTGGCCAATTCCGAGGGACGCTCGACACCACCCGCATGGCCCGACCCAGCCATCACTCCTGTCCGTGTCACAGGAACCACCGTCGCCGACCATGACACTTGTTCTTGGGACCCAGATTAGTGCAGGGCGCCGGGACGGTCGTTGCGACCGAGCAAGTCTTAGGATGATCTTCGTCAATTCGCTCGTTCCGGATGGAGACACTGGTCAATTCGGCCTCTCCGGTGCGTGACCGGGCTCATTCCCGCCGACCCGGGCCATCGATCACCTCCCTTGGCCGGGCGCGGTCGCTTCCCGGGTCGGGTTTGATCGCGTGCCGGCCGTTACGGAAAAATGTCACGTCCCCCAGCCGCCCCCATGATCTTGGCGACGGCCGCCCCGATCGGGAGCCGCCGGCCCGCTCTCATTGGCCAACCCGTGTGTCCGGTATCGAACGGCGCCAAGCGGACCGCCCGCTCGCGGCCTCCGGGCGGGCCTTCGGGATCGGGCCGGCCGCATCACGCGTGCCCGCTTGCCTTGCCGGGTCGTTCGGCCATGTCGCCGTCGAAGATGGGGAGGAACCGGCTGATGATGTAATAGACGACGAACGGCGCCGCGAAGATCGCCATCATGGTAAACAACCCCTCCTTGCCGAGGAAATCCCACTCGTAGTCGACGAACCCGCGCCCCGACTTGGAGATCAGCTGGCCGCCGATCACGACGTTGAAGCGCATGAGCAGAACCTGCGCGAGCAACAGGAAGCTGCACACATTGGCCAGGTACAGCAGCTTCTTTCCCCACGCGCGCGACAGCACCGTGTAACCTAGAAGGATGGTCGGGATAAACGACGTGATCGCGATCTGGCCGACGACATAGGTCCAGAACAATGGCCCCCTGATCAGCGGTCCGATTTCCTCCCAGTCGATGTCGCGGCGGTAGTAGACGTGGACCAGATCGAGCATTTCCAGGGCCCAGTCCAGGACAAAGGCGATCCACAGCGAGATCATCAGCTTCCGGATCATCGGAAAGTCGTAGGGCTCGCGGCGGCGCCACATGATGAAGCTGTACATGACGAGGATCATCGCCATGCCGCTGACCACGGCCGAAGACAGGAAGATGATGGGTTGCAGCGGCGTCGCCCACCACCGGATGGCCTTGACCGATCCGAAGACGAAACCGACGTAGCCGTGCAGCAGGCAGGCCCAGGGGATGCCGAGACCGGCGAGAAAACCGGTGACCTTACGATCCACGTTCTCGGATTCGGGGTGATAGGTCGTCACCCCGAGGGTCAATGCGTACCAGATTGGCCTCATAATCCCCTTGGTCCGGTTGGCCATGCGGATAAAGTAGGGCCGATAGATGATCCATATTTCGAGCATCAGCAGCAGCAGATAGCCGGTGTAGACGTAGCCGAAGATGCTCATCGCCGAGGTGAAATGGGGGGTGGCGTAGATCTCCCAGGCCCTTTGCGGCTGGGTGAGATGGACGAGCAGCGGGACCCCGGCGAAAAAAGCGAAGCAGAGCGAAGCGACCAGGGAAAAATTGGCGATCGGTTTGAACTCTTTGATCTTGAACACGTGATAGAACGTCGAGACCATGAAGGCGCCGGCGATGAGCCCCGTAATGTAGGGGTAGATGACGATCATCGCCGACCACCACACCCTGGTGTTGTTCGGAAAGACGTAGTTGACCAGCGCGTCATGCGGGAGTTCCATCAGATCACCTCCCTCGGCAGCCCGACGTAGAAGCAGTAGGGAACGGTGTCCATCGCCGGCTTAAGGATCATCCATTTGTCTTCCTTGAAGATCTTCGTCACCTCGCTCTCGGGATCCTTCAGGTCCCCGAACAGCCTGGCCTTGTTGGGACAGACGGTCACGCAGGCCGGAAGCTTGCCCTTCTTCACCCGGTGATAACACCAGGTGCACTTGTCCGACACCTTTTTCACGGGATTGATGAAGGTGGCGCCATAGGGGCAGGCCTGGACGCAGTAGGCGCACCCCAGGCAATGATCGTTATCGACGAGGATGAAACCTTCGGGAGTGCGGAATCTCGCGCCGACCGGGCACACTTGCACGCAGGGCGGGTCCATGCACTGGTTGCACATCTTCGGAACGGTGAGGGAAAACTTCGCCGCCTTCCGGAGCTCGGCGTTGATCTCCTCGAACCCTTCGCGGCCGCCGTCCGGGGATTCGACATAGACGTGGCCATCGTTGGTGACGACATATCTTTCCACCCACGTCCTGAAGACTCCCGGGGGCACGGCGTTTTCCCGGGCGCAGGCGCGCACGCAGTTGCCGCAGCCGATGCACCTGTTGACGTCGATCACATAGGCGAATTCGTGCTCGGTTTGGATGTTGTATCCCTGACGGGGTTGATTGTGACTGGCCGAGACCTTCGACACCCCCGGCCCGAAGACCATGAGGACGGTGGCCGTCGCCGTGCCCGACAAGAGGTGCTTGAGGAACTCCCTCCTCGAGTCATGGTCGCCATCGACCGATCCGTCGGACGTGTTGGGCAGCATGTTTTCCATCGCGTGAATCTCGTCTCTTGCCACGGGCCCACAGGCAGCCGTCAAAGTCCGGCTTTCATGTCTTCGGGTCATGGGGATCGTGGCATTTCAGACACCGCCCGGTCTCGCTCGACTCCTTGTGCTTGGGAACGAACTTGCCGATCGCCCCCTCCTTGGAAAAGAGCGGGAATCCGCGCGGCTTGTTGATGTCCTCGGCGTGACAGTTCAGGCACTGCCCGCGCGACGGATCGACCTTGGCGGCGGCAAACTTCTTGTCCGCCCTGACGTGGTCGGCGAGCGCCCCGTGGCAGGATTCGCAGGACAGCCCCTTGTGCTCGCGCGCCCGCATCGTTTGGCCGGCTTTCTCGTGGCACCCGTTGCAGGACTCGTTGCCGCCATAGGCGAGAGGCAGCAGCTCCGTGTCGCGAAGGGCATCGGTCCGGTACCAGTCCCGGTAGTTCCAGCTCGCCGGCGTCGCCCATTGCCGGGCGACTGCCGCGACGACAAAGAAAACGGCGAGCAGGATCCCCAACCGATAGAGGTGTGACCTGGGGGACGAGTTGATCATGGCAGCACCGTCTTGTGATCCCGATTCGCGCCGCGACGCCGGAATCGATATCCCACCATCGGACCCTCTCCCGGGCCGCTCAATCCACCTTGGCCGCTTCGATGTCCGCCTTGGCCCCGATCCCGAGGCTGTGCAGGAAGGAGACGAAATGGAATCGGGTCGTGACGTTGTCGTCGTGGACGGCGAGGCCGATCTTCGAGCATCGCTCTCTCCCCTGGCTCCACCCGCAGTGAGCCGCCGCGAAGTGGGTCCGATCCCATTCCATCTCCCACTCCCGTGCTTGGGGCGCAGATTATTGCAAAGGGCCGGGGCGGTCGTTGCGACCGAGCAAGTGTGAAGATGATTGTCGTCAATTCTTCCCGTTCGGGATGAGACATTGGTCAATTCCCGATCATCGAGGCGTGACCGGACTTCATTTCCGGTCAGCCGGGTCGATCGGTGCCCCCGGCCGGTCGGGCGGGATCGGGAGTCGGGTTTGATCTAGCTCAAGGCGGGAATTCGCCGCGGGTTATAGGGTGAAATTGCGGAAGTTTGTCGTATCGGATGGGGGGACGCTCCTTATGACCGAGATGCGGCAGCTTCGGATACCTCCCTCGCTGGCTCGCTGCACGGCGACCGAGTTGACCCGCGCGCCGTGCAAGAACTGCGGAGTGTGCGCCGATTCGGCATTCGGCGCCCTCGCTCCCGCCGAGCTCAAGATGGTCAAGGCGGAGCGTCGAAGCTGCGTCGTTCGCCGGGGAACGACGCTCTTCAATCAGGGGGACGAGCCGCAAGGCATCTACTGCCTCCGCAGCGGGCACGTCCTCCTGACCCAGACCGACGTGGCGGGAAACGAGACCGGTTTGCGCCTCGTCATGTCCGGGGAGCTGATCGGCTTTCGCAGCTTCTTCGCCGAGGAGCCGCATGCGGCGACGGCGCGGGTGCTCACGCCGTCTCGGGTGTGCCTCATTCCCGGGGCCGTGCTGTGGAAGGTCCTGGAGCGCAATGCCGCATTGGCGCGGGCCCTGCTGCGGCTGGTGGCCAGGGACCAGGGACCGATGCAGGCGCCGTTCCTCCGCGGCCCCTGGCTGTCGGTGCGAGAGCGCCTCGTCCACCTCCTGCTGATCATCCGGGATCGCTGCGCCGAGACGCTGCCGGACGGCCGGCTGCTGTTCGATCTTCCGCTCACCCGCCGCGAAATCGCCACCATGGTGGGGGTTCGCCCCGAATCGATCTCGCGCGCGGTTCACGATCTTCGGGCCGAGGAAATCGCCACCTTCAACGGCCATCGCATCATCGCCAGCCTCGACAGGCTCGTCGCCGCCGCCAAGACCGACCGGCCCCATTGAGCGCGGACCGCGCGGCCGCGGATCGTCCGCCGCCACGGACTTGTGATCCGGGCGCCGCGACGATGCGAGGAGACGGGCGCCCTGGCGTCTTCCGCCACCGCGCTAACGGGCCTCGATGATGATGTTGCCGACGTCGTCGACGCGGGCCTCCCAGTCGGGGAACACCACCGTCGTCGAGCCCTCCTCCTCGATGATCGCGGGGCCGCCGAGCACCGCCTCCGGGGGGAGCAGGGACCGCCTGTAGACGCGCGTCTCCCGCGCGGCGCCGGCGAAGTGCACGCCGCGGCGGCCGATCTCGGCTTGCTCCAGCCGTCGCACCCGCGCATCGAGCCGCGGGAAGGCCGGCTTCGGCGCCCGCCCGACCGCGGTCACCCGGAGGGTGACGAGTTGCAGCGGTCTTCCGGTCGGCGAGTAGGACCACGTCCGGTAGTAGCGCTCGGTGAAGGCCCTGGCGATCGCATCCCGGTCCAGGCTCCCGGGGGCGGCGGGCACGTCGAGCTCGTGGGCCTGCCCCTCGTAGCGGATGCCGAGCGAGCACAGGATCTCGCGGTCGGCCCTGCCGATCCCCTCGTCGGCGAGCACGGCGTGAGCCTCGTTCACCATCTCCGCGAGGCGCCCCGCCACTGCCGCCATGTCGGCATCGTCGAGTAAGGTCAGATGCGTCCGCACCAACTCGTGCCTGAGGTCGGACGTCAGCAGTCCCAGGGCCGAGAAGTTGCCCGGGTAGTTGGGCGAGACGACGCGCCGAATGCCCACCTCCTGGGCAACCGCGCAGCCGTGCATCGGCCCGGCACCGCCGAAGGCGAAGAGAGTGAACGACCTCGGGTCCTCGCCCCGCTCGACCGAGATCTCGCGGATGGCGCCGCTCATGTTGGATTCGACGATGCGGAGGATGCCCTCGGCCACGAAGTTGAGGTCGGTCGCGCCCAGCCTGTCGGCGATCCCGGCGACGGCGGCTTCTGCCAGGTCCTTGCGCAGGGCCATGAACCCCGCCAAGCGCGTCTCCGGTCCGATGCGGTTGAGCACCAAGTTGGCGTCGGTGACGGTGGCGTCCCGTCCGCCGGCGCCATAGCAGGCGGGGCCGGGCACAGCGCCGGCGCTCTGCGGCCCGACCGCGAAGGCGCCGTCCCGGCCGATCCAGCCGATGCTGCCGCCGCCCGCGCCGACGGTGTTGATGTCGAGCTGCGGGATTTTGAGGGGAAGGCCGCTCACGATCCGCTGCCGAGCCATGACCGGACGCCGGTTCCGAACCAGGCACACATCGGTGCTCGTGCCGCCCATGTCGTAGGTGATGAAGTCGTCGATCCCCATCTGCGAGGCGAGGAACAGGCCGGCGGCGACGCCGCCGGCGGGCCCCGAGAGCACCGCCGTCACCGGGAACCGCGCCGCCTGCTCGGCCGAGGCCACGCCCCCGTTGTTGGTCATGATGAGGAGGTCGTGCCGGGCTCCCTTCTCGTGCAGCCAGCGGCCGAGCCGCCCCAAATACCGCGCCATCACCGGCCCGAGATAGGCGTTGAAGGTGGTGGTGGTGAACCGCTCGAACTCGCGGATCTGGGGCAGAACCTCGGCCGAGCCGCAAACGAACCGCTCGGGAAGGCGAGTCTTGAGAAACTCGACGGCGTGGCGCTCGTGGGCATCGTTGGCATAGGAGTGAAGGAAACAGACCGCCACCGCCTCGGCATCGCATTCCCTGACCGCACCGACGATGTTCGACAGCTCGACGGCGTCCGGCGCCGTGATCGGCTCGCCCCGGTGCGACATGCGCTCGTCGATCTCCAGGCGGAGCGACCGCGGGATCAGGGGTTGGGGCTTGCGGAATCGGGGGTCGAACAGGCCGCCGGTGAAACGCTGGCCGGTGCCGATGGCGATCACATCGCGGAACCCCTTGGTGAAGACGCCGAGGGTGCGGGCGCCCTTGCGCTCGATCGCGGCGTTGGTGGCCACCGTCGTGCCGTGCAGGCCGCGGACGACGCGCCCGAGATCGACGCCGAGCGACTCGAGCCCGTTGCCGAATCCCTCCGCCTGATTGGCGGGCGTGGACGGCACCTTGCCGGCGGCGATCCGCCCCGTCTCCGGGTCGAAAAGAACGACGTCGGTAAACGTTCCCCCGACGTCCACCCCGAACATCAGCCCCCGGTTCTTCCTCGCCGCCCGTGGACGCGCCATTTCCTTCCCCGTGTGCCACGCCGATGCAAGACTTGGATCGCCGCCCCTGCGGCACAATCAGTCGAAGCAGTAGTGAACCTTGGTAAAGGACGACGCCAGCGCCGCCGCCTCGCCGCCGATCACGGCCGGGTCTTCGCCCTCGAGGAGGACACGACGCATGAATGACGCGATCTCCGTCATCTCGCCCTCCCCCATCCCGCGCCGGGTGACCGAGGCCGTGCCAAGCCGCATTCCGACCAGCGGCGAGCCGGAGGGAAGCCGGATCGGGGTGGTGAACATCCCCGCCGCCTCCAGCCGCCTCACCGCCTCCACCGCCCCCTGCCTACGCACATCGACGAGAACGAGGTGGGATTCGGTGAAGCCGCGGCTCTTGGCCAGGACCGGAAATCCCGCCCGGTCCAGCGCCCGCGCCAGGGCCTTGGCATTGGCCACTACGGTGTCGGCATACGCCTTGCCGAACTCGAGCATCTCCGCCAGCGTCACCGCCAGCGCCCCGACATGGTTGTTGGCATAGCTGGAGACGATGCGGTTGGTCGTCCTCTCGATCGCTCCGGCGACCTCGGGATCGTTGCTGAGGATGATCCCGCCGATCGGCCCGCACAGGGTCTTCGGCACCGATCCGGTCGCGACATCGGCGCCCTCGGCCATGGGATCCTGGTAGTGGCGGCCGGCGGTGAGGCCGACGGCGTGGGCGCCGTCGTAGAAGAGCCGGGCGCCGACGCGCGCGCAGGCCGCCTTCAGCTCCTTGACCGGGTAGGGGAAGAGGATGAACCCGCTGCCGACCACCACAAGCCGCGGCTTGGTTTTCTCGATCGCCCTCGTCGCCCCCTCGATGTCAATGGCAAACCGGGCCTCGTCGAAGGGCAGGTCGGCGTAGCGATGGCCGAGGAGGTTGCCGAACGCGTCGGCGGTGATGCTGGGGTCGGCCCCGTGCCGACGGCTCTGGGCGAGGATGGTGTCGCCCCGCTCGGCCAGGGCGGCGAAGACGAGCCCGTTGGCAAGCGCGCAGGACATCGGCCTGAGCTCGGCGAAGGCGACGCCGAAGAGCCGCTTCGCCAAGGCGATGGCGATGGTCTCGACGCGGTCGAGCCAATGGCCGCCGGCGTGGATCCGGCGCCCGGGGAGCCCGGTCTGGCGCATCTTGTCGACCAGCCCGGTGCCGAGCATTGCCCGCGCCCGCGGGCTCATGAGTCCGTGCGAGCCGACGAGGTCGAGCGTGCGATCGAACAGCGCGTCGTGGGCCTCGGCCAGGCCGGCGAGCGTCTCGCACAGGCTGCGGGGGTCCGCCTCGCCGGCATAGTCCGCCGCATCCTCCAGGGACCGGAATCGCGACAGGGCCTCAACCGACATGCCGTGCCTCCACGCCAAATCCCCGCTCACCCCTCTGGATAGAGCACACCGGGCACCTTGCGGAGCCAGACCTCGTCTCCCCGCTGTGCCCCCAGGGCGGTCCGGCCCACGGGGCCGATGGCAAGCCGGTCCGGGGGGAGTCCGGGCCGGATTCGGGCCAGCCCGCGGAGGGGGGCGCGGCCCGAGTGGATGCACTCGAGGACCTCCCGGTCCGCCACCCGCAGGCGCTCGGCCAGGGCGGGGCCGATCTCCCACAGGCGGGTGCCGCCATCGACCGTGTCCTGCTCCCCAGCGTCAACCAGGACGAAAACCCGCTCGGCGAGGAGGTCGCGGCGGCGCGCCACGGTTTGCGAGGCATCGACCGCGCCGTCGCGGATGACGACGCCGTAGACGGCGAACGCGGACTCGCTCGAGATGAAGCCCTCCTCGAGGTCGGCGAGCACGCGCTCGGGGTCGCGTTCCAGCGGGTCGCCGTAGCCGCCGCCCCCCCACTTGTCGAACTCGACCACGTCCCCCTGCCGGAGCGGGAACTTGGTCGCCTTGCCGGTGCGGGCCACCCCTCCCGGCCAGATCACCTCCGTGCCGCGGCGAACCCGGCAGGTACTCGGCGCGCCGCCGTAGCCGCCCAGCACCCCGTAGCCGGGCACCAGGCATGGCTCGGAGAGGTCGCTCACCGAGCTCGTCTCCGCCAGGAGGCGCCAGCTCCGGCGCATCCCCAACCCGCCCCGGAACCTGCCGGGGCCGCCGCTGTCGGGGAGCAGCGCGTTCTCGACCGCGAAGAACGGCACCTGATGCTCCCAGATCTCCATCGAGCTGATGCGGGCGAAGTCGCCCCGCTCGAAGCCGGCGACCGCGTCGCTGCCGTCATGATCCGCGACCGCGCCGGTGCCGCCGATCGGCAGCTCGTAGAAGACGTACTGGCGCTCCCTTATGGGGTCCCATCCCGGCAGGTAGAGGTGCGACGGCGAGCTGTGATCGCCCACCGCGTCCTCGGGCCGGATCGATCCCAGCACCCCCATCACCAACTCCATGACCCGGTAACCGAGGTCGAGCGACCCGCACATCGCCGCCGGGCGCCGCGCCTCGAAGATGGTTCCCGGCCTGGTGACGATGCGGAGCGGCCGGAACGAGCCGCCGTTGGTTTGCGAATGGGGGTCCAGGACCGCCTTGACGGCGGTGAAGGCGGCGCAGGCCGCGGTCGCCGGCGCGCCGTTCATCGGTCCCGGCGTGACCGGGGCGCTGTCGCCGAAGTCGAGCGTGAGCGCGGGCTCGGGCCGGTGGCCGACGACGAGGGTCACCCGCAGCGGCACCCAGCCGGGAGAGACGCCGTTGGAGTCCAGGTTCAGCTCGTAGCTGTAGGCGCCCTCCGGCAGCCCGGTAATGGCCTCCTGCATGCGCCGCTGGGCGCGGTTGCGCGTCACCTGATGGGCCTGGGTGATGCGCTCGAGGCCGAAGCTGCCGAGGATTTCGCGGAGCCGCTTGTCGGCGGTCCAGAAGGCGCCCATCACCGCCATGAAGTCGCCGCGGCGCTCCTCGGGGACCCGCACATTGGCGAGAAACAGGTCCATGAAGGCTTCGTTCAGCCGGCCGCCCTCGTAAACCTTGATCGGCGGCAGGAAAAGCCCTTCCTGATAGATCTCCCTGGCGTCGGGCGTGATGCTGCCCGCCGCCATGCCGCCCACGTCCGGGTAGTGGACCCGGACCACGATCCAGAAGACAAGGCGATCCTCGACGAAGAACGGGTACAGGTGGGCGACGTCGTTGGCGTGGGTGCCGAGGCGATAAGGATCGTTGAGGACGAAGACATCCCCGGGCGCGATGGCGTCGGCGAACCGTTCCCGCACCGCCGGCACCGAGTACATGGTCGGGACGATGTGCACGGGATTGTCCTCGGAGAGCGCCACCAGTTCCCCGTCGGGAGCCAGGAGCCCGCACGAGAAGTCATGCGTCTCCCAGATGATCGGCCCGAACGCGGTGCGGATGATCGCTCCGCGCATCTCGCGGATGAAACTCACGAGGGCGTTCTGGATGATCTCGACGGTAACGGGGTCAAGCTCGACGCCGCTCACAGCAAGTTTCCCTGGCAACGAACGGCCCGAACATGGGGTGGCGCCGCTGCGCCCCCCCGCTCGCTCGAGCGGCCGCCGCGGCTAGGGCTTCCGGCTGCGAGCTCGCGCGGTGCCGATGATGTGCTGGTAGATCGGCTGCACGATGTGCTGCATCGAGACGACCCCGACGCCGTGCTCCCACAGGCGCAGGATGCGCCCGATCTGCGCCTCGACGGTCGGCGACTCCCAGCCGACGTTGGCGACGACGACGATGCCCCGCCTGCGCGCCAGTTCGACCGTGCGCTCCACCGCCGCCCACACCACCGGATGCTCGTAGTCGAACGCATGCCCCAACTCCCGCGACAGGTCAGACATTCCCAGCCACACCGCCCTCAGCCCCTCGACGTCGAGAACCTGCTCGATGTTGCCGAACAGCTCGGCTTCCTCGATAAGCGGGATCGACAGGGTTTCCGCCAGGACCTGCCGCTTGTAGTCCTGGTAGTTCTCTTTGGTGAAGGGGTGGACATGGGGGCTGCGATGCCAGTCCTTAGACACCTCCACCAGCAGCCTGACCTCCTCGATGCCCGACACCGAGAGAACCGCCCCGGTGACGCCGAGGGTGAGGATGCGATGGCAGTCGGCGATGGCCCGCTTGTCGACCCCCGGCAGCCACGGCTCGGCCTGGGCGCGCACCAGGCAGCCGATGTTGGCCGCCTTGCAGGCCCGGGCGATCTCGCCGGCGGCGGACCAGTCGAGGTTGCCCCACATCATGTCGGCCCAGATGAAATCGACCCCGCAGTAGGCCAGCATCTCGACGGTGTCGGAGTCTTGCGCCTGGCAGCCGAGCGCCAAACTGCCGGCGCCGATCTTTTCGAGCAGCTTGTTCACGTCCGTGACCTCCCTCGGCCTCGCGCGGCTACCAACGGTTCTCCCAGGAGTGGATGATGCCCTTCCACAGCATGGGGGCCGGCCACTTGAACTCCAGCAGCTCGTTGTCGTCGAGCGCCTCGGTGTAATGCTGCGCGCCGGCCTGCGTCGACCAGATGTCTCCGGGAAGGCAGATGTGCTCCTGCGTGCCGCCGAACTTCTCGCGCATCTTGCCTTTGATGAGGTAGCAAAGGAAATGGTGGTAGTGCATGTGGTTGGCGACCTTGCCGCGGAGGTGGGTGATCCAGATCAGCCCCACCGCCGGCCCCGGAACCAGCACCTTGAAGAACTGGCGGATGTCCTTCCCCGGCGGCCCGAACTCGGTCCCGCCCTCGACTCGCTCCATGCGCATCTCCTCCTGCTCCTCCCAGCGCGAGAAGATGTGGGAGGAACAGTGGGGCGCCGCGCCCCAGGTGAGGAGCCGTGTCCCCGATACGAGGTGCGGCGGAGACATCCACTCGACCAGGACACACTCGTCGAGGGCCTCGATCGCGATCTCGGCGCCCGGGGCCGCGCTCCACGTGTCCCTGGGCGCGGCCTCGTAGGTTTCGCCGGCCAGGGTCACGCGCATGCGGCCGCGGACCAGGCAGCAGACCACGTCGTGGGCGTAGCGGAGCGGCGGCAGCGTCTGGCCCTTCTCCAGGCGCTGCTCGTAGAACGACGCCTTGGGCCCGGGCATCAAGATCTTGGTCTCGACGGGTCTATCGAGGCGCACGCCTTCGATCCGAGTGACGGAGACGATCGGGGCCTTGGCGCCGCTCGCATACAGGACGCCGTCGCCCTCGTCTCCGACCCGCTCGTCGCTCGCCAATATTCGACCCTTCCACATGACGTTCCTCCCAGGCTCGTTTTGTCGGGCGGCGGCGCGGGGCGGTCGCGCCGCCCCGGCCGACACGGCCGCCCAACCGTCGCCGCCGTGGCCGCACGCCCGCCCTGGGGGCCCGCGCCTGACTGGGATTGCGCCCGACGGCCTCCGCCCCGGCCGGGTCCCGGGCCGCACAGCCGCGAGGCCGCTGGGGCGGACGCGCCGCGGGAACGCGCCGCGACCTAACGCTTCTCCGCCGCCTGCATCAGAAGCTCGGCCACGCGCGTGGCCTGCGGCTGGGGCCTCGCCTTCTTGACGAAATCGTCGAAGATCGGCTTGGCGATCGCCCGCAGCTTCGCCGCTTCCGCCGGCCGGATGGCGTGGAGCGAAATCCCGTGCTCGATGGCCAGAGTCCACATGGTCTGTCCCTGGATCGTAGCCACCAGTTCGGTCTGATCCTTGGCGGCGGCGTCCGCCTCCTCCTGGATGATCTTCTGAAAATCCGCGGGCAGGCTGTTCCATGCGTTCACGTTGACGGTCAGCCAGCCCAGGTTGGGCACCACCGTCCAGGGGGTGTAGGACTCGGCGAAGTCGAGATAGCCGCGGCTGATGATGCAAGTCGGATGGCAGGTCGACCCCTCGATGATCTTCCGCCTCATGGCATCCACGGCTTCGGCGCCCCCCATCACCGTCGGCTCGGCCCCGAGCGCGCGCAGCACCTCGGCGGCGATCTCGTTGGAGACCCGCAGCTTCTTGCCCTTGAACGACTCCACCGTGTTGAGCGGCCGGTACGACGCAAAGCCGATGTCGGCTTGGTCCCAGAAGGCAAGGGCCTTAATGTTTTTCTCGGCGAAGTGCTGATCGAGTATCTTGCGGCCCTCGCTGCCCGGCTGCACCACCCGCAGCGCGTGGGCGGTGGAGGTGCCGACGAAGCCCGGGACCAGGATCGCGGCGAGGTCGCTCACCCCGCCGTAAAACACCATCCCGACGGAATCCATTTCCACCGTGCCGGTGCTGACCGCCTTGGGCACGTCGTTGGGCTTCATCAGCGCATCGCTGGGGTACATGGTGATGTTGACCGCCCCACGGGTGCGCTCTTTGATGCGCGCGATCATCGTCGCCTGCCTGACGATGTAGGGATCCTTCGCCCCCAGGCTCGTCGGCATGCGCCAGTTGTACACGCGGCTTGGCGCCTGGGCGACTTCGACGGCGCCGGACGCCGCCGACAGATCCGCGCCCAGGGCGACCAAGCCGAGGGCGGCGATGGCGGACGCCACGTTTCGGGTGTTTAACATCTTTGGTACCTCCCTTTGTTTGTTGAACGGCCTCTTAACGCATTCGAATCCGCCGGATCGGCCCTATCGTCGCCGGTACCGGACCTGAACTCGAGACGATGCAGAAGGGCTTTCATTCGAGCTTGAAATCACCATGACTGAGGAGTCAAGCATGTTCGCTCGCCACCCCCGGCTCAGAACAGTTGGGACGGCAGCCAGAGGGCAAGGTCGGGGAACACGTACAGGAGGACGATGCCCAGGATCCAGATCGGAACGAACGGGAGGGCGCCGATCACGGCGTCGGAGTACGACGCCTTCATCACCCCCTGCAGGACAAACAGGTGCAGGCCGTAAGGCGGAGTGAAGGTCCCGATCTCGATCCAGAACACCAGGAAGATGCCGAACCAGATCAGGTCTATGCCCATCGCGTCGAGCGCCGGAAGCACGAAGGGAACCGTCAGCACCTGCATGGTTATGGCGTCGATAAACATGCCCATCACGAAGAGAACGACGCTCAGAAGCAGGAGAAACTCGAGCTTCCCCAGCCCCGCCGCCCGGATGCCCTCGGTCACCATCTGCGGCACGCCGAGGAAGTTCAGGACGTTGGAGTAGACCGACCCGCCGACGATCAGGGCCATGATGAAGACCGCCACCAGGGCGGCCTCGCGAGACCCGCGAAAGACCGCGAGCACGATCTCCCGCGGATGGTTGAGGCCGCGGTAGAGACCGAGCACGGCGATGGCCACCACCACGCCGACCGCGGCGGATTCGCTGGGCGTGAACCAGCCGAGGAAGATGCCACCGAGGACGATGAACACCACCACCCCGATCACCGGGGCGACCGACAGCGACGACAGGCGCTCGCCCCAGGAGGCGACCGCGGGCGGGCGGGGCGCCAAGTGCGGCTTGAAGACGCTGAGGGCGGTCACGTACAGGCCCATGAACGCCGCCATGAGCAGGCCCGGGAACAGGCCGGCGGCGAACAACCGCGTGATCGGCGTGTCGGTCAGCGTCGAGTAGACGATGAGGGCGATGCTGGGGGGAATGAGCGGAGCCAGGGAGGCGCCGCCGTTCAGGCATCCCAGGATGAGGCGCGTGTCGAACCCGTAGCGACGGATTTCGGGGGCCATGACCGATCCCAGCGCGGCGGCGGCGGCGGCGCCCGATCCGCTCATCGCCGCGAACACGGCGGAGGCCGCCAGGGCCACCACCCCGAGCGAGCCCGGAAGCCGCCCCAGCCACAGGTTGATGGTGCGGAACATCGCCGCGACCAGGCCCGACTGCTGGAGCAGGAAACCCATGTACACGAACAGGGGCGCGGCCAGGAACTCGAAGCTGAAGGTCTTGTTCCAGAACACGGTGCCGATGAACCGAAGACCCTGGGCGCCGGCCCCCAGCCAGAATGCCAAGACCCCGGACACGAGCAGGGCGAAGGCCACGGGAATGCCGGAGCCGAGAAGGACGAGGAGGCTCCCGATCAGGATGAACGTCAGCACCCCAAGGTCCATGGCTCCGCCCTCAGCCGGTGTCGTCGTCGGGGGGGCGCGCGGACCTCGCGAGCTCGGGCTTGTCCTGCGCCAGGGCGATCAGGTCGACGAGGATGGTGCGGACGATCTCCAGGCTCAAGAGCGACAGTCCGACCGGCATCAGCACGTGGAAGGGGAAGGCGTCCACCCGGAATATGCCCCTCAGGCGCTCTCCCAGGACCAGCGAGGCATAGGCGAAGACCCAGGTCTCGTAGATCGCGACCGCCAGCCCGGCCAGCGACACCGAGAGACCGGCGACCTCGACCCACAGGCGGGTTCGCCAAGCCAAGCGCTCGACCAGGATCCGCACCGCCACGTGCCCGCCGAGGCGGTACACCCAGGCGAGGCCCAGGTAGGTCAGTACCACCACCGAAAGCTCGCCCAACAGGACCGTGTCGAGGAAGGGGTGCTCGAACACCTGGCGCGAGATCACGTTGACGGCCATGAGCACGGCCATCACGAAGATCGCCGCCCCCGAGACCACGGCGGCGGCTCCGACCACGACGCCGAGAAGCCGATCGGCGCCTCTTGCGAGCGATGACAGCGGGCGCGGCACGCGAGCCACCCTAGAAGCAGAACTTGACGTCGGGATACGACCGGACCAGGTCGGTCACCGCCGCGGCCACGGCCCCGGCCGGCTCGCCCGTCACCACGCGCCCGATGAGGGTGGCGATCCGCGACATCGCCTCCTCGCGCATGCCGCGCCGGGTGACCGCGGCCGTTCCCAGCCGGATCCCCCGCCGCTCGGGGTAGGTGTGCGCCAGCGGCACGCGAGTGGTGAGGATGCGGGCCTCCTCGAGGCGTTTGAAGGCCGCCTCGCCCACCGGCAGCGCCGTCGTGTCGAGGAGCACGATGTGGGACGCGGTGTAGCCCCTCTCCTTGCCGACGACCGGAACGCCCTCGCGGTCGAGGGCCGTCGCCAGGGCCCGGGCGTTGTCCACCACCTGGGCCGCATATGCGCGTCCGAAGCGGGCCATCTCGGCGAGCGACACAGCCAGGGCGGCGACACGGTTGTTGTGATAGTTCGAGACCAGTCCGGTGGTGAGGCGGGTGATCTCCGCCCCCGCCGCCTCGTCGGTGGTCATGATCAGGCCGCCGATCGGCCCGCCCAGGGTCTTTTGCGTCGAGCCGACGAGGATCTCTGCCCCTTCCCTCAGCGGGTCCTGGAACGCTCCGCCGGCGGTCAAGCCGAGGATATGCGCACCATCGTAGTAGAGCCGCGCGCCGACCGCCGCGGCGATCGCCCGCAGCTCCTTCAGGGGATAGGGGAAGAGAAGCTCGGCGGTGCCGACGATGAGGAGCCTAGGCCGCTCCCGCCGGGCCACCTCCTCGAGCCGATTCAGATCTATGGCGTCCGCCCGCTCGTCGTAAGGGATGTCGCGGAGCCGGATTCCGAGCACGCTCGAGTATCCGTCCTCGCGGTAGGTCCGGTGCCCGCCGTGCCGGCGAGCGAGGGCCATGACCGTGTCGCCGGGGCGGGTCAGGGCGGCCAGAGCGAGGCCGTTGGCCTGAGCCCCGCTCATCGCCCGGTACTCGACCCGCACGGCGCCGAAGATGCGCTTGCAAAGCTCGACCACCAGGGTGTCCAGGTCGTCGATCCAGGCCCCGCCCGAGTGATTGCGAGCGCCGAGCTCGCCGGAGAGGATGTTGTCGGCGACGCTGGAGGAGAGCAGCGCCTTGGCGACGGGACCGAGGCAGTTGTGGGAGGCCACGAGATTGAGGGCGGAGGCGTGCCAGGTGCCGTGATCCGCGACCAGCCGCTGGACGAGGGCCGGCACGTCGGCCGGGTCCGAACGGGCGGCGCGGAGGATCGCCGAGACATCCGGCGGCTCAGGTAAAGTGTTCTGTTCCATCTGCGCCTCCCCGATGGCCGATCAGGCCCCGTATATGTCTCGTGCCGCCGCCGGGCTCACATATCCGGATCGAACATCCTGCGCGACCAGCTCCCGCGGCCGCTCCCTGGGGTTTCCGTAGCCTCCGCCCCCCGGCGTGCGGACGCTGATGACGTCGCCGCGGGCGAAACGCCGGTTCGAGACGAAGATCGGAAGCCTCGTTTCGCGGTCCGTATCGGGATTGAGGATGAATTCCCCGGTGGCGCCGGCGGCGCCGCCCCCGATGCCGAAGGCCGGGATCATCTGGCGCTCGCTGCGGAGCGTGACCCGCACCTCGTCGGCCCGCACCTCGATGTCGCGGCGCAGGCCCAGCCCGCCCCGGAACCTGCCGGGGCCGCCGGAGTCCCGCCGCAGGTCGTATCGGCGGATAAGGATCGGCAGCTCCGCCTCGAGCGGCTCCACCGGAAGATTCGCACTTCCCGCTATATGGACGCGGCAGGCGCTCACGCCGTCCTTGGTACGCCTCGCCCCCATCCCGCCGGCGAAGGACTCGTGATTGGCGAAGAAGCGCCCGGTACGGGGGTTGATGCCCGAGATGTTGATGCCGTGGTGCGGCCCGCACTCGGCCAGGGCCCGCTCCGGGACCAGCTTGGACATGGCTCCCATCACCACGTCGGCGAGCACCTGGCAGCTCAAGGCCCGTTCGCCCACCGCCGAGGGGGGCACGGGGTTGACGATCGTGCCGGGAGGCGCGACCACCCGAAGCGGCCGGAAGGCCCCCTCGCTGGCCGGTATCTGCGGATCAAGCATGCTCTTGACCACCATCCAGACGGTGGCGACGGTGGCGCTGAGGGGGATGTTCTTGGCGCCCTCGAACGCCCGGCTCGTTCCCTCGAAATCGGCGTGGAGAAGGCCGTCCTTGCTCTGCACGGTTACCCTAAAGGTCACCGGCTTGTCGTCGAGGTCGTTCTCCACCCGCTCCTCGTGGCTGCACACGATGTCGGGAAGCTGTCGCAGCTTGTCCCGCAGGCGCGCCTCGCTGTAGTCGACCCATGCCCGGCCGGCGCCGTTGACCACCTCGTCGCCGTAACGCTGGCACACTTCCTGATAGCCGCGAATGCCGACGAAGTTGGCCGCGAACTGGGCGCGCAGATCCATCTCCCGCTCGTCCGGGTTGCGGACGTTCGTGCGCAGGATCTTGTGGATGTCCGGCACCGGCTTGTGGTCGGCGAAGAGGCGGACCAGGGGGATGCGGAACCCCTCCTCGAAGATCGAACGCGAGTCGGGCGCCTGGCCTCCGGGGACCCGGCCGCCGATGTCGGCGTGATGCGCGACCGAGGCCACGAACCCCGCCAGGCGGTCGGAGAAGAACACCGGTGCCACGAGCACCGGGTCGGGAAGATGCGTGGAGACGCCCACATAGGGATCGTTGGTGATGAACATGTCACCCGGACGGATCTCCTCCGGCGGATACTCCGCGCGCAGCAGACGGACGATGCCGCGCATGCCGCCCATGTGCAGGGGAGGATACGCGGCGAGCGCGACCTGGTCGCCGTCGATGTCGAAGACCCCCGTGCCGCAGTCGTAGCGCTCCTTGATGTTGGTCGAGAAGGCGGCGCGGATGAGCGAGACGAGCATCTCCCGGCACACCGTCTGCAAGCGGTTGCCGATCACCTCCACCAGGATGGGATCGACCGGCTTGTGGCCTGCGGCTTCCATCGGGTTCACCTTTCGAACTCGAGTAAGATATTCCCCCAGCGGTCAACCTGGGCGCGCTGGCCGGGAAGGACGAGGGTGGTGGTATCCATCTGCTCGATGATGGCCGGCCCGAGAAACGAGGAATTGCCCGGGATGCGATCACGTTCGTAGACCGGGTAGGGGCGGACCTTGTGCCCGCGCCCCAGGCAGACGTCGCGCTGTCCCTTCGCCACCAAGTCCCCGCCGACGGGCTGGCGCTGGCGGAGCGGGGGGTGATCGACCTCCAGCGCGATGGTCAGCCGGGCGTGGACGCACTGCACGACGCCGCGGGCCGAGCTGTACCCGTATGCCTCCTCGTGGCGGCGGTGGAAGCTCTCGACGAGCGCGTCGATTCGGACGTCCGTCGCCGGCACGTCCACCGCCAGCTCGTAGTTCTGGCCCCGGTAGCGCATGTCGAGCGACCAGCTTCTGCGCACCGCCCGCGAGGGTATCTTCTGCTCGCGCAGCCAGTTCCCGGCCCTGAGATCGAGCTCCCCGAACAGGCCCTTGATGACGTCGGCCTGGGCCGGCTCGTCCGGGCTCAGGCTTACCAAGTGGGTCATGGCGAAGTCCGCCTTGGGCACGGTCGCCAGCACCCCGAGGGCGCACACCAGACCCGGCCAATAGGGCACGAGCACCTTGCCGATCCCCAGCTCCTCGGCCACCTGCGCCGCATGCAGCGGACCGGCGCCGCCATAGGCCACGAGCGTGTAGTCGCGGATGTTGAGGCCCTTCTCGGCGCAGATGAAGTGAACCTCCTGGGCGATCGCCGCGTTGACGATCTCGATGATGCCCGCCGCCGTCTCCTGATCCGGGCGGCCGAGCTGCGCCGCCAGGGCGCCGACCGCCTCGTATCCGCGCCGGCTGTCGACGCGAAGGCTGTCGCCCAGGACCGCGTCGGGACCGATCCGTCCCAGCACCAGGTGCGCGTCGGTGACCGTCGCCCGCGTTCCGCCCCTGCCGTAGCAGGCCGGCCCGGGGTCGGCGCCGGCGCTGTCCGGTCCCACCTTGAGCAATCCGCCGCTGTCCACCCAGGCGATGCTGCCGCCGCCGGCGCCGATCGAGCGCACGTCGAGCGCGGTCCACTTCACCGGGAAGGTGCTGACCTCCCAGTCGCGGACCACCGACGGTGTCTCTCCCTCGAAGACGCTGACGTCGGCGCTGGTGCCGCCGATGTCGAGGGTGATGATCCGCTTCTGGCCCGCCAGATCGGCCACGAACGCGGCGCCGGCGACGCCCGCTGCGGGGCCCGACCGGATCATGGCCACCGGCTGCCGCTTGGCCGTCTCGCTCGACATCAGCCCGCCGTTGCCCTGGACGACGACGAGCGGCGCCTCGATGCCGAGTTGTCCCACCCCCTCCTCGAGGCGGGAGAGATAGGCGCTCACCGCGGGGCGGACGAAGGCGTTGATCACGGTGGTGCTCATGCGCTCGTACTCACGGAACTCCGGCACCAGATCGCAGGAGAGGCTGAGCAGGAGCTCGGGGGCGCAGGCCCGGGCGATCTCGCCGACCTCGCGCTCATGCGCGGGATTGGCGTAGCTGTGCAGGAAACAGACCGCCACCGACCGGATGCCCCTGGCGACCAGCGACCTCAGAGTCTCGGCCACTTCGTCCCGCCGCAGGGGGACCACGACCTCTCCGGCCGCATCCATCCGCTCGTCCAGCTCCGCCACGTCGGTTCGGGGCACGAGCGGAGGCGGAAAGTCGGCGTAGTAATCGAACGTGTTGCGGCGAGTCTGGCGCCGGATTTCGAGCACGTCGCCGAAGCCGCGGGTGGTCAGGACCGCCGTCGGCAGCGCCTCCCTGGTCAGGAGCGCATTGGTGGCGACCGTCGTCCCGTGCCCGAGGAAGACCACCTCGGCACCCTTGGCGCCATGGCGCGCGAGCGCCGTCCGAAGGCCGGTCAGCACGGCCTCGGCGCGGGTCGAGGCCGGCGTCGGGGTCTTGTAGGCCAGAATCTCGTCCTTGCCGGCGTCGTAGAGAACGATGTCGGTGAAAGTGCCGCCGATGTCGATTCCGACCCAGTATTCGCTCCGACTGGATTCCGGACGCTTGCTCATGACTCACGAATCCCCTTCCCGCGCCGGGTGGGGGGACGGCCACGCGCTTCCCAGCTCCCACTGCATCGGATTGAACACCCTGCGCACCCACACCCGGGCCCCGGCCCCGGCCCGGAACACCTTGCGGGCGAAAGGGCCGGAGGGCAATTCCCCCGCCGCTTGGCCGGAGCAGAGCCGCACCCGGCCGCGGAGCGGCGCAGTGCCCTGGGCGATGCACTCGATCATCTCCCCCTCGCCGCACCCAAGCCGTCGCGCCGCCTCGGGGGCGAGGAGCCACAGGCGACTCTGATCGTGCAGCGTGTCCCGATCTACCGCCACCACCGTTAGGTAAACCCGATCGGCCCGGAGCCGCTCCCGCAACCGCCGGGTGGCGACGGCGTCGACCGTCCCGGCGGCGAGCACGATTCCGTAAAGCTCGCGCGCGGAGCGGGACGACACGTACCCCTGCCGGACGTCCTCCAGCACCGCCCTCGAGTCGCGTTCGAGCGGATCGCCGTAACCGCCGCCTCCCCATTTCAGGATCTGAACGAGATCGCCCTCCTGGATCGGGAAACGTACCGCCTTGCCGGTCGCCTCCGCCGGAACCAGGAGCGACTCGCCGCGGGAAACTACCGTGGTGTTCGGCGCCCCCCCATGCGCCCCCAGGAGGCCGTGATAGGGAGTGAAGCTCGGTTCCGCCATATCCGTCAGCGTGCCCCGGCCGCGAACCATGCGCCAGCCCCGCCGCACCCCGAGACCCCCCCGCCGCTCGCCCGCTCCGCCGCTGTCGACCCGAAGCTCATTGAATTCGGCCAGGAACGGGAACTCGGTCTCGTGCACTTCCATCGGCATGATGCGGGTGTGGTCGCCGCGCTCGAAGCCGGCGAGGACATCGTTGCCGTCGTGCGCCTGCACCGCCCCGGTCCCGCCGATGGGCGAGTCGTACATGATGAACGGGCGGCCGGTCTCGGGATCGTGGCCCGCCATGTAGTGATGACCGGGCGAGCAATGATCGCCGAGGGCATTGGCCGGCACCGCCGGCGCCAGCGCCCCGAGGACCACGCTCGTCGCCCGGTGCATCAGATCCTGGGCGCCGCAGGTGGGCGTCGGGGGCTGGGCCTGGAAGAGCGTGCCGCGCCGGGTCACCACCCGGATCGGCCGGAACGAGCCGCCGTTCACCGCCGGGCCGGGGTCGAGCAGGCCCTTCACGGCGACGAACGCGGCGCAGGCGGCGGTGGCCTCGCTGCCGTTCATCGGACCCGCAACCGACGGCGCGCTGTCGCCGAAGTCGACCGTCATCGAATCCCCGGCGATGACAACGCGCACCCGGAGGGGGATCCATCGACGCGCGAAACCGTCCGAGTCCAGATTCAGCTCGTAGGCGTATTCGCCGTCGGGCAGCCGGGCGATGGCGTCGCGCATCCGACGCTCGGCCCGGTCGCGGACGACCTCGCTGCACTCGAGGACCGAGTCCGTACCGTGGGTATCGAGGATTTCCCGAAGCCGCTTCTCGCTGGTCCAGAACGAGGCGATCAGGGCCATGAAGTCGGCCTTACGCTCGTCGGGAACGCGGACATTGGCGAAGAAAACGTCGAGGAAGGCGTCGTTGGCCACTCCTTTCTGGTACGCTTTCACGGGCGGGATGCGGATCCCTTCCTGATACACCTCGGTGGCGTCGGGGGTGATGCTGCCGGCCGCCATCCCGCCGATGTCGGTGTAGTGGAGCCGGATGACGATCCAGAAGATCAGGCGCCCGCCCTCGAAGATCGGATAGAGGTGGGCGACGTCGTTCATGTGGCCGCCGAGGACGTAGGGATCATTGACCAGGATGACGTCCCCCTGGTGAAGGTCGTCGCCGAACCGATCGCGCGCCGCGCGCACCGCGTAGACGGTGGGCACGATGTGCGGCGGATTGTCCTGATAGATCGCCACCAGCTCGCCGTCGGGAGCCTGAAGCGCGCAGGAGAAGTCGTGCCGCTCCCGGAGGCTGGGCCCGAAGGCGGTGCGGATGATGGTGTAGCGCATCTCCTTGATGAAGCTCATCAGGGCGTTGTGAATGACCTCCACCCGGACGGGATCGGGCGCGGCCGCCGGCCCGCCCTGACTAGGCGCCCCGGCCATCGCCGCCCTCCCGCTCCGCTCGTCCGCTTCTCCCGCCATCGCCGTCACCTCCGGTGCAGGAAAAGGTGGCCGCTGGGGTGGACCTCGGCCCGCCACTGCGGAGGCACGACCGTGGTCGCCCCCTCCTCGTCGATGATCGCCGGGCCCAGCAGCCGGGCTTGCAACGGGAGCCGCGAGCGCTCGTAGATCGGGGTGTCGTGGAAATCGCCGCCGAAATAGACCCTGCGGACCTGCTTTGGCGCCTCGCCGATCTCCCCTCCGGACGCCTCCGGCGTGGGCGGCGCCAAGCTCACCCGCGGCGCCTTGCCGACCGCGGTCACGCGCAGATTCACGATCTGCACCGCGGTGGTGTCGGGCCGGTACGACCAAGTGTCGAAGTAGAGACGCTGGAAGTCCGCGGCCAGCGCCTCCCGGGTCAGGTTCCCCGGGTTCACCTCGACGCCGAGCTGGTGGGCCTGTCCGCGATAGCGAAGCTCGAGGACGTAATGAATGTCAGTGTCCGAGGGCGCGGCCCCCTCCTCCGCCAGGAGCCGCCGCCCTTCCTCGCCCATGCGGCGCAGCAGACCGGCCACGGTTCCAAGGTCGGCCTCCTCGACCAAGGTCAGGTGGCTGCGCAGGAACTCGTGCCGGAGATCCGAGACCAGTAGGCCGAGGGCCGAGAAGTTTCCGGGATAAAGGGGGACGATGACCCGCGACAGCCCCAGGCTCTGCGCCACCTCGCAGCCGTGCATCGGCCCGGCGCCGCCGAACGCCACCAGCGCGAATGGCCGCGGATCCTCGCCCCGCTCGATGGAGACCTCGCGGATGGCGCTCGCCATGTTGGAGACGGCGACCCGGACGATCCCCTCGGCGGCGCGATGGACATCCGCGAGCCCGAGCGCCTCGGCGACCCGCTCGACCGCGCTCCGCGCCAGCTCCGGGCGCACCGTGAGCGAGCCCCCCAGCGGATTGGCGGGACTCAGCCGGCCGAGGACGAGGTTGGCGTCGGTCACAGTCGCCTGCTCTCCGCCACGGCCGTAGCAGGCCGGACCCGGAACCGCGCCGGAACTCTCCGGGCCGACGCGGAAGGAGCCGTCCGCCTCGATGCGGGCGATGCTTCCCCCGCCGGCGCCGATGGTGTTGATGTCGAGCTGCGGGATCCTCAGCGGCAGCCCGCCGACGATGCGCTGCGCGGCAAAGGCGGGGCGAAGGTTCTTGATCAGGCAGACGTCGGTGCTGGTGCCGCCCATGTCGTAGGTGATGAGGTTCTCGATCCCCAGCGCCCGGCCGAGATAGAGGCCGGCGCTGACCCCGCCCGCGGGCCCTGAAAGCACCGTGCTCACGGGATAGCGCGAGGCATGCCGCGCCGAGACGACGCCCCCGGTGCTGGTCATCAGCAGCAGGTCGCGCCCGTAGCCAGCGCCGCGGAGCCGATCCTCGAGGGCCGACAGGTACCGCTCCACGACCGGCCCGAGGTAGGCGTTGAAGGCGGTGGCGGTGAAGCGCTCGTACTCGCGGATCTGGGGCAGGACGTCGCCGGAGCGGCAGACGAACAGGTTCGGGACTCGGTCCTTGAGATACGTCTCGACGGCGCGCTCGTGCCCTTCGTTGGCGTAGGCGTGGAGGAAGCAGATGGAGACGGCCTCGACCGCGACGTCCCGGAGCCGCGCTGCGACCTCGGCGAGATCGCGTTGGTTCAGGGGCGCGATCTCGCGGCCGCGGTGGTCAATGCGCTCGCGCACCTCGAAGGAGAGGGATCTGGGGATGAGGGGCGTCGCCCGCCGGAACCCGGGGTTGAACAGGCCGCCGGTGAACCGCTGGCCGGTGCCGATCGCCAGCACGTCGCGAAAGCCGCTGGTGAAGATGCCGGCGGTGCGCGCCCCTTTCCGTTCGATCGCGGCGTTGGTGGCGACGGTCGTCCCGTGCAGCAGCCGGCGAACCCGGTCCAGCCTTACCGGAAGCCGGTCCAGGCCTTGAACAAATCCTTCGGTCAGGTTTCCGGTCGTCGACGGCACCTTGCCGGCGACGATCCGCCCTGTCTCGGGTTCGTGCATCACCAGGTCGGTGAACGTGCCGCCCACGTCGACGCCGATCATCGCCATCGCTTCACGCTCCCGCTCCCGGCGGAGACGGCTTGGCCCCATCCTGCGGTCAGCAGCGACGACATCGGCGCTCCTGCTCCTCCCCTCCGGGTCCGCTCATGTGGGGGTCTCGGCGAGCCACGCAGCCGTGGCCGCGAGCCTGTCGTCCTGCCGGTCGAACCCCATGAGCTGGAGGCCAACCGGCAAGCCGCCGACCTCGAGGAGCGGCATGCTGAAAGCGGGAAACCCGAGCCAGGACCAGTAATTGAGGAAGGTCCGGCTGCCGGTGAACGCAAGCCCGATCGGCGCCGGCCCGGTGGAGGCGAGGGTCACGAACCCGTCGGCGCGCCCGGCGAACTCCATCACGCGCCTTCGCGCGCGGGCGCGGAGATCGAGGAGGCGGCGATAGTCGGTCGGTGTCAGTCTGGACCCGCGCTGCATGTACCCGTGGATCGATTGGCCAACGTCGGCGCCATGCCAGTCGAGGTACTCGTCGAACGGCCAGCGCATCTCGAAGGCGACGATGTCCAGCCGCCCGCCGACCCCGTTGTCGAGCTCCCCTTCGAGCGCGGCCATGTCGGCATCGTTGTCGCGGCTCAGGATGTCGACGCCGGCGGCGCGCAGCCGGTCGATCCGTTCCTCGAACGCCGCGCGGGTCGCCGCCCGCAGGGCGGCCTCGTCCCGCGACGCCTCCACCTCCTCGCCGAGCCCATTGCGCGCCGCGCCGCCGGCGTCGACGATCTCCTCCCAGCCCTTGGTGTAGAGCCGTATCAGCCGCCTCGGCCGGGCCGGCGGCGGCGCCTGATGGCCGGTACCGGGAAGCCCGTGGCAGTCCGGCGTGTGGGCACCCTCGGAAATCTGCCGCGCCACGCGCCAGGCGTCGGCGAGACCCGAGGCCAGGATGCCGAGGTGGTCGCAGGTGGCGGAGACGATGTGCACGCCCGCCAGCGACAGCGCGCCGTGGCTGGGCTTGAAGCCCCACACCCCGCAGTAGGAGGCGGGCCGGATGGTCGAGCCGCCGCCTTGGGTGCCGAGCGCCACCGGCAGCATGCCGGCGCCGACCGCCGCGGCCGAGCCGCTGGAGGAGCCGCCGGGGGTGCGGGCCGGGTCGAAGGGATTGGTGGTCGGCCCGGAGCGGCCGGCCTCCAACTCCGCCGTCACCGTCTTGCCGAGGATGATGGCGCCGCCCTTGCGCAGAGCCCGCACGCAGGCGGCATCGCGGCCCGAGTTCCAGCCCCGGTAGAGTGGGCTGTTCATCTGGGTCGGCATGTCGGCGGTCTCGATCACGTCCTTGACCCCGACCGGACAGCCGTCCACCGGCGAGAGCGGACGGCCATCGCGGTAGCGCTCGCTCGACGCGTCGGCGGCCGCGCGCGCGCCGTCCGCGTTCAGGGTCACGAAAGCCTTGACCTCCGGCTCCCGGGCAGCGATCACGGCGAGGCAGCGCTCAAGGAACGCCCGCGGGCTGTCCGTCCCGTCCAGGAAGGCGGAGACGGTTGCCGAGAAGGAGGAGAGCCGGTCGATCTTCCACGCGCCCATGACCCGTTCCATCCATGCTGTCGCGATCATCCCGACGGCGCGTCGCCGGTGCCGGGAGCGGCGGCGACGCGCGCGGCATGCCCCTCGCCGCCCGCGCGCCGCCGGATTATCATCGTCCCGGCGGTCCCGGCCCGCTCTCCTCGTCCGCCGCGACCGGCGAGGTCCTGGTGATGCATATTGCTCGACGCACGGCGCGCGAACTCGCGGGCGCCATCGCCGAGGGCGCCCTCAAGGCGGAGACGCTGATCGAGGCGTGTCTCGCGCGCATCGACGAGAGGGAAGGCGACATCCAGGCCTGGACCCACGTGGCGCGCGATCAGGCCCGCGCCCTGGCCCGCGCCTGCGACCGCGAGGCGGCGCACGGCCCTCTCCACGGCATCCCAATCGCGATCAAGGACGTGATCGACACCCAGGGCATGCCGACCCGGTACGGCTCGCCGATCTACGAGGACCACCTGCCCCGCCGGGATGCGGCCTGCGTCGCGCTCGCCCGCGCCGCCGGCGCGATCATCCTGGGAAAGACCATGACCCACGAGTTCGCTGCCCATCCCAGCCCGGTTCCGACCCGTAACCCCCGCAACCTGGAGCACACGCCGGGCGGAAGCTCCACCGGCTCGGCGGCGGCGGTGGCCGATTTCATGGTGCCTCTCGCCTTCGGCACCCAGACCGGCGGCTCGCTCATCCGCCCCGCCGCCTTCTGTGGCGTGGTCGGCTACAAGCCGACCTTCAACCTGATCGATCGCGACGGGATGCGGGTGATCTGCTCCAGCCTGGACACCATCGGCGTGCTGGCGCGCACGGTGCCGGACGCGGCCCTGCTGGCCGGCGTCCTCTGCGGCGAGGCCCTGGGCGCGTTCGACCACACGCCCGGCCCGCCGCGCATCGGCTTCTGCCGCACGCCGTTTTGGGACCGCGCCGAGGAGGCGACGCGGGGCCTTCTCGAGGAGGCCGCCCGGCGGCTGGCCGGGGCCGGCGCCAAGGTTTCCGATCTGGCCTTCCCGGCCGAGTTCGACGGCCTGCTGAAGGCGCATGAGACCCTGGGCGAGGCGGAAGGCGCGCGCGCCCTGGCGCACGAGCGGCGCATCGCCCGCGAGCGCCTCAGCGCGGCCCTGAACGCCAAGCTCGACCGCGGCGAGCGGGTTTCGGCCGCGGCCTACGAGCAGGCCGTGCGCAGCGCCGAGATCGCCCGCCTGCAGGCCGATCGCCTGTTCGCCGACCACGACGTGCTGATCACCCCGAGCGCGCCCGGCGAGGCCCCCAAAGGGGTCGGCCTCGCCGGCGATCCGATCTTCAACAGCGTCTGGACCCTGCTGCACGTCCCCACCGTCACCGTGCCGGCGTTCACCGGCCCGTCCGGCCTGCCGATCGGCGTCCAGGTGGTCGGTCCCCGCTTCGGCGATCGCCGCACCTTGACCTTCGCCGAATGGATTCACCGCGCGCTCGCCTGATTGCGCGAAGGGCGTTCCGGACATAGGGAGGCGAAGCCCTGGTCCCGTTGCCGATGGCGCGAAGCGAAACGGGGAGCCGACGCCGCGCCTGCGCTCATTTCAGCGCCGCCATCGCCTTGGCCCACAGCTCCTTGCCGACCTGGGCCTCGAGTTCCTTGTAGAGGGGCTCGGCCAGCTTGCGGAACGCCGGGGTATCGATATCGTTGAATTTCAGGTTCGGGTTCTGCGCCTTCATGTCGGCCTGCAGGCTCTGGTCCTTCTCCGCCCCGAACCGGAAGGAGAAGTCGTTGGCCAGCCGCCCGGCCTCGTCGATCGCGTTGCGCACGTCGGCGGGCCAAGTGTCCCAGTGCTTCTTGCTGAACAGGATCGTGGTCGGGGTGAACACATGGTTGGACATCGAGATGTACTTCTGCACCTCGTGGAACTTGCCGGCCCAGATCGACGCCAACGGGTTCTCCTGACCGTCGATCACGCCCTGGCGGATGGCGACATAGACCTCGGCGAAGTTCATCGGCGTGGGATTGGCGCCGAACATCTTGAAGGTGGTGACGCGGAACGGGGTGCCCGGGGTGCGCAGCTTGACGCCGTTGAGGTCGGCTGGCTTGACGATCGGGCGGACGTTGTTGCTGATCTGGCGGAACCCCAGCTCGCCGATCCCGCCGACGAGCACGATCCCCTTGTCGGCGAGGCTCCTGGCGATGTCCTTCTCGACCGCGGCGATGACCTTCCTCACCTCGTCGCGATTGGCGAACAGGAAGGGCGCCTCGAACAGATTCAGGCCCGGCTCGACCGAGGCGACCCAGGAGCCGGGCATGCCGGCGACGTGGGTGCCGGTCTTGAGCCCGGTCAACACCACATCATCCCTGCCGAGTTGGGCGCCGGGAAAGAGTTGCCAGTCCACCTTGCCGGGGACCCGCTTCTCGATCTCCTTGGCCATAAGATTGGCCATGTGAACGTAAAGATGATCGCCGGCCGGGGTGATCGCCAACTTGATGGTCGCCTCGGCGGCTCCGAGAGCAACCGAAGACGGCAGCAGCAACACGAGGGCGAGAGTCGCCCTGCCAAGACTGTTCATGCGCCTCATGATGTTCCTCCCTTGCAAGCCATGCGATCGTGTCGCGAAGGCAGCCGGGGAAATGGGCGCCGCGGTCGGACCGCGAGACGGGTCCGCCGTCGATCCGACCGATCCATGAAGGAGTGGAGCGCCCCCTCCCTTCGTCTTGTTGCTTTGTCGCCGGAATTCGTCGGGTCCGGCGCTCGACGCTACACACGGGAGATGCTAGCACCGTCACCCCGCCCGTTCAACTCGTATGACTTGGGGAAGGCTTTTCGATAAGGTCGAGGCGCGCACGCCGCTGCGCGGGGCCGAGGCGCCGGCACCCGCGGCGGTTTCCGAAAGCAGTCCGGCGAGCCAACGCCAGGGTTGCCGGCGAAGGGTTTGGTCGAATGGCCGACCGCGATTACCTTGGGGCCCTGTCCGAGTTCGTCTGCGCCGCGTCGCTCGATCATCTTCCCGCCGAGGTCGTGGATCGGGGGCGCCGAATCATCGCCGACTGCATCGCCGCGATCGCCGCCGGCATGCGGGCCGGAGAGATGCGGCGCTTTGTCCGCAGCCTGCTGCCCCGCGGTTCGCGAGGCAGCGCCTCGGTGATCGGGCTCGACCGCGGCGCCGATCCGTCGATCGCCGCCCTGATCAATGGCGCCGCGGGCACCTGGCTCGAGCTGGACGAGTGCAATCTCGCCGCCAACGCGCACCCGGCCATTCAGGTGGTGCCGGCGGCGATCGCCGCGGCGGAAGCGGCCGACGCGTCGGGGACGGACCTGCTGCGCGCGGTCATCCTCGGCTACGAGGCGTGCGCGCGCGTCGGTCGCGCCGCGCGGATGCGGCCCGCGCTTCATCCGCACGGCACCCACGGTACCATCGGCGCCGCCGTCGCGGTGGCGGTCGTGCGAGGATACCGGCCCGCGGAGGTGCGGCGGCTGATCAACGTCGCCGCCACCCTCGGCTTGGCGACCAGCCGGCGGACAGTGGTGGAGGGCGCGACGGTGCGCAATGCCTACGCCGGAATGAGCGGGCACATGGGCATCCTGGCGGACCGGCTGGTCCGCTCGGGGTTCACCGGCGAGGCGGATGCCGTCGGCTCGATTTACGGCTCGATCTATGGCGATGCGTTCGACCGCGACCTGGTCGTCCGCGGTCTCGGCAGCGACTTCCTGATCGACCGGAGCTGCTTCAGGCTGCACCCCTGCGCCATCCAGCTCCAGTCGCCGCTCGACCTGACGACCGAGGCGATGGCGCAAGGAGCCGGCGGCAGGATCGATCCCGGGGAGATCGAGCGGGTCGACGTCCGCTGCTACGCCTATGCTGCCACGCTCTCGCACCGCTCGGTGACCAACAGCTTCGGCGCCCGCTACTCGATCCCGTTCGCGGTGGCCTCGCTGATCCATCACGGTCGCCCGGGTCTCGACCTCTTCACCGCCGAGGCCGTCGCCAACCCGGCGATCCACCGCCTGGCCGAACGCGTTCACGTGAGCTCCGAGCCGAAGTACACGGCCCGCTATCCGCGCGAGCAGCCGTGCGACGTACGCCTCCGCTTCCGGGACGGGACAATCGCCGAGGCGGGGACCGCCTACACCAGGGGTGGGAAGGAGAAGCCACACAGCCACGCCGAGATGAGGGACAAGTTCCTGGCCCTGGCGAGGCGCGCGTGGACGAAGGCGCACGCCGAAGCCCTCTTCGCGCGCTGCATGTCGTTGGAACGCGTCGGCAACGTGGAGACCCTGATCGGCGGCCATCCGACTCCCGACCGCCCGACGGCGACGGCGCGCCGACGGCGGAGCGGCACGATCCGCGGCTGAGGGCGGCTACCTTATTTTCCGCGGGACCGCGGACTCGACCTCCCGCGAGTCGAGCCTCAGGGCCGGATCGACTCCCGACCGATCCCTGGCGTCCGTATGGTCTCGTCGGACTCCTGAAGAAGCGAGACATGCGCGCTGACGATCCGCCATCCCTCGGGCATCCGAACCCAGGTCTGGCTCTGACGGCCGAGCTTGCCCGACTCGGTCCGCAGGTATTCGGTGTCTGCGACCCCGAAGTCCCGCCCGAAGGTGGTGATCACCGTCCGCGTCAACCGGCGGCGCGGCGCGCCGCCGGCCTTGGCGCGGGCCTGCCGGTAGGCGGCTATCGCCTCGTATCCGTAGAGGTTCTCGGCGACGCCGTAGCGAAGCGCGCGCGGGTCCTTCCAGAAGAAACCGGCGAGTTTCTCCGGCCTGTAGTTTGTCACCGCCTCCTCATAGCTCTCGAACGCGTCCGTGAGCCCCCGCAGAACCTCGGGCAGGTTGATCTCCATGTCGCCGTCTCCTGAGTTGCGTCCCGTCCGCCGCAAGCCTCGCCGGCTTCGCCCCGCCAAGCAACCGGGAGATTCGAGGCCGGCCCGACGCCCCGGGGTCCGGCGCCGGCCCGCGGCGCGAGCTCAAAGGAGATCGACGATCAGGCTTCCGTGTAGGTCGCAGCGCGCCCGGGTGCGCGGCGGCAGCACCAGGGTCGATTCGCGCTCCTCGATGATCGCCGGGCCTTCGATCGCGGCCCCTGCGGCGAGCCGGTCGCGGCGGAAGACGCCGGTCTCGATGAAGCCGCCGCTCTCGGCGAAATAGACCGGCCGGGCGCCCCGCCTCGCGCCTTCCGCATCGGCGCCTCGGGCGGCCTCGGCGGCCAGCTCGAGCCTCGGCTCCGGGCCCGAGACCACGACCCGCCAGGAGATCACCTCGGCCGGCATCCGCTCGCTGCGGCCGAAAAGCTCCCGATACACCGCCTCGAACGCCTCGGCGATGCGGGCCCGGTCGCCCGCCAACAGCACCTCGCGCGTGAGCGGCACCTCCACCTCGTAGCCCTGGCCCAGGTAACGCATCAGGGCGCTCAGCTCGACCCGCATGCGCGCGCCGGCGACGCCGGCGGCGGTGAGCTGGGCACGGCCCCTCTCCGCCAGCTCGTCGACGAAGGCGGTCGCCTCGCCGAGGTCGAGCCGATCGAGGGCCGAAACCTGCGCCTTGACGAAGGCGAAGGACACGGGCGAGGCGAGCAGCCCGAAGGCCGAGGCGACGCCCGCGCCCGGCAAACAGATCACGCGCCCGACCCCCATGCGGCGCGCAAGGTTGCAGGCGTGGACCGGTCCGGCGCCGCCGATCGCGACCAGGGCGAAGTCGGCGACCTTGCGCCCCCGCTCCAGGGCGTGGATGGTCGCCGCCTGGGCCATGTTCTCGTTGACGATCTCGTAGATGCCCCACGCCGCCTCGACTACGCTCAGGCCGAGGGGCCGGGCGACGCCCGCCTCGATCGCCCGCGCCGCCCGCTCGCGATCGAGCGCCATGTCGCCGCCCAGGAAGCTGCCGGCGTCGAGGTAGCCGAGGATCAGATCGGCGTCGGTCACCGTCGGCTCGCTCCCGCCGAGGGCGTAGCAGGCCGGGCCCGGCGACGAGCCGGCGCTCTCGGGGCCCACCTGCAGCAGGCCCAGGCGGTCGACCCGGGCGATGCTGCCACCGCCGGCACCGATCTCGATCATGTCGAGGGTCGGAAGCTTGAGCGGCAGCCCGCTGCCCTTGGCGAAGCGATAGACGCGGGCGACCTCGAAATCGGTGGTGCGCATCGGCCGCCCCTTCTCGACTAGGCAGGCCTTGGCCGTGGTGCCGCCCATGTCGAAGCAGAGCACGTCGTCGACCCGGGCGAGGCGGCCGTAAAGCGTGCTCGCCTGCACGCCGCCGGCGGGCCCGGACTGCACCAGCCGGATCGGGAACTCGGCCGCCGTCCGTCCGTGCACCGTGCCCCCGTCGGAGAGCATCAGGTAGAGCTCGCCCGCGATCCCCAGCTCGCGCAACGCCCCCACCAAGCGGCCCAGGTAGCGCCGGAAGATGGGATGCACGTAGGCATTGGCGACGGTCGTCGAGGTTCGTTCGTACTCGTCGATCTCGGCCATCACCTCGCTCGAGGCGCAGACCGTGAGCCGCGGCGCCGCCTCGGCGAAGAGTCTCTTGACCGCGGTCTCGTGGCCCGGGTTGCGAAAGCTGTGCAGGAAGACAACGGCCACCGCCTCGACATCCGAGGCACGTAGCTGCTCGGCCAGCGCGCGGGCGCTGCCTTGGTCGAGCGGCACCAGAACTTCGCCCTTGGGGCCGATCCGCTCGACGACCTCGAAGCGGAGCTCGCGCGGCACCAGCGGCCGCGGCATCTCGATGAAGAGATCGTAGGTGTCGTAGCGAAGCTCGCGGCCGATCTCAAGCACGTCGCGGAATCCGGCGGTGGTGACCAGCGCCGTCTTCACGCCCTTGCGCTCGATCAGGGCGTTGGCGACCAGCGTGGTCCCATGGATCACGTTGGAGATCTCGCCGGCCCGCACGCCCGCCTTGGCGAGCAGGCTCGCCACCCCCGACAGCACCGCCTCGGAGGGATCCTCCGGCGTCGTCAGCACCTTCTCGCTGAACAGACGTCCCGACCCCTCGTCCATCAGCACGAGGTCGGTGAACGTGCCGCCGATGTCGACACCGATGCGATAGTGCGGCTGCACCATGATCGCGACGTCCCTAGCGAAGTCCGGCCGTGGAGTCGGTCCGCTCCGGCGCGGCGTCCGTCGGGTCCGGGCCGTAGCCGTAGCGGGCCCAGGCGAATTCGGGCGTGATCAGGCCGGCGCGAAGGTCGGCGGCGATGAGGGCGCGGTCGCGCTCCTTCGGCGGGTGCATGCCGCCTCCTCCGGGCATCTGGAAGGTGACGACGTCGCCCGGGTTGAGCACCTCGCTCGTCTTCGCCGGCACGCGCCGGCCGTTGACCGTCTCGACCCCCGGGCTTCCTGGCTCGCCGCCGAGAAGACCGCGCGGCGGAAACTTTACCCGCTCGTGACGGAAGGTCACGGTGACCGGGCTGTCGCCAACCACCCTGAACGAGATCCTTTGCGCCGGCCCGCCGCGGAAGCGGCCGGCGCCCGCGCTGTCGGGAACCAGGGCCTTCTCGGTGACGATCAGGGGGACTTGGTTCTCGAACCTCTCGATCGGCTGGTTCGAGACGTTGCTCGGAAAGCTCAGGCAGCCGGGTCCGTCCATGTGTGGCCGGGCGCCGTGGCCGCCGTTCATGAAGAACATCTTCACGAACGGCCTGCCGGTCCGCGCGTCCCGGCCCTTGAAATAGACGTTCCACAAGGGCGAGCCGCAGTCGGCGATGACCCTCTCCGGCGCCACCTTGGCGAGCGCGCCGTAGATCGCGAACGGGACGTAGTGGCCGGCGAGGTGGCGGCCCCACACCGGTGCCGGGCGCCGGGCGTTGAGGAGCGTGCCCTCGGGAGCGGTCACGCCGATCGGCTGGAACACCCCATCGTTGGTCGGCGATTTCGGATCGAGCGCGCATTTGAGCGCGTAGGCGCTGTAGGCGTAGGTGTAGTTGAGGACCGAGTTGATCGGCCGGTCGATCTGCGCCGAGGTGCCGGCGTAATCGACGACGATGTTCGAGCCGCGCACGCAGAGCCGGCAGCGGACCACCAGCGGCTCGTCGAAGCCGTCCACCATCACCTCGTCGCCGTACTCGCCGTCCGGCAGGGCCGCGATCACCCCGCGCATGCTCCGCTCGGTCCGGCTGACGATCTCCTCGGCGACGTCGTCGAGCGTCGCCAGCCCCTCCTCGTCCATGAGCTGGAAGAGCTTTCGCGTCGCCACCCCGTAGGCCGCGAACTGGGCCCGGATGTCGCCCAGGGTCTCACCCGGCTCGCGCACGTTCTCGGCGATCAGGTCGACGACCACCCGGTTCTCCCGGCCGCCGTCGAGGATCTTGGCGATGGGGATGCAGATCCCCTCCTCGTAGCAGTCGCGCGCATTGACCGAGGGCGCGCCGCCGATGTCGACGGTGTGGAAGACGCTGCCGATGAAGCAGATCAGGCGGCCCTCGCGGAAGACCGGGTGCATCATCGTGATGTCGTTGAGATGCCCGGTTCCGTGCCAGGAGTCGTTCGAGATCAGGACATCCCCCGGCGCCAGGGCGGCGACCGGATAGACCGAGAGCATCGCCCGCAGCGTGCGCGGCATGGTGCCGATGAACGAGGGGATGCTGCGCCGCGGCTGCATGAACTGCCGGCCCCTGGTGTCGAGCAGGCCGAACGCGAGGTCCCAGTTGTCGCGCACCACGGAGGAGAAGGAGGTGCGCACGAAGGTCTGCGCGACCTCGTCGAAGAGGCCGCTCAGCCGCTGCCAGATGACCCCGAGCTGGATCGGATTGAGTGTCGCCATGACCCCCTCATCCTGGCCGGTCGTCGGCCGCCGCCCCGGCGGTTGCCTTCGGGCGCCGACGGAACGAGACTCGCTGCCGGGGCGGCCCCGGCCGCCGGACGCGCGGAGGTGACGAGAGATGACGCGGGCCTTCAAGGAGAAGCTTCGGCGAAACCAGCCGGTCATCGTGGTGAACGCGGATCATCCCTCGCCGAGCCTGGTCGAGCGCATGGGCGGGCTCGGCATCGACGCCGTGTTCATCGACTGCGAGCAGGGAAGCCCCGACTTCGAGACGGTCGAGAACATGGCCCGGGCGGCGCGGCTCGCCAGCCTGGTCTCGATCGCGCGCATCTTCTCGCGCGAGGACTGGGTGATCGAGCGGGTCATGTTCCGGGGCGTCGACGGTATCGTCGCCCCCCGCGTCGAGTCGGCCGACGAGGCGCAACGCGTGGTCGGCGCTGTCCGCTACTGCTTTCCCCGCTCGCATGCCGAGAAGGTGATCGTCGTCCAGGTCGAAACCCGGGCCGCCCTCGGCGACCTCGATACGCTCCTCGCCGTCGACGGCATCGACGCGTTTTTCATCGGCCCGGTCGACCTTGCCAAGGACCTCGGCCACGCCGGCGACTACCGCCGGCCGGAGGTGCAGGCGGCGATCGACGGCGCGATCGCCGACATCCTCGCCGCCGGTCGCGTGGCCGGGATGCTGGTCGAGCGAGGCGACGTCGAGGCGTATCTCCGCAAGGGCGTGCGGTTCCTCTACGAGCACGTCAACGGCTTCCTCGCCTACGGAGCCGAGGATTTTGCCTGCCGGGTCGGCGCCGGCATCGGCGCCGCCCCGCCCCGCCAGCGGCGGCCGCGCGCTAAAGCGCGACGATAGCGTTGCGCGAGGCATCGATCGACAGCCGGCTTTGCGGGGGGACGACCAGGGTCGATTCCCTTTCCTCGACGACGAGCGGGCCCTCCGCGCTAAAGCCCGGCTCGAGCGCGTATCGGTTGAAGACGGGGGTGTCGACGAATCCCCCCGCCTCGGCGAAATAGACCGCGCGGACGCCCTTCCCGGCCGGCTTCCCGACCAAGGCGAGCCCTTCCGGGATCGCCGGGACGATCGCCGGCACCGGGCCGGAGACGATCACCCGCCAGGAGACGATCTCCACCGGGAACCCGACCTCGGTGCGGCCGAACAGCAACCGGTAGGCCGCCTCGAAGCGCCGCGCCAGACCATCCTGGTCGCCGCTCTCGACCAGCTCCCGCGGCAGCGGCGTTTCGACCTCGTACCCCTGGCCGACGTAGCGCATGGCGGCGAAGACGTCGATCCGCGCCGGCGCGCGCGATTCTCCCGACCTCTCGAGCAGCGCCAACCCGTGCCCCGCAAGCTCGTCGACGAGGCTTCGCGTCCCGCTCGCCTCGACCGCGGCAAGCGGGGTGAGCCGGGTGCGGGTGGCCTCGAACGCGGTCGGGGCGGCGAGGAAGCCGAAGGCTGAGGCGACGCCGGCGCCGAGCGGAGAGATGAGCCGGCCGATCCCCAGCGCCCGCGCCAGCGCCCAGGCGTGGACCGGGCCCGCGCCGCCGATCGCCACCAGGGCGAAATCGACGATCCTCTTGCCCTGTTCGAGGGCATGGATCGCGGCCGCCTGCGCCATGCCCTCGTTGACCGTCTGGAACACGCCGAGCGCGGCCTCCTCGACCGAGAGCCCGAGCGGCGCCGCGACCCGATCGTGGAGCGCGCGACGCGCCGCCGCGACATCCAGGGCCATCTCCCCGCCGAGAAAACTGCCGGCATCGAGGTAGCCGAGGACCAGGTCGGCGTCAGTCACCGTGGGCTCCACCCCGCCCAGGGCATAGCACGCCGGGCCGGGCTTCGCGCCCGAGCTGTCGGGACCGACCTGCACCAAGCCGAGGCTGTTGACCCGGGCGATGCTTCCGCCCCCAGCGCCGATCTCGATCATGTTGACGATCGGCACGCGGAGCGGAATCCCGCTCCCCGGCTTGAAGCGGGCCAGCCGCGCGATCTCGACCTCGGTCGTCCGGTTCGGGCGCCCCTCCTCGATCAGGCACGCTTTCGCGGTCGTGCCGCCCATGTCGAAGGCCAGCACCCTGTCGGCGCCCCCCAGCCGCCCGTAGAGGGCGGCCGCCTGGGCGCCTCCGGCCGGTCCGGAGTGGACCAGGCGCACCGGGTGCGCGGCGGCCGTCTTGCGATCAACCGTGCCGCCGTCGGAGAGGACGAGGTAGAGGTCGCGTCCGATGCCGAGCCGCCGCAGCCCCTCCGACAGCCTGCCGACATAGGTCTCGAAGATCGGCTTCACGTAGGCGTTGGCGACCGTCGTCGAGCTCCGCTCGTACTCTCCGATCTGGGGCACGACCTCGCTCGACAACGAGACCGTCAGACGGGGCGCGAATCGGGCCAGGATGTCCTGCATCTCCCGCTCGTGGACCGCGGAGCGGTAGGCGTGCAGGAACGCGACCGCTACCGCCCGCACGTCACTCGCCGCCAATTCGCGGGCGAGTCGCTCCGCTGCGTGGAGGTCCAGCGGGCGGACGACACGCCCCTCGCGGTCCATCCGCTCGTCGACCTCGAAGCGGAGGTTGCGGGGCACCAGCGGGCGGGGCATGTCGATGAACAGGTCGTAGGTGTCGTAGCGGTACTCGCGCCCGATCTCGAGCACGTCGCGGAAACCCTTGCTGGTGATGAGCGCGGTCTTCACCCCCTTGCGCTCGATCAGCGCGTTGGCCACCAGGGTGGTGCCGTGGATGACGTAGCGAACGGCGGCCGGGTCGATGCCGTGGGCCGACAGCATCCGTGCCAGGCCCGAGAGCACCGCCTCGGAGGGATCGTCGGGCGTGGTCAGGACCTTGCCGTTGAAGATCGCGCCGTGGCCGAGTTTGCAACCGACGAAATCGGTGAACGTGCCGCCGACGTCGACGCCGATGACGTACTCAGTCGCCGGCATCGCCCCAGCCATAGACGGTCCTCGCCGCCTCGGGCGAGACGTAGCCGAGTTCCATGTCGCGCTTGACCAGGTCGCGCGGGCGCTCCGCCGGCGGGCCGATGCCGCCGCCGCCCGGGGTTTCGAAGGCGAGCCGGTCCCCCTTGCCGAGCGCCATCTGGGTCATCGCTGGGATGTCCTTGCCGTTCAGGCGGTTGACGCCGCGGCTGCCGGCCAAGCCCCCAAGCAGTCCCTGCGGCGGGTTCTTCACCCGCTCGTGCCGGATGGTCATCACGATCGGCCCCTCGGAGAGGGACTCGAACTCGATCCGCTGCCCCAACCCGCCGCGCGTGCGGCCCGGACCTCCGGAGTCGTCGATCAGGGTCTTCTCGTGGATCATGACCGGGACCGCGTTCTCGAACACCTCCACCGGCGAGTTCGAGATGTTGCTCGGGAAGCTCCGGCAATCCGGCCCATCGAGGCTCGATCGTGCCCCAAGTCCGCCGGACATGAAGTACATCTTCACGAACGGTTCGCCCCCGGCCTGGGCACCCTTGAAATAGACGGTCCAGATCGGCGACGCGGACTCCGCCATCGCCCGCTCCGGCAGGATCGGCGCCAGGGCGCGGAAGATGACCGGCGGCACGTAGTGCCCGGAGAGGTGGCGCGCCCACACCGGCGCCGGCGGCCGCGGATTGAGCAGCGATCCCTCGGGAACGTGGATGCGGATCGGCCGGAACGACCCCTCGTTGTTGGGGACGTCGGGATCGAACAGGCACTTGATGGCGAACGCGCACCAGGAAAATGTGTAGTTGACGACGGAGTTGATCGGCCGCGCGACCTGCGGCGAGGTGCCGGTGAAGTCGATGTCGATGTCGGAGCCCGCGATCCGCACCCTGGCCCGGATCGCGAGCGGGTGATCGACCCCGTCGGCGACGATCTCGCCCGCGTATTCGCCGTCGGGAGCGCGGGCGATGGCGCGTCGTAGGCTTTGTTCCGAGCGCTCCAGTATCTCCTCGACCACGGCGTCGAAGTCATCGACCCCCTCCTCGTCGAGGATCCGCATGAGGCGCCGCTCGGCCACATCATAGGCCGCGAACTGGGCGCGGATGTCGCCCAGGGTCTCGCGCGGCTGGCGCAGGTTCTGCCGGATCACGGCGACGATGTCCTCGTTCTCCTCGCCCGCGCGCACGATCCTGCGCACCGGAATCCACAGTCCCTCCTCGTAGGTATCGCGCGCGCCCGGCGAGGGCGCGCCGCCGATGTCGACCGAGTGGAAAGTACTGGCGACGAATCCGAGCGGCCGGTCGCCGCGATATATGGGCTTGGCCATGGTGATGTCGTTCAGGTGCCCGCTCGACACCCACGGGTCGTTCGTGATCAGCACGTCGCCGGGCTTCAGGGTCTCGGCGGGATAGGCCGCAAGCATCGCCTCCAGGGTCCGCGACATCGTACCGATGAAGGACGGAACGCTGCGGCTCGACTGCACGACCTGGCGCCCTCTGGGATCGAGGAGCGCGCAGGCAAGATCCCAGTTCTCGCGGATCACGGTCGAGAACGAGGTGCGAACGAAGGCCTGGGCAACCTCGTCCATCAGCCCGTTGAGTCGCTGCCAGACGATCCCCAGCCTGACCGGACCGAGCCCGGATCGGCTCATCTTTCCCTCTTTTCTCATTCGGAGGGTCGCTCGACTTCGGGATGCCTTTCGATCCCGATCATTTCGCTTCGCCGGCGCAGCAGCAGGCCGCCGAGGACGGCAAGGACGACGAACAGCACCAGGAAGATCGGGCGGCTGGCGAAGTACATCAGCCAGTTGTCCTCAGGGGAGACGAGGATCAGTGTCCGGCGGAGCGCCACCTCAAGGATCGGCCCCAGGATGAAGCCGATGATGAGCGGGACGAGCGGCACGTTGAGCTTGGTGAGGACATAGCCGAGGATGCCGAAGCCGACGACCACCACGACGTCGAAGCTCGACCCCCGGATCGCGTACGAGCCCGCCACGGCGAGGACGAGGACGGCCGGGAAGAGGAGCCGCTTGGGAATCTTCAGCGCTCCGACCGCGGTGTAAATCAGGCCCTTCCCGATCACCAGGTTCAACAGGTTGGCGATGATCAGGCTGGCGAAGATCGCGTAGATCTCGACCGGATTCTCGCGGAAGACCAGCGGCCCCGGTGTGATCCCCTGGATCATGAACGCCCCGAGGATGAGGGCGGCGGCCACATCGCCGGGGATGCCGAAGGCGAGGAGCGGGATGAGATTTGCGCCCGAGACCGCGTTGTTCGCCGACTCCGGGGCGGAGACGCCCTCGAGCACGCCGGTGCCAAACCTCTCCGGGTGCGGGGAGGCGCGCTGGGCCTCGTTATAGGCGAGGAACGCGGCCACCGTCGCCCCCAGCCCCGGCATCGCGCCGATCAGGGTTCCGAGAATCGACGACTTGACCAGCACCGGCATCTGCGAGCGGAACTCCGCCCAGGAGACGCGCGAGTCCTCCGGCCGGCCCGAGGGGACGAGGGCCTTGAGCGCCAACTCGGCCGCGGGCTTCTCGAGCTGTATCAAGATCTCCGATACCGCGAGCAGGCCGATCAGAACCGGAATCAGCTGGAAGCCGTCCAGCAGGGAAAGAAAGCCGAACGTGAGGCGCTCGGTCCCTTCCATCGGATCGAACCCGACGGTCGCCAGCAGCAGCCCGACGAGCGCGCTCGCCAGCCCCTTCCACACCTCACGCCCGGAGAGCGAACCCAGGGTGAGGAGCGAGAAGATGATCAGCAGGGCATACTCGGGCGGGCCGAAGCGCACCGCGATAAGGGCCAGCGCCCCGGCGGCGAAGATCAGGCAGATGTCGCTGAAGGTGTCGCCGAAGACCGAGGCGTAGAGGGCCATATTCAGGGCCTTGCCGCCCTTCCCCTGCATCGCCAGGGCATGGCCGTCGGCGACCGTCGCCGCCGCCGCCGGCGTTCCCGGAGTGCGCAGCAGCACCGCCGAGATGCTGCCCCCGAACAGTGCCCCCTTGAACATGGCGATCAGCATCGGAATGCCAACCCAGGGCGAGAAGTAATAGGTGTACGGGATCAGGATCGCGACAGCCATGCTGGCGGTGAGCCCGGGGATCGCGCCGAGGACCTGCCCGGCGGCCAGCCCCGCGACGATGGCTAGCAGGGCCTGCCAGGAGAGCGCAAGCCCGATGCCGTCGACGATCGTGTCCATCCCGAGCTCGTATGCCCCGCCGCTAGGACTCGACCAGACCGAGCCAGGGCCATAGGGCCCCGTGCGGCAGCCGGACCTGCATCAACTGCTCAAACAACAGGTAGCAGGCGCCGAGCAGGACCGCGACCCCGCCCGCCAGGACAAGTGGACGACGCTCGCCGGCGCTCATGCAGACGACGAAGAAGAACACGATGCTTGCGGCATAGAAGCCGATCAGCGGCGAGAGCAGCGTCGCGTAGACCAGCGTCGCCGCCGCCGCCGCCACGCCCCGGAGGGTGGGTGGAGCGGGCGCCTCGGGCTCCTTGTCCTGACCGGCGGCGGCGATGGGCAACAGCATCACGAGGATGCGCCAAAGGAGCAGGAGCCCCAGCAATCCCACCGAGAAGGCGGGCACGAACCGCGGCGAGACCGCGCCGGGGCTCCTGTCGTATCCGGCCTCGATCCACGCCGCGGCCCCCCAGGCGAGGAAGAGCACGCAACCCACAAGGAGGATCGCCGCCCAGGCCGCGGCGCGGGCGCGCGAGGCGCGGATGGGGAGACAGAGCCGAAGCTCCCTGTCGAGCCGGTCTATTGCGTCCCTCCCTCGCTACGGCCGGCAAGGTTCCGGCCCGGTCGCGGCCGGGGTACGGCGGCGCCTTGGGGGGCCAGCGACGGCATCTATTTGCCGAGGCCGAGCTTGTCGAGCGCGTCCTTCATCCCGGCAATGTCGGCTTTGACGAGCGCCGCGAATTCCGTGCCGCCGGCGAAGGCCCGGGCCATCTTCAGCCGCTCCGCCAGCTCGACGAACCGCTTGTGCTCGAGCGCCTTCGCGATCGCCCCATCGAGCGTCTTGACCACCTCGGGCGGCAGCCCGGCCGGCCCCGCGAAGCCAAGGAAGATCGAGGGCGACAGCGGATATCCGAGCTCCTTGTACGTCCTGACCTCGGGCAGCGAGGCGATCCGAACCGGCCCGCTCTCGGCCAGCACCCGGACCTCGCCGGCGGCCAGGGGGCCGGCGAAGTCGGTCACCACCGCGGCGTCGATCTGGCCGCCGAGCAGCGCCGCCACGGCCTCGGTGCCGCCCGAGAACGGCACGTAGGTCGTGCCCACGCCCTCCGTCTTGAACATCATCTCGGTCGAGAGGTGCGGGCCGCCCCGGGCCGCCGCCGCCGACCAGCGGAACTTGCCCGGGTTCTTGCGCGCGTAATCGAACACGTCGGCCAGCGACTTGAAGGCGCTGTTGCTGCGGACGATGAAGGGATGCGGCAGCACGATCACGCGGGCAACGTACGTGAGGTCCTTGAGCGGATCGTATGGCACCTTGGAGACAAGCGGGCTGACGGTGATCGGGCTGGTGGTTACCAGGGCCAGTGTGTAGCCGTCCGGCTTCGAGCGCGCCACCTGGGAGATGCCGATGGTCGCCCCGCCGCCGGTGACGTTCTCGACTTGGACGTTGACCTTGAGGATGTCCTTGAGCAGGTCGGCGGTCAGGCGCGTCGTCAGGTCGCCCGATCCCCCGGCCGCATAAGGGACGATCATCGTGATCGGCTTGCTCGGATAGTCGGCCGCGGACAGCGGAAACGCCATTCCCGCCACTCCCGCGACGAGTGCCAAGAATCTGAAATCCCTGAGTTCTTTCATGAGCTTCGTGTCCTTCCACGGCACTAAGGTCGATGTCTTTGTACCGGTCATCTTTTCGCTCCTTGAGGAGAGCCGTCAAGGCGGATGCCCGCCGCCGCCCGCCCGGTCGGTCGCCGCCGGTCTACCGCATCATCAGCGTCGGCAGCCATAGGGCGAGGTCCGGGAAGGCAAGGAGGATGGCGAACATGATGATGATCGCGACGACGAAGGGGACGATGCCGATCATCACGTCGTCGAGCAGGCCCCGGCCGCGCACGGCCTGGATCACGTAGCAGTTCATGCCGATCGGCGGCGTGATGAGGGCCGCCTCGCACACCAGCATGATGATGATCCCGAACCAGACCGGGTCGTAGCCGAGATGCACCACCACCGGGGTGATGATGGGAAGCGTCAGCACCATCATCGCCAGCACGTCCATGATGCATCCCAGGACCAGGTAGACGGCGATGACGCCAATCATGGTTTGCAGGGGCGTCCAGCCCAGCCCGAGGATGAAGACATTGACGCGGTCGATCAGCCCGGTGGAGGCGATGCTGAAATTGAGGAAATAGGCGGCGACGATGATCAGCAGGATCATCGACGTGGTGCGCATGGTGGCCTCGAGCGCCCGGTGCAGCACCGGCAGGGTCAGGCGCCCCTGCCCGGCGGCGAGGCCAAAGGAGATCAGCACGCCGATCGCCGCCGCCTCGGTCGGGGTGGCGATGCCGACGTAGATCGAACCGACCACGACCAGAAACAGGCCCAACGGGGGCAGCAGGTGGGGAAGCCCGGCGATCCGCGCCTCGCGGGTCGTCTCCACTCGCTTCCCGCCCCAGCCGGGGCGGAGCAGGCAGGCGGCTAGGACGATCAGCATGAACAGAAACGCGAGCACGATGCCGGGGAAAAACCCGGCGAGGTAAAGCCGGGGAATGGAGGTGTCGGTGAGCACCCCGTAGATGATCATGTTGATCGACGGCGGGATCAGGATGCCGAGCGTCCCGCCGGCGGCCAACGAGCCCAGGAACAGCCGCTCGTTGTAGCCGTACTTCTCGATCTGCGGGATGGCCACGGTGCCGACCGTCGCGGCGGTGGCGACGCTCGATCCCGAGGTCGCCGCGAACAGCGCGCAGGAGGCGATGTTGGCGTGCATCAGCCCGCCGGGCAGCCTTGCGATCCATTGCAGCACGGCGTTGTACATGCGATCGGCAACCCCCGACAGCAGCAGCATCTCGCCCATGAGGATGAACAGCGGAACCGCCACCAGGATGAAGCCGGTGCCGTGCTGCCACGCCGTCTCACCGATCACCACGTGGGTGGGAACGGGCGTGAACTGATCGAGGACAAAGCCGAGAAGCCCGAGCACGCCGGCCACCGGCAAGGCGAAGGCTATGAAGACGCCGAGCGCGATCAGGGCGGTCGCCATCATCGCGGCCCGCCCTCCCCGGGCTCCGGCCCCGGGCCGACCGCCGGCGCGACGGGCTCGCCGATTTCCGCTTCCACCTCGTCAACATGCGCGGCCGCCCCGGCGATGCGACGCACGAGCCCGATGTCCCGGCGCGCCAGCCCGACGGTCGCCCGCACCAGGACCAAAAGCAGGCAGAGGCAGAAGAACACCAAGCCGACGACCCACAGGCCCTGTGGCATCCAGAGGGCGGTCCGCAGCGGCGTGTTGGCCTGCGCCCCGACCCTGAGGGTCTCGGTCAGCACCTCGACCCCGAAATAGGTGAGCGGACCGACGTAGGCCATCAGCGCCAGGAGCGCCAGCACGTCGAGCGCGGCCTGTGCGCCGCAGGGCAGGCGGGCGTAAACCACGTCGATGCGGATGTGCCCCTTGCGGAACAGGGTGAAGGCGAGCGCCCAGGTGGTGCCGATGATGAAGGCATAGCCGGAGATCTCGTCGGCCCCCCGGAAGGTGACGCTGAACAGCTTGCGCAGCGCCACGTCCGCCGTGACCAGGACGGCGGTGGCGGCGATCAGGTAGCCGCCGGCGCGCGCACCCCACCTCGCGAGCCACTCCGCCACCGTCTGCAGGCGAGCCATCCCCGAATATCCGTCCCGGCCAGACCCGCGGCCGGCGGCGCTGCCCGCCGGATGGCGGGCGCGCCGCCGCTGGGCCTAGTTCGGGGTTCTTGCGGTCAGGCCCACGGCCTTGCCCGCGGTCTCGCTCCAGGTCTTGGCGCACTCGGCCCCGCACGCCTTGGCGTAGCGCGGAAGAACGGCCTTCTCAACCGCCTCGCCGAGGACCTTGCGGTCGTGGTCGCTGACCGGCACCAGCTTCATCTTGGCCTTGGTCACGCGCTGCGCCTCGCCCCAGGTGCAGCGGCCGTCGCCGGTCGAACACCAGATGCCCTGATTGGTCGCCTCGGCCGCGACCTCGATCTCGCGCTGCTTGAACACCGGGTCGCTAGCGTACTGGAGCCATTGACGGACCTTGGGGTCCAGTCGGTTCCACACCGCCTTGTTCGCCGCCCGCGACCACGGGGCCCAGCCGGCCGACGCTGCATAGAGGTGGGTCGTCACCTCGAACAGCTTGGCGATGTTGCCCGAGACCGTGCCGGTCACCGCACAGTCGATCACTCCGCGCTGGAGCGCGGCCGGGACCTCGTCGAAGGCCATGGTCACCGGGATCGCCCCCAGCCCGTCCACGAGGTCGGCGATGGCGGCGCTGGAGCCGCGGACCTTCTTGCCCTTGAGATCCTCGATGCGGTTGATCGGCGCATTGCACCAGAAGACCTGCGCCAGCGATGGCCCAAACCCGAGCGGCTGCACCCCGATCTTGGAGCTCAGGATGCGGCCGAGAACAGACTCGTAGGCGTCGATCACCTTGACCGCGGTGTCGAGATCGGGCGCGACCCCGGGGAGGTCGAGGCCGTCCATCTCCGGCACCTCGCCGGCGGCGTAATTCGCCACCAGGTCGACGACGTCCGAGATTCCGGCCTTAACCAAGCGGAACACCTCCGGCCCCTTCAGGCCCAGCTCGGTCATGCTGGTCAGGGCCACGGTGATGCGACCGCCGCTCGCCGCCGGCACGACGTCGTTCCAGAACGGTTGCTGCAGGGTCACCCAGGCCGAGGCATTCTTCGGATAGCCAAGCACGCGGAGATGCATCGGCGGGAGATCGGCCGCCATCGCGCGCAGTTTCTCGATCTGCTTGAACCCGTGCAGATCCTCGGCCGCCGCGGGCAAGGCCGCGAGCCACAGGCCGAGGAGGCCGCCGACGAGGGTGCCCGTGAGTTTCCTGCCCATGAATGGTCCTCCTCTGCTTGAGCCTGCCGCGCCGGCCTTGTCGGCGATCGGTCCTATTTCTCGACGCACCCGTCACGCCAAGCGAGATGAGATGATCGGTCGGGGTCGCGCTATTCCAGCGGGATGCCGGTGAAGAACTCGGCCCGCTCGCGCATGCGCGCGACCAGCATGGAGAGATCGTTCTCGGCCATGATCATGCGCATGCCCATCCGCATGTAACGCTTCCAGTCCTCGGCCGCCTTGGGGCCACCCATGCCGCAGAACTTGCCCTGCGCCCGGGCCGCCTTGCACACCCGCTCGACCGCGGCGGCGACCTTCGGGTGCCCGTACTGCGCCCGCACCCCGAGGTCGTAGGAGAGGTCGCTGGCGCCGATGAAGAGCACGTCCACCCCCGGAACCTCGGCGATCGCCTCGGCATTCTCGATCGCCTTGCCCGACTCGAGCATGATCACCACCATGGTTTCCCGGTTCAGGGCCTCAGTCGCCTCCTGAAACGGAACCGGCTTGTATCCGAGGTGCGGAAAGGCGCCGGGGACCGAGAGCGTGCCCAGGGGCGGATAGCGCGACCAGCGGGCGGCGGCGTCGGCCTGCGCGGGCGTCTCGACATGGGGCACGATCACGCCGAGCGCGCCGTTCGAGAGCTGGCGGCTGATCTGGGCCGCGTCCAGGTGGCTCACCCGGATGAAGGGAGTGACCCCGGCGCGCAGCGCCGCGAGGCAGGTGTCGTAAACCCGATCCGGGCCCGACGGCGTATGCTCGTCGTCGACGAACAGCCAGTGGAAGCCGCAGTCGCGCATGATTGCGCCGATCTCGGTGGTGCGCGAGTGCCGGGCGTTGAAGCCGAGGATGATCTTTCCCTGGGCCAGCCGCTCGCGGGCGAGATTCTTGATTTCGTTCATCACGGTCCGTCTTCCCTCGTTGATTGTCGCGGGCCGGCGGGACGCCGCTGCCGCGGGGGTGGCCACGGGGCGCGCCTACGCCTAGTCGGTTTCAGACGATCAAGGTGTGCTGACTCTGGCTGAGCCTGAGGTCGGTCAAGAACATGTGGCCCGAGGAGTGGGTGATCATGTCGATGCCCGAGGCCAAGGCGATCGCCTGGGGTGTCACCCCGCAGGCCCAGAACACCGGCACCTCGTCGTCGGCCGGCTGGTTGTACTCGCCCCACTCGACCCTGGAGAGGTCGGCGATGCCGATCGCCGCCGGGTCGCCGACGTGCACCGGGGCGCCGTGGGCCACCGGATAGCGCGAGGTTACCTCGATCACCCGCACCACGTGGACCTTCTTGATCGGCCGCATGCTCACCACCATCGGCCCGTGGAACACGCCCGCGGCGCGGCAGGGGATGTTTGAGGTATACACCGAGATCCGCCCCCGCTCGCTCTGGAGATGGCGGAGCGGCACTCCGGCGTCGATGAGCGCTTGGTCGAAGGAGAGGCTGCAGCCGAGGAGGAAGGCGACGTGGTCGTCGCGCCAGAGATTGACGATGTTCGGCACCGTGCCCACGAGCCTCCCCTGGCGGTAGACCCGATAGAGCGAGAGGTCGGTCCGCACGTCGCCGCCCGGGGCCACGTTCCCGGGCTCGGGATCGCCGGCGTCGGTCACATCGAGGAGCGGGCAAGGCTTGGGATTGCGGAAGCAGAAGCGCATGAAGTCGAAGGCGTGCGCCGCGGGCACGATCGCTAGGTTGGCGTGGACGTGGCCGAAGGCGAGCCCGTGCGTGACCCCGGTCCAGCGCCCCGACCGGATCGCCTCGCGGACCTCCCGCGCGCTCGCGTATTTGAGGTCGGCCCGCGTGAGTTCGCCGGCCACGCAACCCGTCTCAGCCGTCCCCCTCGGGACGGCCGTCACCTTGGACATGCGGCTCGCCTTTCCTGCGAGGATCAAGACGAGCCTCCCCCTCCAGGGGCGGACCATACCACAACGGCGCGCGCCGCCGGAACAGCGAAGACGCCGGGGACGGTCGGATCGTGCCGCCCGCTGGTGTCAGGCCAGGGCGTCGCGCACGTCGCTTTCCTTCCGCGCCGGGTCGCGCTCGGACCCGGGGCCGAATCCCCCGCCACCCGGAAGCTCGAGGGTAAACACGTCGCCGTTCACCACGCTGAACGGGCGCCCACCCTCGACCGGCTCGCCGTTGAGCAGCACGCGCTCGCGGCTGCCGTCGGCGCCGCCCTGCCGGCCGCGGGGCGGGAAGTTCAGCCGTTGCGAGAGGATCACCAGGGTCATGGGCTCGGAACTCACGACCTCCATGGTCACGCGCTGGCCGAGCCCGCCCCGGAACAGTCCGCGTCCCGCCGAGCCGGGGATAAGGCTCTTGTCGTGGAACCGCAGGGGAAAGGACCGCTCGAGAATCTCGACCGGCGTGTTCGAGACGTTGGTCGGAAAGCTGGTGGTCGAAACCCCGTCGTCGTCGGGACGCGCCCCGAGTCCGCCGTTGACGAAGAAGATGCCGGCGTAGGCCCGGCCGTCGTGGCGGCCGCGGATGGCAAACCCGTGCAGCGGGATTCCGCTCTCGGCCGGAATACGCTCGGGGATCGCGACCGCGAGGCTGTTGTAGACCGCGCTGGTGCAATAGTGGCCCACCGTGGCTCGCGCCTCCACCGCCGCCGGATAGGCGGCGTTGAGGAAGCAGCCCTCGGGGGCGGTGATGCGGATCGGCCGGGTGATGCCTTCGTTGTTTGGGACCTGGGGAAGGAGCACGCATTTGAGCGCGTACATGGAGTAGGCCATCGTGTAGCCCATGACCGAGTTGAGCGGGGTCGGATTCTGGGGCGAGCTTCCGGAGAAATCGACAACCAGCCCGTCGTCGCCGACGACGACCGAGCAGCGGATCAGGAGCGGGGCCTTGGTATCAAAGGAGTCGATGGGAGTGTCGACCGTGTAGGTGCCGTTGGGGATCGCCGCGATGGCGCGGCGCATCGCCCGCTCGGTGCGGTCGATGATGGCCTCGGCCACGGCCTCGAGTCCCGAAAGCCCGTAGTCGGCGAGGAGATCGACGAGGCCGAGCCTCATCTTGTGGCAGGAGCCGATCATCGCGTGGATGTCGCCCTCGACCTCGTCGGGTACGCGCACGTTGCGGCGGATCACCTCGAACAGGGTCTCGTTCGGACGGCCCGCCTCATAGAGCTTGAGGATCGGAACCTGAAGCCCTTCCTCGTAAATGTCCCGGTTGTCGGGCGCCCGGCGCCGGCCGCCGATGTCCGGCATATGGGCGATCGCGCCGGCGAAGCCGACCAGGCGCCCGGCGGCGAAGATCGGCATCGCCGCGGTGAGATCGGGCAGATGGCCGGTGCCGATCCAGGGGTCGTTGCTGATGATGGCGTCGCCCGGGCGAAGCGACTCCGCCGGATACTTGTCGAGGAACGCCTTGACCGAGATGGGAAGCGTGCCGGTGAACGAGGGGACGCTCCGCGTCGCCTGCGCCACCGCCCGGCCGGCACCATCCAGCAGCATGCAGGTGTAGTCGTGCGATTCGCGCACCACGGTCGAGAACGAGGTGCGGTGGAGGGTGAGCGCGGCCTCGTCGACGACCGAGATCAGCCGCGTCCACAGGACCTCGAGCGTGATCGGATCAATGGCCGGGGGAGCGGTCGCTGACATGGCTCGGCACCACGGAGACCTCGGTCAGGTTTGCAACTCGATGATCATGTTGGCCTCGGCGTCGAGGTGGAAGCGGGCATCGGGGCCGACCACGACGCTGGTCTCGCGCTCCTCAATCACCGCCGGGCCGTCGATCCGCCTGTCCGCGGGAAGCCGGTAGCGGTCGTACACCGCGGTGTCGGTGAACCCGCTCGTGACCTCGAAGTAGAGGCGCCGAACATCCTTCCGCGCCGCCCGCAGCGGGCCGCCGCCCGCCCGGCCCGGCCCGAGGGTGAGGTTGACCTCCGGGCGCGCCGACTCGACCCGCGCCCTCAGGCTCACGACCTCGAGCGGCACCTCGGGGGGGCTATGCCCGTAGACCTCCTCATAGCGGAACCGGAAGCGGGCGACCGCGGCGGCCGCGCTCCCGGCGCCGATCGCCTCGCCCTCGGGCAGCGGGGTGGTCAAGGAGTAACCCTGGCCGACGCAGCGGATGTCCATCGCCGCCCGCACGCGGGGCCGCTCGGCGGCGCCGAGGAGTCCGGCCAGGACCCGGCGGCCGCCGTCGCGCATGGCGGCGAAGGCCGCGGTCACGGCAGTCCAGTCGATCTCGTCGAGGCGGCCGACGCAGGTGCGTACCATCTCGACCGCCGGGGTCGCCACCAGGCAGCCGACGGCCGAGGCGACGCCCGCCCCGTAGGGGCAGACCACCCGCGCGAGACCGAGCTTGCGCGCCATGGCATAGGCATGCACGGGCCCGGCCCCGCCGAAGGCGATGAGGCTGAAGCGGCGGAGGTCGATCCCCTTCTCGGCGGCATGGGCGCGGGTCGCGGCCGCCATCTTCTCGTTGACCACGTCGTGAATGCCCCAGGCGACCTCCTCCACCGAGCGACCGAGGCGGGCCCCGAGGACCGTCTCGATCGCCGCCCGGCTCGCCCCCGGATCGAGCCGCATGTCTCCGCCCACGAAGTAGTCGGGGTTGAGATAGCCGAGGACGAGATCGGAGTCGGTGACGGTCGGCTGGCTGCCGCCGAGTCCGTAGCAGGCAGGCCCGGGATCGGCGCCGGCCGACCGCGGCCCGACGTTGAGAAGACCGAGCTCGTTGATGTGGGCGATGCTGCCGCCGCCGGCGCCGATCTCAAGAAGCTCGACGGCGGTGACCTGCAACGGATGGCCGCTGCCCCGCTTGAAGCGGTGGACATGGCCGACCTCGTACTCCGTGGTTACCGCCGGGGCGCCGTTGCGGATCACCGAGATTTTTGCCGTCGTCCCGCCCATGTCAAAGGCGATCGCGTTCGCCTCGGCGAGCGTCCGCCGGGCGAAGTAGGCCGCCGCGATCGCCCCCGCCGCGGGCCCCGATTCGATCATCCGCACCGGGAACGACTCGGCCACCTCGCACGCCGGCCCGACGCCGCCGTGCGACAGCATGATCGAGGGTCGGTTGGGGAGCCCGAGGTCGGCGAGGCCGTCGGCGAGCCGCCGCACATAGCGCCGCACCATCGGCTTGACGTAGGCGTCGACGACCGTGGTCGAGGTCCGCTCGAACTCGCGAATCTCGCCCGCGACCTCGTTCGACACACTGACTGCGAGCGCGGGAAACATCTCGACCGCGATCTCGGCGATGCGGCGCTCGTGGACCGGGTTGGCGCAGCCGTGGAGGAGGCAGATCGCCAGCGCCTCGATCCCGTGCTCCTTGACCAGATGAGCGAGCCTCTCGCGCACCTCGGCCTCGGCGAGCGGAACCAAGACCTCGCCCTCGAACGTGACGCGCTCGCTCACCTCCGCGCGCCGCCGTCGGGGCACGAGCGGCGGCGGCACCTTGAGGCCGAGATCGTAGATGTCGTAACGGTTCTCGCGCCGGATTTCGAGCGTGTCCCGGAACCCCCGCGTGGTGATCAGCCCGGTCACCGCACCTTTCCCCTCGAGGACGGCGTTGGTGGCGACGGTGGTGGCATGGACGACCTCGCCCACCGCCGCCGCGACCGCCGCGCGGGCCAGGATCCGGCGGGCCCCGACGAGTGAGCCCCGCGAGGGATCCGACGGAGTGCTGAGGATCTTCGCGAACTCCACGGTCGCGCTGCGTTCGTCCAGCATCACGATGTCGGTGAACGTGCCGCCGACGTCGATGGCGATGCGGTGGGTCGGCCTGGTCATTCGGGCGCCCGGTCGAAGCCGCCGCCGGGCACGGCGACGGGGAGGCGGGCCGCGAGGGCATAACACCTCGCTCCTCCGGGGTGCGGCTCCCGATCCATCCGCGCGCTCATTTTCGCTGAAATCGGCGAGAGGTCGGCGGGATAGTATGAGCCAGGACGCGCCGGATCAAGACGCATCGACGCCCCCTCTCCGCGGGCCGGCGGCCGGGAGGCGACTCAGGCGCGCGTGCGGGCGTCTATGGCCGGCAGCATGCGGCCCGGGTCACGGGTGACCACCACATCGATCACGCCCGGGCGGCACGACTCGGCCATCCCCGCCCGCAGCGCCTCGCCGAGCCGGTCCGGGTCGGTCACCCGAATGCCGCGGCAGCCGAAGGACTCGGCGATCCGGGCATAGTCCATCTCGACCAGGTCGCTCGACTGATACCGGCCCCCGTACAGGCCGTGCTGCAGCGCCTTGACGTAGCCGGAGGCGGCGTTGTTCACCACCACCAGGGCGAAGCCGAGCCGCATCCGGAGCGCGGTCTCGAGATCGCCGAGCGACATGTTGAGACCGCCGTCGCCGCAGATCGCCACCACCGGCCTCTCCCGCGCCGCCGCCCGGGCGCCGATGGCCCCCGGGAGGCCGTAGCCGATGGAGGCCATCCCCCGGTTGGCGATATAGGTCCGCCCCGCCCGCTTGGTGTCGTAAAGCAGGCTGGTCCAGTGCCCGGCGAAGCCGCCATCGGCGACGAGAACGGCCTCGTCCGGCAAGGCTTTCGTCAACTCGTGACAGAGGCGCGCCATCCCGATCGGCCGCTCGGCCGAGGTCAGCCGCGCCTCCGCATCCGCGCGCCAAGCGGCCTTGCGACGGGCGATATCGGCGAGGTAGGGCGCGCGCCTCTCGCGGAGGGCGCGGGCCTTCGGCCGCAGCTCGCCGACGAGATCCTCGAGCCCGGCCCGTGCGTCGGCCCAGAGCGCGACCGCCACCCGCTGGTGGCGGCCGATCTCCTCGGCGAGAACGTCGAGATGGATCAGCGGCACCCCTTCGGGGATGATCTGAAAGCGCCGGGTGGCGATCTCTCCCAGCTTGCAACCGACCGCGAACAGGCAGTCGCTTTCGGCGATGAGGTCGTTCGCGATCCGCGAGTAGCGCCCGAAGAGCCCGACCGACAGCGGGTGGACGCAGGCGAGCGCCCCCTTCCCGCTCATGGTGTGCGCGACCGGGATGGCGAGGTTTTCGGCGGCCGCTCCGAGCGCCTCGTAGGCCCCCGACAGATGAAGCCCTCCCCCGACCAGGAGGACCGGTTTCCTGGCCTCGGCCAGCAGTCGCGCCGTGCGCACGAGGTCGTCGCCCGCCGGCCTCGTCCGGCGCGCCGGTACCGAGAGAGTCTCCGGATCCGCCCACAGCGCATCGGCCGCAAACTCGAACGTGCCGTGGCAGACGTCCTCGGGCACGTCGAGGACGACCGGACCCGGCCGCCCGCTGGTGGCGAGCGCAAAGGCCCGGCGAACGTGCTCGGGGATGCGCGTGCCGATCTCGATTCGGATCACTTCCTTGGCCAGCGGGCGGAGCGCTTCGAGCTGCCGGCACTCCTGCGTCATGTTCTTCCACGAGTGCCCGCGGTGGGTGTCTCCGACCAGAACCACCAGCGGGATGCCGGCGTTGAGGGACTCGGCGAGGCCGCTGACCAGGTTCGTCGCGCCCGGCCCCAGCGTGGCATCGCAGATGCCCGGCCGGCCGGTCACGCGGGCGTAGGCGTCGGCCGCGAAGATGCCGGCGCGCTCGTCGTTGATCAGGTTGTGTTCGAGGCCAAGCGCGCGGATCGCCTCGTAGAAGGGAAGGAGCTGGAACCCTCCCATCCCGAACATCGGCCCGGCGCCGTGCGCCCTCAGCATCTCGGCAAGGACCTCGCCGCCGCCCAGCCGGCGGGTGACGTTATCGCCGGTCTTCGATCGCCCCATGACCACCTCCTGTCGGCCTCGCCTTGCCGGCCGCCAGCGCGCCGAACTCCGGCCGGCGGAAGCGAAACCGTCAAAGTGATTTGACCGCTGCCGGCCTCCGCCTATAGTACGGCCTTTGTTGCCCGGAGGCGCCGGTTTCGACGGCCTCTTCCATACAAAACCTGGGAGGATTCTAATGCGCTCTCTCCCTAGATGGAGCCGAGCCGCGCTGGCGGCTTTCGGCGCGCTCGGCGCGGTCGCCTTCCCCGGGACGGGGACCGCCGCCTACCCCGAGAAGCCGATCACCTTCCTCGTCCCGTTCACTGCCGGAGGGGCAACCGATCTCACCGCGCGCGCCATCGGCAAGGTCGCCGCGAAGGATCTCGGCCAGCCCATGGTCATCGTCAACAAGCCCGGCGCGGGCGGCGCCGCCGCACTCGCCGAGCTGGCTAAGGCCGCGCCCGACGGCTACACGCTGGCCACGTTCAACGCCATCGTCGCGGCGATCGGTCCGCACATGCGTGAAATGCCGTTCGACGCGAAGAAGGATTTCACGCCGATCATGAACTACGGCGCCTATACGACGTTCATCGCCGTCCGCGCCGCCGCCCCGTGGAAGTCGCTCAAGGACTTGGTCGAGTATGCCAAGGCGAATCCCAAGGTGCTCACCGCCGGCATCTCCGCCATCGGCGCCAGCTCGCACCTCGGCATGGCCCGGCTGATGGCCGAGAACAAGGCCGAGGCCACCTTCGTTCCCTTCGGCGGCGGGGCGCCCGCGGTGGCGGCGTTGCTCGGCGGCCACCTGGGAACGGCGGTGGTGTCGGGCGAGATCCTGCCGCATGTGCGGAGCGGCGAGGTCCGGCTCCTTACGCTCCTGCAGGACGCGAAGGTGAAGGAATTTCCCGACCTCAAGAACATCCGCGAGCTCGGCTACGACTGGGACCTCAACTCCTGGCTCGGGATCGCCGGCCCGCCCGGCATGAACCCCGCCGTGGTGAAGACCCTCGAGCAGGCGTTCACCAAGGCGATGCAGGACCCCGAGTTCAAGGACGTGATGGAAAAGCTTGCGATGCTGACGATCTATCACGACTCGGCGACCGCCAAGACAGTCCTCGACAAGAGCTACGACGAGTTTGGAGCGATCGTGAAGACTCTCGGGATCGGCCTGTATACGAAGAAGTAGGCAAGGGGATCGCCCCGCCTCCGGCCCGGGCACGGCCGCGAGGCGGAGCGCCCCGCGCCGACGTCGCCGATGCCTCCCGCCCCGCGCACGGGTGCGCTCCTTTGGGCCCTGATTTGGCTCCTGGGAGCCGCCCTCACCTATTTCGTGCTGATCCCGGCCGGGATCGAGGAGCCATCCTACGCCACGCAGTCTCCCGGCGCCTTTCCGAAGGCGATCGCGGCGCTGATCGGGCTGCTCGCGCTGGCGCTGTTCGCGGTCGAGTGGCTGCGGCTGCAACCGCGCCTCGACCGGCGCGTCGGCGCGCGATTCCTGGTCACCCCCGCCATCGCCGGGCTCTACGGGCTGTTACTGGTGCCGGCGGGCTTCATCGTTGCCAGCGCCCTGTCGCTGGCGGCGATGCTGTTCGTATTCGGCGAGCGGCGCCCCCTGTTCGGCGCCGCCATTGCCGTCGTCACCGCGGTGGCGACCTATGCCGTGTTCGTGCGGCTCCTGGGCGTTCCGCTTCCGGCCGGAGTCCTGGGATGAAGCGCGGGCGCATGCGGGCGCAACGCCGCCGGCCGCGGGGTCGGGAATGATCCACGACATCGCCCAGGCCGTGGCGCTGGTGCTTACCTGGCAGGCGGTCCTTTGGATCACCCTCGGATACAGCTTCGGATCGCTCCTCGGCGCGATCCCCGGGCTCACCGGCATCGTCGGGATCGCGCTTCTTTTGCCGCTGAGCTATTACCTGCCGCCATGGGTGGCGATCCCCATGCTAATGGCGATCAGCAAGGGATCGAGCTTCGGCTGCAACATCCCAGCCATCCTCATCAACACCCCGGGCACGCCGGCGGCGGCGGCCACCTGCCTCGACGGCCATCAGCTCGCGCTCCAGGGGCGGAGCGGCAAGGCGCTCAAGGCAAACCTCTACGCCGGCCTCATCGGCGACACCTTCAGCGACATCGTCCTGATCTTCTCGGCCGGGTTGCTCGCCCGGGTCGCGCTCAAGTTCGGGCCGGCCGAATATGCCTCGCTAATGGTGTTCGCGCTGACCGTGGTGGGGGCGGTCTCGACCGGGGCGGTGATCAAAGGGGTCATGGGGGCGGCCCTCGGGGTGCTGCTCGGCGTCGTCGGCATGGACATGATCACGGGCGTCTCGCGCCTGACTTTCGGCGTGATCGAGCTCGGCGACGGGATCGCCATGATCCCGCTGATGATCGGACTGCTCGCGCTGTCCGAGATATTCCTTCACGCCGAGAAGCTGCTCGCCTCCCGCGATGCCGATCAGGGACGGGTGGCGACGGTGCCGCCGCCGCGGCACCCCGACGACAGCCGCATCACCCGCGACGAGGTTCCGCGGTTCGCTCGCGCGACCGCGATCGGGGCCCTAATCGGAACCGTCGTCGGAGCCCTTCCCGGGATCGGCCAGAGCGTCGCCGCCTTCGTCGGCTACGGAGAGGCCCGCCGCTTCTCGCCCAATCCAGAGGCGTTCGGACGAGGCAGCATCGAGGGGGTCGCCGCGCCGGAGGCGGCGGCGAGCGCGGTCAACGGCGCCAACCTGATCCCGCTCCTCGCCCTCGGCATCCCCGGCGACGTGGTCGCCGCGGTGCTGCTCGGGGCCTTGATGATCCAGGGGCTCGCCCCCGGCCCCCTCCTCTTCGAGCAGCACCGGGTGACCGTGTTCGCGCTTTACGCCGGCATGATGATCACCAACCTGATCCATTGGCCGGTGGGGCTGGTCTTCATCCGCGCCTCCAACCTAGTCTCCCGCATCCGCCTCGCGCACATGATGCCGGTGGTGTTCATCCTCTGCGTCGCCGGCACCTTCGCCCTGGGCAACAGCGTGTTCGACGTCTACGTGATGATCATCGCCGGAGTCGGCGGCGCGGTGCTGCGCAAGGGCGGGTTCGCTCCGGTCACGGTCGTGATCGGCTTCATTCTTGGGCCGCTGCTGGAGAACTCGGCGCGCCAAGCGCTGCTCCTGTCGCAGGGGAGCTTCCTTACCTTCATCACCCGTCCGATCTCGCTTTTCTTCCTCGTTCTGACGGCGGCCTCGATCGTCGGCAGCTTCCTCTACGCGCGCCAGCGGGGATCGGCGGCAATTCCGGGGGCAACCACGAGCGAATGATCCTGGACAAGCGTTTCGACGTCGTCGTGGTCGGCAGCGGCGGCGCCGGCCTGCGAGCTGCGATCGAAGCCAAGCGCCGAGGCGCGCGCGTCGCGGTCGTCACCAAGGGCATGGCGCTCCATTCCGGGGCAACCGAATCCGCCAACTTCTCCTACTGCGCCCACTTCGGATACTTCGGGCCTTCGGATTCGGCCGAGCGCTTCGCCGAGGACATCGTCGCCGGCGGGGCCGGGATGAGCCAGCCGGGGCTTGCCCGCCTCCTCGCCGAGCGCGCCGGCGGCGAGGCGCTCGAACTCAAGGCCATGGGCATGCCCTGGGACGAGGAGGCGGACGGCCGGTTCGCGCTGGCGAGCTTCGCCGGACACGCCTTCCCGCGGGCGATTCACGTCGATCTCAAGACCGGCAAGGCGATGATGGCGACCTTGGGGCGCGCCGTCGCCGCGCTCGACATCCCGGTGTGGGAGCACGTCTTCGCGGCCGACGTGCTGGTCACCGACGGAGCGGTCGCGGGCCTCGTCGGCGTCGACATCCGCTCGGGAACGATCTTCGCCGTCCCGACCCGGGCGGTGGTGCTCGCCACCGGGGGGGCGATGGAGATCTACGAGCTGCAGACCAATCCGACCGAGCTCACCGGCGACGGCGTCGCGCTCGCCTATCGCTGCGGGGCGCGGCTCGTGGACATGGAGTTCTTCCAGAGCTATCCGACGGTGTTCGTCGCCCCGCCGGGGGCGCGGGGCGTGCACTTCCCCACCGGACGGCTGCTCGACCAGGGGGCGAAGCTGGTAAACGCCCGCGGCGAGGAGTTCTTCGCCCGCTACGAGACCATCCCGGTGAATCGCGCGACCCGCGACACGCTCTCCCGCGTCATGGCCCTCGAGGCACGCGGTGGTGGCGCCACGCCCCGCGGCGGCATGTTCCTCGACGCGACCGGGCTGCCGGCGGATGTGGTGCGAAGCAAGTTCGTCGAGAGCTACTTCGCCGACCTCGGCATCGACCCCTGCCGCGAGCCCCAGGAGGTGGCGCCGGCCCCCCACTACATGATGGGAGGCGTCTGGATCGACGAGGCCTGCCGGACGAGCGTCGCCGGCCTGTTCGCCGCCGGCGAGACCGCGGGCGGGGTGCACGGCGCGAACCGCCTTACCGGGACGGCGTTGCCCGAGACCGTCGTCTTTGGCGCCGAGGCCGGCCGGTCGGCGGCGCAAGATGCGGCGACGGCGACGGCGAAGCCGATCGATCCCGGAAGCCTGCGGGCGGCGGCACGACGGATCGAGGCGCTCCGCGCCGGCTAGGCCGCGGCTGGTGCCGAGCGCCCCGGGGCGATCCGCGCCGCGGTCCAGCGGCTGATGCAGCGCGAGGCCGGAATCCTGAAGGATCGGGAGTCGCTCGGGCGCGCCCTCGCCGCCCTCCAGGAAATCGAGCGCGAACGGCTGCCTCGCGTCCGCTTGGCTTCGGCCGAGCCGATCTGCAACTGGGAGTGGATCGAGCGGCTCGAGCTCGACAACATCCTCTCCTGCGGCCGGCTCCACTGCCTCGCCGCGCTCGCCCGCGAGGAGACCCGCGGCGCCCACAACCGCCTCGACCACCCGGCGAGGGACGACGGGCGGTGGCGGGCCCGCCTGCTCCTCGAACGCGAGGACGCGGGCACCAGGATCGTTCGCGAGATTCCGGGAGGGACGCCATGAGTGCCCCGCGGCCGAAGCCCTATGAGCTGCTCACCGTGGCGGTGACGGTATCCCGCCGGCGGCCCGGGGAACGGAGCCCGCGGGCTGAGCGCTTCGAGGTCGCAATCGAGCGCGACAGCACCGTGCTCCACCTCCTCTACGCGATCCGCCGACAGTTCGACAGCACCTTCTCGTTCGCCGCCCACTTCTGCAAGCTCGGCAACTGCGGGGCATGCGCGCTGCGCGTGAACGGCGATACGCGCCTCGCCTGCCGGGTGCGCGTCACCGGCGAGGCGCTGGACATCCAGCCTCTCCCCGGCCGCAAGGTCCTGTGCGATCTTCTCATGGAGGCATCCGAGCGGATCGGCTCGCGCCCCCCGCTCGCCGCGACACAAGACGACTGACCGCGGCGCCGGCCGGCTTGGGGGCTCCATCGGCCGGCGCCTGCGCCGGCTCGTCGGTGCCTCGACGAGCCGATAATCGGGGAGCGGATCAAACCGGCGCCGGCGTCGCGCTCCAGCGGGAGCGGCGATGCGACCCCCGATTTCGGAACGGACGTAGCGGTCACGGTTTGCTCATCTCCGCTCGAATCGTGCCGACGCTTCCCCGGACCCGCCTCCTTGCGCCGCCCGTTAACAGGGATGGGCCCCGGTCAAACATCTCGATCCTGGCTGGGGCTCTTGCCTATTCTCCCGCACCAAGGCTCGCGGCCGCCCAGTCGGCGGGGCGCGGATCGAAGATGTCACCATGGGGGACCGGTCGATCCATCAGGTGCCCCTCGATGATCATTTCCTGCCAGAGGTCGAGGTCCGGCTTGGCGACGTGCACGCCGTCGACCCACACGCCCCGCGCGCGGCAGGCGCGCACCGCGGCTGCGGCGAGATCGGGACGACTGCCGGGGAAGTGGCGCGCCAGCGTCGCCGGCACTTCCCCGGCCTCGTGGCCGAGCGTCCAGCGGAGCGCCCTCAGGATCGCCCGGGTGAAGCGGCCCGCCGGATTGCCGGGCCGATCGAGGAAGGCGGGGGTCGCAAAATACACGCTCCACGGCAGCCGGCCGGCCGCCCCGGCGAGGTCGGCGACGACGTGCCCGGCGCCGCGCTCGACCAGCGCCTCGGCGACGGGCGGAAAGGCCACGCAGAAGTCGCCGAGGCCGTTGAGGAACAGCTCGCGCGCTTCCTCGGCGAGGAAGTCCTGGATGAAATTCACCGTTTTCGGGTCCACCCCCCGCCGCCTGAGGATGCCGAGGATCGCCAGGAGCGGCGTGGGCGCGCCGTCGGGCACGATGACCCTCTTGCCAACGAGGTCGGACCAGGCGAAGTCCGGCATCGGCCGTCGGCCCAGGATAAAGGCCGGGCAACGGGCGCAGAGCTGGGCAAAGACGCTGAAGTCGGCGATCCGCCCGCGGTACATCAGCGGGCGCCACATGCCGCCGAGAGCGATGTCGGCCGCACCAGCGAGGAGCGCCCGCGCGCCCCAGGGCCCGTGCCCGGGGGCCTCCAGCGCCACCTCCAGGCCCTCGTCGGCGAAGCAGCCGAGGTCATGGGCCACATAGGCCGGGTAATAGTACACCCCCGACGTGGCGGCGAGCACTTTGAGCAGATCCTTGGCCATCGGTCCCGTTCCTCCAATTGCCCATACGGCCCGGCCGCGACAACGGCGTTTACCGGCGGCGCCCGCGTCATCCGCCCGTCGGACCGCTCCCTCCCCCAGGCACTCCCCGCCCGCGGCGAAGCTCGGCCCGCAGTTTCCGGGTCGCGGCCAGATCGAGCGTGAGCGTCGCCGGCTCGACGACGATGCCGTACTCGTCACGGGCGTGGCGGAGCGTCATCTTCTCCTGGACGATGTCGTGCAGCACCGCGCGGGCGTCGCGCTCGAGCGGATCGCCGTAGCCGCCGCCCCCCGGCATCTCGCCGCGGAAGACCTCGCCCCGCCGCATCGTGCCGAGGAACTTGGAGGGAAGATCGCGGGCGGCGTTGCCGGGGTTGAGGATGCTCCGCCCGGGCGCCCCGGACTTGCCGCCGAACAGCCCCCAGCAGCGGTGCAGGTGGCGGTCGGAGCGGAGCTGCACCGTCGCCCGCTCGGCGAGCAGGCGGTACTGGCGCGCCAGCCCGAGCGTGCCGCGGTACTTGCCCGGCCCGCCCGTGTCAGGCAGGAACGCATACTCCTCCACCATCACCGGATTCTCGGCCTCGACCGATTCGACCGGCGTGTTGGCCAGGTTGGCGAGGTAATAGGGTCCGGCGTCCTGGCCGTCGCGGTCGGGGCCGCCGCCGTGGCCGGTGGTGTTGTGAAACTCGAGCAGCAGGAACGGCTTGCGGTCGGGGTCGTAGCCGGCGAAGACGATGGCGAACTCCGAGCCGCCCTGGCAGGCCTGCATCCGGTCGGGCCTGAGCTGGGCGAGCGCGCCGAGCACGGTCGAGCAGACCCGGTGGCCGGCGAGGCCGCGCGCCCCGAGCGGCGCCGGGAAGACCGGGTTGACGAAGCAGCCCTCCGGGGCCACCACCCGGATCGGCTTGTAAAAGCCGGCGTTGTTGGGGACGTCGGGATCGAGCAGCGTGCGGATCGCGGCGTAGGTGCACGAGGTGGTGAACCACAGGTTGGGGTTCAGCGCGCCCGTGGTCTGGGGCGAGGTGCCGGTGTAGTCGACCAGCATTTCCTCGCCGCGGACCGTGATCTTGACGTGGATCGTCACCGGCTCGCCGCCGGCGCCGTTGTCGTCAAGGTAGTCGGTGAACTCGGCCTCGCCGTCGGGAAGGGCGGCGATCCCGGCCCGGGTCATACGCTCCGAGTAGTCGATGAGGTCGGCCATGTAGGCCTTAAACTCGGCGAGGTCGTACTCGCCTAGGAGCTTGTGCATCTCGCGCTCGCCGATGTTGAGTGCGGCGATCTGGGCGCGCACATCGCCGAGCACGAGGTCGGGCACGCGGACGTTGTGTTCGATCAGGCGGAAGATCGTCGAGTTGGGCTTGCCCCGCTCGTAGAACTTGGTCGGCGGGATGCGCAGCCCCTCCTGGAAGATCTCGGTCGAGTCGGTGGCGTTGCCGCCCGGCACCCTCCCGCCCATGTCGGTGTGGTGGAGGATGATGCTCAGAAACGCCACCCGCTCGCCGTCCTTGTAGACCGGCTTGAACATGAAGATGTCGTTGAGGTGGCTTCCCCCCGAGTAGGGGTCGTTCTGGGCGACGATGTCGCCCTCGTGGATGTCGTCGCCGAAATGGTCGAGGCAGCCCTTGAGCGCCGGCATGGTCGCACCGAGATGCAGCGGGATCGCCAGCCCCTGGGCGACCATCTGACCGGCCCCGTCGCAGATCGAGGTCGAGAAGTCGAGGCTCACCTTAACCACCGCCGAGCGCGAGGTGCGGATCACGGTGACCACCATGTTGTCGGCGATGGTCACGAGCGCGTTCTTGATCAGTGCCCGCCTGAATGGATCGATCTCCACGCCCCATCCTCCCGCTGGCCGCGCGGGCCCGGCCGATGCCGGGCGGCGCACCCTCAGCCTCGCTCGATGACGATGTTGTTCCAACTGTCGCGCCGCGCCCGCCATCCCGGCCGGACGACGGTGGTGCAGTCGTACTCCTCGACGATCAGGGGGCCCGGCCGCGCCGTCTCGTCGAGGCCCGGGCGCGGCAGGACCGGCGTCGCCAGCCATCCGTGCCCGGGACCGAAATACGCCTTGCGCCCCGATCTTTCCGCCTCGCGCCGGGTCGCCTCGCGCACCCGCTCCGGCAGCCGCGGCCGGTCCGCCACCCCGCGCCCGAGCACCTTGAGGGCGACGAACTGGATCGGCTCGTGATCCGAGCGGTAGCCGTAGTTCTGGTCGTGGGTCCGATGGAACCCCTCGGCGAGCGCGGTCATCGCCTGATCATCGGCCGGGAAGCGGACGAAGGGCACGGTCAGCGTCCAGGTCTGGCCGGCGTACCTGAGGTTGGCGTAGACCTCGATCCGCCGCTGCCCGGGCCTCGCGAATCCCTCGGACTTCAAGAGCGCGTGCGCCTCCTCCACCATCGGCGCCAATGCCTCGTTGAGGGCCTCGGCGGTCGTCGCCCGCATCGCCCGGTAGAACGCCCGGATCAACTGATGTTCGACGTCGGCGAAGAGGAGGCCGAGGGCGCTGAAGAGGCCGGCGACAGGGGGCACGATCACGCGCCCGATGCCGAGAGTCTCGGCGAGGGCGGCGGCGTGGACGCCGCCGTTGCCGCCGATCGCGACCAGCGTGAACTGCGAAGGATCGCGGCCACGCTCGGACGAGACCGCGCGCAGCGCCCGCATCATGTTCGCGTTGGCGATCAGGTGAATGCCGTAGGCGGTGTCGGTGGTGGATTGGCCAAGGCTCCGACCGAGGCCGGCAATCGCCGCCTCCGCCTTGCCGAAATCGAGCGGGAGGTCGCCGCCGACCAGCACCCGCGGATTGAGATAGCCGAGCAGGAGGTTGGCGTCTGTGACCGTCGGCTGCACCCCGCCGAGGTCGTAGCAGACCGGCCCCGGGGAGGCGCCGGCGCTGCGCGGGCCGACCTTGACTCCGCCGCCGGTGTCGATCTCTGCGATCGAGCCCCCGCCGGCGCCGACCTCGGCGATGTCGATGGTGGGCACCTGCACCACGTAGCCGGCGCCTTGGATCAGGCGGTGGCCGGCGTTCTCCGTCCCTCCCAGCTCGGCCTCCGGCATGACGCCGAACTCGCCGTCCTGGATGAGCGCGGCCTTGGCGGTGGTGCCGCCCATGTCGAGCACCATCAGGTCGCCGAGGCCGAATCGTTGGCCGATGCGCTGCGCGCCGACGACTCCCGCGGCCGGCCCCGACTCGATGATGTAAACCGGGCTCGCGCCGGCGAGCGCGGCCGGAAGCACGCCCCCGCTCGACTGCATGATCAGGAGCGGGACCTTGATCCCGATCCGGCTCATCCGCCGGCTGAGCGAGGTGACGTAGCCCTCGACTACCGGCCGGATGTAGGCGTTCACCACCGTCGTGGAGGTACGCTCGTACTCCTGGATCTGGGGTACCAGCTCCACCGAGGCCGAGACCGAGACGGCGGGCAGGCGCTCCCTCAGATGGCGCAACGCCGCGAGCTCGTTCGCGGGATTGACGTATGAGTTGACGAAGCAGATCGCCACGGTCCGGACGCCGAGCGCGACCAGCCGCTCGACGATCCGGTCGAGGGCGGCGAGGTCGATCGGCTTCAGGATCTCGCCGGAACCGCTCACCCGCTCGGGCACCTCGAACCTGAGCCGCCGCTCGACCAGCGGCTCGGGCTTGCGGAAGCTCAGGTCGTAGAGGCGCGGAGCGCGGAACCGGCCGATCTCGAGCACGTCGCGGAAGCCCTTGGTGGTGAGAAGCGCCACCGTCACGCCCTTGCGCTCGATGATCGCGTTGGTGGCGATCGTGGTGCCGTGCGCGAACTCGACGATGGCGGAGGCGGCGACGCCCTCCTCCCGGAGGAGCGCGGCAACGCCCTCCTCGATGGCCCGGCTGTAATCGTCGGGAGTCGAAAGGACCTTCTTGCTGTAGAGGGTTCCGTCCTCGCCGACGAGCACGATGTCGGTGAACGTGCCGCCGATATCGACGCCCAGCCGAAAGGCGGTCATCGTTTCCCCCGAACCAAACGGACGTTGTCTTGTGTCTTCGATGATGCGCGCGGAAATTATAACAAGGATGATGTGCGCGGAAATTATAACGAGGCGCGCAGGACACGCCAAGGGCGTCGTTCGGCGCCGCCTGCGCCCCGCAGGACGCCGCGATCCCGGATTCCCGTTTCCCGGCGTCGCGTCGTGTGATATTTTTGCTGATTGCAAATCGAGCAAGGCGGAAGGAAGCTGCCGACGTGCCGCTCGGCGGATACGTCGTGTTTGCTGTACGCCCGTGCGGCCGGGCATCCGCCGAAGATGAGAGACAAGGAGGAAACAGTTATGCATCGCGCTGCGAAGAGATTCTTGTGGGGAGCGGTGATCGGCATCTCCCTCGCCGTCAGCCCCGCGTCCGCCCAGGACATCCCGCGCACGCACGTGAAGGCGATCGGCGTCCACATGAACACCCAACCGTGGACCAGTATCAGCGTGCCCCTGTGGGAAGAGAAGCTGCCGCAGGTGTCGGGCGGCAGGATCACCGCCGACCTGGTGAGCATCACCACCCTCGGGCTGCAAGGCACCGACGTCTTCCGACTGGTGAAGCTGGGCGTGGCCGACTTCCTCGACTTCTCGGGTGGCTATGCCTCGGGCGACATTCCCGAGGGCGACGGAAACGATCTCGCCGGCCTGATCCAGGACGCGGCGACCCTGAAGAAGGTGTCGGCGGCGTACCGGCCCACCCTCGACCGGGTCTTCGGCAAGGTCGGGGTCACGATCCTCAGCACCTGGCCATCCAGCGGTCAGATGTTCTGGTGCGCGATCCCGATCACTGGGCTTGCCGGCATGAAGGGCAAGAAGGTGCGGGTCTTCACCGCCAGCCTCGCCGAGTTCGTGCAGGCCTTCGGGGGCGTTCCCGTGACGATGGGCGCCGGCGAGGTCATCCCGGCGATCCAGCGCAAGGTTATCGACTGCGCCATCACCGGGTCCGCCAACGGCAACCTCGCCAAATGGCACGAGGTGACAACCCACCTTTACCCGATGATCGTCTCCTGGAGCGCGATGCTCTCGGCGGCCAACACGAACTCCTGGAACAAGATCGACCCCAAGGCGCGGGCCGTGATCCAGAAGGCGCTCGACACGTTTGCCGAGCCGACGGCGTGGAAGCAGGCGGACGAGACGACGCAGCACGGGATCTGGTGCACGGTCGGCGATCCGCGATGCGACGTCAATGCGACGGCACCGCGCGCGATGTCGAAGGCGAACCTGACGCTCGTCCCGGTATCGGCGGCCGACGACAAGGAGCGGCTGCGCATCATCGAGCAGAACGTCCTGCCCAACTTCGCTAAGCGTTGCGGCAAGGCGTGCGCCGAGGACTGGAACAACACGGTCGGCAAGATGCTCGGGCTCAAGGCGCCGACCGGATAGGCCGCGGTGCCCGTACCGGGGGCGGCCGTAGCCGTCACGCCGCCCCCCCCGGCGCGAGCCGCGGGCGACCCTCGGCCCGCGCCGGTGGGATGCCAGACCCGGCGATAACGCCCGAGGAAGCGTCGCATGGAGCGCCTTCAGTCCCTTGCCGAGACCGTCGCCCGCGGCGGCGTTTACGTCGGCTGCGGCCTCCTGATCCTCGCCGCCGGCCTGATCGGCGTCGAGGTGGTCGCGCGCAAGATCTTCCAGGTCTCGGTCGGCGGGGCCGACGAGCTGGCCAGCTACGCCCTCGCCATCAGCATGGCCTGGGGCTACGCCTACGCCCTCTTCGAGCGCGCGCACGTCCGCGTCGACGCCGTCTACGTCCGGTTTTCGCCCTGGCTGCGCGCCGTTCTCGACCTCGTCTCTCTCCTCGCCTTCGCCCTCGTCATCGGGCTCCTCTGCCTGCGCGCGGTCGGGGTCCTCGGAAGCACACTGGAGATGCACGCGATCTCGAACACGTCGCTCGGGACTCCGCTGGTCATCCCGCAGTCTCTTTGGTTGCTCGGCCTCGTCTTCTTCCTGCTCTGCATTCTCGTTCTTCTCGCCCGGGTGGCGGCGGCGCTGACCAGGCGCGACCTCGCCACCATCCAGCGGCTCGCCGGCGCCCCGTCGCTGTCCGAGGAAATGGCCGGGGCCGGCGACAAGCCCCGCGGCCGGCCGGCCAGATAGGCCGGCGGACGCCCGCGCATGCTGACCACCGCCACGCTGGTCCTGATCGTCCTGATCGTGCTGTCGCTGCCCGTCGCGGTCGTGCTCGGGGCGCTGGCCCTGGTCCTCGACCTCGCCTACAGCCTCCTTCCGATCCACATCGCGTTCGGCGAAGTTTTCTGGTCGCACAGCGTCAACTTCGTCCTGATCGCCATCCCGCTCTTCATCCTGATGAGCGAGCTCCTCCTGCGCTCCGGCATCGCCGATCGCATGTACGAGGCCATGGCCCAGTGGCTGTCGTGGCTTCCGGGCGGGCTGATGCATGCCAACATCGGCACCTGCGCTCTCTTTGCCGCGACCACCGGCTCGACCGTCGCCACGGCGGCGACGATCGGCACGACCGCGATTCCGCAGATCGAGATCAGAGGCTACAACGCGCGCCTGTTCCTCGGCAGCCTGGCCGCCGGCGGGACGCTGGGCATCCTGATCCCGCCCTCGATCAATATGATCGTCTTCGGCTACCTCACCGACACCTCGGTTCCGCAGCTCTTCCTCGCCGGCATCATCCCCGGCATCATGCTCGCCCTGCTTTACATGGTCGTGGTTGTCGCCGCCTGCCTGCTGAGGCCCGAGTGGGACGGTGAGACGGTGACGACGAGTTGGGCTCGCCGGTTCGCAAGTCTCGCCGACCTCGGCCCGCCGATCCTACTCTTCCTCGTCGTCGTCGGCTCGATCTATGCCGGCTGGGCCACCCCGACCGAGGCGGCCGCGCTCGGCGTGCTCGCAGCGCTCGGACTGGCGGCGTGGAATCGCCGTCTCGACTGGCCGATGCTCAAGGCCGGCATGGAGGGGACGATCCGCACCTCGGCCATGCTTCTGCTGATGGTCATCATCGCCCTCTACCTCAACTTCGTCTTCGCGTCGATCGGCCTCGTCGATCAAGTCAACCGATTCATCGTCACGCTCGGATTCACGCCCATCGAGACGATGCTGTTCATCATCGGCATCTACGTGATCATGGGCATGTTCATGGAAACCCTGTCGATGATGGTGCTGACCGTCCCCCTGGTGACGCCGGTGGTCGTCGGGCTCGGCTACGATCCGGTGTGGTTCGGCATCCTGGTGGTGCTCCTCTGCGAGATGGCGGTGCTCACCCCGCCGATCGGCGTACTCTGCTACGTCATCCAGGGCATTCGCGGGAAGGGGTCGCTCAACGATGTATTCATCGGGATCGCGCCGTTCCTGGTCGCCATCGCGGTGATGCTCGGCCTGATGCTGGCGTTCCCCGAGATCGCGCTCGTCCTGCCGCGCGCGTTCTACCGGTAGCGGGGATCCGGCCGCGGGCGCAGATGCCCGCCCAGGGGCGCGATATCCGGGCCTGCGGCCGCGGGAGGGCCAACGTCGGAAGGCGGCTCACCCGCGGGCAAGTCCCGCGTCCAAGCCGGCTGCGATTCGCGGCGAAGGGCCGATGCGGCAGCGGAAACTCATTCGCTTCTGGTTAAAGCCGATGTTGCTTGCGAGTCGCTCGGCAATCAAGCCGCAGCTCGCGGCGAGTCGCTCGAAATCCGCCGCCGAGTAGCAGGTAAGTCCGAGGCGCGCGCGGAGTCGACGATAATCGGAGAAGAACAGCCGGGCGAGACTGATGACGGCGGCGGTGAAGAACCCGTGGCGCGCCGCCGGGACGAGCAGCGCCGCGAGGTCGGCGACGAGGCCGGCGTCGGGCGGGATCACGTCGCCGACGATCAGCGCGCCGCCGGGTTTGAGGAGCAGGCCGAGCCGCCTCAGGAGCGCGGCGAGGTCGGCCTCCGCCATGTACTGCACGACCGAAACCACGACGATCGCATCGAGGCTTCCCGCGGGAAGGCGTTCCCAGGCCGCGGCGTCGAGCACGGTAAGCCCGGGCGTATCCGGGTAACGGGCGGCAACGCGCTCGCGCACGGCGGGAACGGCGTCGTAGAGCAGAATCTCGGCCTTGGTCGCCGCGGAGAGCGCCGGGGCGGAGAGCGCGTCGCCGCAGCCGAAGTCAAGCACCCGCCCACCGGGCATGGAGCCGAGCACCGAGGCGAGATCGACGGCAACGCGGGCGCAGTGGACGCGGAGATGGCGCTCGTTGACGTAGATGCCGTGTGGCCCCGCCCAGAATTCCGTCCAGCTCCTCATCAGATCTGTCGCGGGGCGAACGTCCACCGCCGGTTGGCGAGGAAGTGCCAGAAGAGGATGACCACCGTCGTCAAGACCTGAGCGGCGAGATAGTGCACGCCGAGCCCGTCGACGAGGATCGCCATGAGAAGGGCATTGAGGGCAAGGCCAACCAGGGCGATCAACAGGAACAGGCTGGCGGCGAGCGTGTGCCGCCGCCGGGACACGAAGGTGACGTGATAGTTGAGGAGGTAGCTCACGCAGCCGCCGGCGACGAACCCGAGAGCGGAGGCGGGAACCGGGTTGGCGCCGAAGCCCTCGCACAGGACGAGGAGCGTGCCGTAGTGGAACGCCGCCGCGGCGACCCCGACCAATCCGAACAGGATGAAGTCGCGAAGCGTGCGCCGCGCCATCAGGGTCCGATCGATCTGGCGGCCTCGATGCGATCGCGCCTGATCTTGCGCAGATCCCGCACGACGCCGAGTGTCACCCCAAGCCGTCGCACCGAGTGGACGACCGGCGCCGCGGGGAACGACCGATCGCAGCCGATATGGGTCGAGGACACGAAGAAGTCGGACTGGTCCCACTTCTCCGAGTAGGCGAAGCCGGGTGGCAGAACCTGTTCGATGGACTTGCGCGCGCCGCAGATGCTGATCCGGACGATCCGCCGCGCCTGACCGGAGGCGCGCCGCTCCGCCTTGACGAGTTCGACGATCCCGGCAACCGCCTCGGGCGCGATATTGGTCCAGTAGTCGGTGGCCCATCGGCCGACCGCGCCGGGGAGGCCGCCGACGAGCAGGTTATAGGAGACATACTGTTGGGGGTGGAGCTGCACCATCTCGGCGGCGAGAGCGAAGCCGATCCCGCCGAGGCCCGCGAGCGCGCCGGCCGCGAGCGTTTTCCGCCGGGCGGCGGCACCCGCGATCAGACGATCGAAACCGAGCCCCGCCAGCACGACGAGAGGTGGGACCGCGAAGTAGAAGTGCCGCAGCCCGGAATAGAGGTAGGGGCGCGCGACGACGCTATAGACGAGCGGGAAGACCGCGGCCAACGCGACGAGGAGGAGCGCCAGCTCGCGGCCGGAATCCAGGCCCGTCGTCCGCAGGCGGGCCAAGCGCACGATGCCGAATCCAGCGGCAAGGACCGTGCCCGCGAGCACGACGAGGGGAAGCCGGATGGCGAAATAGACCGGCGCGTAGATCGCCGGCACGTCGTACATCTTAACCACCTGCCCGGCGAACAGCGTGTCGATCTCGTACTTGAAATGCGTAAAGGCGACGAGGGCGCGGATCGGATTGAGCGGGGCCTCGACGGACCAGGGCCAGAAGAAGGCCATCATGGCGTAGGCCGCGGTCGCGACGAGGGCGAGTCGCCACGCCAACCCCCTTGCGTCGGCCAACGCCTGCGCCAGACCCCGGGTCCGCGCCGTCGCCACCGCCCATACGGACAACGCCCCCCCGAGGTAGACGAAGCCCAAGAGCCCGCCGACGCGTAGCCCGAGCGCCGCGCCGCTGGCAAGCGCAAGGCCGGCCAGCGTCCGCGCCCCCGGGCAGGGCAGCTCCCGCATGCACCGGCACGAAAAATGGAGCTGCCACGCCATCGCCACCGCGAAGGGAATATCCTTCGTGTGGTTGAACATTGCGCCGTACCAAGGCGCGGTGAGCGCAAGCAGGGCGAGGGCCAGAAATCCGGCGCGCGGTCCGGCGAGAAGGCGCGCCAGTCGCCACGCGGCCGCGATTCCGCCCACGCCGACGAGACCGGAAAGGAGATGCCGGGTATCGTAGGGATCGAACACGGGCAGAGCCCGCTCAATGACGTTGGCGGCCATGTCGAACAGGCCGCCGTAGAGGTAGAGGTTCTCGAAGCTCAGCGCGGACCGGTCGCGAAAGCCGCTCAGGTAGAACGCGATGAGCTTGGCGCCGTAACGATGCTGGACCTCCTCGTCGTTGCTGACGCCGTAATCGCCGAATGTGAGGACGACCAAGCCGACGAGAATGGCCAGGGCGGCGATCGAAAGCTGGTCCCAGCCGACGGCCCGAACGGAGCGCGGCACCGTCCGCCGGGAGGTCGATCGAACGTCGAGCGTGCTCATCGCGTCGCGTCCTCCGCGCCGCCCGGCGTCTTCGGCCCCAGCGGGGTCGTTCCCGGAAGGTCGATCCCGTAGCTCTCGCGGACGATAAACAGCGGACGCCCCTTCACCTCGTTGAACACGCGGCCCAGATAATCGCCGATAATTCCGAGGGAGAGGAGCTGAATTCCTCCCAGAAAGAGGATGGAGATGATGATCGACTCATAGCCGGGGACATCGATGCCGTGGACGAGGCTGCGCAGGAGGCGGAAGACGATGTAGACGAAGGCAATCGCGGAGATCGCCGCGCCGATCAAACTCCAGACTTGGAGCGGGAAGTTGGAGAAGGCGGTCAGCCCGGCGAGACCGAGCCGGATCAGGCGGACGAAGCCCCACTTGCTGCGGCCCTGGTCCCGCGGTCCGACATCGAAGGGAACGGCGGCCTGGCGAAATCCCATCCACGCGAACAGGCCCTTCATGAATCGGTTGCGCTCGGGCATTCGGTTGAGCGCATCCACTACCTTGCGATCAAGGAGCCGGAAATCGCCGGCATCCTTCGGCAGGGTGACTTCCGAAAAATGCCTGAACATGCGGTAGTAGACGCCCGTGGCAATGCGATTGCTCCACGCCTGGTCGCGCCGTGTCCGGCGCACGGCGTAGACCATCTCGTAGCCTTCCCGCCACTTGGCGACCAACTCGGGAATCACCTCGGGCGGATGCTGCAGGTCGCCGTCGATGAGGACCACCGCCATCCCGGCGGCGTGGAGAAGTCCGGCCGAGAGCGCCGCCTCCTTGCCGAAGTTGCGCGACAGGTCGAGAGCCTTGATGCGGGGCTCTTTCGCATGCCAGGCCGCAAGTCGCGGCAGGGTGTCGTCGACACTGCCGTCGTTGACGCAGACAATCTCCCAGCGCTCGCCGGCACGATCGAGCACCGGAACCAGCCGCTCCATGAGCGAATCGACACCGCTGCCCTCGTTGTAGAAGGGGACGACGACTGAGAGCTTGGGCGGCATCTCCGGCTCAGCTAAGGTTGATGCCGCCGCTTCGATACAACGGCGGCCGGACGTAGGGCAATGAATCGGTCCTGCTCAACAGAAAATTTCACTCGATCTCGCCCCGCGCCGCCAAAGCTTGTTCGCATTGTTCTTTGTGCGGACGACTACGGGCTTTCGCCCGGAATAGGGCAAGCTGTGCGCGAGCTTATCTCCGCGGGCAGGCTCACCGCAACCGGCTGCATGACGGCGTCGAAATTCTGGCCATCGGAGGCCGCGCCCCTGCGGGCGCTTGCCGGTCGCTCGGACATCGGCCTGCACCTGACGCTCACCGACCATCTGCCGACAGGGGCGATGCCGCGCCTAGCGCCGGAGGGGCGGCTGCCGCCGCTCGGCCGGCTCCTCCTCGCCGCCGCCATCCGCAGGCTCGATTCCGGCGAGATCGAGGCCGAGATCGAGCGCCAGATCGATCGCTTCGAGGCGGAGATGGGCTTTGCGCCGATCTTCGTCGATGGCCACCAGCATGCTCACCAGCTTCCGGTTGTTCGCGACGCCCTCCTTGCGATCTACGAGCGCAGGCTGCGGCGGCACGGGACGTGGCTCCGCTATTGCGTCGAGCCTCTGGGCGGCCTCCTCCGACGGCGGGTCGCGCCGCTGCGGGCGGGGATTGTCGCACTCCTCGGCCGGCGCTTCGCGCGACTCGGCCGGAAGGCGGGCATCCCCGGGAATACAGGCTTCCGGGGCGTGCGCGCCTTCGCGCCGGGCGAGGAGTTTGCGGCACTGATGGCCCGCTTCCTCACGGACGCCACCGACGGCATGCTGGTGATGTGCCATCCGGCGATACCGGACGCGGCGCTCGCCGCCGCCGATCCGGTCGTCGAACCGCGCCGGGCGGAGTACGCCTTCCTGCGCGCTGGCGCATTCGCGTCGCTCCTCGATGAGAAGCGCGTAGCCTTGGTGCGTTTCAAGGAGGCGGCCGGCAGCCGCAAGCCGGCAGCCGAGACGGATCGGCGCTGAGGGGGCGGCACGCCGATCAAGCCCCCCCACGGCGCCAGCGGCATGACCCGCTTCCGCCCAAATGCCTGCGGCGTGGCGACGGCGCCGTCCTCAGGCGGAACCGCTCGCGCGAATCTCCGCCCGGGCCCGCCGGGTCGCCTCGCTGTCGAGGGTCCCGTCCTCGCGAACGACGACCCCATACTCCCGGCGCGCCGTGGCGATGGAAACGAGTTCGTCCAGTACGTCCTCGACCACCTTCTCGGGCTCGCGCTCGAGCGGGTCGCCATTGCCGCCCCCGCCCGGAAGCTCAAGGTAGAGATGATCGCCGCGCGGGATCCTGTGAACGCCCTTTTGCGCGAGCTCGGCGCCGGACCTGAGCAGCACGTGCCCGCCGGCCCCCTGCCTGCCGCCGTTGCGGCCGAGCGGAGGGTTGCGCACCTTGTCCAGCATCACCGAAGCGACGAACGGAAAGTTGTCGGCGCCGCCGATCTCGAGGATCTGCCCGACCCCGCCTCGACTCCTGCCGGCGCCGCCGGAGTCGGGCCGGTACTCCTTGCGCCAGACGATGATGGGCGAGATCGTCTCCGTCGCCTCGGCGGGCGTCGTGCGGACTCCGCTCGGAAACGCGGTGGCCGAGAGCCCGTCCTTGGTCGCCCGCGCGCCCATTCCGCCGCTGTTGATCATGAAGACGTCGAACTCCGGCAAGCCGCTCACATCGACGTCGCCGGCCGCTCGACCGACCACGGAAGGACCGCCACGGATGTGAGGGTTCCAGGTCATGCCCGATTCCCCGATCACCCGGTCCGGTATCGCCTGCACGAGACAGCCCATGACCACGTCCGGCAGCATGTGGCCGAGCACATGCCGCGCGGCCACGGGCCACGGGCGCGGAGCGTTGAGGATGCAGCCCGCGGGGGCAGTGATCCGGATCGGCTCGAGCGACCCCGCATTCTGCGGGATGTCCGGAGCGACGATGCAGCTCACCCCGTAAAGCGTGTAGGCCTCGGTGTAGTTCATGACCACGTTGATGCCGTAGTCGCTCACCGGGCCCGTGCCCGTGTAATCGACATGGATGCCGTCGTCGGTCACGGTTACGGCACCCACTATGTCGACCTCGAAGTCCATCCCGTCGGACCTGAGGGTGTAGCGGTAGGTCCCCTTCCGAATCTTGCGGATTTCGCGGAGCGTCGCCTCGCGCGAGCTGTCGATGATGTAGCCGCCCAGCTCGTCGAGGTTATCGAGATCGAGCTCGTTCATCATCCCCTTGAGGCGCTTGCAGCCGTCGTTGGTGCATGCCACGAGCGCATAGAGATCGCCGATCACCTGGGTCGGCTCGCGGACGTTCTCGCGGATGACATCGAGCAGGATTTCGTTCCTCTGGCCGGCCCTTATCAAAGGCGCGATCGGGATCAGGAGCCCCTCCTCGTACACTTGGCGGCAGGTGGCGATGTAGCCGCGTCCCCCCACGTCGACGACGTGGACGATCGCCGAGAACAGGGCCACCGGCCGGCCGCGGTGGAAGCACGGCGTGACGATCATGAAGTCGTGAAGGTGTCCGGACGCGATCCAGGGATCGTTGGTGATGTAGTGATCGCCCTCCCGCATCGAGTCGATCGGGTACTTCGCGAGGAAGTGCTTGACCCCGTTGGCCATGGAGTTGACGTGCCCGGGCGTGCCGGTGACCGCCTGGGCGAGCATCCGGCCCTTAGGGTCGAAGACCCCGGCCGATAGATCGCCGCCCTCACGGGTGGCGGTGCAAAACGCGGTGCGGATGAGCGTCTGCGCCTGTTCCTCGACCACCGAGATCAGGCGGTTCCACATCACCTGCATGCGAATTTGAGAGAGCGCATCATGCCCAATCATGGTCCGGGACCTCCGTTCCCCCTACCCTACCGTCGCACGCAGTCGATCGAGCCGAAGGCATCGATACGCGCTTGGAAGCCCGGCGAAACCACGGTCGTCGTCTGGTCCTCCTCGATCAGTGCCGGACCATCGATGACGGCCCCTGCCGCGAGCCGCTCCCGGCGATACACCGCGAAGGGGACGAACCGGCCCTGATCCGGATCGAACACCTCGCGCCGGCCGCTCGGCTCCGGCCGGTGCTCCGCACCGGGCCTCGGCGCCTGCGCCTCCTCGGCCACCTGCACGCTCACCAGGACCGTCCAGCTCAGCACCTCGACATCGGGGCCTTGGACCGACCAGGTGTAATGCTTCCGGTAGACCTCCTCGAACGCCTCGAGAAGCAGGCGCCCATCCCCGGCCGTCAGCGGGCGCTTCGGAACCGGAACCGCGATCTCGTATCCCTGCCCCACGTAGCGCATGAACGCCGACCACCGCTCCTCCATCGGCCGGCCGTCGGCCGCCGGCAAGACCACCGCGCGCGCCTGCCGGCTCATCTCGGCGAGGACGCGATTGACGAGTTCGGGGTCGAAGGCGCTCAGCCGCTGATGGCTGCTCCGCACGATCTCGTACGTCACCGGCGCGCGGAGGAAGCCGACCGCCGAGCCGACGCCGGCGCTCGTGGGGACGATGATCCTGCGCACGCCTATCTTCTGGGCGATCCGCGTCGCGTGCAGCGGTGCCGCGCCGCCGAAGGCGACGAGGGTCCGGGCGGTCACGTCCTTGCCGCTTTCGATCGCGTGGACGCGCGAGGCGTTCGCCATGTCCTCGTCGGCCATCTCGGAGATTCCGAATGCCGCCAGTTCCGGCGGCATCCCGAGCCGCCTGCCGACATGGTCGGCGATGGCCGCGGTCGCCCTGCCGACGTCGAGCCGGATCGCACCCCCGGAGAAGGCGTTGGGATTGATCCGACCCATGACGAGGTCGGCGTCCGTCACCGTCGGCGACGCGCCGCCGCGCCCATAGCAGGCCGGCCCCGGCTCCGAGCCCGCGCTCTCGGGACCGACCTTAATCTTCCCCATCCTATCGAGCGTGGCTATGGAGCCGCCGCCGGTGCCGATCTCCACCATCTCGATCATCGGAATGCGAAGGGGAAGGCCGCTTCCTTTCTTGAAACGATAGACGCGCGCGGCCTCGAAGATTCGGGTGGTCTGCGGCTTGGCCCCTTCGATCAGGCAGATTTTCGCCGTCGTCCCGCCCATGTCGAAGGACAGGACCTCGGATAACCCGTACTGCCTGGCGATGAAACTGCTGAAGATGGCGCCGCCTGCCGGGCCCGACTCGACCAGCCGCACGGGAAACCGGATCGCCGTCTCGACGGTCATGAAGCCGCCGCCGGAATGCATAAGGAAGAGAGGGCATGCGAACCCGGCCCTCTCGAGACCGGTCGCAAGATTGCGCAGATAGCCTTCCATGGCCGGCTGCAGATAGGCGTTCGCGCAGGCGGTGGAGAAGCGCTCGAACTCGCGCATCTCGGGCGAGACCTCCGAGGACAGCGAGATGGCGAGGCCGGGCATCCGTCGCGCGAGAATCGCGCGGGCGCGACTCTCGTGCGAGGGGTTGACATAGCTGTGCAAAAACCCGATCGCCACGCTCTCGGCGCCGTGGGCCCTCAGGCGCGGAACGAGGGCCTCCACCTCCTCGTCCCGCAGTGGCCGCAGCACCTTTCCGCTCGCGCCCATCCTTTCGCCGACCGGCAGCCGAAGGCGGCGCGGCACGAGCGGAGCCGGATTGTCGATGTTGATGTCGTACTGCTCGTAGCGGCCCTCGGTCCGCATCTCGATCGTGTCGCGAAAGCCCTCGGTGGTGAGGAGCGCGGTCTTGGCCCCCTTACGCTCGATCAGGAGATTGGTGGCGAGCGTCGTGCCGTGAATGACGATTCCGACATCGCGGGCCTTCGTACGAGAGCGCTCCAGAACCAGTTGAAGGCACTCCAGCACTCCTTTTTCCGGAGCGGCGCTCGTCGTCAGCACCTTGCTCGTGAACCGCTCGCCTCCCCGCTCAAGTGCGACGTCGGTGAATGTCCCGCCGATGTCGACCCCGATCCGGGCCTTCCCGGTGCCCCTGCCAGCCAAGCTCATCTTGGTCAACCGCTCACCTCAGTAACCTGCTCCCCGGACGAGACTTCGTCCGGGGCGTCACCGCCCGCCGGAACCGCGCGCGGCAGCGAGCCCACGGCCATTCCCGCGCCCGGCCCGCGGCAAGCGCCCCGCGCACCGGCGATCCCCTCGCCCCGACGATGGCCCGCCGCCGGTCCGGTCACGCCGCCGCGCGGCTCTCGAGCGCCGCAACCTTGTCATTCAGGCGATCGAGCAGCGCCTCAAGCTCGGCGTGATCGACCGGACTGAGCCTGGGCCCGGGATAACGCACCTTTGGCGTCGGGATCGCGCCGCGCCTGACCAGTATCTCCTTGCGGACAGAGAGACCAAAGCCCGGTTGCAACTCGTAGCGCAGGACCGGCAGGTAGGCATCGAAAAGATCCTCGGCAGCCTGCCGGTCGCCGGCGGTCCAGCGCTCCAGGACCTTGACCAGCATGTCGGGAAAGGCGAAGCCGGTCATCGCGCCGTCGGCGCCGCGGCGAAGCTCCTGCGGGAAATAGATGGCGTTGTTGCCGACCAGGATGCTGATGCGCCGCAGCCCCTTCTCTTTCTCCAGCGCCCGAATGCGCGAGAGTTTCGTCAGTCCGGGCACCTGCTCGTGCTTCATCATCACGACCTGCGGGAAGGCCCGGATCACCCGCTCCCAGGTCGAAAGCGACATGGTCACGCCCGAAACCTGGGGGTAATCCTGATACACGACCGGAACGCCCGGACCCAGGGCCGCGAGCACCATCTCCATGTAGTTGTATACGTCGTCATCGGTCCTGAGCGCGCCCTGGGGCTGCATCATGACTCCCGCCGCCCCCAATTCCATCGCCTTGTGCGAGAGCCTGGTCAGGCTGGCAAGGGATTGGTTGCTGACCCCGACGACCACGGGCAGGCGACCGGACATGTGCCGGATGACGCAGGCGGCGAACGCTTCCGACTCCTCCTCGGTCATCTTGCTCGCCTCGCCGGCCACGCCCAGGATCGTCATCCCCTGCACGCCGAGCCCGCAGAAGAAATCGACCATTTGTCTGGTCCCGCCGAAGTCGACGCTTCCGTCTTCGGCGAACGGAGTCACGGCGATGACGTAGACGCCCCGTTCCGTCTCGCTGATCCTGGCAGTGGACATTTCCCCCGACCCCGTGCGAACCGACACCACCGCACCCGGCGCCCGCGCCGGGACGAAAGCGCCGAGATCGCTTTTTCTTGCCTGGCACCGCCAGGGACCCAGCCACAGCTCGGGCGGTTGGCGTCGTCACCCCAAACCGTCCGCTGCCATGGAGACAGGTGCTCGACCACTCCGTGAGATCGCTCTTCATCCGTGGGCTAGCATGGCGGTCCGACAGCGTCAAGGCGACGCGGGCCGGAAACCGGGCACACAGCGCGCGCCGGTCACGCGCCGGGGCGCAAAGACCGAGATCGACATGGAGATCGCGAGACAGGCCCGGCGGCGCCCGATCCGTCCCGCCTTGACAGTGGTGGACATTGTCCGGGACAATCCAACGGCATGCTCAATCGGATCGTCCAACCCTCGGTGCGCGTCGCGGCCGGACCGCACGGCGTTTAAACACGCCGAAGGGAGGAAAGGGGGGACACGTGTGGAAGACAGGCCCATTCCTTTGGCCCCCATTCCGGGTCGTCCGTAGCGCGTGGCCGGCGTGTGGCCGCAGGTTTTCGCGTGCCGAGATCGTTGGGTACCGGCCATGCGAAATTTGCAAGAGAGGGGCGAATCGATCGGGGACGAAACGTGCCCGTCTGTAAAGCGACAAGCTTGGCCTCGTCGTCGGATAAGGAGGGAACCGAAATGTTGTTCAGACCTAGTCTACGCACAACAGGCGCCATCGCCGCTGCCGGCCTGTCCGCCCTGCTGTCGAGCTCGGCCGCGCTGGCGGCGGCGAAGTGGGACATGCCGTTGGTGTGGCCCGACACCAACTACCATGTCCAGAACGCCAAGGTCTTCGTCGAGCGCGTGAAAAAGGCGACAAACGGGTCCGTGGACATCACGATCCATTCGGGCGGGGCGCTGGGCATCAAGGGACCGGAAACCCTGGTCGCGGTCCGCGACGGCGTCGTCAAGATCGCCGAATTCGACTGGCAGACCGCCGGGGGGGAGGATCCGTTCGTGAACCTGTTCACGGTCCCCTTCCTCGCCGTCACCTATGACGAAGGCAAGGTGCTGCTCTCGGTCGCCCGGCCGTCGTTCGACAAGATCGCGGCCAAGTACAACCAGAAGATCCTCTACATGGTCCCGTGGCCGGGCCAGGGGGCCTACACCAAGAAGCCGGTGGTCACGCTCGCCGACCTGAGCGGGGTCAAGATCCGGACCGGGGTGCCTATCGCCACCAAGCTCTATCAGCGCCTCGGGGCGAGTGCGGTTCAGATGCCTTGGGCCGAGGTGGTGCCCGGCCTCGCCTCGGGGGTGATCGAGGCGGTGGCGACCTCTTCCACTTCCGGCGTGGACGGCAAGTTCTGGGAGTTCATGGGCCATTTCAACCGCTTTAACTGGGCCCTGCCGATCAATGTGGTGACGGTCAACCTCGAGGCCTGGAACAAGCTCACGGCCGGCGAGCGGACGACCATCGAGAAAACCGCCCGCGAAGCGGAACCCGAGTTCTGGAAGGTCGCTGTCGCGGAAGACGAAAAGAACCTCAAGATCCTGGCTGACCGCGGGATGAAGGTTTCGCAGCCGAGCGCGGCCCTCAACAGCGAGCTGGTGAAGGCGGCGCAGCCGCTCTGGGAGGACTTCATCTCGCTGAGCAAGTTCATCCCCGCCCGCGAGGTCATCAACCAATACAGGGCCAAGGTGGGAAAGTGATCCGGGCCTGACTCCGGTGGGACTCGACGGGCATTCCGCCTCCGGCATCCCGGCGGCCCTGGGTCGGATCGCGTCGCTCATCGACGGTCTGTCGGTGGCGGGCGGACTCCTGGCCGCCGCGATGCTCGGGGGCATGTTCGCGATCATGCTTGCCGAGATCGCGACCCGCGGGGTATTCGGGTTCTCGCTTCAGTTCACGTGGGAATACAGCAGCTACCTTTGCGGCGGCGTGTTCTTCTACGGCGCCGCCTACACGCTGCAGACCGGCGGCCACGTGCGCGTCTCCATCTTTCGCGACGTGGTGGGGCCAAGGACCGCAAGGTGGCTCGAGTCTTGGTGCGCGGGGGTGGGCGTTGTTGTCACCGCTTTCCTGGCCGTGGCCCTGCTCCGGCAGGCCCTCCAGTCGCTCGAGCGCGGAACGACCGCCTGGACCGCGACGGAGACGCCCCTCGGGGTCGTGCAGATGTTCATCGCCGTCGGGGCGAGCCTCTTTTTCCTTCAGCTTGTGGCTCGGCTGATCTGGCTGGCGCAGGGCCGGAATCCACAGAAGCCGGCGCCGAGCGTCGACGAAATCTAGGGCGGGACGATGGCGCTGATCAGCTTCGTAATCGTCGCGCTCCTCGCCGTCACGTTGGGCTCGGGAATCTGGATCAACATCTCGTTGTTCGCCGTCGGGATCGCGGCCCTTGAGCTCTTCAAGAGCCTTCCCGTCGACAAACTGATCGCCCAGAGCGCCTGGAACACGGCGACGACACCCGAGCTCCTTGCGCTTCCGCTTTTCATCCTCATGGGCGAGATCCTCTTCCATGCCCGGCTCGCCGACTCGCTCCTGCGGGCCATCGCTCCGTGGACGACATGGCTTCCCGGCCGGCTCCTGCACGTGAACGTCATCGCCTGCACGCTGTTTGCGGCCGGATCCGGTTCGTCAGCGGCGACCACCGCCACGGTCGGCCGCATCACCCTGACGGAGCTGAGCGCGCGGGGATACAACCGAACCGTCGTCATGGGATCGCTTGCCGGATCGGGCACGCTCGGCTTCCTGATCCCGCCCAGCCTGCCCATGATCGTCTACGGGGTACTGACCGAGCAATCGATCCTGAAGCTGTTCCTGGCCGGTTTCGTGCCCGGGATCATCCTGGCGGCCCTGTTCTCCACTTATCTGGTGGTGTCGTCTCTCGTCTCGCCGGACATAGTCCCCCGCGAGGTCGAACCTTACACGTGGCGCGAACGCTTTGCGTCGCTGCCCCACCTGCTGCCGTTCCTGTTCCTAATCTCGGTGGTCCTCGGCTCGATGTATGGCGGGATCGCAACGCCCACCGAGGCGGCCGTGATGGGGATTCTCGGATCCCTGATCATCGCCTATTTCGAGGGGCGCGCGAGTGTCGCGACCATCCGCACCGCCTTCCTCGGCGCGGTCCGAACCTCGAGCATGCTCGGGCTCATCATCGTCGCCGCGAGTTTTCTCTCGGTCGGCTTCGCTTACCTCGGGCTTCCGCGTTTCGTCGCCAATCAAATCGCCTCCCTGGCGCTTTCGCCCTATGCCCTCGTCGCCCTCTTGCTCCTCTTCTACATCGTGCTTGGCTGCATCCTCGAGGGCGCCTCGATGATGGTCATGACGCTCCCGATCACCTTTCCGCTGATCACCCAGGCGGGATTCGATCCGATCTGGTTTGGCGTCTTCTTTGTCCTGGTCGTCGAGATGGCGCAGGTCACGCCGCCGGTCGGCTTCAACCTGTTCGTCATCCAGTCGCTGAGCAACGAGCCGATGAGCAAGGTGTTTTACGGCGTCCTGCCGTTCTTTTTCATCATGATCCTGATGACCGGGATCGTGACTTTCTTTCCCGATCTCGCCCTCTTCATCCCCAACCACGTGACCTTCGGCAGATGACGAGAGGGCTCGACGGCGCGGGCAGGGCCGGGCGACAGATCGGCTGACCGGCGGGCGAACGAGAGGGCCATCAAGCGGCAAGGGGTCGCCGCGCGCAGTTACGTTCCAAGCCCATGAATTTCAAGCAGTTCGAGACGCTCTACTGGATCGCCCGCCTGGGCAGTTTCCGGGCTGCCAGCCGGCATCTGAAGATGGCCCAGCCGACAGTATCGGCCCGCATCCGCGAACTGGAACGCGAACTCGGCGTGGAGCTGTTCGACCGTTCCTCACGCAGCGCCCGGCTTACCGCCAGGGGCAGGGAACTGATCCCCTACGCCGAACAGATCGTTTCGCTCGCCTCCGAGATTCATCGGCACCTCGGAAACCGGGACTCCGTCACCGGCCGCGTCCGGCTCGGTGTGACCAGTATTCCCGCCCGAACCTGGCTTCCCAAGCTGATCCGCAACCTGGCGCGGGCCCATCCGGGAATAGAACTGGAGTTCATGGTCGAATCCAGCGAACACATGCGCGACCTTCTGCTTGCGGGGGAGCTGGATGTCGCGTTTCTGGCGGGCCCCGTTCGCACCACGCGTATGACCACGGATGTGATCGGACAGGTCAACATGGCGTTCTTGGCCAGTCCGGCGCTCGGGATACCGTTAACACCGGTATCGCCACAAGATCTCGAATCCTGGCCGATCATCAGCGGTCCGCGTGGAAGCCATCTGCACGATCTCGCGGTGGAATGGTTCCAGCGGAGCGGCGCCCAGCTTCGCTATAACCATGCGTGTTCGAGTCTGAGCACCCGGATCCAGTTGGCGGTCGAGGGGATGGGCATCGCCATAGCCACGCCCTCGGCGGCGGCGCGCGAACTGGCGGAAGGGAAGTTGCGCATCGTCACCACCGCCACGCCGCTGGCAGCGCTCGAATACGTGGTCGCCTTCCCGATGGTGACGCTCTCGCCGGCGGTCCAGATCGTGGCCGGAATGGCCAAGGACCTGGTGGCGGAAAAGCAGGACATCCATTTCTACTACGCGGAGGACCGCGAAACTTCGTGATGGATGCGCGGTCCTGCTTGCGTCCTGTTTTTCCAGCCTCGCCGACATCCGCTCCGGATGGCGCCCCCATATGGATCAGGTTTCATTATTGAAATGATAGAAAAAAATGATCAGGTATGATTCTTTTTCTGATTTTCAAAAAAAATATTGACCGTTCTGGCTGGGCCTGAAATCGTTACTCGTTACCGAACGTTCCTTTGTTTGGAACGCGAGTGGTCCTTGCGGGCCGGCGCCACAACCAAGACCAAGGCGTGCGTCCGGCTGGAGCTTGCTGCTCGGGAGATGACAGCCATGAGAAAGACACCGTGGTTCCTCGCCGTTTCGGCGGTCTTGGTCTTTCCTTTGGGAGCGACGATCTCTGCGGGTTCTGCCGAGGCGGCGGAACTCCGTGTCGGGTTCACGCAAGATGCCCTCACCCTCGACCCCGCCAATCACCGCAAGCGCGAAACCGAGACCATCATCCGCAACCTGTACGATGGGGTGATGACGCAGACGGCCGACGGCCGGGCCGTGCCCGAACTCGCCGAGTCGTTCCGTCAGATCGATTCCCTCACCTACGAGGCGAAGCTGCGCCGCAACGTAAAATTCCACAGCGGCGATCCGATGACCGCCGCGGACATCAAGTTTACGTTCGACCGCCTGACCAAAGAGAAGGCGATGGGCGGACAGACCAGTCCGCGCCAGAGCCTCTTGGGCCCGCTGGCGGACGTCCTCGTCATTGACGATTACACGGTTCACTTCAAATTGAAGGCCCCCTGGCCCGTGTTCCCGCGGATGCTGCCGGTGCAGGAGGTGGTCAGCAAGAAATTCGTCGAGAAGGTGGGACACGACGCGCTCGCCACCCAGGTCAACGGCACCGGCCCCTTCAAGCTTGTCGAGTGGCGTCGCGGCGACAGCATCATCATGGAGAGGTTCGCGGACTATTACGGTGGCGCCGCCGCGATCCCGCCGGTGGGGGCGGCGAAAGCCGACCGCGTGATCTTCAAGATCATCCCCGAGAACGCGTCCCGGGTTGCCGCCCTGCTGGCCGGCGAGGTGGACATCATCAATGAGGTCCCGATTCACACGATCGGCCAGATCGATCGGAGCGGCAAGGCCAAGGTCGTCAAGGCCAACGGAACCCGGACCTTCTTCATCGCGCTGAACGTGACGCGCCCGCCCCTCAACGACCTGCGCGTGCGCCAGGCCGCCAACCACGCCATCGACAAGAAGACGCTGATCGACAAGCTCCTGGGCGGGGCCGCGACCTCCGTCGCCGGAGTCCTCAGCCCGGAATCGTTCGGCTACAAGCCCGGCCTGCGGGAGTACGCGTTTGATCCGGAAAAGGCGAAGAGCCTTCTCGCGCAGGCGGGCCATGCCAACGGGCTCGACGTCGTCCTCGATACCGAGGGCGCGTTCAAGGACCAAGCCGAGGCCATCGCTTCGATGCTGACCAAGGTCGGCATCAGGACCAAGGTCCAGGTCTGGGAGGGCGCCGTGCTGACCCCCATCTGGCGCGGCGAGAAGAAGGAACGCGACATGTACCTCACGTCGTGGGGCAGCAGTGCGCTCGATCCGACGGGGATCTTCGTGCCGACCCTGAGGACGAAGGACCGCGGCAATTCGTCCGGTTATTCCAACCCCAACGTCGACCGCCTCCTCGATGCGGCGGAAACGGAGCTGGACGTGGAGAAGCGCGCCGGCATGTACCACGAGGCCGAGAAGATCGTGGCCGAGGAGGCGCCATGGATCTTCCTGTGGGTGCCCCAGGACATCTACGCCGTCGGCAGCCGCCTGCGCGGTTGGGAGCCCGGCTCCGACAGCCGCATCAACCTGCACCGGGCCTATTTCGCGAACTGAGGCCTCTCAGGGGAATCCGTGCGCCTCGGATTTGTCGTCGAGCGCCTGCTGCAACTCGTACCCGTTCTCCTCGGCGTCAGCCTGGTCGTCTTCCTGATGATCACGCTGACGCCGGGAGACCCGGTCGAGATCATGCTCGGCAACGAACGGGCGACGCCCGAGCAGGCGGAAAGCCTGCGCCGGGAGATGGGGCTCGACCTTCCGCCCCATGAACGCTTCGTCAAATTCGTAAGGAATGCGCTCACCGGGAATTTCGGGCGCAGCTTCTTTCACCGACGCCCCGTCGCCGAAGTGATCGCCGAACGCCTGCCCGCGACCATGGAACTCACGATCGTCTCTATGCTGATCGCGCTCGCGCTGTCCATCCCGCTGGGCGTCCTCGCCGCCGTGAAGCGCGGCTCCATCCTCGACCGAATAGCGACCGTCGCGTCCCTGATCGGCGTGTCGATGCCGGGATTCTGGCTCGGCATCATGCTCATCCTCCTCTTCGCCGTACATTTGGGCTGGATGCCGGTTTCGGGCCGGGTCGACTTCTCCCACGAGGTCCCCCGAATCACGGGCATGATCCTGCTCGACAGCCTGATTCAAGGCCGCGTCGACACCTTCCTCGACGCGCTTCACCACATCATCATGCCCGCCGTCACGCTCGGCCTCGCCATGGCGGCCCTGCTGATGCGGGTGACGCGCGCCTCCATGATCGAGGTCCTGCAGCAGGATTACATCCTGTTCGCCGAAGCCAAGGGTTTGGGCCGGGCCCGCCTGCTCATGCGCCACGCCCTCAAGAACGCGCTGATCCCGACCGTCACGGTGGCGGCGCTGGAAACCGGTTACCTACTCGGCGGGAACACGATCGTCGAGACCGTTTTCGGCTGGCCCGGCCTGGCCCGGGTCATCGTCGAGGGCATCTTCTCTCGCGACTACCCCCTGGTTCAGGCCGGCGTGCTGGTCATCGCCGTGATCTACGTCAGCGTCAATTTCCTGGCCGATGTGCTCTACACCCTCCTCAATCCGAGGGTGAAGTTGTGAGCACCCCCGCACTCGGCGCGGCGAATGAGGCTGGCCAGGAGTCGATCCTGGTCATCAACCTGCGCAAGTTCCGGCGGGACCGTTTTGCGGTCGTCTCGGCAGTGACGGTCGTCATTTTCATCTTGATGGCGGTCTTTGCTCCTCTGGTCACGCCCCACGATCCTTACGATACCGACTTGCTGCGGCGGTTGCAGCCGCCGGTGTGGAGGGAGGGCGGCGAGTGGTCGTATCCGCTCGGTTGCGACGCACTCGGCCGCGACCTCCTGTCGCGCATCATTTACGGCGCCCGGATCTCGATCTTCATCGGCGTCGCCGTGGTCCTTCTCGCGACCGTCGTTGGCACCCTCGCCGGGCTCGCGGCGGGCTTCCTGGGCGGGATCGTCGACGCGGTCATCTCGCGCATTGTCGATACCCTGCTCGGCTTCCCCTACCTGATCTTCGCCATCGGTCTCATGGGCATGATGGGGCCGGGTCTCGAAAACATCATTCTGGCATTGGTCTACAAGGAGTGGACGATCTCCTGCCGCGTGATTCGCGGAGAGACGCTGGCGGCCCGGGAGCTCGAGTACGTCGAGGCGGCGCGCGCGGTGGGCGCCTCTAAGGCGCATATCATGACCCGGGAGATCCTGCCCAACGTCCTCTCGCCGCTGATCGTTGTCGCGACCACCCGCATGGCAACGATCATCATCCTCGAGGCGAGCCTGTCGTTTCTCGGGCTCGGCGTGCAGCCGCCTTTGGCGTCGTGGGGATCTATGGTTTCGGATGGACGCGCCTTTCTACTGGAGGCGTGGTGGGTCAGCACCTTTCCCGGCATCGCCATCTTCCTGCTTGTCGTCAGCATCAACGTCGCGAGCCAGGGACTGCGCGACGCCTTCGACCCGAGACTGCGCTGATGACCGCGTCCGCCGCCCCCGTCGAGCCGCTCCTCAGCATCCGCGACCTGGAGGCGCATTTCCAGACCCAAGTCGGTCTGGTCAAGGCCGTCGACGGAGTCGATATCGACATCTTCCCGGGCGAGTGCGCGGGCGTGGTCGGGGAGTCCGGATCGGGCAAGAGCGTGACGTTCCTAAGCGTCCTCGGCTTGGTGCGGCCTCCAGGGTGGATCGCCGGCGGTTCCATACGCTTCGACGGCCGTGAGCTGACCGCCCTGACCCGGCGGGAGCTGCGCCGCGTTCGTGGCAAAGAAATCGCGATGACGTTTCAGGATGCCCTGACGTCGCTCAATCCGGCGCTCACCGTGGGCAGCCAGATACTGGAGGTCCTGCGCGAGCACACGCCGGCCGACGGCGCCCGCCCGGCCGAGGCGCAGGCGCTCGAAATGCTCTCCCTGGTCGGCATTCCCGAGCCGGCCATCCGGATGCGGCAGTACCCGCATGAGTTCTCGGGCGGCATGCGCCAGCGGATCATGATTGCCATCGCCCTCGCCTGCCGTCCCAAGCTCCTCATCGCCGACGAGCCGACCAGCGCGCTCGACGTCACCATCCAGGCACAGGTCCTCGACCTGCTCATGGCGCTGCGCCATAGGCTGGGGATGACGGTCGTTCTCATTACCCACGACCTGGGTCTGGTCGCCGAATACTGCACCCGGGTCATCGTCATGTATGCGGGTCAGGTGGTGGAGCAGGGCCCGACCCGGTCGGTGATCGACGACCCGGCCCATCCCTATACCCGGGGTCTTATCGGCTCGATCCCGCGCTTGTCCCGGCTGGGCGAAAAGATCCGCCCGATCGAGGGGCAAGTTCCCGAACTTGTCCGCCTGGCCGATGAATGCCGCTTCCGCGCGCGTTGTCCTGTGGCCGAAGCGCGTTGCGGAGCCAGGATCCCGATGAGCGATCTGGGCGGGGGGCGCGAGGCGCGCTGCGTGCGGCCCGGAGGGCGGCGATGACGGCCGTCGATGTCCGCCCGCCGCTGGTGGAAACCCGTTCCCTCGGTAAGACCTTCGACACCCGCAAGGGGCTGTTCGGTCGACTCCTGGTCCGCGGCCGTCATCTGATCCAGGCCCTGAACAACGTCAACTTGACCGTCGATCGGGGCACGACCCTGGGTCTCATCGGCGAAAGCGGCTGCGGCAAGAGCACCCTCGCCCGCGTCCTTCTTCGCCTCCAGGAGCCGAGCCGGGGACGCATTATCTTCGACGGCGAGGACATCACCGAGGCGGGGCCCCCACGCATGCGGGAACTGCGCCGCCGGATGCAGATTATTTTCCAGGATCCCTACGCCTCGCTCAATCCGCGCAAGACGGTCGAACAGATCGTCAGCCTGCCCCTGCGGGTCCACGAGAAACTGGCCCGCAAGGCGACCCGGGACCGGGTGGCCGACATGCTCGAACGGGTGGGTTTGAAGGCCGCGCATCTCAACCGCTTTCCCCATCAGTTCTCGGGCGGCCAGCGGCAGCGGATCGGCGTTGCCCGGGCCCTGATCCTGAAGCCGGAGTTCGTGATCTGCGACGAAGCGGTCTCGGCCCTGGATGTGTCGATCCAGGCTCAAATCCTGCACCTGCTGCAGGAGCTGGGCCGCGACCTCAAGCTTACGTTCCTCTTCATCAGCCACAATCTTTCCGTGGTTGGCTACGTCAGCGACCGGGTGGCGGTGATGTACCTTGGCGAGGTCGTGGAGATCGGGCCAGCCCGGGCCATGCTCGTAGACCCCAGGCACCCCTACACCCAAAGTCTGCTCGCCGCCGTTCCCCGGCTCGACGCGGCCTCGGGGCGGAGGCGGACCCTGCTCAGCGGAGACCTGCCGTCGCCGCTAGATCCGCCGTCCGGCTGCCGCTTTCACACCCGATGCCCGCACGTCATGGCGCATTGTCGCGTCGCGGCCCCGCCGCTCGGCGAGCTTTCGGCGGGACATTCCGTCGCCTGCCATCTGTACAGCGGCCAGCGGCCGGCAGGAGAGGCGTCGTGATCGAAGTCACGCTCGTCGGCTCTCCCTATGACCGCGGCCGGCAGCAGGGCGAGTGTCCGCCGCACGCCCGCCTTCGGACCAGGGGCTGGATCGACGGCCGCCTTCGCCGCGCAGGCCGCGCCTGGCGCTCGCGGACCGGACAGGAGTTCCTCGCCGCCCAATGGGATCATGCCGCCGCCCTGCATCCGCACGCGATCGCCGAAACCCGGGGGATCGCCGACGGCTTCCATCTCGCGGCCGAGACCGTATTCGCGTCGATGCACGCGGCGGCGATGCAGGAGATCTCCGGCTCCAGGCCCGACGACGGCTGTACCGCCATCGCCGCGGCGACGCGCGACGCCGTCCTCCTCGCCAAGAACCGGGACGTTCCGATCAAGACCCTGCCATTGCAACGGGTATTTCGGCTGTCCGATCCCGCCTGGTCGTGCGGTCCGATTCTCGGCGTGTCCAGCCTGGGTAGCAGCCCCTGCGCCTCTAGCGGCATCAACGCAAGCGGCTTCGCGCTCGCCGACACGCAGGTGGCGACCGCCGACCACGGCACCGGGCTTCTGCGCTATTTCCTCATGGAGACATTGCTGTCCCGGTGCCGCACCGTGGATCAGGGTCTGACGATGATCTCCCGCACTGCGCATCTGGGCGGCGGGACGCTGGTCATGGCCGATGCCCACGGCTCGGTGGCGGCGGTCGAGCTGGGCCACCGTTGCCTCGGCAAGGAGCGCAAGAGCCGCGCCTGGGTCGCGCGGACCAATCACTTCGTCACGCCGCAACTGCGGTCCGCCAACCGGGAAAGCAGGGAGAGCGAAGGAGGCCGGAACTCCCGCCAGCGTCTGACGCTGGTGCGTCGTTGCTTGCCTCGGATTCTCGACGGCTTCGATCCCCGGGGCCTGGCCGCCTTGCTCGCCGGGCATGGATCGCCCGGTCCGGCGCTCTGCCGGCATGGCGAGCCGTCGGGCAGCTCGACGATCTCGCTCGCGATCTACAACCCGGTCGAGCGGTACCTGCTGTTCAGCGACGGCCCGCCGTGTTCGGCCCCGCTCGCGCGCTTCGACTTCGGTAACGACCGGCGGAGCGGGGGGGTGTCGTGACCGCCGTTCGCGCCTCCCGGCCCGGCGCGCCGCCGGCAATCGCAGCCGATCAAGCCCCTCCGCCGCTCGCGGGGGAAGCGGAACGAGCCGCCTCCATCATTCCGACGTATCTCAGTCATCCAAGCGGATAGGGAAACCATGAAGCCGATACGGATCATTACCCCCACCGGTCATCTCGGGACCACGCCTCTCGAAAAGGGCAGCTTCGAAAGGGGATGCGCCCAGAGACCCGATTACATCATCGCCGATTCAGGCAGTGCCGATATCGGCCCCTATCCGCTGGGCGCGGACAGGCCGGCGTCTAGCGAGGTCTGGCAGCGCCATGACCTGGAAGCCATGCTCGTGGCGGCCCGGAAACTTGGCATCCCGATGATCATCGGGTCCGCCTCCGACACCGGAACCAACCGCGGCGTGGACCAGTACGTGCGTTTGATCAAGGAGATCGCTGCCCAGCACAAGCTGGCGCCCTTCAAGCTCGCGGCGGTCTACTCCGAGGTGCCGGTTTCCGATCTCATCCACCGCGTCCAGGCCGGCGAGACCATCGCGGGTCTTAACGGTCGGCCCACAGCCGATCTCGCGCTGCTCAAGCGCACCGACCGGGTCGTTGCCGTCATGGGTGTCGAGCCGATCCGGGCGGTCTTGCGGGACGGCGCCGATGTGATCATCGCCGGCCGCAGCGGCGACTGCGCGATCTTTGCCGCCCCGATCCTGAACGCGGGCGGCGGCGAAGCCGACGCCTATTTCTGCGGCAAGGCGATGGAATGCGCCTCCTTCTGCGGCGAGCCCTTCATGGGCAAGGAGACCATCCTCGGCCGGGTCGATTCGGAGGGGGTCTTTCTGACGGCCATGCATCCGGCTCAGCGCTGCACGCCGGCCTCGGTTGCGAGCCACGCCATGTATGAGCGCCTAAATCCGTTTCGCGAATACGTGCCCGGCGGATTTCTCGACATGTCCCGCTGCCGCTACGAGCAGGTGGATGAGAAGACCACCCGCGTGACCGGGCAGACGTTCGTGGCCGACGCGGAAACCTGGATCAAGCTGGAAGGCGCCGGCAAGGTGGCCGAGCGGGCGCTCTTCATCCTCGGTATCCGCGATCCCTACACCATCGCCAACCTCGACCGCGCGATCGACTGGACCAAGGGCAAGCTGGCCGAGCGCTTTGGGCCCGTTGGCGGAACCTACGACGTCTTCTACCACGACTACGGCCGCGGCGCCGTCATGGGGGAGATGGAGCCGACCCCGGCCAAGAGCCCGCTGGAGGTCGGCATCGTCGTCGAGGTCACGTGCGACGACGCGGCGCGGGCCGAGGTCATCTGCCATATCGCCGCCAAGAACCTCTTCTATGCCCGGTTGCCGGACGTGAAGGGCACGGCGGGCACCGCAGCCATCATGTCCGACGAGGTGCTGCACGCCCGGCCGGCCTACGAATGGACCCTTAACCACATCATCAAGGCCAAGGATCAAAGCGAGTTCTTCTCGACCCGATTCGAGACGATCCACGCCTGATCGCAGCCTCGGAGCCCCGACCATGAAGCTTGTCGAACTCGCATCCACCATTCGCAGCAAGAACGCCGGAGTGGACCACATCACCTTCGATATCATCTGCCGTGAACGGCACAACTTCGAGCGGGTGCGCGACAGCGGCGTCCTGAACCGTGCCAGCGTGGCCCGCCTGTTCGGCATCGAGGAGGCTCGGGTCACCGACTTCGTCGTCTTCGAGCCGGCCCAGGCGATCAAGTTCACCATCCGCAGGCTGAGGCCCAGCGGCTGCAAGGGAGAAACCGACATGTTCGGCTCCCAGCAATATGCCCCACTATTCGATGTGGAGATTCCATGAAGGGCGGGCGCAGGGCCATGAAGCCGTTCAGGGTTCTGTGCCCGACCGGGCACCTCAGCTTCACGCCGCTGGAGAAGGGAAGTTTTCTCCTGGCGTGTGGCTACGGCCCCGATGCGATCGCGGCCGATGCCGGAAGCTGCGACATGGGTCCGCGGCCGCTCGGCGCCGACGAGCATGTCAGCCTCGAAGCCTGGCAGCGCCACGATCTCGAAGTCATGCTGCTGCAGTCGCGCAGGCTGGGAATTCCCATGATCGTCGGCTCCGCGTCGGACACCGGAACTGATCGCGGAGTCGACCAGTTCGTGGCGCTGGTCCGGGATATCGCAAAGGAGCACCGTCTGCCGCCCTTTCGGCTGGCGGCGATCTACTCGGAGGTTCCCGTCGAGGAGCTCAAGCGTCGGCTTCTCCGCCGCGAGCGGATCGAGGGGCTCTGCGGCCGTCCGGATGCAGGACTTTCCATTCTCGAGCGGACGGATCGGGCCGTCGCCGTCATGGACGCCGAGCCCATGCGGCAAGCGCTCGCCGCCGGCGCGGACGTGATCATCGCCGGACGCAGCAGCGATTGCGCCATCTTCGCGGCCCCGCTTCTGCACGCCGGCCATGACCCGGCGAACTCGTATTTCCTCGGAAAACTGATGGAATGCGCGTCGTTTTGCGCCGAGCCTTACATGGCCAAAGAGTCGGTCATGGGATGGATCGACGAGGGCGCGGTCTATGTCCGCGCCATGCATCCCGACCAGCGCTGCACGCCGCTCTCGGTTGCGAGTCACGCCATGTACGAGCGGCCGAATCCCTATTTCGAACACGTCGCCGGCGGCTGCGTTGACATGACCGACTGCGTGTACGAGCAGGTGGACGACAAGACCACGCGGGTGCGGGGCGCCCGTTTCGTCACCTCGCCGACTTACCGGATGAAGATCGAGGGCGCCGGCTTTGTCGGGCACCGCCGGATCGCGATCGTCGGCATCCGCGATCCCGATACCATTCGCCTGATCGACCAGGCGGTGGCTTGGGCAAGGGACAAGGTGGCCGAGCGATTCGGCCCGGACGGCAACAGCTACCGGCTCCATTATCACCTTTACGGCCGCGACGGGATCATGGGCCCGATGGAGCCCCGTCCGGTGGCCGCGCCCCAGGAGCTGTGCGTGGTGGTCGAATCGGTCTCACGCGACCCGCAGGTGGCGTTCGAGGCCTGCGCCCTGGGTTCGCGCAATTTGTTCTATGCCCGCCTGCCCGCACTCAAGGGAACGGCGGGCGCGGCGGCCATGATGTCGGACGAGATTCTGATCGGCGAGCCGGGCTACGAGTGGACCCTAAATCATGTCGTGATGGTTTCCGGCCCGGGCGACCTGGTCAGGACCCGGCACCATCGGATCGCCGACGGCGCCGCTTGGGGGATCGCCCGATGACGACGCTCAAGGATCTTGCCTCGACGATCCGCAGCAAGAACGCGGGCGTCGACCTGATCACCTTCGACATCATCTTTCGCGACCGCGACGCCTTCGTGCGGGTGCGCGACAGCGCCGTCATCACCCCGGCGCGTGTGGCGGACATGTTCCGTGTCCCCCCCGCCGACATCACCGATTTCGTGGTGTTCGAGCCGGCCCGCGCGATCAAGTTCACGATCCGGCGCAAGGTTCCGAGCGGAAGCCCGGGAGAGCGGGATGTTTTCGGCTCACAGCAGTATCCACCGTTGTTCGAGATCCGGATCCCCGACTGACCCGCCCGGAGGCCCTTGCCGCGCCCAACCGAGATCCCGACGATCTCGGTGCCACGATCCGGCTCCAGACTCGCTCCCATATCCGATCGAATATCCAAGAGCACGCGTTTCTCAGGCCGACTAGCCGTGCAAATTCGGCGGCTTGAAACTCGGTACCGTCTTCGCCGCGGTCAGGAGCTTCGGAGAAAATTGGTCGAGCTTCACGGCATCGAGGACGGCCAGAGCAGAGCATGGGGAATCCGCAAGCCGGACCAACTCGCCATCCTGGAGGCCTTGAAACCGTCGCCCCTCGGCCCTAGTTAGTTTGTATCTACTTACTAACGGTAAGCGACCGCGCCATGGCGATACGCAGGACCGGCGAGGAGCGACGCGGCGAGATTGTCGCCGCCGCCATCCGGCTGGCGGACAAATACGGCCCCGACCGGCTCACCGCCGATGCCATCGCCCGGGAGGTCGGGCTCACCCAGCCCGGCGTTTTCCGCCATTTCCCGAAAAAGCGGGACATCTGGGAAGCCGTGGTTACCGCGATTGGCGACGGCCTGCGACGCCGCTGGGCGGCGGCGCTTGCCGCTCACGATGCCCCGGACGAGCGGCTGGCCGCCCTGTTCCGGGCGCAGCTCGAACAAATCCGCGCCACTCCTGCCCTTCCGGCGATCCTTTTCTCGCGGGGAATCGCGGCGCAGAGCAAAGCCCTGCGTGCGGTCTTCCTCTCGCTTCTCGCCGACTTCCACCGACTCCTCGCCGGGACCATCGCCGCCGGCCGCACCGCCGGTGTCTTCCGCAAGGACCTCGACGACGGGACGGCGGCCTATGCGGTGGTTGGCCTGGTGCAGGGTTTGGCCGTGCGCTGGACGCTCACCAACCGGCAGTTCGACCTCCTCGGCGAGGGCGAGCGCATGCTCGGCGTGCTGCTGTTCGGCCTACTTGCCGCGCCGCCGGCGCGGCGGAACGGGGAAGCGAAGTAGCGGGACCTCCCATGAGACGACGCACAGCCATGTTGGCGGCCGCACTCGGCATCCTGGCGCTGGGCGCCGCCGCCTACCTGTTCATAACGGTTCGGCCGATCGAGGTCGCGATCGCGCGTCCCGAGACCGGAGTGCCGATCCAAGTCTTCGGGGTGGGCACGGTCGAGGCCCACATCGTCTCCGAGGTGGGCTTCGAGGTCGGCGGCGCGCTGGTCGATTTGCGCGCCGACCACGGTGATTCCACAACCGAGGGCACGGTGCTCGCGCGCCTTGACGCCGCCGCGCAGGAGGCTCGCGTCGCCAAGGCCGGGGCCGTGCTCCAGCAGGCGCGGGCGAATCTCGAACGGGCACGGGCGGCGGTCGAGAAGGCGCGCGCGCTCGTGGCCCAGAAGCATCAGGTCAGCCGCCGCCGGCAGGAGCTGGTGAAGCAGGGCACGGTCTCGATCCAGTCGGCCGAGGAGGCCGAGACCGAGGCCGCCGCCGCCGCCGCCGATGTCGCCGTGACCGAGAGCGAGGTCCGCGTCGCCCAGGCGGCGGTCGCCGACGCCGAGGCCCAGCATCGCCTCGAGAGCGTCCTCCTCGATCACTACACGCTCAAGGCCCCTTACGATGCAGTCGTCATCCAGCGCCACAAGGAGTTGGGGGCGGTGCTCGTCCCGGGAGAGCGGCTGTTCAAGCTGGTCGATCCGCGAACCGTCTGGGGCCTGGTCTACATCGACGAGGCGTCGGCCGGCGGGCTCCGGGTGGGCCAACCGGCCGAGGTCCGGCTCCGCTCGCTGCCGCGCGAGACCTTCTCCGGGACGATCGCGCGGATCGGCCTGGAGAGCGATCGGGTCAGCGAGGAGCGCCGCGTCTACATCCGCTGCACGCGATGCCCGGAGACGGTCTATCTCGGCGAGCAGATGGAGGCTGTGATCACCACGGCCACGATCGAGCGGGCGATCCTGGTGCCGCAGACGGCGGTGGACGGGTTCGATGGCTCCGGCGGAACGATCTGGACCGTCGAGGACGGCCGCCTGGCCCGGCGCCAGGTCCGCTTCGGCCAGCGCACCCTCGACGGACGGCTCGAGATCGTGGCCGGCCTTGCGGCCGAAAGCCGCGTCGTCGGCACGCTCCGCCCCGGCCTGCGCGAAGGCCGTTCGGTGCGCCTCGCGGCGGAGGACGCGAGATGAATCTCGCCTACCGCGACGTCCGACACAATCTCGGCCGGTTTCTTCTCACCTGCTTTGGCCTCAGCCTCCTGCTCGGCGTCGTGCTGTCGATGATCGGGATCTACCGCGGGCTCGTCGACGACGCCCTGGCGCTCGTCCGCACCCCGGGAGTGGACATCTGGGTCGTCGAATCCGGCACCCGGGGGCCGTTCGCGGAGTCCTCTCGCATCCCCGGAGATACGCGCGAGGCGATCGCCAGCCTCTCCGGCGTCGCCTCGGCAGGGTCGGTGACCTACCAGACGATCGAGGCGCGCCATCGGGAGCAAAAACTTCGGCTCTACGTCGTCGGGTACGAACTCGGCCGGCCGGGCGGCCCGCAGACGGTCGCGGAGGGGCGCCTCATCGCCCGCGCCCGGTTCGAGATGATCGCCGACGCCCGCGCCGGCCTCCCGCTCGGGGAGCGTATCCGGCTCGGCCGCGATACCTTTGTCGTGGTCGGGGTTACCCGCGATCAGGTGGCCTCGGGCGGCGACCCCGTCGCCTATGTGACACTCCGCGACGCCCAGGAGCTGCAATTCGAGCTGGCGCCGAGCGCCGCCCGGCGCGAGGCCGCGCGCGGCGCTCCGGCCGGCGGGATCGACACGGTCAATGCGGTCCTCGCCCGGGTCTCTCCCCACGTCCCGGCCGAGGCGGTGTCGGCGGCCGCTAGGCGGTGGAAGCACCTTGCGGCGATGACCCAGGCGGAGCAGGAGGCTGTGCTGTTGCAGTCGGTGGTGGAGAAGGCGCGCAAACAGATCGGGCTCTTCACCACGATCCTGCTCGTGGTCTCCACGGTGATCATTGCCCTCATCATCTACACGATGACCATGGACAAGCTGCGCGAGATCGCGACCCTCAAATTGATCGGCGCCCCCGACCGCACGATCGTGGGGCTGATCGTCCAACAGGCTCTCGCGATGGGACTTGCCGGGTTCGGCTTCGGCGCGCTCCTGATCAGCGGCGTCAAGGATTTCTTCCCGCGCCGGGTCATCCTCCAGCCGGAGGATGGCCTCGTCCTCGCGTTCGTCGTCGTGCTTGTCTGCCTCGTCGCAAGCGCCCTCGGCGTGCGGCTTGCGCTGAAGGTGGAGCCGGCGCAAGCGCTCGGCGGTTGACATGCCCGACGCCGCGATCAAAGCGAGACCTCTGGTCGATCTCCGCGCCATCTCCAAGCACTTCGGCGAGGGCGAGGCGCGCGTCGACGCCTTGCGCGAGGTCAGTCTCTCGGTGCAGGCGGGCGAGGTGGTCGGCCTTCTCGGCCCCAGCGGCTCGGGCAAGAGCACGCTGCTCAACGTGATCGCGTGCATCGTCGAGCCCTCCTCCGGGGAAATGCGACTCGACGGCCAACTCGTCTACGACAGCCGATGGATTCGCAGCGACCTGCGCCGCCTGCGGCTGGAGAAGATCGGCTTCATTTTCCAGTTCCACAACCTCCTTCCCTTCCTCGATGCGACCGACAACATCGCCGTGGTCCTCGACCTGGCGGGCGCCGCGCCGGCGGAGGCGCGGCGGCGGGCGCTCGATCTCCTCGACTATCTCGAGGTCGGGCATCGCAAGAACTCGTTCCCGGCCAGCCTCTCCGGCGGCGAGGCTCAGCGCGTCGCCATCGCCCGCGCGCTTGCCAACCGGCCGCGCATCATCCTCGCCGACGAGCCGACCGCCGCACTCGATTCCACGCGCGCGGGCATCGTCATGGACCTTCTGCGCAGGGTGGCGGGCGACCAGCAGGCCGCCATCCTCGTCGTCACGCACGACGAAAAGGTGTTCGATCGCTTCGATCGCATCTTCCATCTGCGCGACGGGCGGCTGGCCGATCGGGACGGGCGTTCCGCCGACGCCCCGGAAGGTGTCCGCTAGACCCGGCACGCGGGCATCGC
>JACQOE010000021.1 GCA_016202695.1 Pseudomonadota bacterium | reverse complement strand
TCGCCGGGCAGCATCAGGTCGAGCACGATCAGGTCGATGGCGAGATCGGCCAGCGCCTTGCGCATCTCGCGCCCGTCGCGGGCGACGCTGACGCGCATCCCGTGCCGGCCGAGGAACCGCGACAGGAGCTCGCGGATCTCGGCGTTGTCGTCGACCACCAGGATGTGAGGCGAGCGCTCCATGCCGGGAAATATAGGCGGCCGGCTCGCGCTCCCTCACGGAAAAAAGTGTGACCGGATGTGACCGCCCCGGCCGCCGTCACATCCGGTCACAATTCCGGGGGTCGGCGGACGAACTCCGGTCACATCTTCGCCGTTCAATCGGCCCCGTTCACGGAACGCTGCATTGGCGAGGAAAGGAGCAAGCCATGAAACCGATCGTCAAGGCGACGCTGGCGTCGCTGGCCCTGGCCGGAGTGGTGCTGGTCGGCGTGCAGGCTTACGGCCAGCAGGGTCCGGGCTTCGGCTACGGCCCCGGCTGGATGATGGAGCAGGGCTACGGCCCCGGGGCGATGATGGGCTACGGCCCCGGCGCCGGGCGTGGGCCCGGCGGGATGATGGGATCCGGCTGGGGGATGGGCTATGGCCCGCATTCCGGCCGTGGTTTCGGCCCCGGCGCCGGCCTCGGATACGGGCCGTGCGCGGGCCTGGCCGGCGACAAGGACCTCGACACCGCCGACGTGACCAAGCTCCTGGAGCGCCATCTCGCCCGGCAAGGCAACGACCGGCTCAAGCTCGGCGAGGTCAAGGAAGTGGACAAGAACACGATCGTCGCCGAGATCGTCACCCAGGACGGCTCGCTGGTCGATCGCCTGAGTGTCGATCGCGACAGCGGACGCATCGAGCGGATCAAGTAGCCTCTCGCGCCGTGCGAAGCCCCTGCCCCCCATTATCCCCGCGCGGCACGTGCGGACGGCCGGCCCCCAGCGGGCCGGCCGTTTGCGCGCCGGCACGTGGGGAATTGACCGCCGGCGGCCGCGGCCCCATCCTTAGTTTCCGGCGCCCGGCGTCGCCGGCGCCCGGCAGGGACCCTAAGCCGATGTGCTTCGCGAGCGGCTTCGACCCCGGCATCGGGGCTTGGGACTTCGGCCTCGGGCCGTGGGCGTTCCTCGCCTACGGAGTTCTTGCGCTCGTCTTCCTGGCCGCCTTCGCCGTGACCGTCCTCCATCTCGTCCGCACGCCGCAGCCGGAGCGGCCGGAGGGGGACGAAGCCGACCTCGCCGCAGGCGGTGCCGCGCGGGCGGCGATGCCGGTCCGCGCCTCATAGATCGCTCCCCATCTCGATGACGCGAGGCGGAGCCCCGGCTCCCCGCGCCTGCGGGCGACGCGCGGCGGTCCGGCGCCGGGCGCGGTAGGGCGGGGCGGCGCTCGCCATGCGCAACCTCCATCTGCCGGTGTGGCTGGGGGCGAAGACGCTCCCCCAGGCGCCGGTGTTCGCCGCGCTCTTCATGCTCACCGCCCTGCCGCGCTCGATCCTGGTGGCGGTGGTGCCGCTCAGCGCGCACGCGGTTCTCGGCGATGCCCAGAAGGTGAGCGTCCTCTACTTCGCGGTCTCGCTTGCCGGGGTGGCGGCGAGCCTTTCGATCCCGGCGCTGGTCCGCCGGTTCCGCCGGCGCTGGGTGTTCAGCCTCGGGGCGGCGCTGGCGGTGGCGGCGGCGGTGCTGCTTTCGGTTCGCTCGGCGCCGTTCCTGGCGGCCGGGCTCGCGGCCCAGGTCTACGGCACCGCCTGCATCGAGATCACGCTCAGCCTCTACATCATGGACCAGGTGCCGCGGCGCGAGTTCGGCACCTTCGAGCCGATGCGGGTGCTGTTCGCGGTGATCGGGCTCGCGGTCGGCCCGTGGCTCGGGGTCTACCTCGAGACGCGGATGGCGGCGTGGCTGCCCTTCGCCCTCTCGGCGGCGGGGGCGGGGGTGATGTTCGGCTACTTCTGGTTCCTGCGCCTGACCGAGCATCCGGCGGTGCCGACGGCGACGCGCGCCGCGCCCCATCCGCTCAAGTTCCTCCACCGCTTCTTCGTCCAGCCGCGGCTCAGGCTCGCCTGGGTGCTCGCGGTCGGGCGCTCGTCCTGGTGGTCGCTCTTCTACATCTACGCGCCGATCTACGCCGTGACCGCGGGTCTGGGCGAGGAGGTGGGAGGGGCGATCGTCTCGGGCGGCCTCTTGATGCTGCTCATCGTCCCCTTCTGGGGCTGGCTGGGGCGGCGCTACGGGGTGAGGTGGGTGCTGATCGTCGGCTACGCGGCGAGCGGGGCCGCTACCCTCGCGGTCGCCGCCGCCGCCGGGGTTCCCTGGCTGGGGGCGGCGCTCTTGGTCTGCGCGGCCTGCGGGACGGGCGTCATCGACGGCGCCGGCAACGTGCCGTTCCTGCGCGCCGTCCGCTGGTTCGAGCGGCCCGAGATGAGCACCGTCTACGCCACCTACCGCGACGTCGCCCAGCTCGCCCCGCCGGGGGTCTTCTCGGTGCTGCTCAAACTCTTCGATCTGCCGACGGTGTTCGTCGTCGGGGGCCTGACGATGCTCGGCTGCGCCGGGCTCTCCCGCTTTGTCCCGCGCCGCCTTTAGTAACTGGAACCGCGCCACCGCCGCCGATAGAATGGCCACACCCCGGCGCGGCTCCCGCGGCGGCGGGAATCATCAGCGAGGATCCCAAGGATGACAACGAACGGCGGACCGGCCTACCTGCGCGCCCTCGCCCGCTTCGCGGCCGAGACCAGGCTCGAGGACATGCCCGCGGCGGTGGTCACGCGGGGGCGCTGGATACTGATCGACTCGATCGGCGCGGTCGCCGCCGGCATGCAGGTCGCGGAGATGAAGGCGCTCATCAAGGCGCAGACCGCGGCGGCCGCGCCCGGGCGCTGTTCGGTGATCGGCGCCGGGCTGCGAAGCGAGCCCGCGACCGCCGCCCAGCTCAACGGCACCGCCGGCACTTGGCTGGAGATGGACGAGGGCAACATCTACGCCAAGGGCCACCCCGGCATCCAGGTGGTGCCGGCGGCGGTGGCGATGGCGGAGCACCTGCGCGCCCCGGGGAAGGCGCTCGTCGAGGCGGTGATCGTCGGCTACGAGGCGTCCTCGCGGATCAGCCGGGCGAGCCAGACCCGCCTCGCCGTCCATCCCCACGGCACCTACGGGGCGATCGGCGCGGCGGTGGCGGTGGCCCGCCTCGCCGGCTACGACGGCGAGCGCATGGCGCGGATCATCAACGTCGCCTCCACCCTCGGGCTCGCCACCAGCCGCAACACCCTCAAGGAGGGGGCCACGGTGCGCAACATCTACACCGGGTCGAGCGGCTACATGGGGGTGCTCGCCCACCGCATGGTCGAGGCCGGCTTCACCGGCGAGTCCGATGGCGTGAAATCGGTCTACGGCGCGGTCTACGCCGACGCCTTCGACCCCGCCCTGGTGGTGGCGGGGCTGGGCAAGGAGTTCCTGATCGCCAAGAGCTACTTCAAGCTCCACTCCTGCGGCCGCTACATCCACTCCGCCCTCGACCTCATCCTCAAGGTCATGGCCGGGCGCGGGCGGATCGCTCCCGAGTCGGTCGAGCGGATCGATTTCCGCTCCTACTTCCTCGCCGCCACCCTTTCCGGCCAGGACGTCGGCACCAGCTTCGGCGCCCGCTTCTCGGTGCCCTTCGCGGTCGCCTCCCTGGTCGCGCACGGGCGTCCCGGCCTCGCCAATTTCGAGGAGGCCGCGGTTGCCGACCCGGCGGTCCAGGCGCTCACCCGGCGGGTCTTCATCACCGAGAACCCGGAGTACACCAAAGCCTGGCCGGCGAAGCAGCTCTGCGACGTGCGCATCCGCTTCAAGGACGGGACCACCGCCGAGGCCAAGGCCGAGTACATGAAGGGGGAGAACGAGAACCCCCACAGCGACGACGAGATGAAGGAGAAGTTCCTCACCCTCGGCGGGGCGGCGTGGGGGCGGGCGCGGGCCGAGGAGGTGTTCCAGGCCCTGGCCGCGGTCGAGCGCGTCCCCGACTTCGGCGCCTTCACCGAGCGCCGTCCGCTCTGACCGTCGCGGGTGCGGGCCAAGGGTCCCCGCGAGCGGACGCCCCTCGGGGCGCCGGTCGCGGATCCAGGATGGGGGTACGGTTTCGGGGGGCCGCGAGCCCCGGCCCCGGGGCGCTGACGGTTGCGCCGGGCTAGGAGCGCAAGAGGCCCCGCAGGTACCGCACGAGGGCGGCGAACTCCTTGCGGATGAAGTCGCGGTCGGCCTTCCAGCAGTCCGCGCGGGCGTGGCTCAGCCGGTCGTCCGCCGGGCGGATCGTCCGCGAGCCCGGGAGATTGAATGCGAACATCGTTTCCTTCCTCGATGGCTTGCCGCCGCAATAGGGCAGCAACTCTGTCTGATCAGGAATATAATAAGATTTTCAATGAGGAGGAGCCGAGTTGTTGCGGCGCAGCGATGCGGAAACCGCATGGGTCGGCGGACGCCCCGGGCGTCGAATCGGGGCGCGGGGGGGGGCGGGCTCAGAGCCCGGCCGCGGCGAGCCAGGAGGCGAGGAAGCGCGTCGCCCGCGGCAGCAGGCCGGGGCCGAAACGGCGGCTCTCCGCCCGAAGCGCGGCGACGCCGACCCCCGGGGTGGTCGCGATCTCGAGCGCGTGGCCGATGAACCAGCGCTCGAGCCCGGGCGCCGTCACCTCGACGTGGAACTGGAGGGCGAGCGCGTTCCGGCCGAGGGCGAAGGCCTGGTGGGGGCAGGGCGGGGTCGAGGCCAGGAGGGTGGCGCCGGCGGGGAGGTCGAAGGTCTCGCCGTGCCAGTGCAGCACCGCCCCGCCCTCGGCGGCGAGGTGCCGGGTGGCGTGGGTGCGCCCGGCCGCGGTCAACGCGACCGGCGCCCAGCCGAGCTCCTTGGCCGGGGCGGGATAGACCCGCGCCCCCAGCGCCTTGGCCATCGCCTGGGCGCCGAGGCAGATGCCCAGTGTCGCCCGCCCGGCCGCGAGGCGGCGCTCGATCAGGCGAAGCTCGTCGATGAGGAAGGGATGGTCGGCCTCGTCATTCACCGAGATCGGGCCGCCGAGGACGATCAGGAGGTCGGGGTCGAGGCCGGCGATCTCGTCGACCGCCGCCTCCCGGTAACCGACCGCGAAGCCCGCCCGCGTCAGCAGGCCCTCGAAGGAGTCGAGATCCTCGAAGGCGACGTGGCGGATCGCGATCGCGCTCTTCGGGGGCATGGGCACGCACCGGGGCCGCTGGTGCCGGATGCAGGAGTCGAACCCGCGACCTACCGCTTACAAGGCGGTTGCTCTACCGGCTGAGCTAATCCGGCTTCGCCCACGGCCATGATCCGCACCATAGCGGACGGCCCCCCGCCGCTCAACCGGGGCGCCCGCGAACCCCCGCGCGGCTCACGCAAACTGGACTCTCACCTCGCCCAGCCCCTCGAAGGCGACCTCGACGAGAAGCCGCCCGGCGGGCTGGTCCTTCAGCCAGACGGGCGGGATCACGCTCCCGCACATCAGCACCTGGCCCGCCTTGAGCCCGTCGCCTAAGCCGGCCAGCCGGTTGGCGAGCCAAGCCAGCACCTCGTAGGGGTGGCCCATCAGGTCGGCTCCCTTGCCGCCGCCGATCCGCCGGCCGTCGATGGCAAGCGCGCCCTTGGCGGCGGCGAGGTCGAGGCCGGGGCCGGGGCTCACCGGCCGGCCGAGCACGCAGGCGGCGTTGAACATGTCGTCGGCGATCAGGGTGGGCGCCCCCAGCCTGGCGAAGTCGCCGTAACGGTTGTCGACCACCTCGATGGCGGCGTGGCAGGCGGCGACCGCCCCGGCGACACCCTCGCGCCGATAGGGGACCTTGGCCGGGGGGAGGTCGGCTCCCAGGGTGAGGGCGATCTCGCACTCCACGGCCGGGCTCAGGAAAGCGCCGCGGGCGAGCGCCACCCCCGAGACGTGGACGCCGTTCGCCACCATGCGCCCCGCCCCGGGGCCGCTCAGCCCCAGGTACTCCTGCATGCTCTTGGCGGTGGCGCCGACCTTGAATCCGGCGGTCTCGCCCCGCCCGGCCTCGGTCAGGAGCCGGTGCACGGCCCTCTGCACGAGATAGCCCTCGTCTTCGGTCTGCGGCCGCTCCGCCTCGGGCAGCGGCTCGAGGGGCGCGCCTTCGAGGCGGGCGTCGGCGATCCGCCGCGCGGCGCGGGCGATGGCGTTCCTGTTCATGGCGGCGATCTCCTCCTTCTCAATCGGGTTCTCAATCGGGCGGACGCGGAACCGGCACCCCGCGGAACAGCTCGTAGAGCGCGGCGGCCGCGGCGGCCGAGACGTTCAGGCTCGGGATCGGGCCGGCGAGCGGCAGCCGCGCCAGGAGGTCGCAGCGCTCGCGGGTGAGCCGCCTGAGCCCTGGGCCCTCGGCCCCGAGGACAAGGGCGATCCGCCCCGAAAGCCCGGCCTCGGCGAGCGCGACCGCCGCCGCCGGCTCCAGCCCCACGACCCAGAACCCGGCCTCCTTCAGGTGCGCGAGCGCCTGCGCCAGGTTGGCGACGCGGGCGAGGGCGAGGTGCTCGAGCGCGCCGCAGGCGGCCTTGGCGAGGGCGCCGGTCTCGGGGGGCGCGTGCCGCTCCTGGAGGACGAGGCCGACGGCGCCGAAGGCGGCCGCGCTCCGGGCGATGGCGCCCACGTTCTGGGGGTCGGTGACCTGATCGAGGACCACGGCCACCGCGCGGGGGCTTCCCTCGGCGCGTGCGATCAGCCCCTCGAGGCCCTCGGCGGCGAGCGGGGCGGCCTCCAGCACCAGGCCCTGGTGGGCGCTCCCCGGCCCGGCCAGGAGGTCGATCTCGCGCCGGTCCCTCTCGACGGTCTCGACCTCGCGCCCGGCCCGGGCGAGGGCGGCGGCGATCGCCGGGCCGAGTTCGCGCCGGCGCTCGGGTGTGGCGTAGAGCCGGAAGAGGCGTCGGCGCGGATTGGCGAGCGCCGCAAGCACCGCGTGCACCCCGTGGAGGCGCAGCCGCGCCGCCGGCGGGGCCGGGCGGGGGCCGCGTCGCGGGGCGGCGGGAGGGCCCCCCGCCGTGGGCTTGCGCCGCGTGGGCGAGCGTCCTATCATGGGCAGACTCGGGTCGACGAGCCATCTCCCGCGGGTGCCGCATCCAGCGGGATGTTGGCGTTTGTGGCGCGGGCATCATATAAGATTGACTTTCGAGGGCAAATCCTCATATTGCGGGTTCCGCTTTGCCCGCGGCGACTCGGGTGAAGAGGGAGGGGTGCCCGAGTGGCTAAAGGGGACGGTCTGTAAAACCGTTGGCGCACGCCTACGTTGGTTCGAATCCAACCCCCTCCACCACGTGCCCCCTCCTCGGGGCGGGACGCGCCCGTAGGGCGCGCACGGGAGCGACCTCGGGCGGGCCATGGTCTGGTGTAGCTCACTGGTCGAGCTCCAGCCTTCCAAGCTGGCGACG
>JACQOE010000022.1 GCA_016202695.1 Pseudomonadota bacterium | reverse complement strand
ATGCATGGACAGGGTCTGCCGCAAGCGTCGCGCCACCTGTCTTGCCCGCACATCACCGCGCGCCTGCAGCGCGAGAAAACGCTTGAGCGTGGCGTCGCAGTCACGCGCCAGTGCATGCGAGAAATCGTGCAACAGTTTCGCTTCCACCGCGTGCGGCCAGTCTTCCCGCTGTGCAAAACAGGGGCTGGTCGCGATCAACGCGAGCCGCGTCACCTGCCGCGGCGCGCGGCTCGCCCAGGCGAGCGCCACCTGTCCGCCCAGCGACCAGCCGCACACTGCACAGCATTTCGGCGCCGCCTGCGCGACATGGCGCGCCAGCGCTTCGATGGAATCCATTTGGCACGCACCGCTTGCGCCATGGCCGGGCAAATCGAGCGCATGCACCCGGAAACGCGAAGCGAGCATCGCCACGAGCTCCCTCCAGACCCCGCTGTTCATGCCCCAGCCGTGGAGCAGCACCACGTCCGGGCCTTTCCCTACTGTCTCGACATGCAGACTCATTGACGTGCAATGTCATTCAGCACCTCCGCCAGCCGGGCGACATCGTCTTCACCATGCGCCGCGGAAAGCGAGATGCGGAGCCGGGCGGTACCCTGCGGCACGGTCGGCGGCCGGATCGCCGGCACCAGCAGGCCGCGCTGGCCCAGCCGGTCGGCCACTTCAAGCGCATCGGCATTGTCGCCGATCATCAGCGGCTGGATCGCGGTATCGGAACGCAGCAGGCGCCACCGGTTTGCGGCAAGACCGCCTTGCAGCACGCGGATGAGTTGCGCCAGACGCTCGCGGCGCCATTGCTCTTCCTCGATCAACCTGAGGCTCTCGAGCGCGGCATACGCCAGCAGCGGCGGGGTGGCCGTGGTATAGACGTAGCTGCGCGCGCGTTGAACGAGCGTTTCCACGGCTGCTGGCTCTCCCGCCACGAATGCGCCGAATACACCCGCCGCCTTGCCGAGCGTAGCCATGTAAATCACCCGCGGTGTGGCGATGCCGAAATGCGACAGCACCCCGCGCCCGCGGTCACCCAGAATGCCAAAACCGTGCGCGTCGTCGACGAGCAGCCAGGCATCGTGCCGCTCGGCCAGCTCCACCAACCGGGGCAGTGGCGCGATGTCGCCGTCCATGCTGAACACCGCGTCGGTCACGATGAGCCTGCGGCGCGCGCGGGTGGCGGACAGCAGTTTTTCCAGCGCCTCGAGATCGCAGTGCGGATAGCGCCTGAACTGCGCGCGCGACAGCAGGCATGCATCGTTGAGGGAGGCATGATTGAGACGGTCCGCGAATACCGCGTCATCGCGTCCGGCCAGCGCGGTCACCATCCCGATGTTCGCCATGTAGCCGGTTGAAAACAGCAGCACGCGCGGCAGGGCAACGAAACGCGCCAGCGCTTCTTCGAGCGCATGGTGCGCTTCGCTATGGCCGAGGATCAGGTGCGATGCGCCGGCGCCGACGCCGTAGCGCCCGCAACCTTCCTGCGCGGCCCGCGCCAGCCGGGGGTCGCTGGCCAGCCCGAGATAGTCGTTGCTGCAGAAGGCGAGGTAGGTGCGGCCGTCGACGCTGACGCGCGCCGACTGCGCGGTTTGCAGCACCCGGCGCACGCGCCTCAGTCCGCGTGATTCGAGTTCGGCCAGTTCGGACGCCAGCGCAGAAAAAACCATCTGATATGGAGAGGCGAGAAGCGACCGGCGAAAGGAGAACAGTAACTGACCCAAATGCGGGCGCCAACAGCGTCCGCCTACGCCTCTCCCCTCTCTCCTCTCTCCTCTCCTTTCACCACCATGGGACGCAGCCCCAGCCTGGCGAAGAGCGCCCGATCGCGCTCGACGTCGGGATTGCCGGTAGTAAGCAGCTTCTCGCCGTAGAAGATGGAGTTGGCGCCCGCCAGAAAACACAGCGCCTGGATGCCTTCCGCCATTTCCTCCCGGCCCGCCGACAGCCGCACCATTGCCTTCGGCATCGTGATGCGCGCACCGGCGATGGTGCGCACGAATTCGAGCGGGTCGAGCTTTGCGGTGCCGTATAACGGCGTGCCTTCCACCTGCACCAGATTGTTGATCGGCACCGATTCCGGATAAGGATCCATGTTGGCGAGCTGCGCGATCAAGGCGGCGCGGCACTTGCGCGACTCGCCCATGCCGACGATGCCCCCGCAGCATACGTGCAGGCCGGCGGCGCGCACGCGCGTCAGGGTATCGAGGCGGTCCTGCTGGGTGCGCGTAGTGATGATCTCGCCATAGTGTTCGGGAGCGGTGTCGATATTATGGTTGTAGTAGTCGAGGCCCGCGGCCTTCAGCTGTTCGGCCTGACCTTCCTTGAGCAGCCCGAGCGTCGCACAGGTTTCCATGCCGAGATCCCGCACCGCTTTGACCATCGGAATCACCTGGTCGAGGTCGCGCGGCTTGGGCCCGCGCCACGCCGCGCCCATGCAGAAGCGCGTGGCCCCCTTTTCCTTTGCCAGACGCGCGGCGGCGACGACCGCATCGAGTGCCAACAGGTCCTGATCGGCGACGCTCGTGTGGTAGCGGGCTGCCTGCGGACAGTAGCCGCAGTCCTCGGGACAGCCGCCGGTCTTGATCGAAAGCAATGTCGAGAGCTGCACCGTGTTGGGATCGAAGTGCTCCCGGTGCACCGACTGCGCGCGGTAGAGAAGGTCGTTGAACGGCAGGTCGAACAGCCCTTCGACCTGCTCCACCGTCCAGCGCGGCTTCGGGTCCTGCCCGGTGTCAGCGGGACGACGGTGTGTTTCGTTAATCGTCAGAGCATCCATGGGCGGGCAAGTCCTCGTCAACACGGAAGAAAAAACGCGGGTTATGAACGGGTTGCATCATCGCGAATGGGCTATCTCTTGTCAAATTTCAGGGACGGTTTCTTAAACTACTGCTCGAATATTGTGCAGGGCGCCCTGCCGCAGTCCTGTCTCCTCTGCGGCGCCGGCAGCGGCCCGGCTATGCTCTGTGCCGCGTGCGACGCCGAACTGCCGCGCCTCCCGCAGGCGCGCTGCAGGGTCTGCGCGCTGCCCATCCCACCGAGCTTCGTGCAAACGGGTGACAGCTTATTTGCACCACAAATCTCCCCTCTCCCTGTGGAAGTTCCGGGAGAGGGGCCGGGGGTGAGGGCTGAGCGGAGTCAAGCAATCTTACGACGCTCAGTAAGTGCAGAAGTGTGTGGCGCCTGTCTGGACCGTCCGCCCCGCTTCGATCGCGTGTCGGCGGTCTTCGCTTACAGCTTTCCGCTCGATGCGCTCGTCCACGCGCTCAAGTACGGCGGTAAACTCGCCGTGGCCGGCCTCCTCGGACGGGCGCTGGGCAATGCGGTGGCGAAGGAACGCGTAGACCTGATCGTGCCGATGCCGATTTCCGCTCAGCGGCTGCGCGCTCGCGGGTTTAACCAGGCCCACGAAATCGCGCGCAGCGTGGGGGGCGCCACCGGGATCCCCGTCGCCGCCGGAATCTGCCGCAAAGTGCGCGACACCGACCCGCAAGCCGCTCTACCGTGGAAAGAGCGCGCGAGGAACGTGCGCGGCGCATTTGTCTGCGATGCCGATTTGAACGGCCGGAAGGTGGCAGTGATCGATGACGTGATGACCACCGGCGCGACGCTCAACGAGCTTGCGAAAAATCTGCGGCGCGCGGGCGCACTCGAGGTTCGCGGCTGGGTCGTGGCGCGGGCACTGAAGCAGGACCAGGCATTCGGGGTCAATGGCAAGCTCCCTTAAGCGCGAGTCCCACCATGTTCGACATCGTCCTGTACGAGCCCGAAATCCCGCCCAACACCGGCAATGCAATCCGGCTTGCGGCCAACACCGGCGCGCGACTGCACCTGGTGAAGCCGATGGGATTTTCTCTTCGCGACAAACAGCTGCGGCGTGCGGGACTGGACTATCACGAACTTGCCGAGGTCACCGTACACGCCGACTGGCGGGCGTGCTGCGACTGGTTCAGCGGCCGGCGCATGTTCGCCGTGACCACGCGCGCCACGCAGCGCTACGATGTCCCGGCTTACCGCCCGGGAGACGTTTTCCTGTTCGGGCCCGAAACCCGCGGGCTCCCAAGTGAAGTTCTCGCGCAATTCCCACCGGAGTTGCAGATCCGTCTTCCGATGCGCGCGACGAATCGCAGCCTCAATCTTTCCAATGCTATCGCCATCGTGGTTTACGAGGCGTGGCGCAAGCTCGGCTTTGCCGGCGGCACCTGAATTACGCCACCGCTGAACGCAATGAACTCTCTTCTTTCTAGTACTCCGCCTTCGGCTCGCGCTGCAGCAGTTCCTGGACGGCCGTCCCCGCGGCCGCGGGATCGTCGAGCACCCGGCACACGGCGCGCGTGATCGGCATGTCGACCGCAAGTTCCCAGCCAAGGCGGGCCACCTCGCGCGCCGAATAGACGCCCTCTGCGACGTGCCCGAGTTCCGCCAGGATGGAGGTCAGCGTCACGCCTTGCGCGAGTTTCAGGCCCACGCGCCGGTTGCGCGACAAATCACCGGTACAGGTGAGAATGAGGTCGCCCGCACCGGCGAGTCCCATGAAGGTTTCAATGCGGCCGCCGAGCCGCACGCCGAGCCGCGTCATCTCCGCGAGCCCGCGCGTGATCAACGCCGCCCGCGCATTCAATCCGAGAGCGAGCCCATCGCAGATGCCCGCTGCGATCGCCATCACGTTCTTGACCGCGCCGGCCACCTCCACGCCAATCACATCGTCGCTCGAGTAGACGCGCAGCGCGGCGCCGTGCAACTCGCGTGCCGCCGTGCGCGCGAATTCCGGATCGGATGACGCGAGCGTCACCGCGGTCGGCAGGCCGCGGGCGACCTCGGCGGCGAAGGTCGGGCCCGAGAGCACCGCCTGGGGGACGCCGGGAAGCGTCTCCGCCACCACCTCGGTCATCAGCGCCGACGTGCCCTGCTCGATGCCCTTGGCGCAGATCACCGCCGGCGCCCCCGCCGGCCAGTGGGGCCGAAGCCGCCCGCTCACGGCGCGGAGGTGCTGGGCGGGGGTGACCAGCAGCACCGCCTCGGCCCCGGCGATCACCGCCGGATCGGTATTCGCCCGGATGGCGCCCTCGAGGCGGACCCCGGCAAGGTAGCGGGGGTTCTCGCGCCGCGCGTTGATCGCGTCGGCGACGTCGGGCTCATAGGCCCAGAGCACTATCTCGCGCGGACCCCGCGCCGCGCGTGCGGCGACCAGCGCCAGCGTCGTTCCCCATGCCCCGGCGCCGACGACCGCGATCCGCTTCATCCCCGCGCTCCCGTCCGCTCACTCCGCCCCCCGCCCTTATGCCCGCGAAGCGGCCGCGTCGGCAAGCTCACGCCTTGACCCCGGCGAATGGCACGGGGGGCGCGCCGGCGTCGAGCGGCCAGCGCGGGCGGGGGGCGAAATCGAGCCCATCGACCAGCCCGGCCGCAAGCCGCTCGATCCCGGCCCAGGCGATCATCACCGCGTTGTCGGTGCAGAGGCGGGCTGGCGGCGCGATCAGGCGGAAGCCCCGGCCCGCGGCGAGGGTGGCAAGCTCGGCCCGCAGCCGCGTGTTGGCCGCCACCCCGCCGGCCACCACTAGCGCCTCCGCCCGCGGGTGGTCGGCGGCGAAGGCGGAGATGCCGTTGGCGGTTCGGTCGGCGACCGACTCGACGATCGCCTCCTGCAGCGAGGCGGCGATGTCGGCCCGCTCGCGCGGGCCCAGGCGTTCGGCCCCGCCGAGGCCGGCGATGGCGTGGCGGACCGCGGTCTTGAGGCCGGAGAAGGAGAAGTCGCAGCCCGGCCGGCCCTTCATCGGGCGGGGCAGGGCAAAGCGGGCCGGGTCGCCCGCCTCCGCCAGCCGCTCGATCTCTGGCCCGCCGGGATAGCCGAGCCCGAGCATCTTCGCCGTCTTGTCGAAGGCCTCGCCGACGGCGTCGTCGATGGTGGTGCCGTAGCGCCGGTAGCGCCCCACCCCCTCGATCCCGAGGAGCTGGCAGTGCCCGCCCGAAACCAACAGCACGAGATACGGGAAGGCGAGGCGGTCGGTGAAGCGGGCGGTGAGCGCGTGGCCCTCGAGGTGATTGACGGCGATGAAAGGCACGCCGGCCACCGCCGCGATCGCCTTCGCCGCCATCACGCCGACGATCACCCCGCCGATCAGCCCCGGGCCCCCGGTCGCCGCCACCGCCGCCAGCTCGGGATAGCCGATCGCGGCCTCGGCCATGGCCTCGGCGATCAGCCGGTCGAGGTGATCGAGGTGGGCGCGGGCGGCGATCTCGGGGACGATGCCGCCGTAGGGCGCGTGCTCGGCGAGCTGGGAGAGGAGCCGCTCGGCCTTGACCTCGCGCGCCCCGCTCACCACCGCCGCCGCGGTCTCGTCGCAGCTCGTCTCGATGCCGAGGACCAGGGCGGGTCGGTCGGGTCCCATACCCACTTCCCATAGGCCCTGGGGGGGACTACACACAAGGGCCATGAGCCGGGACGCGCCGATCGCGACGCCCTTGCGCGTGGGCACGCGCGGAAGCCGGCTCGCCCGCATCCAGGCGGCGCTGGTCCGCCATGCGCTCGCCGCCGCCTTCCCGGGCCTCGGCGAGTACGGCGCCATCGAGGAGGAGGTGATCCGCACCAGCGGCGACGCCGTCCAGGACCGCCCACTCGCCGATCTGGGCGGCAAGGGCCTCTTCGCCAAGGAGATCGACGAGGCATTGCTGGCCGGGCGGATCGACCTCGCGGTCCACTCGCTGAAGGACCTCGAGACGCGGCTTGCCGCCGGCATCGCCCTCGCCGCGGTGCTCGCCCGCGCCGATCCGCGCGACGCGCTGGTGCTGGGGCCGGCGCTCAAGCCCGTCGGCGGGACGGGCCTCGGCGCGCTGCCGCAGGGGGCCCGCGTCGGCACCTCCTCGCTCCGGCGCAAGGCCCAGCTCCTTAACGCCCGGCCCGACCTCGCGGTGGTGCTGTTGCGCGGCAACGTCGAGACGCGGCTCAGGAAGCTCGCCGAGGGAGCGGCGGACGCGACGCTCCTCGCGCTCGCCGGCCTGGATCGCCTCGGCCTCACCGAGACGGCGGACCGCGTGCTCGACCCGGGCGAGCTCTTGCCCGCGGTCGGGCAGGGGGTGATCGGCATCTGCTGCCGGGCGGACGATTCCGATCGCCTCCGGCTCCTCGCCGCGATCAACCACGCCGAGACCATGACCGCGGTCGCCGCCGAGCGGGCGATGCTGGCCGTGCTTGACGGTTCCTGCCGCACCCCGATCGCTGGCCACGCCGAGCTTGCCGGGGGGCGGCTCAGGCTCCGCGGCCTGGTCGCGTCGCCCGACGGCCGGCGCTTGGTGCGGGCCGAGAGGGAGGGGGAGGCGGCGCGCGCGGCCGAGATCGGGCAGGCGGTGGGGACGGAGCTTCGCCGCCTCGCCGGGCCGGGCCTCCTTGCCGAGTAGGGTGAGCGCTCGGCGATGCGCGTCCTGGTCACCCGCCCGGCCGAGGACGCGGCGGCTACGGCCGCCCGCCTCGAAGCCCTCGGCCACGAGGCGCTGATCGAGCCCCTGCTCGACATCCGCTTGCGCGCCGCGGAGCCGCCCGACCTCGCCGGGGTGCAGGCGATCCTCTTCACCAGCGCCAACGGCGTTCGCGCCTTCGCCGCGGCGAGCCCGCGCCGAGACCTTGCGGCCTTCGCGGTCGGCGGCGCGACCGCGGCCGCCGCCCGGGCCGCCGGCTTCGCCTCGGTCGAGAGCGCCGAGGGCGACGCCGCCGACCTCGCCAAGCTGGTGCGGGCGCGCCTTCGGCCCTCGGCCGGGGCGCTCCTGCACGCCGCCGGAGCGGTGGTCAAGGGCACGCTCGCGGCGCCGCTCGGCGAGGCCGGCTTCGAGGTCCGGCGCGTCGTGCTCTACGACGCCCAGCCGGCCGGTGCGCTTTCGCCCGAAACCACGCGGGCGCTGGCCGAGGGGCGGATCGCGGCGGTCCTACTTTTCTCTCCCCGCACCGCGGAGACGTTTGTTAGTCTCGTCCGCGGCGCCGGGCTCGAGGGCGCGGCCCGCGGGGCGCTCGGCCTCTGCCTCAGCCCCGCCGTTGCCGAGGCGGCCGGGTCCCTTCCCTGGCGCGAGCTTCGCGTCGCCGAGCGCCCCGATCAGGAGATGCTGCTCGCCCTGCTCGGCCCCGCCCCCGGCGCGGGCGGCGGCGAGACCAGGGACCAGACCATGGCCCAGCCCCCCGAGTCGGCCGAAGAGCCTACGAGTGCGGGGCGGCCGCTGGCCGCTCCGCCCGTCGAAGGCGGGCTGTTGGGCGCGGCCCCGAGCGCGGGCCAGCGGGCGATTCTCCTCGGCATTGGCGCGCTCACGCTGAGCGTCGTGGTGGCCGGCGCCGCCTGGCTCTTTTGGTTCGGCGGCGCGCCCACGCCGGTGGTCGCGCCGTCGCCGTCCGCCCCCGTCGTTGCCGCGCCGAGCGCCGAGGGCGAGCGGCTGTGGCGCGAGATGGCCGGCGTGCTCGCCCGGCTGTCCGCGGTCGAGACGGAGCAGCAGGCGATCCGCCGGCGGATGGAGGCCGAGCGCGCGGCCGCCGGTGTCGACCGCGAGGCGCGCGCCGGCATCGACCGGCTGGACCAGCGGCTCGCGGCCGTCGAGGCGCGGAAGCCTGAGCCGGCCGCGGCGGGGGGCGAGTGGCCCGCCGTGGTCGAGAAGCAGAAGGCGGAGCTCCTCGTCGAGCTCGGCCGGCTCGGCAAGCGACTCGAGGCTCTTGAGGAGCGGACGGCGCGCGCCGCCGAGCGGGCCGGGCACGAGACCGCGCTCGTGCTCGCCCTTTCCCAGCTTCGCCAGGCGATCGCCCGCGGCGACCCCTACAAGGGGCGACTCGACGCCGCGCTCGCGCTGGCCGGCGAGCGGGCCGAGATCGGCGACCGGCTTGGCCCCCTCGCCGAGGGGGCCGGGCGCGGCATCGCCACGCTCGACGCCTTGCGCGCCCGCTTCGAGGCGCCGGCGCGCGAGGCGGTACGCGCCGGCCTCAAGGGCGAGGGCCCGGGCAAGGGCCTGGTGGATGCGGCGCTCGACCGTCTCGCCTCGGTGGTGACCGTGCGCCGGGTGGGCGAGGTGCCGGGCGAGGGCGCCGAGGCGATCGTCGCCCGGGCCGAGGCCCGCCTCGCCCAACGCGACCTCACCGCCGCCGTCGCCGAGGTCGAGCGCCTCAGCGGGTCGGCGGGCGGGGCATTCGCCGGCTGGCTCGCCGAGGCGCGCCGGCGGCTCGCCGCCGAGCGGGCCCTCGACGAGGCCGAGGCCGCCCTCGTCGCGGCCCGCCGTTGACGGCGGGCGATGCTCCGCGCGCTCCGGTTCTTCGTCGTTCTGGCGCTGCTGGTGGCGGCGGCGGTGTGGCTGGTCGAGAACCCGGGCAGCGTCACCGTGTTCTGGCGCGGCTACCGGATCGACGCCCCGGTCGGGATCGTGGTCGGCGCGGGCGCGGTGCTGATTGTCGTCGTCGCGGCGCTGGCGCGGGTCTGGCGGGCGCTGGTGCGGGCCCCGGCCGAGTTCCGCCAGTGGCGGGGCGAGGCGCGCCGGCGCAAGGGCTTCGCCGCGCTCGGCGCCGGCATGGTCGCGGTCGCCGCCGGCGACGCGGCCCGCGCGCGCAAGCTCGCCGGCCGGGCCGAGGTGCTCCTGGGCGATCCGCCGCTCACCCTCCTTCTCACCGCCCAGGCGGCGCAGCTCGAGGGCGACGACGCCACCGCCGAGCGCTCCTTTCGCGCCATGCTCGCCCGCCCCGAGACCGCGTTCCTCGGCCTGCGCGGACTCCTCGCCCAGGCGATGCGCCGCGGCGCCTTTGAGGAGGCGCGCGAGCTGGCCGAGCGGGCGAGCCGCATGCACCCCGAGGCGGCATGGGCGGGGCGCACCCTCTTCGACCTCGAGGTCCGCACCCGCCGGTGGGCGGCGGCGCTGGCCACCCTCGAGCGCCTCGCCCGCCATCGCCTGTGGAGCGCGCCCGAGGCGCGCCGGCGCCGGGCCGTGCTCCTCCACCTCAGGGGGCTCGAGCTCGGCCTGGCGGGCGAGGCGCGGGCCGCGCTCCGGGCGCTCGGCGAGGCCCACGAGCTTGCCCCCGACTTCACCCCCGCCGCCGGCGAGCTGGCTCGGCGCCTGGCTGCGGCCGGGCGCGGCCGCAAGGCGGCGGCGGTGATCGAGCGGGCCTGGGCGATGGCCCCCCATCCCGATCTTCTCGCCGCCTATGTGGCGCTGGGGCGCGACGAGGAGCCGCTCCGGCGGATCAAGACCGTCGAGCGCCTGACGGCGCGCAACCCCGAGCACGCGGAAAGCCGCCTCGCGCTCGCCCGCGCGCACCTCGCCGCCGGGCTCTGGGGGGTGGCGCGCGAGCAGCTCCTCGCCGCCGCCGAGGGTGCGCCCACGGCGCGCGTCTTCCGGCTGCTCGCCGAGCTCGAGGAGCGCGAGAACGGCGACGCAGCGGCAGCGCGGCGCTGGCTCCTCAGGGCGGCCGAGGCCGACGCCGATCCCGCCTGGCTGTGCGAGTCCTGCGGCGCGCTGGCCCCGGCCTGGGAGGGGCTTTGCGGCCACTGCCAGTCCTTCGACAGCTTCCGCTGGCGAAGCCGGCCGCGCACCATCGCGCTCGCCGCCTCGGCCACGCCCGTCGGCGGGGCGGCGCTGCCGGGCCCGGCGGCGGGCGGGGGCGAGACAGTTGCGACGCCGTGAGGGGGTGCCGGCCGTGCGCGCGCGCCTCAAGCCCCTGATCGCGATCCTCTGGCCGGCGGCGGTGCTGATCGCCTACCTCGCCTACAACCTTGCCTACTTCGAGGAGAAGATCGCGACCTTCGGTCCCTTCTTCCTCGGCCTCCTGTCCTAGGCGCGCCCGGCGATGGAGTCGCTCGGCTTCGCGTTCGCGGTTCTCCTCGTCGCCCTCGGGCTCGGCTGGCCCGTTGTCGCCCGCCTCGATGGCGCCGGCGCGCTCGGCCCCGGCGAGCGCCTGCTGGCCTCGTTCCTGGTCGGCGCCTTCGCGATCTACCTCGCGGTCTTCGCCGTCGGCCCCTTCCGGCTCGATTCCCTCAGCATGGGGGCGCTCGCCGCGGTCCTCGCCGCGGTCGCGGCTCCGGGGCTCATGCGCGCGCTCGGGCCCGCGACCCGCGCCGCGCTCGCCGCCGAGGTCCGCGCCGCGCGGGCGGACCCGGTCGCCCGGCTCCTCTGGGCGGCGGTGCTGGCGATCGGCCTCGCCTCGCTCCTTCAGGGCCTGGCGCCGCCCAACACCTTCGACAGCCTCAACTACCACCTGCCGTTCCCCCGGCTCGACGTCGAGGAGGGACGGATTGGCGTGCCCTGGGACCGGGCGATGAAATACGCCTTCTTCCCGGCGCTGATGGGGAACCTCACCCGGCTGGCGCTGGTGCTGGCGGACGCGCGCGCGGCGCAGGTCGTCCACGGCCTCTTCGCGCTCGCCGCCGCGGGCGGCACGGCGGCGCTCGTCCTGCGGCTCGGGTTCGCCCGCCGGGTCGCCCTCCTCGGCGCCCTCCTCTTCCTCGCCAACCGCACCGTCGTCTGGCAGATGGGGAGCGTCGAGGTCGACACCCCGCTCGCCGCCTTCGTCGCCTGCGAGCTGGTCCTCTACATGGCCTGGCGGGCGCGCCCCGACGCGGCGACGATGGTGCTGTTCGGCCTGATCGCCGGGGCGGGCGCGATGGCGAAGTACCACGGCTACGCCCTCGTTCTGGCCTTCCTCCCCGTGATCCTGTGCGACCTCGCGAAGAGCCCGCGGGTGCTGCCCCAGCTCCTCCTCGGCCTTGGCGCGGCGACGCTGGCGGTCGCGCCGCACTCGGTCCGCAACATCGTGCTGACCGGCAACCCGGTCTTTCCCCTCTTCAACCGGCTGTTCAACCCGAGCGAGGCGGTGTTCTTCGAGGACGCGGCGGCGGACCTCGGGCTGGGCAACGGGCTGGCCGCGCTCCTCGCCACCCCGTGGGCGGCCTCGGTGCTGCCGATGCGCCACTTCGACGGCATGGCCTTCGGGGCGCCCTATCTCATCGCCTTCGCCCCCCTCACGCTCCTCGCCCCCTCGCGGGTCCGGGGCGCGCTGCCGCTGGTCGCGGTGGTGGGCGCCTATTACGCCGAGTGGTTCTGGCTCCTCTCCCAGCAGGTGCGATTCCTGGTGCCGGTGCTGGCGCCGCTCGCCGCCCTTGCCGCCGCCGGGCTCGCCGTCGGCTGGGAGGCGCTGGGCTCGCGAAGCCTCCGGCTCTCCTACGCCGGGATCGGCCTCGCCTTCGCCCTGATCCAGGCGATGTTCGTCGGTTCCTACGCGCTCCTCCGGCTTCCCGTGGCGCTGGGGCTGACCACGCCGGCGGCCTATCACGCCCGCACCCCCACCATGACCGGCGCCTTCTTCGCCACCTGCTCCTACGTCGCGGCGCGCCTCGAGCCCGGCGAGCGCTACCTCTCGCTCCTCATCCCCCACTCCTATTACTGCCCGCAAGCGCCGGCGAGCGTGCACTACCTCCGGGGCGAGGGCGACTGGTGGCTTTACCGCGCCGAGCCGCCGGCGATGGGGCGCGACGAGTTCGTCCGCCGCTTCGCCGAGGAGGATTTCCGCTTCGTGATCGTCGAGACCGCGCGCGAGAACCGCAGCAACGAGACCGCGCGGCCCGAAACCGTGACCGTCGACCTCTCCCGCCACCGCCTCGGGCGCCACCTCGCCCCGGCGCTTCGCGGCCTCGCGCCGCTCGCCGCCGATCCCTTCAGCGCCGTCTACGACGGGCGCGAGGTGCTGAGGCGCCTGCGCGAGGGCGCGGGCGCCCGGCCCCGGCCCGTCGTCTTGCCAAGGCTGGCGTCGCGGACGTATGGTCCGGCCCACGCGCCGCAGTAGCTCAGCCGGTAGAGCATCGCATTCGTAATGCGAGGGTCGGGGGTTCGAGTCCCTCCTGCGGCACCAGCCTCGAAGCGCGCCGACTGAAGCTCACGCCGTCCGGCGCCGGATGTCCTCGCGCGCCGCGCCGCTCTGCACCACCACGCTCGCCAGGAGCACGATCGCCACCCCGGGATAGGTCATCGCCGGGGGCAGGCCGTGGCCGAGCGCCCAGTCGATCGGGATGACGAAGGCCGGCACCAGGTAGCGGTAGGTCATCAGCCGGGTGGGGCCGATGCGGAGCGTGCAGTACTGGTTGAGGAAGAACGAGATCGTGGTGGTGAAGAGCGCGAGGTAGGCGATGCCGGCGAAGACCCTGAGGTCCACCGCCCGCCACTCCGTGGTCCAGACCTTGCCGTTGGCGAGAAGGAACAGCCAGAAGACGCCGGTGATCAGCACCCACAGCGTCATCACCTCGGTCGGCTCGTTGCGATAGAAGCGCTTGACCAGCGGCATGTTCGCCGCCATCGCCACGCTGCCGGCGAGGAAGATCAGGTCGCCCTTGTTGAAGGCGAGCCCGAGCGCGCGCTCCGGATCGCCGCGGAAGATCACCCACAGCGTCCCGGCCATGGCCAGCGCCAGCGCCGCGAGCCGGCGCCCCCCCAGCCGCTCGCCGGCGAGGAGCGCCCCGAAAAGGGCGCTGATCCCGGGGACCAGGGTGAAGATGGCGCTGGTGTTGAGCGCGCTCGTGTGCCGGAGCGCCTCGAACATGCACCAGAAGAAGGCGACCGGGCAGGCGCTGAGGACCGCGTAGCGCCCGACGCTCGCCCAGCCCGGGAAGCGGAGCCCGTGGCTGTAGCCGACCACCGGCGCCAGGATCGCCGCGGCGAGGATGAAGCGGACCAGCATCAGGACCGCCGGGTCGAGCCCCTTGGCGATCGCCTCGCCCACCGGGAAGGAGGTGGAGATGAGGGCGGTGGAGAGGACCGCGAGCGCGTGCACGCCCCGAAGGGGCACGCCCGCGGCGGCTGCGACGTGGGTGGGCGCCATGGCGGCACGAACATCGGGCAAAGGGCGGGGGGCGGTAAAGCGAAAACTCCCAGGCTTGTGCCGGCGGCGGGCGGGCCTGTAAAGCATCCCTCATGCTCGAGGTCCTCGCCCGCACCCTTGCCGCCTTCGACCCCCTCACCCTCGTCCTCGTCGCCGTGGTCACCTTCGCCACCTCGATCTTCCACACCGTCAGCGGCTTCGCCGGCGGGCTCCTGCTCGCCGTCTTTCTTGCCCCCGTCATCGGGGTGAGGGCGATCGTGCCGGTCCTCTCGGTGGCGCTCCTCATCAGCCATTCGAGCCGGGTTTGGGTGTTCCGCCGCGCCGTCGACCTCGGCGTCTTCCGGGCGGTGATGGTCACCGGTCTCCCGGCCTGCGTCCTCGGCGCCCTCGTCTACACCTGGCTGCCGGTGGACGCGATCGCCGCGGTGCTGGGCGTGTTCCTGATCGCGACCGTGCCGCTCGGGCGGGTGCTCCGGGCGCGGAACTTCCGCGTCGGCGCGCGCGGGCTCTCGGTCGCGGGCGCCGGCTTCGGGGTGCTCTCGGGCGGGACCATCGGCGGGGGCATGGTGCTGATCCCGTTCCTGATGGGGGCGGGGCTTTCCGGCGAGCGGCTGATCGCGCAGATCGCCACCGTCGCGCTGGTCGTGAACCTGACCAAGGCGGTGGTATTCGGCTCGACCGCGCTCCTCGATGCGAACCTCCTCGCCGCCGGGGTGCTGATCGGGCTCTGCACGGTGCCCGGCAACTACGTCGGCCACTGGATCGTGCGGCGCACCCCGGTCCGCATCCACAACCTCTTCATCGAGGGGCTGATTCTCCTCGGCGGGCTCGTCTTCCTCAAGAAGGCGGTCGAGGGCTACGGGCTGATCGGCTGACGGGGGCGGCGGATGGCGCTTTTGCGCCGCGCGCCGGGCGCGCTATTCTCGGCCCCGGCCGCCGCCGAGCCGAAGGGGGAAACCGTGAAGATCAAGGACATCCGTGCCTCCGTCCACCGCTTCTCGTTCAAGGTCCCGCTGACCGAGACGGTGGTCGAGGGCTATGGCCGCGAGGAGCAGCGGGTCTTCGTCTTCTGCGAGGTCGTGACCGACGACGGCCTCACGGGGAGCGCGATCACCGGGCATTTCCTCGCCTCGGCCGTGGTCGCCGCGCTCAGCCACGAGTTCCGCGACCTCGTCACCGGCATGGACCCGCGCGACACCGAGAAGATCCATCACGCGGTGTGGTCGCGGCTCAACCCGCGGGCCATGACCGGGGTGGTGTCGATGGCGCTTTCCTGCGTCGACATCGCCTGCTGGGACATCCACGGCCAGGCCACCGGGCGGACCATCGCCCAGCTCCTCGGCGGGCACAAGGACCGCGCCCCCTGTTACGTCACCTTCGGCTTCCCGCAGTACGACCGCGACCTCCTGGTCGAGGCGGCGCGCCATCACGTGCGGAACGGCGCCCGACGGCTCAAGCTGGTGGTGGCGGTGGACAAGGGCGGCTGGCGTGAGGACGCGCGGCGGGTGCGCGCCGTGCGTGAGGCGGTCGGCCCCGACATCGACCTTATGATCGACGCCAACTACCTGTTCTCGCCGGTCGAGGCGAAGCTCCTCTGCCGTGCCATCGAGGACTGCAACATCACCTGGTTCGAGGAGCCGCTGCACCAGAACGACGCGCGGGCGATGGCGGACCTGCGCCGCTCGACCCGCATCCCGCTTGCCGCCGGGCAGATGGAAGGGCATCGCTGGCGGCTGCGCGAGTTCGTCCAGCACCAGGCGGTGGACATCCTCCAGCCCAACTGCTGCTACAACGGCGGCTACACCGAGTCGCGCAAAGTCGCCCACCTCGCCCAGGCCTACAACCTGCCGATCGCCAACGGCGGCGGCTGGCCGCTGTTCAACATGCACACCATGGCCGGGCTGATGAACGGCTGGCTGGTCGAGTATCACCTCGGCATGCAGGCGGTGGGCGAGGCGGTGTTCGTCGATCCGCCGCGCCCGATCGACGGCGACGTGATCATTCCCAAGGCCCCGGGCCTGGGGCTCAAGGTCAATCACGACGCGCTCAAGGAGACGCGGGTCAAGCCCTGACCCGGGGGCGGCGGGGCGGGCGCGGAGCGGGGCCGGAAACCCGGCCCGGCGGCGGCCTGCAAACAAGGATCGCGAGGGCACATGAGATACGACATCGTCGTCGTCGGCGGGGCGATCATCGGCTCGTCCATCGCCTATCACCTCGCCCGCGACGGGCGCGCGGGCGCCATCGCCGTGATCGAGCCCGACCCCACCTACGAGTGGGCGGCCACCCCGCGCGCCACCGGCGGCGTGCGCCAGCTCTTCAGCCTGCCCGAGAACATCCGCATGTCGCAGGCGAGTCTCGCCTTCTATCTCGACTTCGCCACCACCATGGCGGTCGACGGGGCGCCGGCCGAGATCGACTTCCGCCGCCAGGGCTACCTGTTCCTCACCGGCGGGGACGACGCCGCGGTGCTGGAGGCGAACTGGCGCACCCAGACCGCGCTGGGCGCGCGGGTCGAACTCCTCGACGCCGCCGCGCTCAAGCGCCGCTTCCCCTCGCTCCGGGTCGACGACGTCGCCCTCGCCGCCCTCTCGCCCGACGACGGCTGGCTCGATCCCTACGGCGCCCTGATGGGCTTCCGCAGGAAGGCGCGGAGCCTCGGCGTCGCCTATCTCGCCGAGCGGGTCGCCGCCATCGAGGCCGGGCGCAGGAGCGTCGAGCGGGTGCGGCTTGCCTCGGGCGGGGCGATCGAGGCGAGCGCGGTGGTGATCGCCGCCGGCGCCTGGTCGGCCGAGATCGCCGCCACCGCCGGAATGAGACTCCCGGTCGAGCCGATGTCGCGCATGCAGCACTATTTCGACGTGCCGGCCGGGATCGAGCCCCTGCCGCTGATCCGCGACCTCGCCGGGCTCGGCATGCGCCCCGAGGGCAAGGGGTTCATCGGCGGGGTGGCCGACTGGAGCGTTCCCGCCGGCTTCGACTTCGAGGTCGATCACGGCTACTTCGAGCGCACGGTATGGCCGCGGCTCGCCCACCGCGTGCCGGCGCTCGAGACGCTCAAGCTCGGGCGCACCTGGCGGGGCCATTACGCGCGCAACACCCTCGACGGCAACATGATCATCGGGCCGTGGACGGGAGGGCTCGCCAACCTCTACGTCGCGGTCGGCTTCTCCGGCCACGGCATCATGCACGCGCCGGCGGTCGGACGCGCGATCGCCGAGCTCGTGCTCGACGGCGGCTTCCGGAGCCTCGACCTCGCGCCCCTTTCCTACCGGCGGGTGGTCGAGGGCAAAGCCTACGCCGAGAAAGGGATCAAGTAGCCGTCGGCGTCGCGCCGGCGTCGCTTGTCAGCGCTTGGCAACCCGCGCAGAATGTGGCCGCCCTGCGGGCACCCTTGAGGCCCGTCGCGGGTCGGGCGGGAGCCGCGCGCTCCGCGCCCCGTGCGGGTCCGAACGACGGGTGGAGAGGAGGCGGTGAGCAAGGGCCAGGAGCTCGGTGACCTGCGCGCGGAGGACGCCGAGAAGGGCACCGGCGCGGGCGGCTCGCTGCAGCAGCAGCGCGACCGCTTCCTTGCCTTCGCCTTCGCCTCGGCCGACGTGCTGGTCGAGACCGACCCGGCGGGGCGCATCCTCTTCTGCGCCGGGGCGACCCGCTCGCTCCTCGGCCGCCCGCCGGAGGGCTGCCTGGGGCACGCGCTCGCCGAGCTGGTCGTGGCCGAGGACCGGATCATGGTCGCCGGCGTTCTCGCGCGGCTGCGCGAGACCGGGCGGCTGGGCTGGGTGAAGGTCGGGTTCGCCGGCGCCAAGGACGAGCCGATCCCGATCCTGCTCTGCGGCCTGGTGCTGCCGCAGCGCGCCGAGGTCTTGAGCCTGACGCTTCGCCATGCTGGGCTACTCTTCCCGCGCCAGCTCTCGCCCACCTCGCTCGAGATCGCCGGGCCGCTGGAGCGGGAGGGCTTCCTTGAGCTTGCCAAGCAGCGCCAGGCCGAGGCGGCGCAGACCGGCGGCGGCTACGGCCTCACCCTGGTCGAGCTCGAGTCGGGCGACTTCATCGCCGGTCTCGCACGCAAGCGCCGCCAGGACCTCACCGCCAGCCTCGAGGGGACGCTCCGCGCCTGGTCGGTCGGCGGCGGCTCGGTCGGCCGGCTCGACTACGGCGAGGCGGGCGCGGCCAGCAAGTACGGCGTCATCCACGACGAGACCATCGCCGCCGCCACCATCGAGCGCTCGATCCTCGAGGTCTTCCACGACCATGGCGCCGGCGAGCGCGATGTCGGCGTGCGCACCGCCAGCCTCGGCCTGGTGGACGAGGGGCTGTCGCTGCAGGACATGGCGCAGGGGATCGCCTACACCATCAACCGCTTCGTCCAGGAGGGAGTGGGCGGGGTCGCCCACGACTCGCTCTCGGCCGGCTATAAGGCGATGCTCAAGGAGACGGTGGGCCGGGTGCGGCGCTTCCGCCAGGTGGTCGCTAGCGACCGGTTCCGCTTCGCCTTCCAGCCGGTGGTCGACCTCAGCCGTTGGAAGGTTCACCATTACGAGGCGCTGAGTCGCTTCGAGGAGCCGGAAACCGGGAAATCGCCTTACGACACCCTTGTCTTCGCCGAGGACATCGGCCTGGTGAGCGAGTTCGACTTGGCGGTCTGCGAGAAGGCGATCAAGGTGCTGCGCCAGCACATCAAGGAGCCGGGTGCGACCATCATCGCCGTCAACATCTCGGGTCGCTCGCTGATCAACGAGCGCTTCGTCGACGAGTTCGTCGCGATGCTGAAGAAGAACCTGGATCTCAGGCGGCTGTTGATGTTCGAGATCACCGAGTCGTTCGAGATCCGCCGGCTCGAGGCCGCCAACCGGCTGTTGCAGGAGGTGCGCCGGCTGGGCTTTCGCGTCTGCCTCGACGACTTCGGCGCCGGCGCCGCCGCCTTCCAGTACCTGCGCAACCTCGGCGTGGATTTCGTCAAGATCGACGGCAGCTACCTCCACGACGCCTTCGCCTCGCCGGTGGGCAAGTCGTTCCTCAAGGCCATCGCCAGCCTGTGCAACGACCTCAACCTCAAGACCATCGGCGAGATGGTCGAGGACGAGCTGGCCGTGCGCCTCCTGCAGGAGGTCTGTGTCCCCTTCGGCCAGGGCTACTACCTGGGGCCGCCGAGCGACACGCTCGGCAAGCCGGCGTTGCCCGAGCGGCCGAAGGACCTGTCCGACTGAGCGTCCGGCGGGCGCGCCGGGCGCGGCCATCTCGCGGGGCGGGACGACGAGCCGATGCGCGCGGGTGAAGGAGAGCCGGTCCGGGAGGCGGTCGCCGCCGCCCTCGGCGTGACCGCGCCGCTCACCGCCAGCCTCTTCCTCGGCCACGTCTCGCGCACCGTGCACGCGGTGATCGCCCCCGAGCTGGCGGTCTCTCTTAAGCTCGAGGCGAGCGTGCTCGGCCTCCTCTCCGCCGTCTACTACCTCGCCTACGGGCTGGCGCAGCTCCCGCTGGGCCTGGCGCTCGACCGCTTCGGCCCCCGCCGGGTGCAGGTGGCGCTGCTCCTGATCGCGGTCGCCGGCACCGTCGTCTTCGCCGTCGCCGCCGACGTGGCCGCGCTCGCCCTCGGCCGGGCGCTGATCGGCGCCGGCATGGCGGCGAGCCTGATGGCGCTGCTCAAGGGCAACGCCACCGCCTGGCCGCGCGCGCGCCTGCCGCTGATCAACGGCGCGGCGCTGGCGTTCGGCGCCACCGGCTCGATGGCGGCGACGGTGCCGGTCGAGCTCCTGCTCCGGCTCACCGATTGGCGGAGCGTCTTCCTGCTCCTCGCCGCGCTCACCGCGGCGGTGGCGCTGCTGATCGCACTGGCGGTGCCCGACCCGCCGCGCCTCGGCGAGGGCCGGCGCCGCCTGGCCGAGGACGTCCGCCGCCTGGCCGAGGTGTACGCGAGCCCGGTCTTCTGGCGCTTCGCGCCGGCCACCGCGCTCTCGACCGGCACGCTCTTCGCCTATCTCAGCCTGTGGCTGGGGCCGTGGCTGCGCGACGTGGCCGGGCTCGACCTCGCGACCAGCGCCCGCTACATGCTGGCGGCGAGCCTGCTCCTGGTCGCCGGCTTCGTCGCCACCGGACTGGCGATGGAGCGCCTCGCCCGGCGCGGGCTGCCGCCGACCGTGGTGTTCGCCGGCTTCTATGCCTGCTTCATGGCGACGCAGCTCCTTCTCAGCCTGCGGATCGAGCCGCTCGTGCTGCCGCTCTGGGGGCTCTTCGCCTTCTTCGCTACCATCGGCGGCACCGCCTATTCGATCTACGCCCAGCACTTCCCGGCCGAGTTGGTGAGCCGCGCCAGCACCGCGCAGAACCTGTTCGTGCTGGCCTGCGGCTTCGCCATCCAGACCGGGATCGGAGTGGTGATCGACCTCTGGCCGCAGGCGGCGCCGGGCCGCTACGCGCCCGCCGGCTACCAGGCGGCGATGTGGCTCGGGGTCGCCCTCCAGGCGCTCGCCTTCGCCTGGCTGGTGCTGCCGCGCCGGGCCCGGGCGGCGGGCGGCTGAGCCGGGCGGGAGGCCGCGGCCCATGCCCCTCCTCGATCGCTTCTCGGCGGTGGCGCGCGCGCTCGAGAACCGCAACTACCGGCTCTACACCACCGGCAACGCGCTGTCGCTGACCGGGACCTGGATGCAGCGGCTGGCGGTGGGCTGGCTCACCTGGCAGCTCACCCGCTCGGGCACCTGGCTCGGCATCATCGCCGTCGCCGACCTCTTCCCGACGGTGCTGGTCGCGCCCCTCGCCGGCGCCGTGGCCGACCGCTTCGACCGGCTCCGGCTGGTCCGCCTCACCCAGGCGCTGTCGCTCCTGCAGGCGGCGGCGCTCGCCCTCCTGGTGGCGAGCGGGACGATCACCATCGAGCTTCTGCTCGGCCTCACCCTCGCGCTCGGCACCTTCAGCGCCTTCAACCAGCCGGCGCGCCTCTCGCTCATCTCCAGCCTGGTCCGCCCCGACGACCTGGCGGCGGCGATCGCGATCAACTCGATCGTCTTCAATCTCGCGCGGTTCATCGGCCCGGCCCTCGCCGGGGCGGCGATCGTGTGGTTCGGGCTCGCCTCCGCCTTCGCCACCAACGCCGTGACCTTCCTCGTCTTCCTCGTCGCCCTCGCCCTGATCCGGCTGCCGGCGGAGGGCTCGCCGCGGAGCGAGCGGCGCGGACTGATCCGCGAAGCCGGCGAGGGCTACGCCTACGCCATGCGCCACCAGGGGATCGGGCCGGTGCTGGCGCTCCTCCTCGTCGCCACCCTCTGCGCCCGGCCCTTCATCGAGCTTCTGCCCGGCCTCGCTGCGGCGGTGTTCAACCAGGGTGCCGACGGGCTCGCCTGGCTCACCTCGATGACCGGGCTGGGGGCGCTCCTCGCCGGGCTGTTCCTCGCCCAGCGCTCGGGGCTGGGGGGCCTCACCGCGGTGGCGTTCGGGGCCCTGCTGCTGGCCGCGCTCTCGCTCTTCGCCTTCACCGCCACCACCCTCTTCGCGGTGGCGCTGCCGGCGGCGTTCGTGTTCGGGTGCGCCCTCACCCTCAACGGGGTGGCCACCCAGACCCTGGTCCAGCGCGCGGTCGCGCCGGCGATGCGCGGCCGGGTGCTCGGCCTCTACGGGCTGATCGTCCGCGGCGGGCCGGCGGCGGGCGCGCTCCTCATGGGCGCGCTCTCCGAGCGGCTCGGGCTCAGGCTGCCGCTTGCCGGGGGGGCGCTCATTTGCGCCTTCGCCTGGTTCTTGCTCGCGCGCCGGCGGCGCGAGATCGCCTCGCACATCGAGCCGGGATAGGCGCGCGGAAGGCGCGCCCGGTCGGGCGGCCTATTGCCGCGGATCGCCGTAGCCGCCGCCGGCGGAGGTTTCCATCGTCACCCGGTCGCCCGGCTGAAGCACCCAGTGCTCGGTGGGATTGCGCGGCCGGCCGTTGAAGAAGAGGCGCCCGACCGCCCCCGGCCCGCCGCCCAGGATGCCGGGCGCCGGGCACTTCATCCGGCTCATCAGGATGGTCGCCACCGCTGGCGAGTCGCCGACGAAGGCGAACTCGATCCGCTGCCCGTCGCCGCCCCGCCGGCGCCCCGCCCCGCCGGCGCCGCCGCGGCGGCGGCGCTCGAGGATGCGGATCGGCACCAGCGCCTCCATCACCTCGATGGGGGTGTTCGAGACATTGCTCGGGAAGCTGATCGGCGACAGCCCGTCGTGATCGGGCCCGGCGCCCATTCCGGCGCCGACGAAGCTGATGGTGGCGAAGGGCCGGTTGCGGTGCATGCCCGAGAGCATGAACGAGGAGCCCGGCGAGCCGGGTGCCGCGAGCACCCGCTCCGGCAGGACCGGCGCGAGCGCCGCCATGATCGCCGGCGGCAGGAGCTGGCCGACCATCGCCCGGGTGGTGCAGGCGGCGGGATAGCGCGGATTGAGGATGGTTCCCTCCGGCGCCCACACGCTGACCGCGCGGTAGGCGCCTTCGTTGTTGGGAAGGTCCGGCGAGAGTATCGCCTTGATGCCGAAGCAACTGTAGGCGAAGGTGTAGTTGGGAACCGAATTCACCGAGCGTGGAAGCTGACGGGTGGTGCCGGTGTAATCGACGGCCAGGGTGTCGCCGCGGATGGTCACCCGGCAGGCGACCACGAGCGGCTCCTCGAAGCCGACGTCATTCTCGATCCGCGAGCGGTACTCGCCGTCGGGGATGGCGCGGATGGCAGCCCGCATCGCAGCATCCGAACGGTCTTGGATATCGGCCCCGAGGTCGGCGATGTCGATCCCCGATTCATCGAGGAGCGCGAGGAGCCGCCCGCCCAGCATCCGGCAGGCCGAGACCTCGCCCCAGACGTCGCCCATGGTGAGGTCGGGCACGCGCACGTTCTGGCGGATGAAGTCGACCACCGTCTGAT
>JACQOE010000018.1 GCA_016202695.1 Pseudomonadota bacterium | reverse complement strand
CCCGGAAGCACCATCGCCGCCACCCCGGCCACGGTGACCAGCCCGCCCACGAGCTTCGCCGGCTCCAAGGGCTCGGCCAGGAGGGCGGCGCTGAAGGCCACCCCGAACACCGGGATCAGGAGCGTGAACGGCACCACCTGGTTGACGGGGTAGCGCTGGATCAGCCGGTACCAGGCGGCGTAGGCGAAGGCGCTGGAGACGACCACCGTGTAGGCGAGCGCGCCGTAGCCCCGCCAGCCGGCCCCGGCGAGCGCCGCGAGCTGCCCCGCCTCCAGGACCAGCGAGGCCGCCAGCACCTGCGGCGCGGCGAGGAGCGCGACCCAGCCGCTCACCGCCAGGGGCGCGAGCGGCGCCATGGTCTTGATCTGGACGTTGGCGAGCGCCCAGGAGAAGGCGGCGCCGAGGACGAGGGCGAGGGCGAGCGGGTTCCCCGTCACCGAGGGCGCGCCGGCCAGGACCGCCACCCCGGCGAAGGCGAGCGCCATGCCCGCGGCCCGGCGCCAGCCCAGCCGCTCGCCCAGCACCAGCCAGGCGAGGAGCGCGCCGAAAGGGGCGTTGGTCTGCACCGCGATGGCCGCGACCGAGGCTTCCCCTTGCGCGAGGCCCAGGAACAGGAGCCCGAAGTGGAGGCCGCCGAAGGTCAGCGACAAGAGGGCGAGGTCGCCGAGGCGGCCCCACGGGAAGGGCAGGAACGGGACCAGGATGAGGGCGGTGAGGGCGAAGCGGATGGCGGTGAAGAAGAGGGGCGGAACCTCCGCCACCCCGGCCTTGCCGATGGGGTGCACGAGGCCCCAGAGGGCGGTGACGAGGACGGCGAGCAGGAGGTCGCGGCCCCTCACAGGCCGCGCTCCTCGCGGATGCGGTCGTGGGCGGCGTTGATCGCCGCCATCTTGCGGTTGGCGACCTCGACGAACTCGGCCGGCATGCCCTGGGCGATCAGCTTGTCGGGGTGGTTCTCGCGCACGAGCTTCCGCCACGCCGCCCGCACCTCGTCGTCGCTCGCGCGGCGCGACACCCCGAGCACGGCGTAGGGGTCCGGCTCGCCCGCGGCGTGGCCGGCGCGGGCGCGGCGGAAGGCCCGCTGGCTCAACCCCAGGATGGCGGCGACCCGGTGCAGGAAGGCGAGCTCGGCCTGGTTCGGCGGGCCGTCGGCCTCGGCGATCGCGAACAGGCAGTCGAGGAGCTCCTCGCGCACCGCCGGCTCGTGGGCGAAGAGGGCCGCCACTTGCGCCGCGTAGGGCTCGAAGCCCTCCGCCTCGCGCTTGGCCTCGTCGAACAGGCGCGCCACCGCCGCGAGCTCCGAGGCGGGAACGTGGAAGAGCCGCTTGAAGGCGTCGACCTCGACCCGGCTCACCACCCCGTCGGCCTTGGCCATCTTGGCGGCGAGCACGATCACCGCGGTGGCGAAGGCGGCCTGGCGCTCGGCCTCGCCGATCCGCCCCGTGCGCTCGGCCGCCTCGGCCCGCATCTGGTCGAGGGCGTGGCCGGCGAGCGCCCCCATCAAGAGCCCCAAGGGCCCGCCCAGCGCGAAGCCCGCGACCCCGCCGATGACCTTGCCCCAGACGCTCAACGCGCCCGCCCCGGAGTCCGGCCGGAAAGGAGGGGCGCCGTCGTCAACGGCCCGGATCGTCACCCCCGCGGAAGCGGGGGTCCAGGGCGACGGCGGACGCAACCGGCTCCCTGGATTCCCGCTTGCGCGGGAATGACGTCGGACTGGCGGGATTAGCTCGACACGGCACGGCGCCTCTCCGGGATGGGCATCAGGAAGGGAGCAGGCGAACCCGCCCGAGGCCGGGAAGCCGGAGCGCCGGCCCCGCCGGCTCGACCCCGAAGGCGAGGCCGAGGAGGTTGACCTCGAGCCCCTCGACCGGGCTCAGGGTCAGCCCGAGGAGGCCGAAGAGCGAGACCTGCACGCCCCGCCCGCTGGGGGGCGCGGCGATGAGCGCGTCGGCGAGGAAGTCCTTGCCGATCGCGGTGGGGGGAAGGTTGAGGCCGAGGGACGGCACCTCGCGCCCGATCCAGGCGACGAAGGTGTTGGAGTTGGGCCCCGGCCAGGTGCGGTAGAGGTCGGCGAAGGGATAGGCGGCGATGGCCGCCTCGATGCGGGGGATGGCGGCGGCGGCGGCCTCGCCGGTGAGCTCGGCCAGGATCTCGGGGGGATTGCCGAACCAGAAGCGGTCGGGGGTGGGATCGCGCGACGAGGCCACCGGCGAGAGCCCCCGGTAGTAGCGCCAGCCGATCACCTCGTGACGGGTGTACGCCTCCGCCCCCTCGGGCTTGAACGCGATCCAGGTGTGGATGGCGAAGGCGCCCCGCCAGCGCACGGCGCGGGCGCCGAACACGCGCACCGCCGCTTGGCGCTCGTCCGCCGCGGGCGGGATCAGCCCCGCGCTCTCGCGGCTCGCCTCCCACCAGCGCCGGTCGAGGTCCACCATCCCGGTCGCGACCGTGGTCGCCGGGCCGACGAGGAGGAGGACGAGGAGGAGCGCCGGCCACAGCGCCCAGGCGAGCATCTCCTTCATGGCGGCGACGCTATCACGGGCCCCGGGCGGGCGGCAACGCGGGGGGCGGAGCCACGACCGGGATCGTCTTGCGGGGTGCCTCTTGCCGGGTATAGTGCGGCGCCGGTTCCATCCGCGCGAGCCGGCCCGCCCTCCGGTGTCAGCAATCGAACGGATTCCCATGAGCGCCTCCGCCCCGCCCGCCCCCGCCCTTCGCCGCTGGCAGTTCTGGATCGACCGGGGAGGGACGTTCACCGACGTGGTGGCGCGGGCCCCCGACGGCCGGCTCGTCACCCACAAGCTCCTCTCCGAGGACCCGCGCTATCCGGACGCCGCCCTTCAGGGGATGCGCGACCTCCTCGGGCTCGGCCCCGCCGACCCCATCCCCGAGGCGGGGATCGAGGCGGTGAAGATGGGGACCACGGTGGCGACCAACGCGCTCCTCGAGCGCAAGGGCGACCGCACGCTCCTCCTCGTCACCAGGGGCTTCGCCGACCAGCTCCGGATCGGCTACCAGAACCGGCCCAAGCTGTTTGCGCTCAACATCGTGCTGCCCGAGCTGGTCTACGAGCGGGTGGCCGAGGTGGGGGGGCGCTACACGGCGGGCGGCGAGGAGATCGAGCCCGTGGACCTCGCCGGCGCCGAGGCGGCGCTGAGGGCCGCCCACGCCGAGGGCATCCGCTCGGTCGCCATCGTCTTCATGCACGCCTACCGCTTCCCCGAGCACGAGCGGCGGGTGGCCGCTCTCGCCCGCCGGGCGGGCTTCGCCCAGGTCTCGGTCTCGCACCAGGTGAGCCCGCTGATGCGGATCGTCGGGCGCGGCGACACCACCGTGGTCGACGCCTATCTCTCGCCGATCCTCAGGCGCTACGTGGAGCGCGTCGCCGGCGAGATGGGGGGAACGCGGCTGATGTTCATGCAGTCGAACGGGGGGCTGACCGACGCCCGTTTCTTCCAGGGCAAGGACAGCATCCTCTCGGGGCCCGCGGGCGGGGTGGTGGGGGCGGTGGCGACCGCGCGCATGGCCGGCTTCGAGAGCATCATCGGCTTCGACATGGGCGGCACCTCGACCGACGTCTCGCTGTTCGCGGGCGAGTTCGAGCGCGCCTTCGAGACCCTGGTCGCGGGGGTGCGGATGCGCGCGCCGATGATGAAGATCCACACCGTCGCCGCGGGCGGCGGCTCGATCCTGCACTTCGACGGCGCCCGCTACCGGGTGGGGCCGGATTCGGCCGGGGCGATTCCCGGCCCCGCCTGCTATCGCCGCGGCGGGCCGCTGGCGGTGACCGACTGCAACGTCATGGTCGGGAAGATCCTGCCCCGGTACTTCCCCAAGGTCTTCGGCGAGTCGGGGCGCGAGGCGATCGATGATGCGATCGTGGGGCGGAAGTTCGCCGCGCTGGCCGAGGAGATCGGCCGCGCCACCGGGGATTCGCGGAGCGCCGTGGAGGTGGCGGAGGGCTTCCTCAGGATCGCGGTCGCCAACATGGCCAACGCGATCAAGGAGATCTCCATCCAGCGCGGCTACGACGTGACCGAGTTCGCGCTCAACTGCTTCGGCGGCGCCGGCGGGCAGCACGCCTGCCTGGTGGCCGATTCGCTGGGCATGAACACGGTCTTCATCCATCCCTTCGCCGGGGTGCTGTCGGCCTACGGCATGGGGCTCGCCGACCTCCGGGTGATGCGCGAGCGGGCCGTCGAGGCGCCGCTCGCGCCGCCCCTGCTCGGCGGGCTGGAGGCGGCGCTTGCCGAGCTCGCCCAGGAGGCGAGCGCGGAGCTGATCGCGCAAGGCATCGGCGCCGGCAAGGTGGAGGTGGTGCGCAAGGCCCACATCCGCTACGAGGGCACCGATACGGCGCTGATCGTCGACTTCGCCGACCACGCCGGGCTGCTCGCCAACTTCGAGGCCGCGCACCGCCAGCGCTTCGGCTTCGTCATGCCCGAGCGCGGCTTCGTGGTCGAGGCGGTGGCGGCCGAGGCGATCGGCCACACCGCCAAGGCCGAGGACCCCGAGGCCGCGCTCGCCGGCGAGGGGTGCGCGCCCGAGCCGCTGGAGCGGACCGCGATCTACACCGGCGGGGGGATGCGCGAGGCGCTGGTCTACGACCGCGAGCGCCTGCGCCCCGGGCAGAGGCTCAAGGGCCCGGCGATCATCATCGAGGCCAACGCCACCACCGTGGTCGAGCCCGGCTGGGGGGCCGAGGTCACGGCCCGCAACCACCTGGTGCTCCGCCGCATCGAGCCCAGGCCCAGGCGCGTCGCCGTCGGCACCGAGGCCGACCCGGTGATGCTGGAGGTGTTCAACAACCTCTTCATGTCGATCGCCGAGCAGATGGGGGTGACGCTCCAGAACACCGCCTACTCGGTCAACATCAAGGAGCGGCTCGACTTCTCCTGCGCGCTCTTCGACGCGGACGGGTTCCTGATCGCCAACGCCCCCCACATCCCGGTCCATCTCGGCGCCATGGGCGAGAGCGTGCGCACCGTGATCCGCGAGCGCGCCGGCGGCATGCGCCCGGGCGACGTCTACGTGCTGAACGCCCCCTACAACGGCGGCACCCACCTGCCGGACGTGACCCTGATCACCCCCGTGTTCGATGACCGGGGCGGGCGCATCCTCTTCTTCACCGCCTCGCGCGGGCATCACGCCGACATCGGCGGCATCACCCCGGGCTCGATGCCGCCCTGGAGCCGCACCGTCGAGGAGGAGGGGGTGCTGATCGACAACGTCAAGCTGGTGGACCGGGGCCGGCTGCTGGAGGAAGAGTTCGTGCGGCTCCTGAAGGGGGGGCCCTACCCGGCGCGGAACGTCCGCCAGACCATGGCCGACGTGCGCGCCCAGATCGCCGCCAACGAGAAGGGCGTGCAGGAGCTCCGCAAGATGGTGGCGCACTACGGCCTCGACGTGGTCAGCGCCTACATGCGGCACGTCCAGGACAACGCCGAGGAGTCGGTGCGCCGCGTGCTCGGCCGGCTCGGGGACGGCGACTTCACCTATCCCATGGACAACGGCGCCGCGATCAGGGTCGCGATCCAGGTCGACCGGCGGGCGCGCACGGCGCGGATCGACTTCACCGGCACCTCGCCCCAGCGCGAGGACAACTTCAACGCCCCGGCGGCGATCTGCCGGGCGGCGGTGCTCTACGTCTTCCGCACGCTGGTGGACGACGACATCCCCTTGAACGACGGCTGCCTCAAGCCCCTGGAGATCGTGCTCCCCGGGGGCTCGATGCTGAACCCGAAGTACCCGGCGGCGGTGGTGGCCGGCAACGTCGAGACCTCGCAGTGCATCACCAACGCCCTCTTCGGGGCCTTGGGCGTGCTCGCCGCCGGCCAGGGGACGATGAACAACTTCACCTTCGGCAACGACGTCCACCAGTACTACGAGACGATCTGCGGTGGCGCCGGCGCCGGGCCCGGCTTCGACGGCGCCAGCGCGGTGCACACCCACATGACCAACACCCGCCTCACCGACCCCGAGGTGCTGGAGCAGCGCCACCCGGTTCTGGTCGAGAGCTTCGCCATCCGCCGGGGAAGCGGCGGCGCCGGCCGGCATCGCGGCGGCGACGGGGTGGTGCGGCGGATCCGCTTCCTCGAACCGATGACGGCGGCGATCCTGTCGGGGAGCCGAATCGTGGCGCCCTTCGGCGCCGCCAGCGGCCGGCCGGGGACGGTGGGCCGCAACCGGGTCGAGCGCGCCGACGGGCGGCGCCAGGAGCTCAAGGGCGCGGACCAGACCGAGATGGGCGCGGGCGACGTGTTCGTGATCGAGACCCCGGGCGGGGGCGGCTTCGGCCCGCCGGAGGAGGGCGCGGCGCGCTGAGGCCGGGCTGGCGCGCGAGGCCGGGTTGGCGCCCGCCCGCGCTGCGCAGGCCCGGCAGGGGTTGACGGCTGTAACGGCTGGCGTTACATAAAGTCTGTGATCAAGGGCTTCGCCTCGCGGGGGACGGAAGCCCTCTTCCGCGGGCGGTCCGGCCGGCGGCTTCCGGTCGATTTGCAGCGCCGCGCATTGCAGAAGCTGCTGGCGATCCATGCCGCCGTCGCCCTCGAGGAAATCGGCCGGATTCCCGGCAATCGGCTGGAGAAGCTAAAGGGAGCCCGGGCCGGTCAATACTCGGTTCGGATCAACAACCGGTGGCGGATCTGTTTCGTGTGGCGGGACGGAGACGCCTACGAGGTCGTCGGTTACCATCGCTGACGAGGCTGCCATGGCGACAGGACGCAAGCGCGACATCCCGCCGGTCCATCCCGGGGAAATCCTCAAGGCCGACTTCATGGAACCGCTCGGGCTTAGCGCGAGCGCGCTCGGCCGGGCGATTGGCGTGCCGAGGACCCGCCTCAACGACATCGTGCTCGGCCGACGCGGCATCACCGCCGACACGGCGTTGCGGCTGGGGCGTTATTTCCGGGTGAGTGCCCGGTTCTGGATGAACCTCCAGGCCCATTACGAACTGGAGATCGCCGAGGAGACCCACGGCGAGCGCCTCGACCGCGAGGTGCGGCCGCGCGCGGCCTAGGCCGCCCGCGCCGCCGCGATCCTGGGTGCCCCATCGGGATCGGCGCACCCACCCGCGCCTCGAACCGGCGCCCTTCCGGCTCAGGCGGGTTTCAGCAGGCGCAGTGCGTTGGCGACCACGAGCAGCGAGGCGCCCACATCGGCCGCGATCGCGCCCCACAGGCTTGCCATGCCAGCAAAGGTCAGGACGAAGAACACGGCCTTCACGCCGAGCGAGAAGGCGACGTTCGCGCGGATGACGCCGAGCGTCCGCTTGGCGTGGCGGACGAGCCAGGGGAGTTTCGAGACGTCGTCCGTCATCAGTGCGATGTCGGCGGTCTCGATCGCGGCGTCGGAGCCGATCGCGCCCATGGCGATGCCGAGGCTGGCACGGGCGAGCGCCGGCGCGTCGTTCACCCCGTCGCCGACCATGGCGACGGTCCCGAACTTCCCGACGAGTGTTTCGATGCGCGTGAGCTTGTCCTCGGGCAGGAGCTCCGCATGCACCTCGTCGATGCCGACCTCGCGCGCGATCGCCTCTGCGGTCGCGCGGTTGTCGCCCGTCAGCATGACGACGCGTCGGACCCCGGCGGCGTGGAGCTGCTTCACGACCTCACGCGCCTCGGGCCGGATGGTATCGGCGACGGCGATGAGACCGCAGACGTGGCGCGCGCTGCCGACCGCGATGACGGTCTTGCCGTCGGCTTCGAGCGCCTCGGCCTGGCGCGCGATGTCGGGCCGGTCCTGGCCGCGCTCGACGACGTAGCGGTGCGAGCCGAGCCAGAAGGGCTCGCCGTCGAACCTGCCCGTCAGGCCCTTGCCCTTCAGCATCTGGACATCCGCCGCCGGGGCGGGGACGATGCCCCTTTCTTCGGCGTAGCGAAGCACGGCCCGCGCGAGCGGGTGCGTCGAGCGGGCCTCGAGCGCGGCGGCGCGCGCCAGGAGATCGGCTTCCGTGTGCCGGTCCAACGGCACCACGCGCACGACCTCGGGCTCGCCGCGCGTGATGGTCCCGGTCTTGTCCATGGCGATCGCCTTGAGGCGGGCTGGAAGCTCGATGAAGACGCCGCCCTTGACCAGCACTCCGGACCGCGCCGAGGCGGCGAGGGAGGCGACGATGGAGACCGGTGTCGAGATCACCAGCGCGCAGGGGCAGGCGATCACGAGAAGCACCAGTGCGCTATAGAACCACTCGTGCCAAGCGCCGCCGAGGAGCAGCGGCGGAACCACGAACACGAGCATCGCGAAAACCATGACTATCGGCGTGTAAACGCGGGCGAACCGTTCCACCCACTGCTCGGACGGGGCGCGACGCGCATGGGCTTCCTCGACCATGCGGATGAGGCGGGCGAGAGTCGTGTCCTCCGCCGCCTTCGTCGCCTCGACCGTGAGCGTGCCGTCGCCGTTGATGGTGCCGGCGAAGACGTCGTTGCCGGGGCCTTTCTCGACGGGCACGCTCTCGCCCGTGATCGGCGCCTGGTTGACCGCGCTCGCTCCCGTCACCACGCGACCGTCGAGTGCGATGCGCTCGCCCGCGGGAACGACGAAGCGCTCGCCCGGCCCGACCTCGGCCACGGGAACCTCGGCCTCGGACCCATCGGCGCGCAGGAGACGGATGCTCGGGGGCGCGAGATCGAGGAGCGCCGCAATCGCCCGGCGGGCGCGGCCGATGCTCCAGCCTTCGAGCGCCAGCGACAGCGCAAATAGAAAGGCGACGGTTGCCGCCTCGAACCACTCGCCGATCGCCATGGCGCCCAGCACGGCCACCGTCATCAGCAGGTTCATGTCGGGGCGCAGAGTGCGCGCCGCGTGCCAAGCCTTGACGACGACGAAGCGGCCACCCAGTAGAACCGCCGCGAAATAGGCCGCCACCTCGGGCCAGGGCATCGGCCGGCCGGCATGGCCACCCAGAAGCCGCCAAGCCTGCTCGATGCCGCCGGCAAGCCACACGTGCGAGGCCAAGCCGAGCAGCACGCAGGCTCCGCTCGCCGTGGTAAACACGACCTGCCGGCGGCGATGGCCATCGGTCTTCCCCTTGGCGGCGGGCACGTCCCATGGAACGGCGCTCATGCCGGTCGCGGCGACGGCCTCGACGATCTTTTCCTCGGGCACGTCCCGGGCGGAATGCGCCACGGTCATGCGGCCATTCAGGACATCGAAGGCCAGCCGCTCCGATCCGCCGACGACGGGTCCGACCGTCCGCTTCAGTACCGCGACTTCCTCGGCGCAATCCATGCCGCGCACCTTGAAGGCGCGGCCGGCACGGACTGAAGCCGCTTGCGGGGTGCTTCCGCCCGAGCCGCAACAGGACTCCCTGCCGCGGGCATGGTCGGGCGGGGCGGCGGGATCGTGCGCGGGGGCGTGCGCCATGGAAGGCTCCAGCCGTGGACGTCTTGGTCTGCCGATGGCAGGATAGAACCTACAGCGGCTATAGGTTCAAGGGGCCAAACCATGGCGGAACGGGACTTCACCATCGGCCAGCTTGCGGGGCGGACGGGCTGCAAGGTGCAGACGATTCGCTACTACGAGCAGATCGGCCTGATGCCGAAGCCGCCGCGCACCGAGGGCAACCAACGCCGTTACGGGGCGCGGCACCTGGAACGGCTGGCCTTCATCCGCCACAGCCGCGAGCTCGGCTTCCCGCTCGACGCGATTCGCGAGCTTCTGGATCTGGCCGACGATCCGACCCGGTCGTGCGAGGCCGCCGACCGCATCGCCCGGCGCCAGCTCCACCAGGTGGAAAGCCGCCTCGCCCGCCTGCAGGCGCTCAGGCGCGAACTCAAGCGCATGATCGTGCAGTGCCATGGAGGCGGAATCGCCGACTGCCGGGTGATCGAGGTGCTGGCGGATCACGGGCAGTGCTTGCACGAAGACCATGCCGTGCCGGGCGATGCCTCCCGCGCCGCTGCCTCGCCGTGAAGGGCGCGGCGCTCAGTCGGCGATCTTGTAGATGCGCCTCGGGTTCTCGGAGCCGACCTTGCGGGCCAGCTCCGGCGGCAGCAGCGAGAGAAAGCGGGCGGTCTCTCCCACGCGCGTTGGGCCGATCTGTCTCGGCGCCCGGGGCGAGGCGAAGAATTGATCGGTGCCGATGACGAAGCGGTCGGGGAAGGCGGCGATCATCTCCAGCCACTCTTGCGCTATCCCCTCGCCCCGGCGGAGCGGACGGTGCTCGGGCCGGCTCTCCGGCGAGATCTTGATCGACATGAAGAGGTTGGGATGCCGCGCCAACAGCTCGCGCGAGAGCGCCGTGGTCCAGTCCCCGGTGTTGTCCCAGCCGGCGTGCGCCCAGACGATTCTGGCCTTGGGGTTGTGCGCCAGCAGCCGCTCGAAGGCGGGGATGGTCGGTGCCACCGTCCGCGGGTTGGGCGGCGAGACGAAGCCCTCGGGCAGCGGCATCGCCTCGCGCACCGCCTCCATGTGGAGATCGATCGCCACGTCGCGGCGGGCGGCGATGTCGGCGAGCAGCAGGAACAAGGGGTGGTCGGGGGGCGCGGCGAGGAACGGGTGAGTGGCGGGATCGAACGAGAAGTGGAGCGCGGTCATCTCGCCGAAGCCGAGCGCCCCCATCCGCACCAGCTCCTCGGCCCTCTCCTCGAAGCGGCGGCGTAGCGCCTCGTCGACCTCGCCGCCGGCGCGTGCGGCCTGGTGGATCATCGGGTTGAGCGTTCCCCCGCCGGCGAGGAAGCCGAAGCGGTCGGGCCGCTTCCTGATCAGGGGCAGGAAATCCTCGGCGTCGTAGGCGTGGCGGAAGCCGGGCGGGAAGGGGGGCGGCATGAGCAGCATCTTCCTGATGCCGAGCGCGTCCATGGCCTGAAGGGCGACCGCGGCGGCGCCGTCGTAGTCCTGCTCCTCCCTCCCGCCCGGGGTGGGCCAGCGGGCGTTGAGGTGGTTGTGCACGTCGAAGTAGGGGATCGCCGCCGGCGGCGGGCGCTCGGCCGGCTCGCGGCGCGCCCGCTCGCCCGGGCCGCGGCGCGGGCCCTGGGCGAGCCGCTCGCCCGCGTCCTCGCCGGCGTCGGCGGGCGAGGGGGCCGGGACGGCGAGTGCCGCGGCGAGGACGGCAAGTCCGATCAGCGCCGCCCGCCCGCGCCCCGCGCTCGTGGCCGCCGCCACGGGTCCGGCGGTCATTCGCGCACCGCTCCGTTCGGGCCCGGGCGCTCGCCGACGAGGCGCGGCCGCTCCGGCCGCCCGCCGGCAAGGGCGACGGGCGCGGCCGGGCCGCCGTCGTTGGCCGCCAGCGCCGCCGCGCCGATGCCGTAGACGGCGACGAACGCCCGGCCCGCCTCCAGCACGGCGGCCACCGTGAGCCACCCCCCACCGGACCGGCGATGCCAGCCGCGGGTCATCGTCCTCGCCCCTCGCGTGCCGCCCGGCGGCACTCCCGACAGATACAGATATAGATGATATAGCGCCGCCCGCCGCCGCCCGCCACGGCCTCGCGGCGCCCCGGCCCGACGAAAAGTTGATCGCCCCCGGCCGGGCGCGACCAGCGGCGGGCATGGCCCCGGGCGCCGGGCGTGGCCCCGGGCGCCGGGCGTGCTAACGTGGCCGCCGGTATCCGCCCCGCCCTGGGACACCGGCCGGCCATGCGACGACTTGCTCTGTCCCTCCTCCTTCTCGCGCTCGCGGTGCCCCGGCCCGCGCACGCGCTCTCGCCCGAGGAGGTGGCGCGGCGGCTCGATCCGAGCGTGGTCCGCATCTTCGTCCTCTCGCCCTCCGGGCTCGAGACCGGGACCGGCTTCGTGGTCAACCGCGAAGGCATGATCGCCACCAACTACCACGTGATCGCCGAGCACCTCGAGGCGGGGGCGGAGATGTTCGTCACCGAGGGCGGGATCGCCGAGGCGACCCGGCGTGAGGCCGAGGTGGTCGCGGCCTTCCCCGGCGAGGATCTGGCGCTCCTCAAGGCGAAGGGGCTGGTGCGCCCGCCCGTCTTCCTCGCCGATGTCCGCGGCGAGGAGCCGGCGAAGGGCGCCACCATCTACGCGATCGGGTTCCCGGGCGCGGGCGACCGGCTGGGCCCGGTGGCCGAGCCGAGCTTCACCGCCGGCACGGTGAGCCGCCACTTCGCCGGCGCCTGGGCCGAGGGCGGCCCCGAGATCCCGATCATCCAGCACACCGCCGCCACCAACCCCGGCAACTCCGGCGGGCCGCTGGTCGACGCCTGCGGCCGGGTGATCGCGGTCAACACCCAGCGGGAAGCCATGATGGTCCTGGGGCCGGGCGGCATTCCGCTGGTGGTCGATCCCATCCAGGGGGTGTTCTTCGCCTCCGGCGCCTCGGCGCTGGTCGCCAGGCTCCGCGAGCGGGGCATCCCCTTCGCGCCGGCCGCCGGACCCTGCCGGGCGGGCGCGGGCGGTCTGTTCGCGGCCGCGGCGGAGGCGCATTTCCTCGCCTTCGTCATCGCCCTCGTGCTGGGCGCGCTCGGCGTCGGCGTCGCGGTCTACCGCCCGCGCCCGGCGCTGGCGGTGGTGGTGCGCTGCGGCGACCTCTACGAGGACTGCGCGGACGCGGCCGAGCGCATGATGCGCCGGCTCCGCCGCGGCGGCGAGGAGGTGGGGGAGCTGACGCTGGAAACGGGCGCCCCCGCGCCGGAGCCGCCCGGGCCCGGCTGGGTGCTGGAGGGCACGGGCTGCGGCGGGCGGCGGCTCCGGCTCAAGGTGACGGAGGCCGAATTGCGGGCGGCGAGGGGCGGCCTCGTCGTCGGGCGCAAGCCCCGCACCGCCGACCGGGCGCTCCCCGATCCCTCGGTCGCCCGGCGCCACGCGCGGCTTGTGCTCCTCGACGGCGGGCTGGGGGTGAGGGCGCTCAAGGCCGCCTACGAGACGCGGGTGGACGGGCGCGCGCTCTCGCCCCTCGATCCGCCGGCGGCACTGGGCGAGGGTGCCGAGCTCTGCCTCTGCCAGGCCCGGCTGAAGGTGATGCGGGGGTGAGCGCGCATCCAGACATTGACAAAGTTTGTCGTCTTTCCTACGGATTCGGCGGACCGGAGGAGTCGCCATGCACGTGTCGCTGACGCCGAAGCTGGAGAAGTTCGTCAAGGCCAAGGTCGAGAGCGGGCTCTACAACAACGCCAGCGAGGTGATGCGCGAGGCGCTGCGCCTGATGCGCGAGCACGAGGAGGTCCGGCGCCTCAAGCTCGAGCGTCTGCGCGAGGAGTTGGCCAAGGGCGAGGCCGATCTGGCCGCGGGCCGCGCGACCGCGATCGCGGGCGACGACGAGCTGGCCGAGTTCTTCGCCCGCCTGTGAGGAGGCTCGTCCTCGTCGAGGCGGCGCAGGCGGACCTCCGGGACATCGCCCGCTACACCGGGCGGGAATGGGGCGAGGCGCAGAAACGCCGCTACCTGGAGGCGATTCGAAAGCGGCTGGCAGGGGTTCGCCGACGCCCGGGGCTCGGCGCGCCGCGCGAGGAGATCGGCCCCGGCTACCGGAGCACGTCCTGCGGCCGGCACGTCATCTTCTATAGGGAGACGGAGGACGCGGTGGTGGTGCTGCGCATTTTGCACGCGCGCATGGACGTGGGCGGGCGCCTCGGCGCCGAATAAGGGGCGGGACGGCAGGCTGCGGGTGAGGGCGAATATGGTCGATGGTGAGTCGGCTGTTACACTTAAATTCAAGTTACCAGAACGTTACGCTACTCAAGAATACAGAGGTCAAACTGAGAGGCTACTCCGACATGACCGAGTCCGACCGCAGCAGAAAAATTTTTCATGGCGTTTCTGTGGGGGTTACCACCATCGCCACTTGCGTGATCGCTTGGGCGACCATCGAACTTGCGAACGTTAGCAATGGACAAAGGAAGATACTGGAACAAACTGATCAAACGTCCCGATTGCGAGACCGCGCTTTTGTCTATTTTTTCAATCCCACGATTATTCCCTATCCTCCCGAGAGGCCAACCGTGTGGGGTATCGGCATCAATGTCGAAAATGCCGGCAACATGCCTGCGCGGCGGGTAACCCTCCGATACGACTGCGTTGACGCGCCACGGTCTCAACATGTCCTCGATCCGTTTCCGATGGCAAAATGGAAAAATGCCGAAGCACCGAATGTGATCGGTCCTAAACGCCACGTTTCCACACAGAGCTGCAACATTCCGGTAGGAACCATCGAGGCAGCGAAGAGGTCCGAGATCGACGTATTCATCCTGATGGAAACGAAGTATCTCGACGGCTTTGTCGCCAATAGAGAGCGAGTTACCCAAATGACCCGTGTTTTGCGGTTCGACGGGTACAGCCATAGCCTCGGCTTCGCTGGCCCTCATAACTGCTCCGACGACGATTGCCCTCCGTGAGCGGCACGATCAGCGAGTCCGTTTGATCGATTCGCGGAAGCACCCGTGCCCTCTTTCGTCATCGCCGAGCTTGCCCCCGGGTCACGAGCCCGGGGGCTTGACGCGGCGATCCATGGATGCGCGGATCAAGTCCGCGCATGACGAAAGAGGAAGGGATCAAGCGGAATTGCAATGAAGGTTCGCGCCCCACCCCCCTCACAGCACCTTCCTGATCCGCTCGATGGCCGTCTCGATGTTCTCCTTGGAGTTGGCGTAGGAGAAGCGCAAGAACCCCTCGCCGTAGGCGCCGAAGCTGGTGCCCGCCACCACCGCCACCCCGGCCTCGTCCATCAGCCGGTCCTGCAACTTCTTCGCGTCCAGCCCGGTGCCGGTGACGTTGGGGAAGGCATAGAAGGCGCCGCCCGGGCTCGCGCAGCGGAATCCGGGGAGCGAGTTGAGCCCGTCCACGATCACCTTGCGCCGCTCGGCGAAGGCGGCCACCATCCGCTCGGGCCCGTCCTGGGGGCCCTCAAGCGCGGCGATGCCCGCCCACTGCGCCGCGGCGTTGACGCAGGAGTGGCAGTTGATGGCGAGCCGGATGGCGGGCTCGGCGAGTTCCTTCGGCCACACCGCGTAGCCCAGCCGCCAGCCGGTCATGGCGTAGGTCTTCGACCAGCCGTCCAGGAGGATCACCCGGTCGCGGATCTCGGGGAACTCCATCAGGCTCGCGTGCGCGTGGTTGTCGTAGGTCATGCGGGCGTAGATCTCGTCGGCCAGCACCGCCACCTGCGGGTGCCTGGCCAGGCCCCGGGCGAGCCGCGCCAGCTCCTCGCGCGGGACCACGCCGCCGGTGGGGTTGGCCGGGGTGTTGACGATGATCAGGCGCGTCCTCGGCGTGACCAGCCTCAGCACCTCCTCGGCCGAGAACGAGAAGCCCTTCTCCTCGATCAGCGGGATCGGCACGGCGGTCGCGCCGGAGAAGCGAATCGCCGACTCGTAGATCGGGAAGCCGGGATTGGGATAGAGGATCTCGGTGCCTTCCTCGCCGAGCATGAGGATGGCGAAGAACATCGTCACCTTGCCGCCCGGCACCACCACCACCCGGGCGGGGTCGACCCTCACCCCCCGGCGCCTCTCCACCTCGGCCGCCACCGCCTCGCGCAAGGCGGGGATGCCGGGCGCGGGGGTGTAGCCGTGGTGGCCCTCGTCCAGCGCCTTCTTGGCCGCCGCCACGATGTGGGGCGGGGTTTTGAAGTCGGGCTGGCCGATGCCGAGGTTGATGATGTCCTTGCCTTTCGCGCGCAAGGATTCGGCGCGGGCGAGCACGTCGAAGGCGGTCTCGGTTCCCAGGCGCGACATGCGCTCGGCGAGCTGGAGCATGTTCCGGTGTCCCCGATGGAGCGTCCCCGATGCGCCCGACTATGCGCCGGGCGGGCGCCCCCTGGCAAACGGCGGGGATGAGTTTAGAGCGACTCGAAATCGGTCGCGCCGGTCTCGGCAGCCTGGACTCGTCACCCCCGCGAAAGAGCGGGGGTCCAGGCTGGCCGCGGCAAGCCGGCGGCGCCATGGATACCCGCTTGCGCGGGTATGACGATCAAGGGCGATATTTGAGCGACAGGGGATTCTTTCACGCGCTCTTGCGCGGGAACGACACTGTAATGGCCTACCGTCTCGCCATCACACGGTTCAATTCCCGGCCGGGCGCTCAGGCCCGCAGGTAGCGGACGATGGTGACGACGCCGAGGAGCACGAACAGCGCCCCGGCGATGAGGGGGAGCGGGAACGCCTCCAGGTAGCGGGCGCCGAAATGCCCGATCAGCACCGCCAGGCCGCTGGAGGCGATCAGGGCGGCGGACGCCCCGGCGAACACCGCCCAGGGCGAGGCGTCGCCGCCGGCGGTGAAGACCAGGGTGGCAAGCTGCGTCTTGTCGCCGAGCTCGGCGATCAGGAGGGTCAGGAACACGCTCGCGGCGATCAGCATCAGGCGCCTCCGGTAGGCCCCGGCGGGCGGCGACTCGGGCCCCTTGGGCCCCCTCTCCGTCCGTCCGTTCGGCACGCTCGTCACCACCAACGTTTGAACAGCTATAAGATATGAACAGCTTTCAAAGCTGAACAGCTATTCATATGTACACCTATTTGCCGGACCTTTCAAGGGGCGCGTTCGCCGGGCGCCCCGCGGCGCGGGCCGCGGAAGGGTAGTGTCCCCGTTTTCCGTCATGCCTCGACAGGCTCGGCATGAGGGCCTTGAAAAATTCGCCTCACGCCTCAAGCCCGTCGAAGGGGGAGGCGCTTCAAAATGAGACACTACCCGCGGAAGGGCTCTCTCGACGCCCTCCCGGGGGACTGTTAGAACAGCCGGGCGGGCGGGGGGGGCCGGACTCCGCCCCGCCGGCGCCTCGCACCGCCACCGGAACTCAGCGACGAGACCGCGATGACCCCGCCCCGAGGGACCGTGAACGACGACGCCATCCGCATCCCGGCGGCCACCGTCGGGCGCCAGATCGAGGCCGTCTTCCGCGCCTGGGACATGGCCGGGGAGCTGATCGCGCCGACGGTCGCGGCGATGGTCGAGACCGACCTCCGGGGCGTCGATTCCCACGGCATCGCCATGCTGCCCCGCTATTACGAGCTCCTCCGCGAGGGGGTCATCAACATGCGCCCGGCGATCCGGCTGGTGCGCGAGGGGCCGGTGACCGGCCTCCTCGACGCCGACGGCGCGATCGGGCACCCGGTGAGCCTCCGCGCCGTCGACCTCGCGATCGACAAGGCCAGGGCCGCCGGCGTCGGCGTCGTCGGCGTGGTCGATTCCAACCACTTCGGCGCCGCCGGCGTCTACGCGCTCCGCGCCGCGCGGGCGGGGATGGTCGGGCTCGCCACCACCAACGCCTGGGCCCGGGCGGTGGTTCCCACCCGCGCCCGCGTCCCCATGTTCGGCACCAACCCGATCGCGCTCGCGGCGCCGGCGCGCGAGCACCTGCCTTTCGTCCTCGACATGGCCACCTCGACGGTCGCGGTCGGCAAGATCAACCTCTGCTGGTACAACGACCGGCCCGTCCCCGATGGCTGGGTGCTGGACGAGGACGGCCGCTCGATCGCCGATCCGGCGCGGGCGCGCGAGTACATCTACCAGCGCGAGGAGGGCGGGCTGACGCCGCTCGGCGGAACCCCGGCGCTTTCCAGCCACAAGGGCTACGGGCTCGCCGCCGCGGTCGAGATCCTCGCCGGCACGCTGGTCGGCGCCACCTACATCGGGGTCAGCCGCGGCCGGCGGAGCGCCAAGGGCCGCTACAACATCGGCCACCTGTTCATGGCCATCGATCCCGGGGCCTTCCGCGAGGCGGGCGCGTTCGAGGCCGACCTCGACGCCATGATCGACGCCCTCCACCGCACCCCGCCGCTCGAGGCGGGCGAGCCGGTGCTGGTCGCCGGCGATCCCGAGTGGACGAGCACGGCCGAGCGCGAGCGGAGCGGAATCCCGATCCCCCGCCGCCTCGCCGAGCGCATCCGCTGGGTCGCCGGGGACTGCGGCGCCGCCTACGTCCTGGAGTAGGCCCGGCGATGGCGGCGCGGGCGAGCGGGGAGGCGGTCCAGAGCCTGGTCGAGGGCCTGGCCCGGCTCATGGGCCGCGAGCGGGTCTCGACCGCGCCCGCGGTCCGCGAGCAGCACGGCAAGGACGAGTCCTGGCACCCCTCGCTTCCCCCCGACGCGGTCGTCTTTCCGCGCTCGACCGCCGAGGTGGGCGAGATCGTGCGCCGCGCCGCCGCGCTCCGCGTGCCGGTCATCGCCTTCGGCACCGGCACCTCGCTCGAGGGCCATGTGGGGGCGCCCTATGGCGGGATCACGATTTCGCTCCGCGACATGAACCGGGTGCTGGCGGTCAACGCCGCCGACATGGACGCCCGCGTCGAGGCCGGGGTCACGCGCAAGCAGATCAACGCATTCCTGCGCGACACCGGCCTCTTCTTCCCGGTCGATCCGGGGGCGGACGCGACGCTCGGCGGCATGGCCGCCACCGGCGCCTCGGGCACCAACGCGGTCCGCTACGGCACCATGCGCGAGAACGTGCTGGCCATGACCGTGGTGCTGGCCGACGGCAGCGTGGTGCGCACCGGCTCGCGGGCCCGCAAGTCGTCCTCGGGCTACGACCTCACCCGCCTCTTCGTCGGCTCCGAGGGGACGCTGGGCGTGATCACCGAGCTGGATCTCCGCCTCTACGGCATCCCCGAGGCGGTATCGGCCGCGGTCGCCGCCTTCCCCTCGCTCGGGGCCGCGGTCGAGACCACCATCGCCACCATCCAGGCCGGCGTGCCGGTGGCCCGGGTCGAGCTCCTGGACGGCGCCACCATCGCCGCCGTCAACCGCTACTCGGGGCTCTCGCACAAGGAGGCGCCGACCCTGTTCTTCGAGTTCCACGGCTCGGCCGCGGGGGTGAAGGAGCAGGCCGGGGCGGTGCAGGCGATCGCCGCCGAGCACGGCGCCGAGGGCTTCGCCTGGACCGCCACCGCCGAGGAGCGCAACCGCCTCTGGCAGGCGCGCCACGACGCCTACTACGCCATCCTCGCGCTTCGCCCCGGCGCCGGCGGCTGGCCGACCGACGTGTGCGTGCCGATCTCGCGCCTCTCCGAGTGCATCCGCGAGACGCTGGAGGACATGAAGGACCTCCCCTTCCCCGCCGGCATCGTCGGCCATGTCGGCGACGGCAACTTCCACGTCGCCTTCGTCATCGACCGCGAGAACGCGGAGGAGGTGAAGGCCGCCGAGCGCTTCAACGCCCGCCTGATCGCCCGCGCCCTGGCCATGGACGGGACCGCGACCGGCGAGCACGGGGTCGGGCGCGGCAAGATCAAGTACATGGAGCGGGAGCACGGGGCCGCGCTCGCCGTCATGCGCCGGATCAAGCGCGCGCTCGACCCCGACAACCTGATGAACCCGGGCAAGGTGGTCGAGGCATAGGACCGGAGCGACGGGCGGAGGAGGCGGGCCGTGAGACGCAGGCTGCACGGCTACCGCGGCGAGCGGATCGTCGTCACCTACGACGCCAAGCGCTGCATCCACGCGCGCGAGTGCGTGCGCGGCCTGCCCGAGGTCTTCGACCCCGGGCGGAGGCCGTGGGTGAACCCCGGGGCCGCGGACGCCGACGCCGTCGCCGCGGTGATCGCCCGCTGCCCGACCGGCGCGCTGCACTTCGAGCGCCGCGACGGCGGGCCGGCGGAGGCGCCCCCGGGCGCGAACGTCGTCACCGTCGCCGCCGACGGGCCGCTCTACCTCCGCGGCGACCTCCGCCTCGTTTCGCCCGCGGGCGAGGTGGTGCTATCCGACACCCGCCTCGCGCTCTGCCGCTGCGGCGCCTCCGCCGACAAGCCCTTCTGCGACGGCCGCCACGAGGCGGCCGGCTTCCGCGATCCCGGCCGGCCGCCGCCGGCGGCGGCCCCGGCCGCCGGGGCCGGGGCGGGGCCGCTCCGCGTCACCCCGAGCGCGAACGGGCCGCTCCTGCTTTCCGGACCGTTCGAGCTGCGGGGCGCCGACGGCGGCGCCTGTTTCGCCGGCGAGGAGGCGGCGCTCTGCCGCTGCGGCGCCTCCGCCGACAAGCCCTTCTGCGACGGAAGCCACCGGCGCATCGGCTTTACCGCCCCCTGACGCCGATCCGCGCCGCCGGACCCGGCGGCCATGGTTTCGCCGCAAAGGGCCGCGATCCTCCGCCCGGGTTCGATTGACGATGGGCGGCGAATTGGTTAAGCGGAGGAGTTGCCCCTCGTCTCGTCACCCCCGCGCAAGCGGGGGTCCAGGGGCCGCGGAAAGGCTCGCGGCCCATCCCTGGGTCCCCGCTTTCGCGGCGACGACGCCGAGCACCGGGAACCCCGTGGAGGGCGGTCGTTGAAGAAGGTTCTGTTCGCGGCGCTCGGCCTTCTCGTGCTGCTCCTGGGCGCCGTCCTCGCCGCCCCCCAGCTCGTCGACTGGAACGCCTACAAGGACGAGATTGCCGCCCAGGCCGAGCGCTACACCGGCCGGCCGCTGGCGATCGACGGCGACCTTTCCCTCCGCCTCCTGCCGACGCCGACGCTCCGGGTGAACAAGGTCCGGCTCGCCAACCTCGCCGGGGGAAGCGAGCCGGAGATGGCGCGCCTCGAGTCGCTCAACGTCCGGGTGGCTCTGGCGCCGCTCCTGCGACTGGCGGTCCAGGTCGAGGAGGTGACGCTGGTCAGGCCCGTGATCCTGCTCGAGCGCCTGGCCGACGGGCGCGCGAACTGGAGCTTCACGCGGCCCGGCACCGAGGCGGGTCCGCCCGGCGCCCCGGCGCCGGCGCCCGAGGCCGGGCCGGCGGTGAGCCTCGAACGGCTCGCCATCGAGGATGGGCGGGTGATCTACCGCGACCGCGCCTCGGGCTCGGAGACGGGGGTGGAGATCCGCCGCGCGCTGGTCTCCGCCCGCTCGCTGGAGGGTCCGTTCGAGGTCCAGTCCTCGCTCCTCGCCGCCGGGCTGCCGCTCAGGATCGCGCTCACCACCGGCGTCGTCGAGCCCTCCCGCCCGACCGCGGTTTCCGGCACCGTGGAACTCGGCGACGACAAGGCGCGGCTCGAGCTCAAGGGGCAGCTCAGGCCCGCCGGCGCCGCCCCCGGATCACAGTCCGGGGCAGGCCCCGACCTCGAGTTCGCGGCCGGCGCCGTGCTCGTCGGGGCGAATCTCCGCGAGGCGCTGGCCGCCGCCGGCCTCTCCGCCGGCGCGCCGTCCGCGGCGCTGGCGCAGGGGTTCCGCCTGGAGGGCGAGGTCGCGATAACGGCGCGGACGGCGGCGGTCAACAATCTCTCCGGGCGGATCGGCGGGACCCGGCTCACCGGGGCCGCGCTCGTCGACTTCGCCGCCGAGCCCAAGGCCGACGCCGCCCTCTCGCTCGGCCAGGTCAATCTCGACGAGTGGCTGGGCAGGGCGTCGCCCGCGCCGGCACCCGGGCCCGGCGCAGCGGGCGAGGGGGGCAAGGGCGCCGCCCCCGGGTCGCAGCCGGGGGGCTTCGCCCTTCCCCAAGGCGTCTCCGGCACCCTCGACATCGCGGTCGACGCCGTCGTCTACCGCGGCGGGCTCATCCGCCAGGGGCGCCTGAACGTGACCCTCGGCCAGGGCGTGCTGGCGGTCAACCAGGCGGGGGCGCTCCTGCCCGGCGGCTCCGACCTCGGCGTCTTCGGGTTCCTCTCCGCCGAGGAGGGCCGGCCGCGCTTCGACGGCAACGTCGAGCTGGCGTCGGACAACCTCCGGGCGGTGCTCGACTGGCTCAAGATCGACCTGGCCGGCGTCGCCGCCGACCGGCTGCGCAAGGTGGCCCTGACCGCGCGCCTGAGCGGCACGCCGAGCGAGTTCCAGGTCACCGGCCTCGACCTCACCGTCGATTCCTCGCGCCTCACCGGCGGGGTGGCGGTGGCGCTGCGCGAGCGCCCGGCCTTCGGGATCGGCGTCAAGCTCGATCGCGTCAACCTCGACTCCTACCTCGCCGGCAACGCCTCGGCGGCGCCGGCGGCGCGCGCCGCCGGCAAGGGGCCGGCGCCCGAAGCGGCGGCCGCACAGGGCGGGGCCGCCCCCTTCCTCCTCAAGGCCCTCGAGGGCTTCGACGCCAATCTCCAGGCCGAGGTCGGGCGGATGGTGGTCAACGGCGTCGAGGTCGCCGGCGCCCACCTCGACGGCACCCTCTACGGCGGGCGGCTCACGGTTCGGCGCGTCGGCGCGCGCGACCTCGCCGGCGCCTCGGCGGCGATGAGCGGCGAGATCGCTGACCTCGGCGGCACCCCCGTCTTCCGCGACGTCAAGCTGACGGTCAGGACCGGAGACGCGAGGCGCCTCGCCCGGCTGGCCGGCGTCGAGGCGGCGCTGCCGGCGAAGGTCGGCGGCGCCTTCGCCCTCGACGCCGGGCTGAGCGGCGGGCTCAACAAGCTGGAGCTGCAGGCGAACGCCGCCCTCGCCGGGGCGCGCGCGGCCCTCAGCGGAGAAATCGCCGCGCCGGCACCGAGCCCGCACTTCAGCCTCCGCCTCGAGGCGTCGCATCCCGACCTCGCCCGGCTCGCCGACACGCTGGGCTGGGACTACCGGCCGGCGGCGCGCAATCTCGGCGGCGTCTCCTTCGCGGCGACGGTGAAGGGCGGCCCCGCCAAGGCGGCGCTCGATGGCATCCGCCTCGCCCTTGGGCCAGCGAACGTGGAGGGCAGCGCCGGGATCGCCTTCGACGGCCCCCGCCCCAGGCTCACCGCCGACCTCACCGCGAGCGAGGTGCTGCTCGACCTCTTCCTGGCCGCCCCCGAGTCCGACAAACCGTCCGCCGCCGCCGGCGCGCCGTCGCCCGCGCCCGCCTCCGACGGCCGCTGGCCGACCGGTCCCATCGACCTCTCCGCGCTCCGGGCGCTGGACGGCGAGCTGCTGCTCAAGGCCGTGGCCATGACCTACGGCAAGTACCGGGTGGACCAGCCCCAGCTCCAGGCCACGCTCGGCAACGGCGTCCTCGAGGTGAGGCGCCTCGACGGCACCATGTTCGGAGGCTCGTTCGCGCTCTCGGGCCGGGTCTCGGCGCCCGCGGGGAGCGGGCCGCCCGCGGTGCAGGCGAGCGTCGCGATCAAGGACGCCGGGGTGCGCCAGGCGTTGTTCAACGTCGCCAACGTCGACCTCGCCGACGGCCGCCTCGACTTGAGCCTGGCGCTCTCCGCCTCGGGGCGGAGCGTCTTCAACCTGGTCTCCACCCTCGCCGGCGAGTCGCGCCTCGAGGTGAGGAACGGCGTGATCGAGGGCTTCGACCTGGACTCGGTGAGCGAGCGGCTGAAGCACGTCGGCGACGCGGTCGGGCTCCTCAACCTCCTGCAGACGGGAATGGGCGGGGGCAAGACACGATTCACCCGCTTCGCCGGGACCTTCCAGGTGGAGAACGGGGTGGTGCGCACCGACGACCTCACGCTCGCCGCGAAATCGGGCGAGGGACGGGCCAAAGGGGTGGTGAACCTGCCGCGCTGGACCATCGACCTGAACTCCACCTTCCGCCTCACCGCGCACCCGGAGGCGCCGCCCTTCGGCATGCGCACGGTGGGGCCGCTCGATTCGCCCCGCCAGGTGTTCGACATCAAGGACCTCCAGGCCTACCTGCTGGCGAGCGGGGTGGGGGCGCTCCTGCGCAAGGTGCTGCCCGGGGCGCGGGGCGGCGAGGCGCAGCCCCCGGCACAGCCGCCGCCCGCCGCCCAGCCCGCGGCCCCGGCGCCCGAAGGCGGGCCGAGCGCCGAGCCGCCCAAGCGCCCGCGCCCCGAGGACATCTTGCGCGGCATCCTCGGCGGCTTCGGGAAGTGAGGGAGCCGGCGCGGGCGTGCGACGGCCGAGGGACGGGCGGGATCGGAAACCTCGGGCCGGAGGACTATCGCCGCTGGCGCGCCTCGGGCGTGGGCGCGATCACCGAGGAGGTCGAGCGGCGCCTGATCCTCGAGCTCTCCGGCGACGTCGCCGGGCGCGAGGCGCTCGACGTCGGCTGCGGCGACGGCGCCCTCGCCCTCGCCCTGTGGCGGCGGGGGGCGCGGGCGAGCGCGGTCGATGCCTCGCCGGCGATGATCGAGGCCGCCGCGGCGCGGGCCCGGGCCGCGGGCGCGGCGATCCGCCTCGGCGTCGCCTCCATCGACCGGCTCCCCTTCGCCGACCGCTCCTTCGATCTCGTCACCGCCGTCACCGTGCTCTGCTTCGTCGCCGACGCCGGGCCGGCCTTCGCCGAGATGGCGCGGGTCTTGAGGCCGGGCGGCCGGCTGGTGATCGGCGAGCTCGGGAAATGGAGCGCCTGGGCGGCGGCGCGACGCCTGCGCGCCTGGCTGGGATCGGCGCTCTGGCGGCGGGGCCGCTTCTGGCGAGGGCGCGAGCTGCGGCGGCTGGCGGAAGCCGCCGGGCTCGTGCCCGAGGAGCTGCGCGGCGCGGTGTTCTATCCCCGCTCCGCGCTCGCCGCGCGCCTGATCGCGCCCCGCGAGGCGCGCCTCGGGCGCCTGACCACCTTCGGCGCCGCGTTCGTCGCCCTCGCCGCGCGCAAGCCGCCCGCTAGTTCATCCGCGCCGGAGCGCGCAGCGATTCGAGCACGAACAGCCTGAGGGCGCTCGACAGGTTCCCGGCCTCGGGCGGGCGGGCGCGGTCGACCTCGGTCACGAGCTGATTGAGCGAGTGGCCGCGCGTCACGGCGATCCGGCGAAGCTCCGTCCAAAACGCGTCCTCGAGGGAGACGCTGGTCCGGTGCCCGGCGACCACCACCGAGCGCTTGCGCAACACCCCCGAGAACCCGCCCGTCTCGCGGTCCTGCTGGTTCTGGCCTTCCATCATTTCCATTCCTCAACCCTTGGGGCGCGTCATCTCGTCGGGGCGCACCCATGTGTCGAACTCTTCCGCGGTCAGATAACCGAGCGTCGTCGCAGCTTCCCTCAGCGAGATGTTCTCGGCGTGGGCCTTCTTGGCGACCGCCGCCGCCTTGTCGTAGCCGATGTGCGGGGCGAGCGCGGTGACCAGCATCAGCGAGCGGCGCATCAGCTCGTCGATCCGCCCGCGGTTGGCCTCGATCCCGGCGACGCACCTGGCGGCGAAGCTGTCCGCGGCGTCGGCCAGGAGCCGCCCCGACTGCAATACGTTGTAGGCGATCACCGGCTTGAAGACGTTGAGCTCGAGCTGCCCCTGGGCGCCGGCCACGGTGACGGTGACGTGGTTCCCCATCACCTGCGCCGCGACCATGCTCAGCGCCTCGGCCTGGGTCGGATTCACCTTGCCCGGCATGATCGAGGACCCCGGCTCGTTGGCGGGGAGCACGATCTCGGCCAATCCGGCGCGCGGCCCCGAGGCGAGGAGGCGGACGTCGCCGGCGATCTTGTTGAGCGAGACCGCGAGCACGTTGAGCGCGCCCGAGAGCTCGACCATGGCGTCGTGCGCGGCCATGCCCTCGAACTTGTTCTCGGCCGGGGCGAAGGGAAGGCCGGTGAGCCGCCGCGCCTCCTCGCAGAAGGCGCGGTCGAAGCCTTCCGGCGCGTTGAGCCCGGTGCCGACGGCGGTGCCGCCCTGGGCGAGCGGATAGATGCGCTCGAGCGCGCCCCTGAGGCGCGCGATCCCGAGCCGGACCTGCGCCGCGTAGGCCGAGAACTCCTGGCCGAGCGTCAGCGGGGTGGCGTCCTGAAGGTGCGTGCGGCCGATCTTGACCACGTCGGCGAACGCCTCGGCCTTGGCCGCGAGCGCCGCGGCGAGGCGGTCGAGGGCGGGAAGGAGGCGGCCCGTCACCTCGCTGGCGGCGGCGATGTGCATCGCGGTCGGGAAGCTGTCGTTGGACGACTGCCCGAGGTTGACGTGGTCGTTGGGGTGCACCGGCTCCCTGCCGCCCCGCCGGTTGGCGAGGCGCTCGTTGGCCAGCCCGGCGATCACCTCGTTGAGGTTCATGTTGGTCTGGGTGCCCGAGCCCGTCTGCCAGACGACCAGCGGGAACTCGTCGTCGAGCTCGCCGGCGAGGATCCGGTCCGCCGCGGCGACGATCGCCTCGCCGCGGGTTCGATCGAGCGCGCCGAGGCGCATGTTGGCGAGCGCGGCCGCCTTCTTCTGGAGCGCGAAGGCGCGGATCAGCGCCTCCGGCATCCGCTCCACCCCGATGCGGAAATTGTCGATCGAACGCTGGGTCTGCGCCCCCCAGTAGTGCTCGGCGGGGACGCGGACCTCGCCTAGGGAGTCGCGCTCGATGCGGTGGCGGGCGTCGTCCTTCACCTCGCCCTGGCCCTGGAAGAGCGGTCTCATTGCGTGGGAAAAAGGGTACCCCGTTCCGCGCCCAAGTCAACGGAAGGTTGAGATATTCCAAGGTGTGAATTCAGCGCCGCCGGGGACGCGGGACCCGGGCGCGGGGCCGCTCAGGCGGGCGGCTCCGGCGCGTCTTCGCCATAGGTCGCGACCTCGATCAGGTTGCCGTCGGGGTCGCGGAAGTAGATCGAGGTCATGGCCCCGAGCGCGCCCTGGCGCGCCACCGGGCCGGCCTCGACCGCCACCCCGCAGGCGGCGAGATGGCGCGCGACCAGCTCGGGCGCGGCGCGGGTGATGAAGCAGAGGTCGGCCGAGCCGGGGGTCGGCGCGCCCGCCACCGGCGCGGCGTCGCTCCGCTCGGGCTGGAGGTTGATCTTCTGGACTCCGAAGTGCAGCGCCGGGCGGCCCGGCTTGTACGCCCTGGGCCTGAGGCCCAGCACGCGCTCGTAGAAGGCGAGGCTCTTCTCGACGTCCCTGACCGTCAGCACCAGGTGGTCGAGCCGCTCCGCCTTCACCGCCATCGCGACCCGCCCGCCCGCCTTCCGTCAGCCCTTCTGCTCGGAGCGGCTGGCGCAGTCGATGCAGGTGGCGATGGCGGGGTCGGCCTCGAGCCGCTTGACGCCGATCTCCTCGCCGCAGGAGACGCAGTAGCCGTACTCGCCGTCCTCGATGCGCTTGAGCGCGGCGTCGATGCGCCGCAGGCGCTCGGTGGCGCGCTGGTGCGCGGCCTCGGCCATCGCCTGCTGCTGGAGCGCGTCCATGCGCGAGAGGCGCCCGAAGCGCGCGTCCACCTCGACCACCTTGCGGTTCTCGGCGTGCGCCTGGTCCTCCTGGACGGTCGCCTCGCGCTCGGCGAGCAGGCGCGCCTTCATGGCCTCGTGATCGATCTTCCCTGTCATCTCGGCCGTTCCCTTCGTCTCCGGGTCGCTCTCGCGCTACGTGCGTCCGGCGAATCGACTATAGAAGTCGTTGCCTTTGTCGTCGACGACGATGAAGGCGGGGAAGTCCTCGACCTCGATCCTCCAGATCGCCTCCATGCCGAGCTCGGGATATTCGAGCACGTCCACCTTCTTGATGCATTCCTGGGCGAGCCTCGCCGCCGGGCCGCCGACCGAGCCGAGGTAGAAGCCGCCGTGCCTCTTGCACGCCTCGGTCACGGCCCGCGAGCGGTTGCCCTTGGCCAGCATCACCAGGCTCGCGCCCCTCGACTGGAACGCGTCGACATAGGAGTCCATCCGCCCGGCGGTGGTGGGCCCGAACGACCCCGAGGCATAGCCGGCCGGAGTCTTGGCCGGGCCGGCGTAGTAGATGCAATGGTCCTTGAAATAGGCGGGCAGGTCCTGGTCCCGGTCCAGCCGCTCCTTGAGTTTGGCGTGGGCGATGTCGCGGGCGACCACGATCGGCCCGGAGAGCGACAGCCGCGTCGCCACCGGATGGCGCGACAGCAGGCGGCGGATGTCGTCCATCGGCCGGTTGAGGTCGACCTCGACCGCGCCGCCGCCGAGCTCGGCGGGCGTCACGTCGGGGAGGAAGCGGGCCGGGTTGGTCTCGAGCCGTTCGAGGAAGACCCCCTCGGCGGTGATCTTGCCCAGCGCCTGGCGGTCGGCCGAGCACGAGACCCCGATCCCGACCGGGCAGGAGGCGCCGTGGCGCGGCAGCCGGACCACCCGCACGTCGTGGCAGAAGTACTTGCCGCCGAACTGGGCGCCGATCCCCATGCGGCGGGTCATCTCCTGCACCTTCTCCTCGAGCCCGCGGTCGCGGAAGGCGTGGGCGCCGGGCGAGCCCGCCGTCGGCAGGCCGTCGAGGTAGCGGCACGAGGCGAGCTTCACCGTCTTCAGGCACATCTCGGCCGAGGTGCCGCCGACGACGACGGCGAGGTGGTAGGGCGGGCAGGCGGCGGTGCCGAGGGTGCGGATCTTCTCATCGAGGAACCGCATCAGCGACTCCGGATTGAGGAGCGCCTTGGTCTCCTGGTAGAGGAAGGTCTTGTTGGCCGAGCCGCCGCCCTTGGCGATGAACAGGAACTCGTAGGAGTCTCCCGGCACCGCGTAGAGGTCGAACTGGGCCGGCAGGTTGTCGCGGGTCGGCACCTCGTTGAACATGTCGAGGGCCGACATCTGGCTGTAGCGCAGGTTGAGTTCGGTGTAGGCGCGATGGATGCCGAACGCCAGCGCCGCCTCGTCGTCGATCCCGGTCCAGACGCGCTGGCCCTTCTTGCCGATCACGATCGCGGTGCCGGTGTCCTGGCACATCGGCAGCACGCCGCCGGCGGCGATGTTGGCGTTCTTGAGCAGGTCGAAGGCGACGAAGCGGTCGTTGTCGGACGCCTCGGGATCGTCGAGGATGTCGCGGAGCTGCTGCAGGTGGCCCGGACGCAGGAGATGGGAGATGTCCTTGAAGCCCTCGAAGGCGAGGAGGCTCAGCGCCTCGCGGTCGACTTTCAGCACGCGCTCGCCGTCGAAGGTCGCGGTCCGCACGTGCCCGGCGCCGAGGTGCCGGTAGGGCGTCGCCTCCTTGGCGAGGGGGAACGTCTCCTGAAACGCAAACTCGCTCATCTCGTCATCGCTCCCACAGGCTGAACCGGATCGGGAAGAAGGGCCGAAGGGGCGGGCGGGGCGGGCGCTCAAGCGCCCTTGCCGGAGGAGGGTTTGCGGCGGAAGGCTTCGAGGCTGACCACCGACGCCTCGCCCGCCGCGGCGGCGGCGGCGCTGGCGGCGGCCGCGGGTTGGGCCGCGGGCTCCGGCGTCTCGGCGGTCTCCGCGCCGGCGGCCGCCGCGACCTGGAACTTGAGGCCGAATTTGACCTCGGGATCGGCGAACGCGGTCACCGCCGCGAAGGGCACCGCCAGGCGCTCGGGCACGCGGTTGAAGCTGAGGCCGACCTCGAAGCCGTCCTCGCTCACCCTGAGGTCCCAGAACTGGTGCTGGAGCACGATGGTCATTTCCTCGGGGAAGCGGGCCGTCAGGTGCTCCGGGATCCGCACCCCGGGATGGCCGGTGCGGAAGGTGATGTAGAAGTGATGGCCGCCGGAAAGCCCGTGCTTCGCCGCCTGGGCGAGGGCGTCGCGGATCACGCCGCGGAGCGCCGCCTCGACCATCACGTCGTAGCGAAGCAGGTCCTCGCCCATGCCGTTACCGTCTCCTTCCCCGCGCCTCCCTCCCCGGCGTTCGGGCGCCGGGTCGGGTAAGTGGGAGGCTTCTGTTGCCGGGTGCCTCCCGAACCCCGCTCAAGCCTTAAGCGGCGAGAGCATATGCCTCGTTGTCGTTGGCATATGTGTGCTTGGCCCGATAACGGCGGTACCATGCCGGGCGAAAACCACGCCTTTACCGCGCGCGTCGATCCTGTTTCGCCCCCGTCGGAGCCGGCCCGCGCGCGCCTGCGCACGGGCCGGAAACTGGTGGAGGCGCCGGGTACTGCCCCCGGGTCCGCAACGCTTATTCCACGCGGCGTTTATCGCCATAGTCGGTCGCCCGACACCCCTAATATAGACAGTCGGCCGCGGCGGTAAAAGGGTGGCGGGCGCCGCGGCGAGGTTCGCGCCGCAAGGGTGGCGGCGCGCGCGCCCGGCCGGTAGAGTGTCGCGACCCGACCCCCCGCGCCGAGGACCGCCGCGCCCATGAGCCTCACGCCCGAGCAGCAGGCCGAGATCGCCGCCAGCCGCGCCGCCCGCCACGAGACCCGGCGCCCGACGGTGCCGGCGCTGGAGGAGATTCTGTTCCAGCCCCTCCCCGTGCTCGATCACGGCTTCGTCCGCGTGACCGACTACATGGGCGACGACGCCGCCATCGTGCAGGCGGCGCGGGTCTCCTACGGGGCGGGAACAAAGCGGGTGCGCGAGGACGCCGGGCTCATCAACTACCTGATGCGCCACCGCCACACCACGCCCTTCGAGATGTGCGAGATCAAGTTCCACGTCAAGCTGCCGATCTTCGTCGCCCGCCAGTGGATTCGGCACCGCACCGCCAACGTCAACGAGTACTCGGCCCGCTACTCGATCCTCGACCGGGAGTTCTACATCCCCGCGCCCGAGCACCTGGCGGCGCAGGCGGCGAGCAACCGCCAGGGCCGCGGCGAGGCGCTCACGGGCGAGGAGGCGGGGCGGGTGCTCGACATCCTGCGCACGGATGCCGAGCGCACCTACGCCCACTATCTCGAAATGCTGAACGAGCCCGAGGGCGGCGGGCCGCCGCTCGATCCCGCCCGCCAGGGGCTGGCGCGCGAGCTCGCGCGCATGAACCTGACGCTCGCCACCTATACCCAGTGGTACTGGAAGATCGACCTGCACAACCTCTTCCATTTCCTGAGCCTGCGCGCCGATCCGCACGCCCAGTACGAGATCCGCGCCTACGCGAGCGCGATGATGGAGACGGTGAAGCGCTGGGTGCCGCTCGCCTTCGCCGCCTTCGAGGAGTACGCGCTGGGCGGCGCGCGGCTCTCGGCGACCGGGCTCAAGGTGGTGCGCCGGATGCTCGCCGGCGAGACGGTCACGCAGGAGGGAAGCGGCCTCTCCAGGCGCGAGTGGCGCGAGCTGATGGCGACCCTGGGGCGCGAGGGGTGAGGCCGGGACGGCATGGATTTGAGAACTCGGCGCTGCGGTCCTGTCTGGAATACTGAGCCCGCAGCACAAGTTTTTCGCGCGTGTGTGCTTCGTTGAACGCCACATTGAGTGGTGACCTGCCGCCAATGTCAGACGCCGATAAGCTGATGCGCGGCATATTCATGGCGATGCAAAGGCGGCATCCACACGACCAGCAAAAGCCATGAGATCGCCCTTCAGGATTTCTAACTGCCTGAGCGCTTGCTCAAGCGCTTTTTGCGAGAAAACGCTCTCGGTAGGTACGGGGACCGCCGAGTTTTCAGGCGGTCGTCTTCCGGGGGTGGTTAGGACCGCAAGACCGCTAGGTACGTATTTCGTTATTGAATGGGCAAGGGTGTTGCGCTTCTTGGCGGCGCGCTCGACGCGCTGCCGAAATGCCAGCAGTTGCTTGAAAAGGGGGCGCGGGCTGTTTGGGTCTTGCCGGAAGATGGATCGGGCTACGGCCACCAGAACCTCTAATCTTCCGCGGTCCGTGCTGATCGTGTACCAAATCGCTGTAGACCGGTTGCCGTCGAGACGCGAGAAGCGAGCAAAGATCACACTGAGCACAAACTGAATCTCAGCCCATTCGCTAAGAATAGCCCCTTGCAGTTCGTAGAGAATCGGATTCCTGTGGTCACTGTTCATGATGGGGCCTCTCCCTGCGTTTGGGCGCGTCGTTCAGAAGATGCTGAACACGCCCCCGAAACCGAAGAAGGTTAGCCCGACGAAGGCCGGTTCAAAAGGCGCCGTAAAACGTCCGCGAAAGCCTGTTCAAGCCGCTTCCTAGGCTTTTGGGATGTTAGGTCGCCGATTCGTGAGCCGCCCCGCCTACTCGATCACGATCCTCGGCGCCGCGCGCCCCGCGGCTCCGGCCTTGATCGCCTCGCACTGCGCCCAGACGCGGGCGGCGATGGCGCGGAAGGCCATCGCGTACTCGCTCTCCGGATCGGCGATCACGATCGGGCGCCCCGAATCCGAGGTCTCGCGGATCGGCAGGGCGAGCGGGATCTCGCCCAGGAACTCGGTCCCCAGCCGCTCGGCCTCGCGCCTGGCCCCGCCGTGGCCGAAGATCTCCGAGCGCTCGCCGCAGTGGGGGCAGAGGAAGTAGCTCATGTTCTCGATGATGCCGAGCACCGGCACGTCCACCTTGCGGAACATGTTGAGGCCCTTGCGGGCGTCGATGAGGGCGATGTCCTGGGGCGTGGACACGATCACCGCCCCGGCGAGCGGCACCCGCTGGGCGACGGTGAGCTGGGCGTCGCCGGTGCCCGGCGGCATGTCGAGGAGCATGAGGTCGAGCGCCCCCCACTCGACCTCGCCCAGCATCTGCTGCAGCGCGCCCATCACCATCGGCCCGCGCCAGATCATCGGCGTGTCCTCGGCGACCATGAAGCCGATCGACATCACCTTCACCCCGAAGTTCTCCTTGGGCACGATCTTGCGGCCGTCGGAATGCGGGCGGCCCGAGATGCCGAGCATCCGCGGCTGCGAGGGGCCGTAGATGTCGGCGTCCAGCAGCCCCACCTTAAGCCCGTTGAGGCGGGCGGCGAGGGCGAGGTTGGCGGCGATCGTCGACTTGCCGACCCCGCCCTTGCCCGAGGCGACGGCGACGATCGCCCTCACCTCCTCGAGGATGCGGGGCTCGGGGGCGCCGGCGCGGGGCGGGGTGCGCGGCGCCTGGGGCCGGGGCGCGGCGGCGGCCGGGGCGCGCTCGGCGGTCAGCACGGCGGTCACCGAGAGCACCCCGGGGAGCGCGTGCACCGCCTTCTCGGCCGCCTTGCGCACCGGCTCTGCCTTGGCGCCGCGCGCCGGCGGGACCTCGATCGCGAAGCCGACATGCCCGCCCCGGATGGTCAGCCCCGAAACCATGCCCGAGGTCACCACGTCGCGCCCCGAGTCGGGGTCGATCACGCCGCCGAGGGCCTCGAGAATCTGCTGTTCGCTCACGTCCGGCATACGCTCGCTCCCTTTCCCCGTGGCGGCGTGTTTGACTTGACTCGCTGTGATATAAGTGGCTTGTGGGCGCGATGCAAAGACGCCGCGAAACGGGACCGGGAACAGACGGGAGAGGGCATCCACATGCCATGGCAGAGTGACGGCGGCAAAGGCGGTGGCCCCTGGGGAGGCGGCGGTGGTCCCTGGGGCGGCGGCGGCCGGGGCGGCAGCCCCTGGGGCGGACGCGGCGGGCCCGGCCCCGATCTTGAGGACCTGCTCCGGCAGGGCCAGGACCGGCTCAAGCGCCTGCTGCCGGGGGGCGGCCCGCGGGGGATGATCCTCCTCGGCCTGATCGTGATCGCCGTCTGGCTGGCGAGCGGCTTCTACCGGGTGGGGACCGACCAGCAGGGCGTGGTGCTGCGATTCGGCGAGTGGGTGCGCACCACCCAGCCGGGCCTCAACTACTACATCCCGGCGCCGATCGAGTCGGTGCTGCGCCCGCAGGTCACCCGCATCAACCGGGCGGACATCGGCTTCCGCAGCGCCAGCGAAGCCGGCACCATCGGCCGGGTCACGCCGCTCCGCGACGTCACCGAGGAAAGCCTCATGCTCACCGGCGACGAGAACATCGTCGACATCGACTTCTCGGTGTTCTGGCGGATCCGCAAGGCCGGCGAGTTCCTGTTCAACGTCCGCAACCCCGAGGGGACGGTGAAGTCCGCGGCCGAGGCCGCCATGCGCGAGATCATCGGCCAGACCCCGATCCAGCCGATCCTCACCGAGGGGCGCGCCCGGGTCGAGCAGGCGACCCGCGACCGCACCCAGCAGCTCGTCGATCAGTACGGCGCCGGGGTGGAGATCATCCAGGTGCAGCTGCAGAAGGCCGACCCGCCGGCGGCGGTGATCGACGCCTTCAAGGACGTCCAGCGCGCCGAGGCCGATCGCGAGCGGGCGCGCAACGAGGCCGAGTCCTACCGCAACGACATCATCCCCCGCGCTCGCGGCGAGGCCGAGCGCCTGATCCAGGAGGCGCAGGCCTTCAAGGAGCAGACGGTCGCCAACGCCGACGGCGACGCCAAGCGGTTCCTGAGCCAGCTCTCCGCCTACTCGCAGGCGAAGGAGGTGACCCGCCAGCGCATCTACCTCGAGACCTTGGAGCAGGTGCTCGGGAGCACCCGCAAGGTGGTGGTCGACACCAAGGGGGGCGGCGCACAAGCGGTGATCCCCTACCTGCCGCTGCCCGAGCTCCGGCCCCAGGAGCCGGCCGGACAGCAGGCTCCGGCCCCGCAGCCGCAGCAGCAGGGAGGCCGGCGATGACGCGCACGGTTCTCGCGGTTCTCGGCGTCGTCGCGATCGCCCTCGGCGTCGTCGCCTACAGCTCGCTCTTCACCGTCTATCAGACCGAGCAGGCGCTGGTGCTTCAGTTCGGCGATCCCAAGCGGGTCATCACCACCCCCGGGCTGCACGTGAAGCTGCCCTTCATCCAGAACGTGGTCGAGTTCGAGAAGCGCCTCCTCGATTTCGACGCCCCGCCGGAGGAGGTGATCCTGGCCGACCAGAAGCGCCTGATCGTCGACTCCTACGCCCGCTTCCGCATCGTCGATCCGCTCAAGTTCTACCAGACCGTCGGCTTCGACGAGCGCGTCTTCCGCGGCCGCCTGGGCACCTTCATGAGCTCGGGCATGCGCCGCGTCCTCGGCTCGGTCGGGCTGGTCTCGGTTCTCTCCCAGGAGCGCGTCGCCATCATGGAGGAGATCCGCAAGCTGGTCAGCCGGGAGGCCGCCGCCTTCGGGGTGGAGGTGGCGGACGTGCGCATCCGGCGGGCGGACCTGCCCGAGGAGAACACCCAGGCGATCCTCAGCCGGATGCAGACCGAGCGCGAGCGCGTCGCCCGCGAGATTCGCGCCCAGGGCGCCGAGATCGCGCAGCGCATCCGGGCCTCGGCCGAGCGCGAGCGGACCGTGATCATCGCCGAGGCGCAGCGCGAGTCCCAGATCACCCGCGGCCAGGGCGAGCAGCAGGCGTTCACCATCTACGCCGAGGCCTACAGCCGCGATCCCGATTTCTACGCCTTCACGCGCTCGATGCAGGCCTACCGCGAATCGCTGGCCAACGACAGCACGACCCTGGTGTTGTCGCCCGACAGCGACTTCTTCCGCTTCTTTACCGACCTCGAGGGCCGCGCCCGCGGCGCCGCGCGCTAGGGCCGCCGCCGGCGGCACCCCCCGGGGCGGGATCGGCGGAGACGCCTCGCCGATGCGCGACCTGATCACCGCGCTCGGGCTGGCCCTGGTCATCGAGGGGGCGGTCTATGCGCTCTTTCCCGATCGCATGCGCCGCCTGATCCTGGAGGTCTCGCGCCAGCCCTCGGCCGCGCTCAGGATCGGCGGCCTGGCCGCCGCGGTCCTCGGGTTCGTGATCGTGTGGCTGATGCGGGGTGGCCTTTCCGCCGGCGGGTTCTGAGCCGGAAGCGGATCGCCGTCGCCCTCGCCGGGGCTGCGCTTGACCCTGCGACCGGCTAGAATTACATGCCTGGCGAGCGGCGTGACGGCGCGCTCGCGGCCAAGGCAACGGAGGAGAGGGAGATGCCCGCGCATGTGACTGGTCGAACGCCGAGGGTGGCGGGCGCCGCCCGGGCCGCCGCCGGCTGGTGGCTGGGCCGGGCCTTCGCCCTCCTGTTCCTGGCGGCGGCGGCGGCGCAGCCGGCGCTCGCGCGCACCCCTCCCGAGGGCTTCGCCGACATCGTCGAGAAGCTCCTGCCGGCGGTGGTTAACATCTCCACCACCCAGGTGGTCTCGGCGCAGAAGGGACCCGAGATCCCGAGCTTCCCGCCCGGCTCGCCGTTCGAGGAATTCTTCAAGGACTTCTTCGAGCGCAACCAGCCGCAGGAGCGGCGCCAGCGGCGCGCGACCTCGCTCGGCTCCGGGTTCGTCATCGATCCCTCCGGCCTGGTGGTCACCAACAACCACGTGATCGACGAGGCCGACGAGATCGAGGTGATCTTCCACGACAACTCCAAGCGCAAGGCCAAGCTCCTCGGCCGCGACGCCAAGACCGACCTCGCGCTCCTCAAGGTCGAGGCCGACAAGCCGCTGGCCTTCGTCCAGTTCGGCGATTCCGACAAGGCCCGCGTCGGCGACTGGATCGTGGCGATCGGCAACCCCTTCGGGCTCGGCGGCACGGTGACCGCGGGAATCATCTCGGCCCGCGCCCGCGACATCCGGGTCGGCCCCTACGACGACTTCCTGCAGACCGACGCCTCGATCAACCGCGGCAACTCGGGCGGGCCGATGTTCAACCTGGGGGGCGAGGTGATCGGCATCAACACCGCGATCTTCTCGCCCTCGGGCGGCAGCATCGGCATCGGCTTCGCCGTCCCGGCCAACCTCGCCAAGCCGGTGATCGAGCAGCTGCGGTCCTTCGGGCGCACGCGGCGCGGCTGGCTTGGGGTGCGCATCCAGGCGGTCACCGAGGAGATCGCCGAGAGCGTCGGCCTGGGCAAGCCGCGGGGCGCGCTCATCGCCTCGACCTCCGAGGGCGGGCCGGCGGAGGCGGCCAAGATCCAGGCCGGCGACGTGATCCTAAAGTTCAACGGCAAGGACATCGACGACACCCGCACCCTGGTGCGGGTGGTGGCCGATACCGACGTCGGCCGGGTGGTCGACGTGGTCGTCTGGCGCAACGGCAAGGAGATCGCCCTCAAGGTCAAGGTGGGCGAGCTGGAGAAGGCCGAGGCCGCCGGCATGCTGGGCACCCCCGCCGACGAGGGCAAGGAGAAGACGGTGGCCGCGCTCGGCCTCAAGCTCGCCCCGATCAGCGACGAGATCCGCCAGCGCTTCGACCTCAAGGAGGGGGCCAAGGGCGTGGTAGTGACCGAGGTGATCGCCAACGGCCCCGCCGCCGAGAAGAACGTTAAGCCCGGCGAGCTGATCGTCGAGATCAACCAGGAGCGCGTGACCACCCCGGCGCAGGTGTCGGACGCGATCGAGAAGGCGCGCAAGGGCGGGCGCCAGAACGTCCTGATCCTGATCGAAGGCCAGGGAGGCCTCCGGTGGGTGCCGGTCAAGATCCGCGACAAGGGCTGAGCGGGCGGCGCCGGTCCGGGCTCTCAGGGGACGATGTCGTCGCGGCGATAGCCCTGGGCGTAGAGGAGCGCGGTGAGGTCCGCGTGCTCGACGCGGAAGGCGGCCGCGCGCGCCACCGAGGGCTTCGCCCGGAACGCCACCCCGAGCCCGGCGGCGAGGAGCATGGGAAGGTCGTTGGCGCCGTCGCCGACCGCGGCCGCGGCCGCCGCCGCGACCCGCTGGCGGCGGCAGAGCTCCTCCAGGGTGGCGAGCTTGGCGTTGCGGTCCAGGATCGGCTCGACCACCCGGCCGGTGAGCCGGCCGCCCGCGACCTCGAGGCGGTTGGAGCGGTCGAGGTCGAAGCCCACCGCCTCGCGCACGGCGCCGGTGATGTGAGCGAACCCGCCCGAGACCAGCGCGGTGAGCGCGCCATGGGCGCGCATGGTGCGCACCAGCGCCCGCGCCCCGGGCATGATCTCGGTCGCCGCCAGCACCCGCGCCAGGGCCTCCTCGGGAAGGCCGGCCAGCATCGCCACCCGCTGGCGCAGCGCCTCGGCGAAATCGATCTCGCCGTTCATCGCCCGGGCGGTGATCGGCGCGATCCTGTCCTTGATGCCCGCCACCCCGGCCAGCTCGTCGAGGGTCTCGGTGGTGACGATGGTCGAGTCCATGTCGGCTACCAGCACCGCCTTGCGCCGGCCGGCGCAAGGCTGGCAGAGCACGTCGGCGGGGGCGCCGTCGAGGGCCGCGCGTACCGCCGTCTCGGCGCTCGCGGGCGCGGCGCCGGCGAAGGCGAGGTCGAGCGCCGCCCCGGGCGCGAGCCAGGCCGCCTCGGCCACCTCGGCGCCGACGGCGCGAAGCGCGCGCCGCAGGCGTTCGGCGAGCGCGGCGGTGAGCGCGGGGCGGTCGGGGGCGGCGACGATCGTGGCGACGTGGTCCATCGCCGCCGTATACCGGCAGGGGCCGGCCGTTGACAAGCGACGAGGCGCCCGCGGCGCCCGCGGGGCGCGCGCTCGCCGTGGTCGCCGGCCCCACCGCCTCGGGCAAGTCGGCCCTCGCCCTGGCGCTGGCCGAGTCCTTCTCGGGGGTGGTGATCAACGCCGACAGCATGCAGGTCTACCGCGAGCTCGCGGTGCTGACGGCGCGGCCAGGGGCCGGGGATCTCGCCCGCGCCCCGCACCGTCTGTTCGGCGCGCTGTCGGCGGCCGAAACCTGCTCGGTGGGGCGGTGGCTCGCGCTCGCCCTGGTCGAGATCGAGGCGGCATGGGCCAAGGGCCGGCTGCCGATCGTGGCCGGCGGCACCGGCCTCTACCTCCGGGCGCTCCTTGAAGGGCTGGCCGAGGTGCCGCCGGTTCCGGGGCCGGTGCGGCGCGAGGCCGAGGCGCTGAGGGCCCGCCTCGGGCCGCGCGCCTTCCACGCCGAGCTGGCCCGGGTCGATCCCGGGGCGGCGGCCCGGCTCTCCCCGTCCGATCGCCAGCGGGCGCTCCGCGCCTTCGCGGTCGCGCGCGCCACCGGCCGGCCGCTCGCCGCCTGGCAGGGGGCGAGGCCGTGGGGGCGGGGCCCGCTCGGCGGCGTCCCGGTCGCTGCGGTCGTGCTTCTCCCCCCGCGCGACGAGCTCTATGCGGCCATCGACCGGCGGTTCCTGGCGATGATGGTGGCGGGCGCCTGCGACGAGGTCGCCCGCCTCGCCGCCCTCGGGCTCGATCCCGCCCGGCCGGCGCTCCGGGCGCTCGGGGTTCGCCCGCTCCTTGCCCACCTCGCCGGCGAGATCGGCCGCGAGGAGGCGGTGCGCCGCGCGCAGCGGGACTCGCGCCGCTACGCCAAGCGCCAGCTCACCTGGCTCAGGACCCAGATGCTCGGGCGGGCCGAGGCCATCCCCGGGCTTCGCCTGCGGGTCGTCGGTGAGCAATATTCGGAAAGTTTGAATTCAAAAATCTTTCCATTTATTCGTCATTTCCTGTTGACCCCGGCGGCATGAACCTCTAGGAATTCGGGATTCCGCGATGCACAAAGGGGCGCCGACCCGGCCCCTGCGGCCCCGGGGCGTCGGTCCTGGCGCAGGCGGCGAGCGAAGGCAAGGAGTGGGACCATGTCGAGCGTGGAAATGACCGGAGCCGAGATCGTGCTGAGCGCGCTGCGCGATCAGGACGTCGACGTGGTCTTCGGCTATCCCGGCGGCGCGGTCCTGCCGATCTACGACGCCCTCTTCAAGCGCAACGACCTCCGCCACATCCTGGTCCGCCACGAGCAGGGCGCGGTGCACGCGGCCGAGGGCTACGCCCGCTCCAGCGGCCGGGTGGGGGTGGTACTGGTCACCTCCGGGCCGGGGGCGACGAACACGGTGACCGGGCTGACCGACGCGCTGATGGACAGCGTGCCCGTCGTCTGCCTCACCGGCCAGGTGCCGACCCATCTCATCGGCAACGACGCCTTCCAGGAGGCCGACACCACCGGCATCACCCGCTCCTGCACCAAGCACAACTACCTGGTCAAGTCGGTGCACGAGGTGGCGCGGGTGATCCACGAGGCGTTCTACGTCGCCAAGAGCGGCCGGCCGGGGCCGGTGGTGGTGGACCTGCCCAAGGACGTGCTCATGGCCAAGGGCACCTACGCCGCCAAGCCGACCTCGATCCACCGCAGCTACCGGCCGCGCACCAAGCCCGACGCCGACGCCATCGAGCGCGCGGCGCGGCTGATGGCCGCGGCCAAGCGGCCGATCTTCTACGCCGGCGGGGGGGTGATCAACTCCGGGCCGCGCGCCGCCAGGCTCCTCACCCGGCTGGTGCGGATGACCGGCTTCCCCTGCACCCTCACCCTGATGGGGCTGGGGGCGTTCCCGCGCTCGGACCCGCTCTGCCTCGGCATGCTCGGGATGCACGGCATGTACGAGGCCAACCTCGCCATGCACGGCTGCGACGTGCTGATCAACGTCGGCGCCCGCTTCGACGACCGGGTGACCGGGCGGCTGCGCGACTTCTCGCCCGGCTCGAAGAAGATCCACATCGACATCGACCCCTCCTCGATCAACAAGAACGTCGCCGTCGAGGTGCCGATCGTGGCCGACGCCGGCGAGGCCCTGGACGCCCTGATCAAGGCGTGGCGGCGCCTGAAGCCCGAGGTCGACCGCAAGGCGCTCGAGCGCTGGTGGGCGGAGATCAACAAGTGGCGCAAGCGCGACTGCCTGCGCTTCGACCGCGGCTCGAAGCTGATCAAGCCGCAGCTCGCGATCGAGCGGCTCTATCACCACACCCGCGGGCGCGACGTCTACATCACCACCGAGGTCGGCCAGCATCAGATGTGGGCGGCCCAGTTCTTCCGCTTCGAGGGACCCAATCATTGGATGACGTCGGGCGGGCTCGGCACCATGGGCTACGGCCTGCCGGCGGCGATCGGGGTGCAGATCGCCCACCCCGAGGCGCTGGTGATCGACATCGCCGGCGAGTCCTCGGTGATCATGAACATCCAGGAGATGTCCACCGTCGCCCAGTACCGGCTGCCGGTGAAGGTGTTCATCGTCAACAACGAGTACATGGGGATGGTCCGCCAGTGGCAGGAACTCTTGCACGGCGGGCGCTACTCGGAGAGCTACATGGCCTCGCTCCCCGACTTCGTGAAGCTGGCCGAGGCGTTCCACGCCGTCGGGCTTCGCGCCACCAAGCCCGAGGAGCTCGACGGGGTCATCGCCGAGATGCTCGCGACCGACCGGCCGGTGATCGCCGACATCGTCGTCGATCCGGCGGAGAACTGCTTCCCGATGATCCCCTCGGGCGCGGCCCACAACGAGATGCTGCTCGGTCCGGGCGACGAATCCGAGTCTTCGGGGAAAGAGGAAGGCATGGTATTGGTCTAGCGGCCCGCGCTCCCCGCGCACCCCGCGCCGGGGCGCCGTTGCGCCGTGCCGCCCGCGCGGGGCGGGCGGCCGCGGCCCGGCGCCTCCCCACCCGCCACGCCCCGGCCCCCCGACCCGCGCCGGACGGGCCACGGAATCGGAACCGCCATGGCTCAGGACAAGAACCAGGAGATCGAGACCCACACCGTCAGCGTGCTGGTGGACAACGAGGCCGGCGTGCTGGCGCGCGTGATCGGCCTTTTTTCGGGCCGCGGCTACAACATCGAAAGCCTGACCGTGGCCGAGACCGACCCCAAGAACAGGCAGTCGCGAATCACCATCGTCACCGGCGGCACGCCGATGGTGATCGAGCAGATCAAGGCCCAGCTCGAGCGCCTGGTGCCGGTGCACAAGGTGAACGACCTCACCATGGAGGGGGAGTACGTCGCCCGCGAGCTCGCCCTCATCAAGGTCGCCGGCAAGGGCACCAAGCGGGTCGAGTCGCTCCGGATCGCCGACATCTTCCGCGCCCGGGTGGTCGATTCGACCAACGAGTCCTTCATCTTCGAGATGACCGGCTCGACCGACAAGCTGGACGCGTTCATCCGCCTGATGGAGCCGCTCGGGCTGATCGACGTCTGCCGCACCGGGATCGTGGCGCTGCCGCGCGGGCCAAAGCCGTTCTAGAGCCACTGCCGTTGACGCGAGAAAGGATGCCAAGATGCGCGTTTATTACGACCGGGATGCCGATCTCAACCTGATCAAGGCGAAGAAGGTGGCCGTGGTCGGCTATGGCAGCCAGGGCCACGCCCACGCCCTCAACCTCCGCGACTCGGGCGTGAAGCAGGTGGTGGTGGCGCTCCGCCCCGGCTCGGCCAGCGTCAAGAAGGCCGAGGCCGAGAAGCTCAAGGTGATGCCCCCCGCCGATGCCGCCGCCTGGGCCGACGTGGTGATGGTGCTGACCCCGGACGAGCTGCACGCCGACCTCTACACCGACTACCTGAAGCCCAACCTCAAGGAGGGGGCGGCGCTGGCCTTCGCCCACGGCCTCTCCATCCACTTCCGCCTGATCGAGCCGCGGCCCGACCTCGACGTGTTCATGGTCGCGCCCAAGGGGCCGGGGCACACGGTGCGCTCGGAGTACAAGCGTGGCGCGGGCGTGCCCTGCCTGGTGGCTGTGGCGCAGGACGCCTCGGGCAACACCCACGACCTCGCCCTCTCCTACGCCGCCGCGCTCGGCGCGGGCCGCGCCGGGATCATCGGCACCACCTTTCGCGAGGAGTGCGAGACCGACCTCTTCGGCGAGCAGTGCGTGCTCTGCGGCGGCCTCACCTCGCTCATCCTCGCCGGCTACGAGACCCTGATCGAGGCCGGCTACGCCCCCGAGATGGCCTACTTCGAGTGCCTGCACGAGGTGAAGCTGATCGTCGACCTGATCTACGAGGGCGGCATCGCCAACATGCGCTACTCGATCTCGAATACCGCCGAGTACGGCGACTACACGCGCGGGCCGCGGGTGATCGACGCCGGCGTCAAGGAGCGGATGAAGGCGGTGCTGGCCGACATCCAGTCGGGGCGCTTCGCCCGCGAGTGGGTGCTGGAGAACAAGGCCGGGCAGGTGAGCTTCAAGGCCCTGCGCCGGCGCGCCGCCGAGCACCCGGTCGAGCAGGTGGGCGAGAAGCTCCGCGCCATGATGCCCTGGATCGCCGCCGGCAAGCTGGTCGACAAGAGCAGGAACTGAACGGGGACGGCGCCGCAGGCCCGGCGAAGATCGGACGCCTCTTCCATCCGCGAGTCTGCTGCCGCGGGGAGCGCCTGGCGCCGGCCCGCGGCGGGCGGGCGGCAAGGGGGCACGTTCGTTCGTTCTAATTGCGCAATAAAATTGCCCGAACCCGTCCGCGCCCGTCTTCCTCAACCCATAGGTCAGCTTTTCATGCCTATTTTGTTGACTTTTATTAGGATTCGGCAAATCTTGTGGGGGAGTTCTCCGGTCCCACAGGATGTGCGGCCGCACAATCCGCCGGGATCGGCGTTGTCGTTAACGGGGCCGCCCACGGATCAGTGATGAGGAGCCGAACCGCCCGTCGCCCCGAGGACATCCGCCGACGCCCGGCCCGTGCCGCGGCGACCGGTTTCGTCTACCCCCACCTCCTGCTCGGCCTTGGCGAGACGCTGCGACTTAGGTGCCCCTGAGCGGCGCCGTGCCCGGCACGCGCGCTCAGGGGACGACCGCGCACCTATAGACGCAACCGTTTTGCCGCAAGGACACCTCACATGAGCGAGCAGTTGGACAGGAACCGGGTCATCATCTTCGATACCACGCTGCGCGACGGCGAGCAGTCGCCCGGCGCCTCCATGAACCTGGAGCAGAAGCTGCGAGTGGCCGAGGTCCTCGAGGAGCTGGGCGTCGACGTCATCGAGGCTGGCTTCCCGATCGCCTCCAACGGCGACTTCGAGGCGGTGAACGAGATCGCGCGGCGCTCCAGGCGGGCAATTGTCTGCGGGCTGGCGCGCTCGAGCCCGGGCGACATCCTGCGCGCCGCCGAGGCGGTGAAGCCGGCCCGGCGCCGGCGCATCCACACCTTCATCTCCACCAGCCCGCTGCACATGAAGTTCAAGCTCCGCATGGAGCCCGAGGACGTGCACCAGGCGGTGATCGACTCGGTCCGGCTGGCGCGCAACCACGCCGACGACGTCGAGTGGTCGCCCGAGGACGGCTCGCGCACCGAGCACGACTTCCTCTGCCGCTGCGTCGAATCGGCGATCAAGGCCGGCGCCACCACCATCAACATCCCCGACACCGTCGGCTACGCCGTGCCGGACGAGTTCGCCGCCCTCATCGCCATGCTGTTCGACCGGGTTCCCAACGTCGACAAGGCGGTGATCTCGGTCCACTGCCACAACGACCTCGGGCTGGCGGTGGCGAACTCGCTCGCCGCGGTCAGGGTCGGCGCCCGCCAAGTGGAGTGCACGATCAACGGCATCGGCGAGCGCGCCGGCAACGCCGCGCTGGAGGAGATCGTCATGGCGCTCAAGACCCGCCACGACGCGCTCCCCTTCGCCACCGGGGTGAAGAGCGAGCACATCACCAAGTGCTCGCGCCTGGTTTCGGCGATCACCGGCTTCGCCGTGCAGCCCAACAAGGCGATCGTCGGCGCCAACGCCTTCGCCCATGAATCCGGCATCCACCAGGACGGGGTGCTCAAGCACACGGCGACCTACGAGATCATGACCCCGGAGTCGGTCGGCCTGCAAAAGTCGACCCTGGTGCTGGGCAAGCACTCGGGCCGCCACGCCTTCAAGAAGAAGCTCGAGGAGCTCGGCTATACCCTGGGCGAGAACGAGGTCAACGACGCCTTCCAGCGGTTCAAGGACCTCGCCGACAAGAAGAAGGAGGTCTTCGAGGAGGACATCGTCGCCCTGGTCGACGACGAGGTCCGCCGCGAGCACGACCGCATCCGGCTGGTGTCGCTGGCGATCTTCTGCGGCACCCGCGGGCCGAAGCGGGCCGAGCTCGAGCTCGAGGTGGACGGCGAGGTGCGCGCCACCACCGCCACCGGCGATGGGCCGGTGGACGCCACCTTCAAGGCGATCAAGGCCCTGGTTCCGCACGACTCGCGCCTGCAGCTCTATCAGGTGAGCGCGGTCACCGGCGGCACCGACGCCCAGGCCGAGGCGACGGTCCGGCTCGAGGAGCAGGGGCGCATCGCCAACGGCCAGGGGGCGGACACCGACACCCTGGTCGCCTCGGCCAGGGCCTACGTCAACGCGCTCAACAAGGTGCTGGCCAAGCGAGAGAGGAGTTCACCGGCGGCCCTCTCCCTGTGAGGCAAGGCCACGGCGCCGGGGCCGCGGGCGCGAGCCCCGGCCGCGGCCCCGGGCGGGCTCCCGGTCGCGAGAGGGCACGGCAGGCAACAAGAGGAGTCCATGATTTCCCAGCTTCTCGGATGGCTCTCGGCCGACATGGCGATCGACCTCGGGACCGCGAACACGCTCGTCTACGTGCGCGGCCGGGGGATCGTGCTCAACGAGCCCTCGGTCGTGGCCATCGCCGAGGTCAAGGGCAAGAAACAAGTCCTCGCGGTCGGCGAGGAGGCGAAGCAGATGCTCGGGCGCACGCCCGGCAACATCCACGCGATCCGGCCCCTGCGCGACGGTGTCATCGCCGACTTCGAGGTCGCCGAGGAGATGATCAAGCACTTCATCCGCAAGGTCCACAACCGGCGGAGCTTCGCCAGCCCGATGATCATCGTCTGCGTGCCCTCGGGCTCGACCGCGGTCGAGCGGCGCGCGATCCAGGAGTCCGCCGAGAGCGCCGGGGCGCGCAGGGTCTTCCTGATCGAGGAGCCGATGGCGGCAGCGATCGGGGCGGGGCTGCCGGTGACCGAGCCGACCGGCTCGATGGTGGTCGACATCGGCGGCGGCACCACCGAGGTCGCCGTGCTCTCGCTCGGCGGCATCGTCTACTCGCGCTCGGTGCGCGTCGGCGGCGACAAGATGGACGAGGCCATCATCGCCTACATCCGCCGCAACCATAACCTCCTGATCGGCGAGGGCTCGGCGGAGCGGATCAAGAAGGAGATCGGCTCCGCCTGCCCGCCCGAGGACGGCGAGGGCGCGACCATGGAGATCAAGGGTCGCGACCTCATGAACGGGGTGCCGAAAGAGCTCCTGATCTCCGAGCGCCAGATCGCCGAGAGCCTGGCCGAGCCGGTGGGGGCGATCGTCGAGGCGGTGAAGGTGGCGCTCGAGCACACCGCGCCCGAGCTCGCCGCCGACATCGTCGACAAGGGCATCGTCATGACCGGCGGCGGCGCGCTCCTCGGCAACCTCGACTACGTGCTCAGGGCGGCGACCGGGCTTCCGGTCTCGATCGCCGACGACCCGCTCAGTTGCGTCGCCCTGGGAACGGGCCGCGCGCTCGAGGAGATGAAGAAGCTCAGGCACGTGCTCACCAGCATGTACTGAGCGGGTGTCGGTCGCGAGGGGCATAGGGACCGGTGAAGGCGCGATCTGGATCCGACCTGCGTTTGAGCGGCCCCCTCCGGGTTGCGGTGCAGCGGCTTTCGCTCGCCTTCCTGGTCGCGCTCGCCTTCGGGCTCATGCTGCTGGGCAAGGCCGAGACGGTGCTGGTCGAGCGCCTGCGCGCCGGCGTCGGCGACACCGTCGCCCCGGTGCTCGAGGCGCTCTCGCGCCCGGCGGCCGCGGTCGGCGAGGCGGTCGAGCGGGTGAACGGATGGCTCGCTCTCGCGGCCGAGAACGATCGGCTGCGCGAGGAGAACGCGCGGCTCCTCAACTGGCAGACGGTCGCGCGCCGGATCGAGGCCGAGAACCGCGTGCTCCGCGAGCAGCTCGCGATCGTTCCCGATCCCGGTCCCGCCTTCGTCACCGCGCGCGTGGTGGCGGATTCGGGCGGCGCCTTCGCGCGCTCGCTGCTGGTCGCCGCCGGCTCGACCGACGGGGCGATCAAGGGCAACGCGGCGCTCACCCGCGCCGGCTTGGTCGGGCGCGTGGTCGAGGTGGGCGCGCGCTCGGCGCGGGTGCTGCTGCTCACCGACCTCAACTCGCGCATCCCGGTGGTGCTCGAGCGCACCCGCGCGCGCGCGATCCTCGCCGGCGACAACTCGCGGCGGCCCCGGCTCGAGTTCCTGCCCGAGGGGGTGGAGGTGCTCGTCGGCGAGCGGGTCGTCACCTCCGGCCACGCCGGGGTTTTCCCGCCCGGGCTGCCGGTCGGGCGGGTGGCTTCGGTCACCGACGGCGGCATCCGGGTGGAACCCTTCGTCGCCATCGACAAGCTCGAGTTCGTGCAGCTTCTCGATTACGGGCTCGGCGGCATCCTCGGGGCGCCAGGCGCCAGGGGCCGGGCCGAGCGGGCGGAGGAGCCGTGAGCCCGACCCTCTGGCAGCGGCTCGACGGTCTCGCGGGCGTGCTCGCCCCGGCGGCCGTGGCCGTCGGCTTGGCGCTCATCGGGGTGGCGCACACCGGAATCCCGGGCCTCGCCGGAATCGCGCCGGTGCTGCCGATCGCGGCGGTCTTCTTCTGGTCGACCTACCGGCCGCGCCTGTTCCCGGCGCCGGTCGCCTTCGCGGTCGGCCTCCTCGTCGACCTGCTTGGCGGCACGCCGCTTGGGGTCTACGCGCTGGTGCTGCTCGTGGTCCGGCTCGTGGTCCTCTCGCAGCGTCGCTACTTCCTCGGCAAGCCGTTCCTCTTCGTCTGGTCCGGTTTCGCGCTGGTCGCCGCCGGCACCGGGCTCCTGGCCTGGGCGCTGATGTGCATCAACGCCGGCCAGGCGGTGCTGACCGCGCCGGCGCTGTTCCAGTTCCTGCTCGCGGTCGCCGTCTATCCGTTCATGACCCGCCTGTTCCTGTGGGTCGACGGCGGCCTCATGCAGGGGTCCTGAGGGCCGGCCCGTGCAGCGGCAGGATTCGGACCGCATCAAGCTGTTCTCGCGCCGGGCGGCGATCCTGGGCGGGCTCAAGTTCGCGCTGATGGGAAGCCTCATCGGCCGGCTCTATTACCTGCAGGTGATCGAGGCCGAGCGCTACCACACCCTCGCCGAGGAGAACCGGATCAGCCTCAGGCTCCTGCCGCCGCCGCGGGGGCGCATCCTCGACCGGCAGGGCAACCCGCTGGCGATCAACTCGCGCAACTACCGGGCGCTGGTGGTGCGTGAGGAGGCCAACGACATGCCCGGCACCCTCGACGCCCTCGGCCAGATCATCCCCTTGAGCCCGGGCGAGCGCCAGCGCGTGGTCCGCGAGGCGATGCGCCGGCGCAGCTTCGTTCCCGTCACCGTGCGCGAGAACCTGGGCTGGCGCGAGGTCGCCCAGATCGAGGTCAACGCCCCCGACCTGCCGGGGGTGAGCATCGACGTCGGCCAGAGCCGTTACTACCCGCACGGCGAACTGGCGGCGCACGTGCTGGGATACGTCGCCGCCGTCTCCGAGGCCGAGCTGACCGGCGATCCGGTGCTCGAGCTGCCGGGCTTTCGCGTCGGCAAGAGCGGCATCGAGAAAACCTACGACCCGCTGCTCCGCGGCAAGGCGGGCAACGCCCAGCTCGAGGTCAACGCGCTGGGGCGCATCATCCGCGAGCTCTCGCGCCAGGAGGGCGAGGCGGGCTCGGACGTGACCCTCACCCTCGACGTCGAGCTGCAGCGCTTCGCCACCCAGCGCTTCGGCGGCGAGAGCGGCGCGGCGGTGGTGCTGGACGTGCACACGGGGGAGATCCTGGCCATGGTCTCGACCCCGAGCTTCGATCCCAACGCCTTCAATCGCGGGCTCTCGGCCGAGGAGTGGAAGGGGCTCAGCACCAACCCGATGGCGCCGCTCATCAACAAGGCGACCGCCGGCCAGTACGCCCCCGGCTCGACCTTCAAGATGATGGTGGCCCTGGCCGCGCTCGAGGGCGGCATCGTCGATCCCCAGCAGAAGTTCTTCTGTCCCGGCTACCTCGACCTCGGCAATGCCCGCTTCCACTGCTGGAAGAAGCAGGGCCACGGCTGGATCGACATGTACAACGGCATCGTCCAGTCCTGCGACGTCTATTTCTACGAGCTGGCGAGGCGGGTCGGCATCGACCGCATCGCGGCGATGGCGCAGCGCTTCGGCCTGGGCGAGCCGGTCGGCATCGAGATCCCGGGCGAGCGCGCCGGGCTGGTGCCGACGCGGGACTGGAAGCGCGCGGCGACGGGGGTCGCCTGGCAGCCGGGCGAGACCGTGGTCGTCGGGATCGGCCAGGGCTACATCCTCGCCACCCCGTTGCAGCTCGCGACCATGATCGCGCGGCTGGTGAACGGCGGCGCCGCGATCGTGCCGCGGCTGACCCGCCGACTGGGGCCCGAGCGCGCCGCCCTGGAGCGGCCCCGCGAGGGGCCGCGGCTGGGGGTGACGGAGTCCTCGCTCCGCCTCGTGCGCACCGCCATGGAGGGCGTCGTCAACAGCCCGCGCGGCACCGCCTACCGCGCCCGCATCGCCGAGAAGGGGATGGAGATGGGCGGCAAGACGGGGACCAGCCAGGTGCGCCGCATCACCCGGGCCGAGCGCGAGCAGGGGGTGAAGAAGAACGAGCAGTTGCCGTGGGAGGAGCGCGACCATGCGCTGTTCGTCGGCTTCGCCCCGGTCTCGGCGCCGCGCTACGCGGCGGCGGTGGTGGTCGAGCACGGCGGCGGCGGCTCCGCGGTGGCGGCGCCCATCGCCCGCGACCTGCTGATCGAGACCCAGCGGCGCGACCCCTCGCGGAGCCGCGTCATCGCCGGGCTCGGGGGCGAGCGCGACGCCCCGCGGGGCGGCGGCTGAGGCGGCGGACATGGCCTTGCGCGGGCGGCTCCTGCGCCCCGACGAGATGACCACGGCCGAGAAGCTGTGGCAGTTCAACTGGACGCTCGTGCTCCTGGTCTGCGTGGTGGCCGCAATCGGCTTCGCCATGCTCTACTCGGCGGCCAACGGGAGCTTGAGCCCGTGGGCGCTCAGCCAGATGGCGCGGTTCGCGCTCGGCCTCGCGGTGATGTTTGCCGTCGCGCTCGTCGACGTGCGCTTCTGGATGCGCTGGGCATACCTCGTCTACGCGATCGTGCTGGTGCTCCTCGCCGGGGTGGAGATGGCGGGCGCGGTGGGGATGGGGGCCAGGCGCTGGATCGACCTCGGCGCCTTCCGGCTGCAGCCCTCGGAGATGATGAAGATCGCGCTCGTCCTCGTGCTCGCCCGCTATTTCCACGGCGTCATGGCCGAGGACGCGCGCCGGCTGATCTACCTGGTGTTCCCGACGATCCTGATCGCCGTCCCGGTGGCGCTGGTGCTGCGCCAGCCCGACCTCGGCACCGCCGGCATGTTGGCGCTGGCCGGGGTGGCGATGTTCTTTCTCGCCGGGGTCCGGACCTGGGTGTTCGTCGCCGGGGCGCTGGGCGCGCTGGCCTCGATCCCGGTCGCCTGGCAGTTCCTGCACGATTACCAGAAGGCGCGGGTGATCACCTTCCTCAACCCGGAGACCGACCCGCTCGGTGCCGGCTACCACATCCTCCAGTCGAAGATTGCGCTCGGCTCGGGGGGCCTGTTCGGCAAGGGCTTCCTGCAGGGAACCCAGAGCCATCTCAACTTCCTGCCCGAGAAGCAGACCGACTTCGTCTTCACCATGCTGGCCGAGGAGTTCGGCATGGTCGGGAGCACGGTGCTGGTGGTCCTCTACCTGCTCATCCTCCTCTACGGGTTCGGGATCAGCCTCCGCGCCCGCAGCCACTTCGGCCGGCTCCTGGGGATGGGGGTGACGGTGACTCTCTTCCTCTACGTGTTCATCAACATCGCCATGGTGATGGGGCTGATCCCGGTGGTGGGGGTGCCGCTTCCCCTCATCTCCTACGGCGGCACGGCGATGGTGACGGTGATGGCGGGCTTTGGCCTGCTGATGAGCGTCTACATCCACCGCGACGTGGCCATCGGCCGGCGCGGCCTGAACGACGGCGAGTAGGGGGCGGCGCGGGCCTTCGGGGGGAGCGCCTCGTTTTTCTTCATGCTTCGACGGGCTCAGCATGAGGGCCTTGGAATGCCGCCTCGCGCCTCACGCTCGTCGAAGGGCGAGGCGTCTCGAAAGCGAGTCGCTGCCGCCGGCGACAATGACTCGACAGGGCCGGCCCGCTTCGCTATATGACGCAACGCGACCGGCCGGCCCACGCGCGGGGCGGCGAGGAGGCACGGGCCGGACGCTGCCGCCCGATGCGGCGGCGGCGTCGGCGAATCTTCCCCCCGGGGGCGCATAGCTCAGTTGGCAGAGCAGCTGACTCTTAACCACCAAGGATAGTGAAAAAAACCGTTTAGATACAAATTCTTAGTGAGAAGTCGGAGTTCTGGGGTAACAGTCGGGGTAACAGGCGGAGGGGAAGAACGGCACCGCACGAAAACACTGAGGGCGCATAGCTCAGTTGGCAGAGCAGCTGACTCTCGAT
>JACQOE010000001.1 GCA_016202695.1 Pseudomonadota bacterium | reverse complement strand
CTGGCGGAAGCGGTGAGGCTGGCGCGTCCGGGGGCGTTCGAGGGCGACATCCTGGCGGCGATGCAGGGGGCGGTGTTCCGGGGCGACGGCGACTATCCCGGCAACGAGTTCATCATCGGCTCGGGGCCGGCGGCGCGGCTTGGACGCTACCAGTCGGGGCGCCGGTGCCTGGGCGAGGACGATACCCTCACCATCGAGTTCGCGGGGGTCTTCCGGCACTATCACGCGTGCCTCTACCGCACGATCAAGATCGGCCGGCCCAATCCCAAGCATGAGGAGATGCACCGAATCGCGCGCGCGGCCCTGGCCGCCGGCACGGAGGCGCTCCGCCCGGGGCGGCCGGTGGGCGAGGTGTTCGACGCCTTCAGGCGGGTGATCGAGACGGGCGGCTACGCGCCCGACAACTTCGCCTACGGCTACGCGCTCGGCGCCACCTTCTCGCCCAACTGGATGGACTGGCCGATGCTGTACTCGGGCAACCCGGTGATCGCCGAGCCCGGCATGGTGTTCTTCGAGCATCCCGCGGTGCGCGATGCGCGCGACGGGCTTGCGGCCGTGGTGGGCGAGACGCTGCTCGTGACCGCGACGGGGTGCGAGCGGCTCTCTCGCGCATCGTTCGATTACGTCCGCGTTCCGTGACCGTTCGGGATCGAGGACACAGGGGAACGCGTGAATGTCCAAGCACGATTTCGCCCTGAGCGAGTTCCAGGACCGGCAGCGCCGCGTGCGGGCGGAGATGGAGCGGGCGGGACTCGATCTTCTCCTCGTCATCTCGCCGGTCAACGTCAACTACCTGATCGGCTCGCGGGGCAAGATCTGGCAGTTCTTCCGCTGCCTCTTCTTCACCCTGGAGGATCGTCCGCTCACCTATCTCGTCAAGCTGGCCGAGGTGGCGGAAGTGGAGGACCTGAGCCTGGCCGGCGACGTGCGCGGCTGGGGCGGGCGCGAGCCCGAGGACCCCATCGACGCCTTCCGCGCGGTGATGGAGGAGAAGGGGTTCCTCGACCGGCGGATCGGGCTGGAGGCCCCGGCCTACCACCTAGGGCCCAAGGAGTACGAACGGATCAAGGCCGTGCTCGGCGGCGCGCGGGTGGTGGACGCGACCCACCTCGTCGAGAGTCTCAAGCTGGTCAAGTCGCCGGCCGAGCTTGCCTATATCCGCAGGGCGGCGGGCATCTGCGATGCCGGGGTCGACACGTTCCTCCGCGCGCTCGCGCCCGGGCGGACCGAGTTCGAGGTGGTGGCCGAGGTCCACCGCACGATGATGGCGCTGGGATCGGACGCGCCGGCGAGCCCGATGAACTTCGCCTCCGGCGAACGCACCTGCTACGGCCACGGGCTTCCAAGCGAGCGCCGGCTGGAGCCCGGGGATCTCTGTCACACCGAGTATGGGGCCTCGTACCGCCGCTATCACGCGACCATCGGGCGGGTGTTCTGCCTCGGGACTCCGACGCCGAGGATGCGCGAGATCTACCGGGTCGTGCGCGGGGCCTGCGATGCCTGCATCGCCGAGATTCGCGCCGGCGTGCCCGCCCTCCGGCCACACCAGGCGGCGAAGTGGGTGATCGCCGAGGCGGGGATGGACCGCTACCGGCTGCACACCACCGGCTACGGGATCGGCCCGGGCTTTCCGCCCCTGTGGGGCGAGTCGGCCCACATGTTCGGGGATTCGAGCCACGTGTTGCAGGCGGGGATGGTGGTCTCGATCGAGCCCCCGGTGTTCATTCACCAGGAGCGGCTGGGGGCGCGGCTGATCGACAACGTCCTCGTCACCGCGACCGGCGCCGAGGTCCTCTCGCGATCGAGCCGCGACCTGATCGAGGTCTAAGAGTCTGAAGCCGGGTTTGCGCGGTCGAGCGGTCGTTTCGAGATCATCGGGTCCCGCCGCTCGCCCGGGCCGCTGGACAACGTCGCCCGCGTCTCACTTAATAGGTGCCGTGAGCATGAGAACCTGAACAGGGGTAAGAACGCCATGAAATGCTTCGGGCGAATCAAGGTGGCGTGGCTCGCGGTCGCGGTCGCCGCGGCACTCGCCGCCGCCCTGCCGGGCGGCGAGAGCGCCGCGCAGCAGGCGGTGAGCTACGGCGGCGCGATCGAGCTCTCGGCCAAGAAATCGGGCCGAATCCTATGGGCCTTCGAGGGGAGCCAGTGGGGCCGGGACATTCACGAGATCATTGTCGGGCCGAATACCGAGGCCGGCACCAAGGATGGATCCCAGAAGCTTGTGGTCCGCTCGCCGGCGGGCAAGACCGGGCCCGTGGCCTATGGCGACGAGGTCGAGCTCGTTGCCGCCAAGACCGGGCGAATCCTGTGGGTCTACGAGGGAAGCCGCTGGGGCGGCGGATTCAACGAGGTCCTGGTCGGTCCCAACACCGATGCCCGCACCAAGGACGGCTCGCAGAAGTTCGTCGTCCGCTCGGCCGCGGGCAAGACCGGGCCGGTCCGCTCCGGTGACGAGGTCGAGCTCGTTGCCGCCAAGACCGGGCGAATCCTGTGGGTCTACGAGGGAAGCCGTTGGGGTCAGCAGTTCCAAGAGATCATCGTCGGTCCCAACACCGATCCCCGAACCAAGGACGGCAGTCAGGTTCTCAAGATCCAGTAGGGTGGCGGGCGGGGTCGAAGGCGGCTGACGGCGCCATCCGCCGCCGTCGGCGCCGCCCTCGCCGGGTCCTTGCGGCGCCTGCGTCGACGGGCTAAGAGTGCGCCGAACGAGCCCGTGCGCGGGTCCGCCGGTGCGCCCCTCGACCCCAGGAGAGAACGCCATGAAGGTCTCGCTGATCCAAATGAACTCGCAGGAGAACAAGGGTGCGAACCTGAAGCGGGCGGAGGTGCTTGTCGAGGCGGCCATCGCCGAGGACCGGCCGGAGCTCGTGGTGCTGCCGGAAATGTTCACCTGCCTGACCGAGAGCGCGGAGGTGCGGCGGGCGTCGGCGGAGCGGCTGCCGGACGGCGAGTCCTACGCCATGCTGCAGGGGCTGGCGCGCAAGCACCGGGTGTGGATCCACGGCGGGAGCCTGATCGAGCTCCCCGAGGAGGGCGGCGAGAAGGTCTACAACACCACCGTCGCCTTCGACTCCACCGGCAAGGAAGTCGCCCGCTACCGGAAGATTCACCTCTTCGACGTGACCACGCCGGACGGCAAGCAGTACCGCGAATCGGCCTCGATCGGACGCGGCAGCGAGGTCGTCGCCTACGACGGGCCCAACGGCGCGCACATCGGCTGCTCGATCTGCTACGATCTCCGCTTCCCCGAGCTGTACCAGGCGCTGGCCAGGAAGGGCGCCAACGTCATCATGGTGCCGGCCGCCTTCACCCTGATGACGGGCAAGGATCACTGGGAGGTCTTGCTCCGCGCCCGCGCGATCGAGACCGAGTGCTACGTGCTCGCGCCCGGGCAGTGCGGGACCTATGCCAACGGCACGCGCGCGAACTACGGTCATTCCCTGGCGGTCGACCCGTGGGGCCACGTGATCGCCAAGGCGATGGACAAGGTCGGGTTCATCAGCGCGCGGTTGGACTTCTCCTATCTCGACACAATCCGCGCCAATCTGCCGGTGATGAAGCACAAGGCGCTTTGACGGCCCGGCGCAGCGCCGTTCGACCAAGGGGGAACAGTCGATGTTCGTCATCAACGAGATGCCGCCGCAGGTGGACAAGGGACTCCTTGATCTGCTCGTCCAGTGCGAGACCGCCACCATCGGCCACCTGCGCCACTGGGGCTACATGGACCGCGACATCCGGGCGGTGACGCCGGAGAAGCGGGTCGTCGGCACCGCCGTCACGATCGCGCTTCCCGGGCAGGACTCGGCGCTGCTCCATCATCTGACGGGGATGCTCCGCCCGGGCGACTTCCTGGTCGTCGACCGGCTGGGCGACTCCCGGCACGCCTGCTTCGGGGGCACGGTGGCGCTGGCGACGAAGGTGGCCGGCGTCTCCGGGGCGGCGATCGACGGGCCCTGCGCCGACTTCTCGCAGATCCGCGAATTCGACATGCCGGTCTGGTGCCGCGGCCCGGCTCCGATCACGACCCGGGCCTATGCCAACGGCGGCGCGATCAACGTCCCGGTCGCCTGCGGCGGCGCCGCGGTCCTGCCGGGCTACGCCGTGCTCGCCGACGAGGGCGGGGTGCTGGTGATGCCGCCCGAGGACGTGCGCTTCTACGCCGAGTGGGCGATCGCCAAGCAGAACGGCGAGCCGGCGACCTTCGCCAAGGTCCGCGGCGGGGCTAGGCTCGGCGATCTCTCGGGGGCGACGAAGAAGATCGAGGCCGCGCTCGCCGCCCAGAAGAAGTAGCCGCGGCGAATCCGGTCCCTCTAACGCGACGGGCCCCCATATGGGGGCCCGTTTCCGTTCCGGCACCCGGCCGGAGGCCCGCCGATCGCGGCTACTCCGGCCCCATCACCAGGTTCGGCAGCCAGAGCGTGAGTGCCGGGATGTAGGTGATCAGGATCAGCGTGATGATGAGCGGGATCAGGAACGGCAAGACCGCGATCGTCACCCGCTCGAACGAGACCTTGGCGACCTCGACCATGATGTAGAGCCCGATCCCCATCGGCGGCGTGGCGATGCCGATGAGGAGCCCGAAGGTGATGATGAGCCCGAAGTGCACCCGGTCGATTCCGAACTGGTCGATCAGGGGAAGGAGCATCGGCACGAGGATGATCATCGCCGGTATGCCCTCGACCACGGTGCCGATCAAGAGGAGGAAGATGATCAGAAGCGCGAGGAAGACGTACTTGTTGCTGGTGGCGAGCAGCACGATCCCGGCCAGCGCCTGGGGAATCTGCTCGATCGCGAGCAGCCAGCCCATCACCGTGGAGTAGCCGATGATGATCATGATCACGGCGGTGATGTACATGGTCTCGCTCAGCGTCTCCCACAGATTCCGCCAGGTGATCGAGCGATAGATCACGCCGAGCAGCAGCGCGTAGGCGCAGGCGAGCACGCCGGCCTCGGTGGCGGTGGTGTAGCCGAAGATGATGGCCCCGAGGATGATCCCGGGCGCGACCAGCGCGGCGACGCCGTCCACCGCGCTCCGCAGCACGGCGCGCAAGGGTGCCCGCGGCTCGCGCGGAAAATCGTAACGGATCGCGAGGATGCGGTTGAAGATCATCAGCGAGGCGCCGATCAGGAGTCCGGGAACGATTCCGCCGAGGAACAGGCGGGCGACCGAGGTATTGGAGATGAAGGCGTAGATCACCAGCGGAATGGACGGCGGAATGATCGGTCCCACGCACGACGAGGCGACCGTGATCGCGGCCGAGAAATCGACCGGATAGCCGCGCTCGCGCATCGCCTTGATCTCGACGGTGCCGAGGCCGGCGCAGTCGGCGACCGCCGCGCCCGAGACGCCGGCGAAGATCATCGAGGCGACCACGTTCACCTGGGCGAGCCCCGCGCGCATGTGACCCACCAGCGCCGCCGCGAAGGTGAATATCTTGTCGGTGAGCCCGACCACGTTCATCAGGTTGCCGGCCATGATGAAGAAAGGCACGGCGAGGAGGGCCGGGTTGTCGATGCCCTCCATGACCTGCTGCGGCATGATGTAGAGATCGTCGGCGTAGCCGGCGACCAGGAGCGAGGCGAGCACCGAGGCGCCGATCGCCATGGTGATCGGCACCCGAACGAGCACGAGGCCGATGAAACCGATGAACAGCACCCAGGCCATCGCGAAAGGCGCCCTTACATGTCGCCAATGACGTGGTGGGCCGGTTGCGGGCGCCCCATGAGGGCCTGGACCGTGTCAACGCAGAAGGTGATGAAGATCAGCGCGCACGAGGTGAACAGCGGCACCGAGAGCGCGTAGCGCTCGATCTCCATGCCGAGGAAGAAGACCATCTCGATCGCGCCGGTCTGCTGGGCGATCACGCGCGGGGCGTGCCACAGCATCACGGTCATGAGCACGAGGACGATGGCGTTGACGAGCAGCCGCGCGACGAGCTTCCCGGAAGGGCCGAGCCGGTCGATGAGGAAGTCAACGGTGATGTCCCGGTTCTTGCGGTAGAGGACGAAGAACCCGAAGAAACTCATCCACACGAACAGGACCATCGTCCAGGGAAACACCCAGACGATCCCGCGGTCGGACAATCCGCGGACGAGGATGTTGGCAATGTTGAGTGCGAGCATGATCGCCAGGCAGGCATTTGCGAGCGCGTGGAAGACGCGCTCGCAAACGCCCAGCAGGCGATCGACGGTATCGGCGAGCCTCGTCATACCTTGGCGAGCCTCAAGGGCTCCCGCCTAGGTGCGCGGGCGGCTCGCGTTGACCGCGGCGACGAAGCCCTTGGGCAGCTTCCCTTGGCGGTCGAGCTCGGCGTAGAACTGCTGCATCTTCTTGATGAACTCGCTCAGGTCCGGCTCGGAGTAGGTGACGCCCTTCGCCTGCATGCGCTTGAGCGACTCGCCGGTTATGCTCATGGTCAGGTCCGTGCTGTACTTGCCGGCGTCCTTGTAGGCGCGGTCGACCGCCGCCCTGAGGTCTTTGGGCAGGCCCTCATAGGCCTTGGCGTTGGTCATGAAGGCGATGCCCTGCGGGTACTCGTCGTGGCGCACGATGTGGGGTGCGACCTCGAAGAACTTCATGCTTTCGACCAGCGCCACCGGGCTGTTGACCGACTCGACGATGCCGCGCTGGATCGATTCGTAGACCGCCGTCCACTCGAGCACGCGCACCTCGGCGCCGAGGTAGGTCCAGGCGTCGGTCGCGAGCTGATCGGGGTGCATGCGGAGCTTCAGGCCCTTCACGTCGGCGAGGGTCTTGACCGGCTTCTTGGTCACCATCACCCGGTAGGGGCCGCGCATCATTTCCGCCGGGCTGCCGATGATGGTGATGCCGGATTTCTCCTTGACCTGACGGATCCACCCCCTGGCGACGTCGGTCTCGAGGAACTTGGCCCAGTGCTCGCGGCTCTGGAAGATGAAGGGGGCGCTCTCGAACTTCATGTCGGGCACCCACTTCTGCAGATAGGTGCTGCCCTCGGGATAGACGTGGATCGTGCCCGCCTGGACCTGCTCGAGGGTCGCCTCGGTCTTGCCGAGCTGCTCGGAGGGGTACACCTTCACGGTCATCTTGCCGCCGGAGTAGTCCTTCACGAGGTCGGCGAACTTCTGGAAGGCCAGTCCCTCGGGGCTGTCTGCGGGCTGCTTTGTGGCCATGCGCCACACCGTCTCGGCCTGGGCGGAGGCGACGCCGACGACCAGGGCCGCCGCCAGGGCGCCCATACGCAACAGTGTTCGGGTCATGTGCGGGAACTCCCTGTTTGTTCTATGGCCAACACTATGCCCGTTCGCAGATTGGCCGTAAACAGGCGCGGCGGTGGGATGCCCGCCGGGACCGGGCTTGGGACGCAAGGAATTAGCGACTCGCGAGCGGGCGGCGGCGAGCGGCGGGCTTCCGTCACGGATTATGGATGTAGTCGAGGCTTGCGCGCGAGAGGCGCTCCGCGCCGGCCTCGGTCACCAGGACGGTCTCGCCGATCTGGGCCATCTCGTCCGCCGTTCGGCCAGCTCCTCGGGCGAAAAGTGCAGCGGCATCCGCGTTCTCCACCCCGTTTCCCGACCGGGCCGGGTGGAGCATAGCACGGCGGCCGGGCGTCGCCGCCAGGATCGCGGCGGCGCCGGCGGCGCCTTCGGCCCCGCTCAGACCGACCGCGAGAGGCCGCCGTCGACCCGGACGTTCTGGCCGGTGATGTAGGCGGCGTCGTCGGAGAGGAGGAAGGCCACGGTCCGCGCGATCTCCTCGGGGCGGCCGTACCGGCGGGCGGGGATGAGGGGAAGCACCTCGGCCTTCACGCCATGGGTGTCGGTGAAGCCGGGGAGCACGTTGTTCATGCGGATGCCCTTGGCGGCGTGGGCGTCCGCATAGAGCTTGACGAACGCGCCGAGCCCGGCGCGGAGTGTCGAGGAGACGGGAAAGGCGGGATTGGGCTCGAAGGCGCAATAGGTGGAGATGTTGACGAACGCGCCGCCGCCTTGTGCCTCCATCAGGGGCGTGACCAGCCGGGCGAGGCGGACGACGTGGAGCAGCATCATGTCGAGCCCGTCGTGCCACTCGCGGTCGCTGATCGCGAGCAGCGGCTTCTTGGGGGCCGGCCCGGTGCTGGCGGCGACGGCGTCGATGCGGCCGTGGCGCGAGAGGGCGAGGTCGACCAGTCGCTTGAGATCCCCGGCCTCGGTCACCGAGCCGGCGAGGCCCACCTGGCCCAGCTCCCCGGCCAGCCGCTCGGCCGCCCCCGAAACCGACATCAGCGCCAGCCGATAGCCCCGCCGATGGAGCTCGCGGGCGATGGCCGCGCCGATACCGTGGCCGGCGGCGGTGACGATGGCGACGGGTTGCCTGTCCATTCCTGCCTCCTTCTCTGGCTCCGATCCGCGCGCGGCGTCGCGCACACACGGTCCCCCGCGCCGATGCAAGGGGAGGCCCGCCGCGACCTTGCCGTTGTGCGCGCGGCGAAGGCCGGTCTACAGTACCGAGCGGCGGAAGAGAACAAAAATGGGGAGCGGCGGCTTCGGACCGCAAACCGCCGCACCGCGACGGGAAGGAGCGTCCTCATGCCCCTTCATGTGAAGCGCGTCGGCGTCCTCCTCCCGCCGAACGACGTGACCCTGGAGTACGAGTTCTTCCGCTTCGCGCCGCCCGGCGTGACCACGCACTTCCACCGGCTTCGCCGGTCGAGCTCGGTGCTCACCGCCGAGTCCCTCCTGGAGATGGTCGACTCGCTCGAGGAGCGGGCCAAGGAGATCACCCACGTCCATCCCGACGTGATCGTCTACGGCTGCACCTCGGGGAGCCTCCTCGGCGGGCCCGATCGGCACCGCGAGCTGGGCGAGCGCATCCGCGCCTGCACCGGGATCCCCGGGCTCACGACCGCGAGTGCGGTGATCGAGGCCCTCGCCGCGCTCGCCGCGCGGAGGGTCTTCGTCGCGACCCCTTACCCCGAGGCGATCAATCGCAGTCTGGTCGCGTTCCTTGCCCATCACGGGCACGAGACGGTGGGCCTGACGTCTTTCCTGTTCGAGCATGGCGACAGGACCGGCTATGTCGAGTCGGCCGAGACGGCCGCGCTCGTGCGCGCAAGCCGCGAGGCCATCCGCGGCGCCGACGCGGTGTTCGTGAGCTGCACCAACCTGAGGGCGATGGACCAGGTCGAGGCGCTGGAGGGCGAGCTTGGGCTTCCCGTCGTCACCTCCAATCAGGCGACGCTGTGGGCCGCGCTCCGCACCATCGGGGTGGAGACGGCGGCGATCCGGGCCGGCCGCCTGTTCCGGCTCGATCGGCGCCCGGCCGGCCGAAGCATGGCCTGAGTCGGGACCGAACGCCCCGGGAAGCCGCGGGTCCGCGGCTACTCGGCGATGAACGGCATCTCGGGCGGAGCGCGGCGGGTGAGGAGCTCGGCGCCGTCTCCGGTGATGACGATGTTCTCCTCGTGGACCGCCAGCCGGCCCTGGGGGCCGTCGGCGGACGGCTCGGCGAAGGCGAGCGCGGGCGCGATGGTGATGGCCATTCCCGCTTCGAGAACGGTCATGTCCTCGGGATGCACCGACGGGGGCTCGCACATCCGCAGGCCCACGCCGTGCCCGAGGCGGCCGTTCCGCGCCGGCTCCACCAGCAGGCGCAGCCTCTCCGCGGCGCGGGCGACGGCGTCGGCCTCGGCCTGCCAGACCTCGGCGATCGGTCGCCCGGGTCGAGCGGCGGCGATGCCGGCCTCGGTCGCCCGCCACAGCACCTCGTAAATGCGCCTGAGCTTGTCGGAGGGCCGCCCGAAGGCGATCTCCCGGTCGAAGTCGCAGTAATAGCCGTCGTAGGCGGCGGCGATGTCGATGAACAGCACGTCGCCCTGCCGCAGCGCCCGCTCCCGCGGCGGGAGGTTGAGCGAGGAGTAGCCGCCCCGGCCCGAGGTGCCCACCACATAGGGGCCCCTGTCCGCCCCCCGCGCCAGAAGATCGGCGTGCAGTCTCCTGCACACCGCCCGCTCGGTCTCACCGATCCTGGTCCTGCTGGCCAGGGCTTCGAAGCCGCGCGAGACGATCTCGGCAACGTGGCGGATACGTGCCACCTCGGCCGGCGACTTGATCATGCGCAGCCGGCGCAGCATCCGGTCGCCGTCGACGATCTCGACCGGTGCTATCGCCTCCCTGAGGCGGAGGAAATCGCCGACCGGCATGGTGAGGCGGCTTTCCGGGCCGAGTTCGGCACCGACCCGGTTGTGCCGGCGCGGGCAGGCCCGAAGCCCCTCGCGCACGAGCGACACCCCGTCGTCGGCGGGGTTGGGCGAGACCCAGGAGCGCACGTCCCGGATCCAGGACGTCTCCTCGACGATCACGGTGTTGTTCGAGGGCACGATGACGCAGGGATCGCCGGCGAGGGGGACGATGCAGAAGCGGGGGCGCGTGAGGTTCTGCCAGGTGGGGCTGTTGAAGCCGGTCACGTAACGGTAGTTGTCCTCGCTGGTGATCAGGAGCGCATCCAGCCGCTCGGCCGCCATCGCCTCCTGGATGCGCCCGACGCGCCTGCGGTACTCTTCGACCGCGAGCGGCGGCGGCGCCGACGTCCTTCGACTCCGGACCATTGCCCGCTCCTCCCTTGTGGCTTGCCATTGCTTTTCTCGGCGCACGCGCCGGGCGCGCGGCAGTCGCGCGCCGCGGGGGCTCGATCAACGAACCACTGAGGCCGTGGGACCCGAGGCCGCGAACGAAGGCGGCGACCCGGGATTCCGGGTTTCGGGCCAACGATTCCTCCTCTCTCCGGCCCTCACGTGGGGCGCGTGCGGGACCGACCGCTTTTCCCGAAAGGCTAGCCCAACCGGGCGCGGAGTGAAAGCCGACCCGGGGCTCCCCGGCGGGCGGCCGCCCGCGGGCCTTCCTGCGGCTCCGGCGGAGGATAGCCGGTTCCGTTGACGAGCCCGGCCCAAGGCGGTAACTCTGCGCCGGAGAGAGGCGGCGGCAACCGAGCGACGCCTCGGGCCCGGATATCAAACAGGGAGGCAAAAATGGCACGGAAGGCCGGCGGGTCTCGGGCATCGGTCAAGACCCCGAAGGGGGTCGAGATACTCGGATCGATTGGACCCGGTTACGGCAAGGTTCTCACTCCCGACGCGCTCGCCTTCGTTGCCGACCTCGACCGCACATTCGGAGCCACCCGCCGGGCCCTCCTCGAGCGGCGGCGGGACGTCCAGCGGCGGCTCGACGGCGGCTGGCTGCCCGATTTCCCCGCCGAGACGCGCAAGGTCCGCGAGTCCGATTGGACCATCGCTCCGGTGCCCGCCGACCTACAGGACCGCCGGGTGGAGATCACCGGGCCGGTCGACCGCAAGATGATCATCAACGCGCTCAACTCGGGCGCCAACGTCTTCATGGCCGACTTCGAGGACGCCGAGAGCCCGACCTGGGCCAACCTGATCGAGGGCCAGATCAACCTGGGCGAGGCGGCGGCGCGGACGTTGAGCTTCGTCGATCCCGAGTCGGGCAAGTCCTACGCGCTTGGGGCGAAGCTCGCCACCCTCGTGGCGCGCCCGCGCGGCTGGCACCTCACCGAGGCGCACGTGCGGGTGGACGGCCAGCCCGTCAGCGGCTCGCTGTTCGACTTCGGCCTCTACCTGTTCCACAACGCGCGCACCCTGATCGCGAAGGGGACCGGCCCGTACTTCTATCTGCCGAAGCTCGAGAATCATCTCGAGGCGCGGCTCTGGAACGACGTGTTCGTGCGCGCCCAGGAAAAGCTCGGGCTCAGGACGGGCACGATCAAGGCGACCGTGCTGATCGAGACCATCATGGCCTCGTTCGAGATGGACGAGATCCTCTACGAGCTGCGCGAGCACATCACCGGGCTCAACTGCGGCCGCTGGGACTACATCTTCAGCTTCATCAAGCGCTTCCGGAACCGGGCCGAGTTCGTGCTTCCCAATCGGGAGCAGGTGACGATGACCCGGCACTTCCTCCGCTCCTACAGCCAGCTTCTGATCAAGACCTGCCACCGCCGGGGCGCGCATGCGATGGGCGGCATGGCGGCCCAGATTCCGATCCGCGACAACCCCCAGGCGAACGAGGACGCCCTCGGCAAGGTGCGCGCCGACAAGGAGCGCGAGGCGGGCGACGGCCACGACGGCACCTGGGTCGCGCATCCGGGCCTGATCGCCACCGCCCGGGCCGCCTTCGACGCCAGGATGAAGGGGCCGAACCAGATCGACCGCAGGCGCGACGACGTGACCGTCGGCGCCGCCGATCTTCTCGCCGTCCCCGACGGGACGATCACCGAGGCCGGCCTTCGCCACAGCATCAACGTCGGCGTCCTCTATACCGAGGCGTGGCTCAGGGGCACGGGCTGCGTGCCTCTCTACCATCTGATGGAGGACGCGGCGACCGCGGAAATCTGCCGCACCCAGCTCTGGCAGTGGCGCCGCCACAGGGCCAGGCTCGAGGACGGGCGGACGATCGACGATGCCCTGATGGGTCACTTCTTCGACGAGGAGATGGTGAAGATCGAGAAGGCCGCCGGGGCGGAGAGGTTCCGGGCGGGGCGGTACCGCGAGGCGGCCTCGCTCATCCGCGACATGGTCTTCGCCGACGACTTCGTCGAGTTCCTGACGCTGCCCGCCTACGAGCGGATCGTGACCCTGACGAAGGCGTAGGCCGTCGCCAGGGCCGGCCGCGGGCACCAGTTGGGCGACGCGGCTCGGGGTGCATGCGCCCCGCCGCCGCGCCGCCCCGGGAGCGGCGTCTCCCTTGTGGCCCGAGGCGGGGCCGGCCTAGAGTCGTCGCTCCGGGCGGGAAACCATTGGGGAGGGAGGCGGCAATGGCGGCGAACGAGGCGCTGGTCGTGGCGCTCGGGGAGCGTCGCTACCGGATCGAGCGACCCTGGGGAAGGCTCCCCGACGGGATGGAGTTGGGTTTCATCAGCACCCTCGCGCTCGACTCGAAGGGCCGGGTCTATGTCTTTCAGCGCGACGACCCGCCGGTCCAGATCTTCGATCCCTCGGGGAAGTACCTCGGGCCGCTTGGCCGGGGCAGGGTGGCCGACGCCCACGGCATCTACATCGCCGGCGACGACCGGGTGTTCCTGGTCGACCGCGATGCCCATCAGGTCCTGATCTTCACCCCCGAGGGGAAACTGGCCCGCGCGCTCGGCAAGCGCCACGCGCCGCGGCTCCGGGCGCCCTTCAACCATCCGACCGACGCGGCGGTCGCGGCCGACGGCGAGATCTACGTCACCGACGGCTATGGCAATTCGGCCGTCCATCGATTCTCGGCCTCGGGAAAGCTCATCCGCAGCTGGGGCGGGCCGGGCAACGGCCCCGGGCAATTCTCCACCCCGCACGCGATCTGGGTGGACCGCCGCGACAGGGTCCTCGTGGTCGACCGCGAGAACCACCGGGTTCAGCTCTTTGACCGCGCTGGCGCGTACCTCTGCGAGTGGCGCGACTTCTGGCTGCCCATGGACATCTGGGAGGACGACCGCGGCCTGATCTTCGTCACCGACCAGGTGCCGCGCCTGAGCATGCTGACACCCGACGGGCAACTGGTCGGGCGCTGCCGGCCTTGCCTCAACCTCCCCCACGGGGTGTGGGGCAACGCCGCCGGCGACATCTTCATCGCCGAGATCAACCCGAGCCGGGTGAGCAGGCTCGCCCGCATCGCTTGACCGCCGCAGGCGAGACGTGGACGGCGCCGTGGGCCACCCGTCCCGCTCCTGGCGCGGCGGTGAGGTGGTGACTTTTTGAAGCGCCTCTCCCTTCGACCGGCTTGAGGCGTGAGGCGAACTTCCAGGGCCCTCATGCCGAGCCTGTCGAGGCATGAGGGCAAAATGAGTCGCTACCGACGGCGGGGCCGGATTGCCCGCGGCCGGAGAGGTGACGTAGAATGCCCCCGATAACCGACGGGTGCGGTCGGGCAATCATCCCGACTCAATCGGTCCTGACGACGTGTCCAAGGGGAGGTCCAACATGCGCAAGACGCTTGTGCCGTTTGCGATCGCCGCCGGGGCGGTGGTCGGCTTCGTGAGCGCAGCCGCGGCCGAGACCTGGAACATGGCCTCCGGCTATCCCGACGGCAACTATCACACCAAGAACATCCGCGCCTTCATCGACGACGTGGACAAGTCCACCGGCGGCAAGCTCAAGATCAACCTCCACAACAACCAGGCCCTCTTCAAGCTGCCGCAGATCAAGCACGCGGTCCAGACCGGGCAGGTGCCGATCGGCGAGATCCTGAGCGTCCAGTACGGCAACGAGAACCCGCTGTTCGAGATGGCCGGCGGCATCCCCTTCCTGGCCCCGGGCCACGCCAAGGCGGCGAAGCTGTGGGAGGTGCTCAAGCCCTATGTCGACGACTATCTGGCCAAGCAGGGCCTGAGGCTCCTCTACGTGGTTCCGTGGCCGGACCAGGGCTTCTACACCAAGACTCCGGTCAGCTCGGTCGCCGACTTCAAGGGCCTCAAGTTCCGCGTCTACAGCACCATGACCGCGCGGCTCGCCGAGCTGATGGGATCGAGCCCGGTCACCATTCAGTTCAGCGAGGTGCCCCAGGCTTTCGCCACCGGCGTCATGCACACCATGATCACCTCCGCGCAGACGGGCATCGACAGCCAGGCTTGGGACTTCACCAAGTACTTCACCAACGTCATCGGCAACCACTCGCTGAACGCCATCCTCGTCAACGAGGCGGCCCTCAAGAAGCTTCCGGCGGACGTCCAGAACGCGGTGATCGCGGCCGGAAAGCAGGCCCAGACGCGCGGCTGGAAGATGGCCGGCGACGTGAACGCCGAGCAGATCGAGTTCCTTAAGACCAAGGGCATGACGGTCGCCAAGCCGAGCCCGGCCTTCCTGGCCGAGCTCGACAAGCTGGGCCAGGCGCTCACCAGCGAGTGGGTCAAGCAGGCCGGCCCGGTCGGCGAGGAGATCGTCAAGAAGTACCGTCAGGCCATCGGCTCCTGACCGGGAATCCCGCCGCGGTCCGGCCTCGATGAGCGGGGCCGGACCGCGGTGCGCCGCGCGCCGATGAGAGCGTTTCTGGACCGCCTGTATCGCGCCTGCGGCGTGATCGCGGGTGCGTTCATGGCGTTCATGGCCGTCGTCGTGCTGGCGCAGATCGCCGGCCGCTCGGTCGGCGTCCTCGTCCGTGGCGGGGACATCCTGGCCAGCTTCTCGCTCGTCGCCACCTCGTTCTTCGCGCTCGCGCACACGCTCAAGTCGGGCGGGCACATCCGCGTCGCCCTGCTGCTGCGCGGCCTCGGCCCCGCCCGCCGCCGGCTGTTCGAGCTGTGGTGCCTCGCGGTCGGCGTCTTCATCTCGGGCTTCCTCGCCTATTACTCGGGGCACCTGGTGTGGGAGTCCTATGTCTTCAAGGCGACCGCCATCGGCGTGCTGCCGGTGCCGCTGTGGGTCCCGCAGACGGGCATGGCGATCGGCGCCGGAATGATGTTCATCGCCTTCCTCGACGAGTTCGTGCTCGTGCTCAAGGGGGAGGCGCCGAGCTACGGCTACGCCGACGAGACCGCTCCGGTCTCCGAGTCCGAGATGCTGAGCGAGTAGCCTCGGGAAGGGGGCAGCGGGTGGAACAGATCGCCATCGGCCTCGCCCTTCTCGCGGTCATGTTCGCCCTGCTCGCCAGCGGGGTGTGGGTGGCGATCTCGCTCCTCGGCGTCGGCATGGTGGGGATGATGCTGTTCACCCCCGCGCCGACCGGAATGGCGCTGGCGACCACCGTCTGGGGGGCGAGCGACAACTGGGCGCTGACCGCGCTGCCGCTCTTCATCTGGATGGCGGAGATCCTCTTCCGCACCCGCCTCGCCGAGGACATGTTCACCGGGCTGGCGCCGTGGCTCACCCGCCTCCCCGGCCGGCTCCTGCACGTCAACATCCTGGGCTGCGGCATCTTCGCCGCCGTCTCCGGCTCCTCCTCCGCGACCTGCGCGACGATCGGCAAGATGTCGATGCCCGAGCTCATGCGCCGCGGCTACGACGAGAAGATGGCGATCTGCACGCTGGCGGGCTCGGGGACGCTGGGGCTCCTGATCCCGCCCTCGATCATGCTGATCGTCTACGGCTTCGTCGCCGAGGTTTCGATCGCGCGCCTGTTCATCGCCGGCTTCCTGCCCGGGATCATGCTCATCATCATGTTCATGAGCTACACCGTGATGTGGGCGCTCATGAACCCGGACAAGACGCCCCCCAGCGACATCGAGATCGGTTTCGCCGAGAAGCTTTATGCCTCGCGCCGGCTGATCCCGGTGATGTGCCTGATCGTCGGCGTGCTGGGCTCGATCTATACCGGCGTTGCCACGCCGACCGAGGCGGCGGCGATCGGAGTGGCCGGCGCGCTGCTCCTGTCGTGGGCGTTCGGGTCGCTCACCTGGGGTAACTTCGCCTCGGCGGTGATGGGGGCGACCCGCACCTCGTGCATGATCATCCTGATCATCAACGGCGCCGCCTTCCTGTCGATCACCATGGGCTTCACCGGGATTCCGCGGACGCTCGCCGGGTGGATCGTGTCGATGGACCTCTCGGTCTACACGCTGCTTTTCGTGCTGACGATCGTCTACCTGGTGCTCGGCTGCTTCCTCGACGGAACCTCGATCGTCGTGCTGACCACCGGCATCATCCAGCCGATGATCCAGGCCGCCGGCATCGACGTCGTCTGGTACGGAATCTACATCGTCGTCGTCGTCGAGGTCGCCCAGATCACGCCTCCGGTCGGCTTCAACCTGTTCGTGCTTCAGCACTTCACCGGCCGCAACATCCTCTACGTGGCGCAGGCCTCGCTGCCGTTCTTCTTCGTGCTCCTCGCCGCGATCCCGATCCTCGTCGCCTTCCCGCAGATCGCCCTCTGGCTTCCGACCACCATGCTGTCGCGCTGATCCGGGGCTGAGGGCGACGGCACTTCGTCAATCGGAGGAAACACCCATGGCCGAGATCGTCGATCTGTCCGTGGCCCTCGAGGACTTCATGCCGGCGCACAAGAACTTCCAGCGCCCCTTCTTCATCGAGCACCTGAGCCACGAGCGCTCGCGGGCCTGGGGGCTCGGCACGCCGGAGGACCCGATGACCGCGGCTACCCTCTACATGAGCCTGCTCGACCACGTCGGCACCCATGTCGACTCGTTCTTCCACATCAACCCCAGGGCCGAGACGATCGACGAGATGCCGCTCGATCTTTTCATGGGCAAGGCGGTGGTCCTCGACCTCCGCCACGTCCCCGACCTCGGCGATATCGACGTCGCCGACCTCGAGCAGGCGGAGCGCAAGGCCGGCCTGCGGATCGCCGGACACATCGTCCTCATCTGCACCGGATTTCACGCCCGTCACTATCCGCGCGAGTCGGTCATGCACATGAACCCCGGCCTCACCCCCGCGGCGACGCATTGGCTCGCCGACCGCGGCTCGCGCGTGCACGGCTTCGAAGGGCCGTCGACCGACAAGCCGACCGATCCGACCTTTCCCAGCCACCGGGTCTGCCGCGACCGCAAGATCACCCACTACGAGTGGCTCTGCAACATGGAGCGGCTGGTCGGGCGCGGCGAGTTCCGGTTCCAAGGGATTCCGCTGCGGATCCGGCGCGGCACCGCCTCGCCGGTGCGGGCGCTCGCGTTCCTCGACTGAGGAGGCAAAAGCCCCGGCCGCCGATCGGCCCGGGCGGGCCTATGTTCGGCCGTGCTCCCTCAGCCAGTGCTCGGCGATCTCGCGCCGGGTGGCGAACCACACCGAGCCCCTGTCGGTCATGTGCTCGAGCACCCGGTCGAGACCGGCGATCCGTCCCGGCCGGCCGATGATCCGCAGGTGCAACCCCACGGTCATCATCTTCGGCACGCTCTCGCCCTCCTCCCACAGCCAGTCGAAGGCGTCGCTGACGTAATCGGCGAAGTCCTCCGCGCACACGAACCCGGCCTCGGGCCGCTGGAAGCGCATGTCGTTGGTATCCAGGCTGTAGGGGAGGACCACGTGCCGGCGCCCGCCCACCTCGACCAGGTAGGGGAGGTCGTCGTCGTAGGCGTCGCTGTCGTAGAGGAATCCCCCCTCCTCGACCAGCAGGCGCCGGGTGTTGAAGGTGTGCGGGCAGCGGGTGTGCCAGCCGACGGGCCGCACGCCGGCGACCTTGCGGATGGTCTCGACCGCCTTGGCGATCCAGGCCCGCTCCTCGTCCTCGCTCATGTGCAACGGCGTCATCCAGCGGTAGCCGTGGCACGAGATCTCGTGGCCGCGGGCGAGCGCGTCCCGGGCGATCCACGGCGCGCGCTCGAGCGCCTCGGCGCAGGCGTTGAGCGTGCAGGGAACGCCGTACCTGGCCAGCACCCGGACGATGCGCCAGTATCCGGCCCGGGTGCCGTAGTCGAAGTGCGATTCCATCGAAGGATTGGGCGCGCCGGCGATCTCCTCGATCATGTCGTAGACCGGCTCGTTCCTCTCGTCCCCGCGCGAGACCGCCCGCTCCGAGCCTTCCTCGACGTTGACGACCATGGAGACGGCGACGCGCGCACTGCCCGGCCAGTTGGCGTGGGGCGGGTTCTCGCCGTAGCCGTAGAGATTGCGGTGTTCCATGGTGAGTCCTCCCGCTTGTCGACCGTCGCCTCGTTTGCCGTCGACGGGTTCTTGCGGCATGGTAGGGGAGCGCTCGTGCGTGGGTCAACGCATGCCACGGCGTGCGCGCTTCGCGCAATCCGGGGGGGAGCGATGGGATCTGGGCCGCCGGGCGTCGCCTTGCCGCGCCTCCCCGCGGTCGTGCTCGCCGGGCTCTGCATGGCGGGGGCGACTCTCTGCTCGAGCCTGGTGAACGCCTTCCTCCGGCACCTGAGCCAGGAGGTTCATCCGTTCGAGGTCGCCTTCCTGCGCATGTTCCTCGGCCTCGTCTTCCTCCTTCCCATCCTGATTCGCACCGGACCCGCCGCCTTGCGGACGAAGCGCCACGGCCTCTTCCTCCTGCGCGGGGCGATCACGGCGGTGATGACGGCGGGCTGGACCTACGCGCTTTTCCTGATCCCGATCGACAAGGCGACCGCGCTCAGCTTCACCATGCCGTTGTGGATCACCCTCGGGGCCGCGATCTTCCTCGGCGAGGCGGTCGGGTGGGTACGGTGGGCCGCGGTCGCCGCCGGCTTCGCCGGCAGCCTGGTCATCCTGCGCCCGGGGTTGGCGGCATACGAGGCGGCGCTGGTGCTTCCCCTGATGGTAGCGGCCGCCTCGGCCGTGGTGATGCTGATCATCAAGGTCCTCGCCCGCACCGAGGCCGCGCACACCGTGGTCCTGTACATGGGGCTCTACACCACCCCCTTCCTGCTGCTGTTCGCGATTCCCGTCTGGGTGACTCCGGGCCCCGGGTTCCTGTTCTGGACCTTTGTCGCCGGCTCGCTCGGCTCGCTCGGGCATCTCCTCTACACGCGTGCCATGGCGCTCGCCGATGCCTCGGTGGCGGCGCCCTTCGACTTCCTGCGGCTCCCTTACGCGGCGGTGATCGGGATGATCTGGTTCGGCGAGCTCATGGACGGCTGGAGCTGGGTGGGGGCGGGCGTGATCGTCGCCGCCGCGGCCTTCAGCGCCCGCCGCGAGGCCGCGGCCGCGAACACGCGGAGAGCGGCCTCGACCGGCTCGGGCTGAGACGGGGCGGCGGATCGCCGTGGCAACGGGGCGGCGCGACGCGACCGGCGCGGCCGAGGTCGCCTCGGCCTTCGACCGCCTGGCCGCAACCTGGGACGAGTCGCACGGGCCCGGCTCGCCGCGGGCGGCGGAGTTCTCCGCGCGCCTCGCCTTCCTGCGCGCGGTGATCGGTCGGTTCCCGCGTCCCCGGGTGCTCGACGTCGGCTGCGGCACGGGCCTGCACCTGATCCGCCTCGCCGACCTCCTCGCCGAGGGGGTGGGGATCGACCTCTCCGCGGCCATGATCGCGCGCGCCCGCGAGAGCGCCGCCCGCGCCGGTGCGCGCCACCTTCGCTTCGCGGTGGGCGAGGCCGGGGCGCTCTCGGCCGACGCCATCGGCCGCTTCGAGGTGGTGCTCATGCTTGGCACCCTCGAGCACTGCCCGGACCAGCCGGCGGCGCTGGCGGCGGCGCGCGGGGTGGTGGCGGAAGGGGGCACGGTCGTGGTGGTGATGCCGCATCCCTGGAACCCGCTGGTGGCCCTGGCGCGCGCCCTTCGCGCCGGGGGCCGCCCGATCCCGACGCGCCATCTCTCGCCCGCCGCCCTGGCGAGGCTCGCCGGCGGCTGCGACCTTCGCCTCGAGTCGGTGGTGGCGCTTCCGTTCTCGCCCTGGCGAACGGGGCGCGGGCGAGGCGCCGGGGCGATCGGGGCCCGCTGGCGGGAGGGACGACTCCGGAGTCTCGTGCGCGGGGCCTACGGCGCCTGCCTCGGCGTGCGGCCCCGAGCCGTCGCGGATCCGGGGCGAAACCGGTGAGTGCGCGACACCACCGCCGGGGACGGCGCCGGGCGCCCCCTCGTGCCGCCCTCTACGCCGCCTTCTCCATCTCCTCCCGCTCGCGCCCCGACCGCACCGCGGGGCCGCGCGCAGGCGCGCCCTCGGCCCGCGCCGCCGCCGCCAGGGGCGGGGCGAAGCGGCGCAGCCGGAGCGAGTTGGTGAGCACGAACAGGCTTGAGAGGCTCATCGCGCCGGCGGCCAGGATCGGGCTGAGGAGCAGCCCGAACACCGGATAGAGCGCCCCCGCCGCGACCGGGATCAGGGCGACGTTGTAGGCGTAGGCCCAGACGAAGTTCTGGACGATGCTGCGGAGCGTCCGCCGGGCGAGCGCGGTCGCGTTCACGATCCCCCGCAGATCGCCCGACATCAGGATCACGTCGCCGGCCTCGATGGCGATGTCGGTCCCGGTTCCGATCGCCACTCCGACGTCCGCCTGGGCGAGGGCGGGGGCGTCGTTGATCCCGTCGCCGACGAAGGCGACCTTCCGCCCCTCGGCCTGCAGGCGCTTGACCTCCTCGGCCTTCTCGCCCGGCAGAACCTCGGCGAGCAGCCGGTCGATGCCGGCCTCGCGGGCGATGGCCCCGGCGGTGCGGCGGTTGTCGCCGGTCAGCATCGCGACCTCGAGGCCGAGCCGGTGCAGGGCCCGGATCGCCTCGCCGCTCCCGGGTTTCAGCGGATCGGCGACCGCGATCACCGCCGCGAGGCGGCCGTCGACGGCGGCGAAGAGCGGCGTCTTGGCCGCGTCGGCAAGCCCCGCCGCCACCGCCTCGGCCCCGCCGAGCCCGATCCCGAGGCGGCGCATGTAGCGATCGGCGCCCACCCGCACGCTCCGGCCCGCCACCCGGGCGTCGATGCCGAAGCCGGGCTCGGCGGCAAACGACTCGACCTCGGGGAGCGAGAGGCCGCGCGCCTTCGCCGCGCGCACGACCGCCTCGGCGATGGGATGCTCGCTCTTCGCCTCGGCGGCGGCGACCAGGCGGAGCGTCTCGTCGGGCTGCGCCCCGTTCACGGGCTCGAGGTCGGTGAGCTCGGGGCGGCCCTGGGTGAGGGTGCCGGTCTTGTCGAGCACCACCGCATCGACCTTGGCCAGCGCCTCGAGCGCCGGGCCCTTGCGGATCAGGATCCCCATCTCGGCGCCGCGGCCCGTTCCCACCATGATCGCCGTCGGCGTCGCCAGCCCCATGGCGCAGGGGCAGGCAATGAGCAGCACCGAGACCGCGGCGACGAAGGCGAAGCTCAGCGACGGCTCCGGCCCGATCGCGAGCCAGATCGCGAACGTGACCGCGGCGATGGCGATGACGACGGGGACGAAGACGGCGGCGATGCGGTCGGCGAGGGCCTGGATCGGCGGCTTCGAGCCCTGCGCCTCCTCGACCATGCGGATGATCTGCGCCAGCACGGTGTCGGCGCCGACGCGGGTGGCCTCGAAGGCGAAGGCGCCGGTGCCGTTGACGGTGCCGCCGACGACCTCGCTCCCGGCACGCTTCTCCACTGGCACCGGCTCGCCGGTGATCATCGACTCGTCGACGAAGCTCGCCCCCTCGGTCACGCGGCCGTCCACCGGCACGCGCCCGCCCGGGCGCACCAGCACGACGTCGCCCGGCACCACCTCCTCGACCGGGACCTCGGCCTCGGCGCCGTCGCGGCGCACGCGCGCGGTCTTCGGCTTGAGGCCGATCAGCCGGCGGATCGCCTCCGAGGTGCGGCCCTTGGCCACCGCCTCGAGGTAGCGGCCGACCAGGATCAGGGTGACGATCACCGCCGCCGCCTCGAAGTACGAGGTCGCGGTCCCGGCGGGGAAGACGGCGGGAACGACGAGGGCGAGGAGGGAGTAGAAATAGGCCGCGCTCGAGCCGATCATCACCAGGCTGTTCATGCCCGGATTGAGGTGCCGGAGCTCGGCCCAGCCGGTGCGGTAGAACACCCGGCCGGCGTAGAACTGCACCGGCGTGGCGAGGAGCGCCTCGATCAGCATCCAGCCGCGCGCGGGCATGAGCGCCGCCAGCATCTCGTGCACCATCGGCACGTGCTTGAGCATGGCGAGGAGCGCCAGCGGAACGGTGAAGGCCGCGGCCAGGAGCACGGTTCGCTGGAGGGCCGCAAGCTCCGCCTCGCGCCGCGCGCGTTCCGCGTCCCCGGCCTCGGCGCCGGTCTCCTCGGCCGCGTAGCCCGCCTCGGCGACCGCGGCCCTGATGCGCTGGCGCGAAACCGAATCGGGGAGGAACCGGACGCTGGCGCGCGCCGTGGCGAGGTTGACCTCGGCCCCGAGCACGCCCGGCAGGCGCCGGATCGCGCGCTCGACCCGCGCCACGCAGGAGGCGCAGGTCATGCCCTCGATCGCAAGCTCGGCGCGCTCGGCGACCGGCTCGTAGCCCGCCTCCTCGACCGCGGCGAAGAGGGCGGCCGCATCGGGCGCGCCGTCCGCGGACCTCACCGTCGCCCTGGCGGTCGCCAGGTTGACCGTCGCCTCGGCGACGCCCGGAACCTTCCGGAGGGTGCGCTCGACCCGCGCCACGCAGGAGGCGCAGGTCATGCCCCTGACGCCAAAGGTCGTCTCGGCACTCATCGCGATCTCCCTCACGGTGACGGCCGTCGCGGCCCTCACCGGTATTTGAGGACTTCCATCAGTTCGGCGACGATGACCTCCTCGTCGCCCCGCTCGTGGGCGGTGACCACATGGTTGCGCAGATGGCATCGCAGCACCAGCTCGCCGACCTTGTTGAGGGCGCCGTCGACCGCCTTGATCTGCTTCAGCACGTCGACGCAGTAGACCGACTCGGTCTCCAGCATCCGCAGGATGCCCTCGACATGTCCCTTGACCGAGAGGAGCCGCCGGCGCGCGTCGTCGCGGATCGCCGGGTCGAGCCGGAGCGCGCAGTGCGAAACGGGCGCGTTCATCGCGCGATCTCGGCGTCGTAGCCCTCGTCGCGAACCGCCTCGACCAGCTTCGCCGGATCGGGCGTCCCTTCGACCAGCGCCCGGCCGCGGCCGCGGCTGACCTCGACGACGCGGGCGACGCCGGGCACCTTGGCGATGGCCTGTTCGACCGCCATTTCGCAATGCCCGCAGGTCATGCCCTTGACTTTGAGGGTGATCATCGGCTGTATCTCCTATCCGACCCCACCTGGGGTGGGGTTCGGAACGAATATAGAGAAAAGCAGGAGAGTTTCAACCCCCCTCCACGGGATTGCGAGTCGAACGGGGTGCTCGCCGGCGGCCCGGCGCGGCCGGGTCCTCAGGCCGGGCGGGCGGCGAGCGGGTGGCGCGCGGCCAGCGAGCTCGAGCGGCTGAAGTCGACGTCCTTCGGAAAGCCCGCCATCGAGCGGCGGACGGCGACCTCCAGCCGGCCAAGGGCGTCGTCGAGCTCGGCCTCGGTGATAATCAGCGGCGGGCAGATGCGGACGAAGTTCTTGACCGCGATCACCATCAGCCCCTCGAGGAGCGCGTTGTAGCGGATGCGCTCGGCCATGGCGAAATCCGGCGCCTTGCCCGACTTCGACTCGACGATGTCGAGCATGTGATAGAGCCCCTTGCCGCGCACGTCGCCGATCACTTCGAAGCGGGACTTGAGCTCCTCGAGACGCCGCTTCTGGATCTCGCCCAGCCGCGCCGCCCGCTCGCTCAGCCGGTCGCGGATCACGATCTGAAGCTGGCGCAGCGCCACCGCCGCCGGCAGGGGATCGCCGGAGTAGGTGCCCCCCCACGGGATCCCCGCCTTGCCGCGCGCCTTCTCGGCGATCTCGCGGGTGGTGACCGCGCCGGCGATGCCCATGCCGGCGGTCATCCCCTTGCCGAAGGTGACGACGTCGGGGACCACCCCGTCGTGCTCGAACGCCCATATCCGCCCGGTCTTGGCCGGGGCGAGCTGGGCCTCGTCGAGGACCAGGAACGCGCCCCAGCGGGTGGCGAGGTCGCGGAGCCGGGGGAGCCACTCCTTGGGCGGTACGATCATGCCGCCCGAGACCGGGATGGTCTCGGCCAGGATCGCGGCCACCTCCTGGCTGGTCACCAGTTCCATCATCTCCTCGCTGCGGTCGAGGCAGGCGACGGCGCAGGAGGGGTACTCGAGGTTGATCGGGCAGCGGAAGCAGAGGGGCGCGTAGATGACGTTGCGGTGCGCCGGGATCATCAGCGGCCCGAGATTGGCCTTACGCGCCCCACCGACGCTGGTCAGCGCCTCGACCGCGAGGCTGCCGCCGTGCAGCCCGCGGAGCACGGTGACGATGTCGTACTTGCCCGTCACCCCGAGGGCGAGGCGCATGGCGATCTCGTTCGCCTCCGAGCCGGTGACGGCGAAGTTCACCACCTCCAGCCCCTTCGGCAACGTGCTCGCGATCAACTCGGCGAACTCCACCAGCCAGGGGTTGGAGTACCACGAGGACTCGTGGGTGAAGAGCTCGGCCTGCTCCTTGATCGCCTCGACCAGCTCGGGGTGGCTGTGGCCCAGCACCATGCACATCATCCCCGAGGTCATGTCGAAGTACTCTTGGCCGTCGACGTCGAACACCTTGACGCCCTTGCCGCTCTTGATCATGACCCGGGGCTCGTAGCGCCAGCCGAGCACGTGCCTGGCGTCGCGCGCCATCAGGTCGTGATGGGTGTTGGAGAACTTGAACGTCTTTTCCATCTCATCTCACCTTCGCCGGGGTGGCCCGAACCGCCGCCCCATTCGATTCCCCGCCGGGCCGGTTCCGTCCCGGCGCCCTCAACGCTCGTAGCCGTAGTCCCGCCGCGCCGCCTCCGGGGTGACGTAGCCGCTCCTGAGGTCGGCTTCGACCTTCCCCCGGTCGCGCCGGCGCGGATCGCCGTAGCCGCCCCCGCCCGGGAGCCGGAGCGATACCGCCTCGCCGACGTGGAACGGAACCTCCGGCGAGCTGGTCGGCGCGATCGGGCGTCCGTCGACCGCGATCACCCCGAGGCCGCCCGGTCGCCCGCCGACCGCCCCCTCGGGCGGGAAGCGGAGCCGCCCCGCGGCGCCGCTCAGCACCAGGGGGCGCGAGGGATCGACGTCGCCGTCGGCGTAGGCGCGCAGCACCAGCTCCTCGCCGAGCCCGCCGCGGAACTTGCCGGCGCCCCCCGAGTCGGGGATCAGCTCGCGCCGCTCGAACAGGATCGGGGTCTCCATCTCCGCCCACTCGATGGAGACGTCGCGGACGTTGTAGGGGAAGCTGACCGCCGCCAGGCCGTCGAGCCGGGGCCGCCCGCCCATGCCGCCGAAGGCGTGCTGGTGGAGCGCGAACAGGCGCCCGTCGCGGTGCACCCCGTTGACGTAGAACTGCCAGGTCGGCATGGCGCCCGAATCCGCCGGCACCCGGTCGGGGGCGATCTCGGAGAGTACCCGGAACATCAGCTCCGAGACGAGCTGCCCCGAGGCGAGGCGCCAGAAGCAGGGCGCCGGATAGGTCGGGTTGATGAGGCAGCCCTCCGGCGCCACCATCTTTAGCGGCCGGTAGGTTCCCTCGTTGTTGGGAAGCTCGGGATCGCAGATGATCTTGATGGGCAGCGCCACGTAGGCCCGCGAGTAGTTGATCGGCGAGTTGACCGGCCGGCGCACCTGCGGGCTCGTGCCGGCGAAGTCGGCGACCAGCTCGTCGCCGGCGACGGTGAGGGTGAGGGCCATCTTGAGCGGCTCGTCGACGCCGCCCACCTCCATCGTCAGCTCCTTGTGGTAGCGGCCGTCGGGGAGCGCGGCGATGCCGCGGCGCATGCCGGCCTCGGAGCGGGCCATGATCTCGTCGGCGGCGGCGCGCAGGCTGTCGAGCCGGAAGTCGCGGGCGAGGTCGACCAGCCCCTTGGCGCCCGCCCAGCCGGCGGCGATCTGGGCCCGCACGTCGCCGATCATCTTGTCGCTGAAGCGGACGTTGCGGCGGATCAGGGTGAACAGGTCCTCGTTCGGCTCGCCGTCGCGATAGAGGCGCATGGGCGGGATGATCAGCCCCTCCTCGAACACCTCCTCGCTCAGACCCGAACCCTTGCGCCCGCCGATGTCCACGTGATGCACGCTGTTGATCGAGAATCCGATCAGGCGGCCGTCGTGGAAGGCGGGGGTGGTGATGAACACGTCGGCCGTCTGGCCGTTGCAGACCCAGGGGTCGTTGGCGATGAAGATGTCGCCCGGGCGGATGGTCGCGGGCGGGAAGGTCCTGAGGAGCGTCTTGCCGAAGATCGGCATCACGCCGACGTGCCCGGTGGCGCCGAGCCAGGTCTGGGCGATCAGGTTCCCGCGATCGTCGTAAAGGCCGGTCGACATGTCGTGGACCTCGATCACGTCGTGCGAGAAGGCGGTGCGGAACAGCGTCGTCGCCATCTCGTCGGCGATCGCGATCAGGCGCGGCCACATGATCTCGAGCGGAAGGTGGTGCGCGGGCATGGGGGCGTTCCTCTAGGCCGCTTCGAGGGTGACGAGGAGGGAGCCGAAGGGATCGACCTCGAACCTGCCGTCGGCGTCGATCACGGTCGTGGCCGAGGCCTCCTCGACGATGGCCGGCCCGGCGAAGGAGTCGCCGGGCCGGAGCCGCTCGCGGTCGTAAACGGCGTGGGGAGCCATCGCCCGGCGGAGCGCCGAGTAGGCGGGCCGCTCGCCGGTGCGGGGATCGGCCGCCGCCGGCGCCGCCGCCAGCCGCTGGAGCGAGAGCTGACCGTCGAGCACCCGCCCCGAGGCGCGGAGGTTGACGATCTCGGCCGGCACGTCGTCGTAGAAGTAGCCGTACTTGCCCCGGTAGATGGTGGCGAAGCGCTCCCACAGGACGGCGCGGTCGATCGCGTCCCGGCTCGGCCGGTCGAGCGGGATCGCCACCTGATAGCCCTGGCCGATGTAGCCGATGTCGACGGCGTAGGAGAAGGCGAGGGTGCCGTCGGCCTCGGCCTTGCGGAGCGTCGCCTCGATCTCGGCGGTCATCTCGCCGAGCCGGCGCTCGATGGCGCCGGAGTCCGCCTTGTCGAGCGCGATCTTGTGGGTGCGGACGATGTCGTAGGCGGGCGGCGCGATCATCAGCCCGACCGCGGACAGCACGCCCGGCCGGAGCGGCACCAGCACCCGCGTCAGGCGGAGCTTCTTGGCGAGGTTGTAGACGTGCACCGGCCCGGCGCCGCCGAACGCGACCATGGTGGCGCGGGTGGGGTCGCCGCCCCGCTCGGTCACGTGCATGCGCACGGCCGCGGCCATGGTCTCGTTGACGACGTCGTGGACGCCCCACGCCGCGCCGACCGGGTCGCGCCCGAGGGGAGCGGCCAGCCGCTCGCCGATCGCCCGCGCCGCCCCGGCGGGGTCGAGCCGCATGCTGCCGCCGTCGAAGTAGTCGGGGTGGAGCTAGCCGACCACGAGGTCGGCGTCGGACACCGTCGGCGCGGTGCCGCCGCCGAGGTCGCAGACCGGCCCGGGGTCGGCTCCCGCGCTCTCCGGCCCGACCTGCAAGAGGCCCAGCGCGTTGACCGCGGCGATCGAGCCGCCGCCGGCGCCGATCTCGATCATGTCCACCGCCGGCGCCGCGACCGGGAAGCCGCTCGACTTGGTGAAGCGCTTCGAGCGGGCGACCTCGAGCTCGTCGGTGATCGGCATCGCCCCGTCGCGGATCAGGCACGCCTTGGCGGTGGTGCCGCCCATGTCGAAGGAGAGCACGTCGCTGAGCCCCAGCAGCCTGGCGTAATGCTGGCCGACGATCGCCCCGGCGACGGGGCCGGACTCGATCAGGCGGATGGGAAAGTCGGCGGCGGTCTCGGCCGAGGCGACGCCGCCGTTGGAGAGCATGATGCTGAGCGGGGCCGAGAAGCCGGCCCCGGCCAGCCGGCGCTCGAGGCTCCCGAGATAGCGCCGGGTGGCCGGCTTGACGTAGGCGTTGATCACGGTCGTCGAGGCGCGCTCGTACTCCTTGATCTGCGGCAGCACCGAGGCCGAGGTGGTGATCGCGATCCCGGGCGCGAGACCGGCGAGGAGGCGCGCGCATTCGAGTTCGTTGTGCGGGTTGACGTAGGAGTGGAGGAACGCGATCGCGACCGAGGCCACGCTTTCGCGCTTCAGGAGCGCGGCGACCTCCTCGATCTCGCGGCGGTCGACCGGCTTGAGGATGGTGCCGTCGCTGTAGGTCCGCTCGCTGACCGGGAGGCGCAGCGGGCGCGCCACCAGCGGCTCCGGCGGGTCGGTCCAGAGCTCGTAGGTCGTCACCCGCACGTGGCGGCGCAGCTCGAGCACGTCGCGAAAGCCGCGGGTGCAGAGGAGCGCGGTCCGCGCCCCCTTGCGCTCGATCACCGCGTTGGCGACGAGGGTGGTCGCATGGGCGACCCGGCGGGTCTGGCGCACGTAGTCGGGGTGGCCCTTGGCCAGCCCGACCAGGCCCTCCAGCATCCCGACCGAGGGATCGGCCGGGGTGGTCAGGCGCTTGTCGATGGAGATTTCGCCCGTGGTCTCGTCGAGGAGCACGAAGTCGGTGAACGTGCCGCCGATGTCGCAGCCGACACGGTATCGGTGGCGTGCCTGGGCCATGGGGGATCCCTCCGCTCCTCCCTCGCGCCCGCGTGCGCCGGGTCGCCCGGCGGCGCCCGATCGATGCCGGCGGGCGCCCATGGCCCGCCCGCGGGTCTGATGCGCCGCACTCTGCCACGACGGGCGCCAAAGGGCAAGGAAGAGACGGAAAAATTGTATACAAATTCCCCGGCCTTGGCTTAGTCTCCCGGGACGCGGTTTCCGGATCACGGGGGGACAGGGAGCGAAGGCATGGCCGGGCGACCTCCGCCGACCAAGCGCGAGCTTGCCGTTGAGGCCCTGCGGGACGCCATCCTCCGCGGCAAATACGAGCCCGGGCAGCGGCTGCGCCAGAACCAGGTCGCGCGCGAGCTGGGCTTGAGCGCGACCCCGGTGCGCGAGGCGCTGCGCGAGCTGCGCGCCCAAGGGATCGTCGAGCATCAGTCGCGCCGGAGCGTGCGGGTGGCCGAGCTCGACCTCGACAACCTGCGCGAGCTCTATGCCGTGCGCAGCCTGCTCGAGAGCCGGGCGGCGCGGCTCTCCGTCCCCTGCCTGACCGAGGCCGACCTTGCCCGGCTCGTCCGCCTGCAGGCGACGATGGAGGCCGCCTTCAAGGCGGCCCGGATGAAGGCGATCCTGGCCGCCGACAAGGAGTTCCACGAGACCCTCTACCGGTCCGCCGGCAACCGCCATCTTCTCGGCCTGGTCCGGCAGCTGTGGGAGAGTTTTCCCCGGCATCTCTTGTGGCTCGTGCCGGGCCGGACCGAAAGCTCGCTCGCCGAGCACCGCCGCATCCTCGCCGCGGCCCGCCGGCGCGACGGCGCCGCCGCGGCGCGGGCCGTGGGCCGCCACCTCGCGAGCGGGCTCAAGGCGCTCTCGCGCCACCTTAGCGGCCTCGGGCCGGATCGCGCGCCCGCGCCGCGGACGGCGCGCCGGCGCGAGGCGGCGTGAACCGACCCCCCAGCAGGAGACGATTCGCCATGAGGACCGAGGCCGAACTCCTAGAGACCGCCCGCCGGTACAGCTTCCGCGGCCGGATGGACAAGGCGCAGTTCACCGGGCCGGTCTTCGTCCGCGGCTCGGGCACGGTGGTGGAGGACGTGAACGGCAAGCGCTTTCTCGATTTCAATTCCGGGCAGATGTGCGCCGCGCTCGGCCACAACCACCCCAGGGTGGCGGCGGCGGTGAAGGAGGCGTGCGACACCCTGATGCACGCCCATTCGAGCCACTTCAACGTCAAGGAGATCGAGCTGGCCGAGCGGGTCGCCGGCATCATGCCCGCGCCCCTCAAGAAGACGCTGTTCCTGCAGTCGGGGGCGGACGCGAACGAGGCGGCGGTGAACATCGCCCGCAAGTACACCGGCGGCCACGATGTCGCCAGCCCCCACATCAGCTTCCACGGCCTCTCCGACACCACCCGCGCCCTCACCTTCGCCGGCTGGCACGCGGGCTATGGCCCGGCGGCGCCAGGGGCGCACGCCATCGTCGCCCCCTACTGCTATCGCTGCCCGCTCAACCACAGCTTCCCGGCCTGCGAGTTCGCCTGCCTCAAGGTGAGTTTCGACCTCCTCGATGCCGAGGCCAGCGGGCGCCCGGCGGCGGTGATCACCGAGCCCCTGTTCTCGGCCGGCGGGGTGATCGAGCCGCCCCCCGGCTGGCTCAAGCGCCTCAAGGAGATGTGCGAGGCGCGCGGCATGCTCCTCATCGTCGACGAGGAGCAGACCGGGCTCGGCAAGCTCGGCACCATGTTCGGCTTCGAGCGCGACGGCGTGGTGCCCGACGTGGTCACTATCGCCAAGCATTTCGGCGGCGGGGTCAGCATCAGCGCCGTCACCACCAGCGCCGAGATCGAGGACAAGGTCGCGGCGGCCGAGTTCGTGGTCACCCATTCGCATAGCAACGACCCCCTGATCTGCGCCGCCGGCATCGCCAGCCTCGACGTGATCGCGGAGGAGGACGTGCCCGCCAAGGCGCGCTCGATCGGCCAGCGGCTCAAGGAGCGCCTCACCGCCCTCGCCCAGCGCTTCAAGCTGATCGGCGACATCCGCGGGCGCGGGCTCCTGCAGGGGATCGAGCTGGTGAAGGAGGGCGGCGGCAGGGAGCCGGCGAAGAAGGAGGGCGCCGCGATCGCCCGCTTCTGCCTCGAGCGCGGGCTGATCTTCAGCCAGCGCCGGGGCGGGAGCGTGCTCCGCTTCGTGCCCCCCGCGACCACCACGCCGGAGCAGGTGGACGAGGCGGCCGAGATCCTGACCGAGGGATTCGAGAGGATGACCGCCGGCGGCGGCACGGGCGCGGCCTAGGCGCGCGGCATGCAGATCGCCGTCGACATCGGCGGGACCTTCACTGACCTGGTGGGGTGGGACGGGGCACGAATCCACGCCACCAAGGTCCCTTCGGTTCCCTCCGACCTGATCGCCGGGGTCGAGGCGGGGGTGCGGGAGCTGCTCGCCGGGACCGGGCACCCGCCGCACGCGGTGAGCCGGTTCGTTCACGGCACCACGGTCGCCACCAACGCGGTCCTCGAGGAGAAGGGGGCGCGGATCGGGCTCCTCGCCACCCGCGGATTCGAGGACGTGCTCGAGATCGGCCGCCAGAAGCGCTCGCGGATGTACGACCTGATGATGGACCCGGATGCGCCCGTGTTCCTGGCCCCGGGCCGGCGGCGGGCCGGCATCACCGAGCGGATCGATGCCCAGGGCTCGGTGCTGGTGCCGCTGGCCGAGGACGAGGTCGAGGCGGCGGTCGGGCGACTTTTGCGCGACGAGCGGATCGAGGCCGTCGCCGTCTGCTATCTCTTCTCGTTTCGCAACCCGAGCCACGAGCGGCGCACGCGCGAGATCATCGACGCCGCCTTCCCCGGGCTCCAGGTGTCGCTCTCCTCCGAGGTCAACCCGGTGTTCCGCGAGTACGAGCGGACCTGCGTCACCGCCTTCGACGCCTATGTGCGGCCGAAGGTGGTCGGGTATCTCGACCGGCTGGAGGGCGCGCTCGCCCGCCTCGGCGTCGGGGCGCGGGTCGAGGTGATGCAGTCGCGCGGCGGCGTCGCCTCGGCCGGGCGGGCGGTCGAGCGGCCGGTGACCACCCTCCTCTGCGGCCCGGCGGCGGGGGCGCTCGGCGGCAAGGTGGCGGGCGAGCGGGCCGGGTTCTCCGACCTCATCACGCTGGACATGGGCGGCACCAGCACCGACGTGTCGGTGGTGCGCAAGGGCCGGCTCGCGCTCTCGCAGGAGGGGCGCATCCGGGGCTATCCGCTTCGGCTTCCCATGCTCGACGTGCACACCATCGGCGCCGGCGGCGGCAGCATCGCCCGGATCGACGAGGCCGGGGCGCTCCGCGTCGGGCCAAAGAGTGCCGGCGCCGAGCCCGGGCCCGCCTGCTACGGTCGCGGCGGCGCGGAGGCCACGGTCACCGACGCCAGCCTGGTGCTCGGCTTCCTCGACCCGGACGGGTTCGCCGGCGGCATCCGGCTCGACCGCCGCGCCGCCGAGGCCGCGGTCGGCAGGGTGGCGGCGGGCACCGGCCTTGGCCTTCTCGGCGCGGCGCACGGCATCCACACGGTGTGCAACGCGGCGATGGCGGACGCGATCCGCATGGTGACGGTGCGGCGGGGGCTCGATCCGCGCGGCTTCGCGCTCGTGCTCCTGGGCGGGGCGGGGCCGGTGCACGGCGGCGCGCTGGCGCCGGCGCTCGGCATCCGCACGCTGGTCGTGCCTCCCCGCCCCGGGGTGCTCGCGGCCGAGGGGCTGCTGGCGGCGCCGGTCGAGCACGACGCCCACCGCACCTTCGCCGTGCCGGCGCGCGAGGCGGAAGCGCCGCGCATGGCCGCGCACCTCGCCGAGCTCGAGGCGCAAGGCCGCGGGCGGCTGGTCCGCGACGGCATCGACCCGGAGCGCATCCGCTGCCGGCGCTCGGCCGACATGCGCTACCTCGGCCAGTCCTACGAGCTCGAGGTGCCGCTCGGCGCGGATCCCGGCGAGGGCGGGGTGCGGGCGGCGGTCGAGGCGTTCTACGCCCTCTACCGGCAGACCTACGGCCACGGGAGCCTCGAGGAGGAGGCCGAGTTCGTGAACCTGCGCGTCGTCCTCTCGGCCGAGGTCGAGCCGCCGGCGGAGGGCGGCGCGGCGAGGGGCGGCGGGATCGAGGCGGCGCGGCGGGGCGCGCGGCCCGCCTGCTTCGCCCCGGCCGAGGGCCATGTCGAGACGCCGGTCTACGAGCGCGCCCTCCTGCCCGCGGGCGCCCGCCTGGTCGGCCCCGCGATCATCGCCCAGCCGGACACGACCACGGTCGTTTATCCCGGGCAGGCTTGCGCGGTCCATTCCTCGGGCGCGCTCCTCGTCACCGCCGGGGGAGGGGCCTGAGATGGCCGTCGATCCGGTCACCCTCGAGGTCCTGCGCAACCGCTTCGACAGCATCGCCGCCGAGATCCAGGCGACGATGCTCCACAGCTCCTACTCGGTGATCCTCAAGGAGGGCGAGGACTGCTCGGCCGCGCTCTTCAACACCCGCGGCGAGATCATCGCCCAGTCGGTCGCGCTCCCCCAGCACATGGCGGCCTTCATCCCGGCCGTCGCCCGGCTCCTGCGGGCCTTTCCCCCCGGGGAGATGGCGGAGGGCGACGTCTACACCATGAACGACCCGCACGACGGCGGCACGCATCTCCCCGACCTCATCATCGCCGTGCCGGCGATCGCCGGCGGCGCGGTGGTCGGGCTCAGCGTCTGCCTCGCCCACCAGGAGGACTTCGGCGGCAAGGTGCCGGGTAGCATGCCGACCGACTCGACCGAGATCTTCCAGGAGGGGCTGATCGTGCCCCCGCTCAGGCTCTACGACCGGGGCCGGCCGAACGACACGCTTCTCGCCATCATCCGCCGCAACGTCCGCATCCCCCACGTGGTGATGGGCGACCTCGGCGCCCAGGTGGCGGCGGCGACGGTGGGCCGCAACCGGCTCCTCGAGGTGGTGGAGTCCTACGGCAGGGACGTCGTGCTCGCCTACATGGACCACCTGCTCGACTATGCCGAGGACTTGACCCGCCGGCGCATCGCCGAGATTCCCGACGGCACCTACCGCTTCACCGACTACATGGACAACGACGGGATCGACCTCGACGCCCGCGTGCCGATCACCGCGACCGTCACCGTCGCCGGCTCCGACGTGGTGGTGGACTTCACCGGCACCGGCCCGCAGGTGAAGGGGCCGATCAACGCCCCCTGGTCGGGCGGGGCGGGGTCGGCCTATTTCGCGATCCGCTGCGTCACCGACCCCGGGCTGCCCAACAACCACGGCTGCTACCGGCCGGTGAAGGTGGTCATCCCCAAGGGCTGCCTCCTCAACCCGCATCCGCCGGCCCCGGTCGCGATCCGCGCGCACACGCTCAAGCGCGCCGCCGACGTGGTGCTGGGCGCCCTCGCCAAGGCGGTGCCGGAGCGGGTGACGGGCGCGCCGTCGGGCTCGATCAGCTGCGTCTCCTTCGGCGGCGTCGACCCGGCGACCGGCGAGCGCTTCGGCCTCACCGACATCGTCGCCGGCGGCGGCGGCGGGCGCCCGGCCAAGGACGGCATCGAGGCCGTCGACTCGGACGTTTCGAACTGCATGAACATCCCGACCGAAGCCGTGGAGATGGGGTATCCGCTGCGCGTCCTCTGGTATCGGCTCCGTCCCGACGGCGGCGGGGCCGGACGCTGGCGCGGCGGCACCGGCGTCGAGCGGGCCTTGCAGGCGACCCGGGGCGAGATCGTCTGCTCGTATCGCTCCGAGCGCCATCTGGTGAGCCCCTGGGGGTTCCGGGGCGGCCTGGCCGGCACGCGCTGGCGGACCGAGATCGTGCGCGCCACGGGCGCGCGCGAGGCGGTGCGCTCGAAGCGGGGATTCACGCTCGCCGCGGGCGACGCGCTGCACGTGTTCACCGGCGGCGGCGGCGGGTACGGGGATGCCTTGGAGCGCGACCCGGCGCGGGTGCTCGGCGACGTGCTCGACGGCAAGGTCTCGGCCGCGGCGGCGGCGGAGGTCTACGGGGTGGTCATCGACCGTGCCGCGCGCCGCGTCGACATCGGGGCGACCGACCGGCGCCGCCGGCGCCTCGGGGCGGCGCGGGGGCCGGTGCGCTGGCTGTTCGACCGCGGCGGGACGCGCGAGACGGCCGAGGGCGAGGCGGTCGACTGAACGTCGCCGCCGGGCTCGGGCGGCAAAGGGCGAGGGACGGGCGCGATGGCCGATCTGGACTTGGTGATCCGCAACGGAACGGTGGTGACGGCGGCCGACACCGGCCGCTGCGACGTCGGCGTCAAGGACGGGCGGATCGTCGTCCTCGGCGAGGCGCTCGCCCGGGGAGAGTCGGAGATCGACGCCGGCGGCAAGCTGGTGCTCCCCGGCGGCATCGACAGCCACGTCCACCTCGACCAGCCCTCGCCCGAGACCGGCGCGAGGCCCGCCAACGACTTCCTCTCCGGCACCGTCTCGGCCGCCTGCGGGGGAAACACCACCGTCATGCCCTTCGTCCGCCAGATCAAGGGGGCGTCGCTCCGCGAGGCGGTGCGGGAGTATCACCGCCGCGCCGAGGGGAAGGCGGCGATCGACTACGCCTTCCACCTGATCGTCGCCGACCCGAGCGAGACCGTGCTCGGGCAGGAGCTGCCGGCGCTCATCCGCGACGGCTATACCTCGATCAAGATCTACCTCACCTACGACGCGCTCAGGATTTCCGACCGCCAGGCGCTCGACGTGCTCGCCTGCGCGCGGCGCGAGGGCGCCATCGTCATGGTCCACGCCGAGAACGGCGACTGCATCAAGTGGCTCACCGACCGGCTGCTGGGGAAGGGCCTCACGGCGCCGAAGTTCAAGGGCGCCGCCCACCCGCCGCCGGCGGAGCGCGAGGCGACCCACCGCGCGATCACCCTGGCCGAGATCGCCGGCGTTCCGGTGCTGATCGTCCACGTCGCCAGCGGCGAGGCGGCCGAGCAGGTCCGCTGGGCGCGGGGGCGGCGCCTTCCCGTCTTCGCCGAGACCTGCCCGCAGTACCTCTTCCTCAGCGAGAAGGACCTCGACAAGCCGGGGATGGAGGGAGCGAAGTGCGTCTGCGCCCCGGCGCCCGGAAGCCCGGAAAACCAGCGGGCGCTGTGGGCCGCGCTCGCGGCCGGCACCTTCCATCTGGTCTCCTCGGATCACGCCGCGTTTCGATTCGACGACCCCAGGGGCAAGCTCGCGCAGGGCGCCAACGCCCCGTTCAACCGCATCACCAACGGGATACCGGGAATCGAGGCGCGCCTGCCGCTGCTCTTCTCGGGCGGGGTGCGGGAGGGCCGCATCAGCCTCAACACCTTCGTCGCGCTCAGCGCCACCAACGCGGCGAAGCTCTACGGCCTCTATCCGCGCAAGGGCACGATCGCGGTCGGGGCCGACGCCGATATCGCGATCTGGGATCCCGAGCGCGAGGTGACGATCTCGGTCGGCCTGCTGCACGACGGCATGGACTACACCCCCTACGAGGGGATGCGGGTCCGCGGCTGGCCCGTGGTCACGATCTGCCGCGGCGAGGTCGTCTGCCGCGACTTCGCGTTCGTCGGCCGCGCCGGCCGCGGAAACTTCCTCGCCTGCGAACCGCCCGAGGTCGCCCGAAGGGCGGGCGGGGCGCCCGCTCGATTCGATCCGGCTGCCGGGCCGTGATGCCCCGCACCGTTGACTTGCCGAGGGGAGGGGCTCTACCTTCGGGGAACGTATGGCTTTTCTGGATCGGACGGCCGCCGCCCGGCCTGGGGAGGGAAAGACGGTCGCAGGCGGACAATCGATAATCCGGGCGCATGGATGCTCCGGAACGACAGGGAGACACGGCGGCGGCACCGCCATCAAACACATGACGGGAGGTTTGTGATGTCAGGGCGTGGCAAAGAGAGAGTGGTGAATCGCGAGAACGCCGGCCGGGGCGTGAGCCGGCGGACGTTCGTGTCCATGGCCGCCGCGGGCGCGGCCGGCACCTTGTTCGCGCCGGCGATCATCGGCCGGGCGCAGGCGGCGACGGTGGTGAAGCTCGGCCACACCCAGCCGCTGACCGGACCCTCGGCGGCCTACGGCATCCGCGGGCGCGACGGTGCGCTGCTGGCCGTCAAGCACATCAACGATGCCGGCGGTTTCGCCGACCAGAAGGGCAACAAGTACACGCTGGCGATGACCGAAGACGACATGGTCAACGATCCGAAGCAGGCCGCGACCCTCTTCCGCCAGCACGCGATCGATCCGCAGATCGTGGCCTCGCTGGGGCCGACCAACTCGGTCGGCTTCCTGCCCGTCATCCCGGTCGCCGGCCAGCTCAAGCTGCCGCTGATCGGCAACGGGTCCGGGGCCCCGGTCAAGCAGTGGAACCCGTGGGCCTATCGCGTGAACACGGTGGCCGCGACCGCCGTGCCGGCGATGCTCAAGGTCGTGGTCAAGGTGGCAGGCATCAAGCGCCTCGGCATCATGTACGACCAGACCCAGGACGCGCAGTCGGGCGACGCCCGCATCGCCCGCGACATCGCCGGCGAGCTCGGCTACGAGGTGGTCGCCTTCGAGGCGTTCCGCGCCGGCGATCAGGACTTCTCGCCCCAGATCGCCAAGGTCAAGGGCGGCAAGCCCGACGCCATCTACATCGCCGCCGCGACCGGCGACGGCGTCAAGGTGGTGTCGCAGGTCCGCACCGGCGGCCTCGATCAGCCGTTGATCACCGGCTACGGGTCGTTCCGCGATCCGGTCTACTGGGACGGCACCGGCGGCAAGGTGCAGGGCGGCTACACCTGGGCCGCGCTCGATTTCTCGACCGCGACCGGCAAGCTCAAGGAGTGGGAGACGGAATACAACAAGGCCTTCAAGCTCGAGGCCACCGAGTTCTCCACCTACGGCTACAACTCGGTCTGGACCGTGGTCGAGTGCATCAAGCGCACCAACGGCACCGACCGCAACAAGATCCAGGAGGCGCTCGCGAACCTCGCCTTCACCACCCCGATCGGCACGAAGGTCACCTTCAAGAATCCGCCCCACGGCGACAATCTCACGCCGGCGGTGGTGGTGCTGCAGGTGACCGGTCGCGGCCAGGCGAAAGCGGTCGCCGGGTGAGGCCGGCCGAGGCTCGAGTTCGATACCGGAGGTTCCCGATCCGCTCCCCGGAGGGGGCGGATCGGGGGCCGGTCGGCGAAGCCCCTTGCTCGGTCGCTCGCGGCGGGGGTGGGGGGATGTCCGCCGGGACAGCCCCGGGGGCGGGGGGAACCGCGATTCCGGGCCCCGGCGGGTATCGGATGCCACACGGGGCGGCGCCGCGGCCGGGCGCTTGGCCCGCCGCCCGCCCGGCCGGCGGCGGTCATAAACGCACCCTCTGAGAGACGGTCCCGATGCTGCAGGTGGAGAACGTCACCAAGACCTTCGGCGGTCTCGTCGCGGTTTCGTCCGTCACCTTCGAGGTTCCACAGGGCAAGATCGTCTCCCTTGTCGGGCCGAACGGCGCCGGCAAGACGACGCTGTTCAACGTGATCTCGGGGATCTACACGCCCGACACGGGGCGGATCCTGTTCGAGGGGACCGAGGTGACGGGCTGGGCGCCGCATCGCCTCGCCGCCCGGGGCATCGGCCGCACCTTCCAGAACGTCCGTCTCTTCCCGCACCTCAACGTGATCGAGAACGTCCTCGTCGGCCGCACCTGCCGGAGGCGCTCGGGCTTGCTCGACGCGCTCGTCTGGCGCGACGGCCGCGAGCGGCGCGAGGCGCTCGAAGAGGTCGAGCGGCTGCTCGACTGGGTCGGCGTCTACCGCAACCGGCTCAGGATGCCGAACGAGCTGCCCTACGGCGATCAGCGCCGGGTGGAGATCGCGCGGGCGCTCGCCACCGAGCCGAAGCTCCTGATCCTGGACGAGCCGACGGCGGGGATGATCGCGCAGGAGGCCCACGCCGTGGTCGAGCTGATGGGCAAGCTCACCGACACCAACGTCACGCTGCTCCTGATCGAGCACAACATGAACGTGGTGATGTCGGTTTCCGACAACATCGTCGTGCTCAATTTCGGCGAGCGGATCGCCGAGGGGCCTCCGGCCGAGATCCAGCGCGATCCGCGGGTGATCGAGGCCTATCTGGGGGCCGAGGAATGAGCGCCCTGCTGTCGATCTCCGGCCTCCACGTCTCCTACAAGGCGGTTCCGGCCGTGTCCGGCGTCGATCTCGACGTCCGCGAGGGCGAGGTGCGGGTCATCCTCGGCTCCAACGGCGCCGGCAAGACCACGATCATCAAGGCGATTCTGGGGCTGGTGAAGCCGCTCAAGGGCTCCATCCGCTTCCGGGATCAGGAGCTCACGCGGCTGCCGCCGCACCGCATCCACCAGGGCGGGATCAGCTGGGTTCCCGAGGGCCGCCAGCTTTGGGGCACGCTGACGGTGCTCGACAACCTCAAGATGGGGGCCTTTTCCGAGCCCGACGAGGCGGCGGTGATGGAGCGGATCGAGGCCATGTTCGAGCGCTTCCCCCGGCTGCGCGAGCGCCGCTTCCAGGTGGCGGGGTCGTTGAGCGGCGGCGAGCAGCAGATGGTGGCGATCGCCCGGGCGCTGGTCTCGCGGCCGAAGCTCATCCTCATGGACGAGCCCTCGCTCGGGCTGGCGCCGATGGTGGTGCGCGACGTGTTCGCCCTGGTCAAGGAGATCAACCGCATGGGGATCAGCATCCTGATGGTCGAGCAGAACGCGCGCCAGGCGCTGAAGGTGGCCGACTGGGCCTACCTGCTCGAGGTCGGGCGGATGGTCGAGAGCGGACGGGCGGCCGAGATCGCGGCCAAGGAGAGCGTGCGGGAGATCTTCCTCGGCGGGCGGGCCTGAGCGCCGAGCTCGAACCCGCGCCGAATTTTTGCACAGGCGGAGCCATGGACCTGTTCCTACAGCAACTCCTCAACGGCCTGATCATCGGCAGCACCTACGCCGTGGTGGCGCTGGGATTCGCGCTGGTGTTCACGGTGCTCCGGGTGATCAATTTCGCGCATCCCGACATCTTCATGACCGGGATGTTCGCGGGGCTGCTCGCCGGCGTGCACATCTCCGACAATTTCCTGGTGGTGGTGGCCGCGGGAGCGCTCGGCGCGGGGGCGGTCGGCCTGGCGCTCGAGCGCGCGGTGCTGCGGCCGCTGCGCGGCAAGGACATCCTGATGACGCTCCTCGGCACGCTCGGGGTGGCGATCATGCTGCAGAACGGGATGGCGGCGCTGATGAGCCCGGACCCCGTGGCCTATCCGCAGGCGCTGCCGCAGATTCCGCTGCTGACCGGCACGATCTCGCTCTCTTCGCTGCAGGTCGTCAACGTCACGATCTCGGTGCTGATTCTCGCCGGCGTCAGCTACTATGTGCGGATGACCCGTTACGGGCGGGCGACCCGCGCCATCGCCGAGCGGCCGGACCTCGCCAGCGCCTTCGGGGTCGACGTCAACCGGGTGTCCCAGATCTCGGTGGTCCTCGCCTCGGCGATGGGCGGCGTCGCGGCGGTTTCGGTGGGCCTCCTCTACGGCAGCGCATGGGCGTTCGTCGGGCTCCTCTACGGGCTCAAGGCGTTCACCTGCATGCTGGTGGCGGGAAACCGCTACTTCGAGGGCGTGATGGTGGTGTCGCTCGCGCTCGGCGTCGTCGAGGCCATGGTCACCGGCTACTTCTCCTCCAGTCTTCGCGACGCCGTCGCCTTCTTCGTTCTGATCGTCATCCTTTATTTCCGGCCGAACGGACTGTTCGGCTCCTACACGGTGTGAGGGAGGCGGCGCCATGATCTCCTTCGCCTTCTGGGAGCCGGTCATCATCATCTCGCTGATCAACGTGGTTCTGGTCACCGGCCTTTATATCACCGCGATGTCGGGGCAGCTCTCGATGGCGACGGCCGCGATCGCGGGGATCGGCGGCTATGTCTCGGCGGTGCTGACCACCAACTTCGATTGGCCGTTCATCCCCGCGGTGCTGGCGGCAGCCGCGGCCAGCGGCTTCGTCGGCGCCTCCCTGGCGCTGGTCACCCTGAAGATGCGCGACTTCATCCTCAAGCTCACGACGCTCGCCTTCGGCGAGGCGGTGCTCGTCATCTGCTTCAACATCGAGTACATCGGCGGCGCCAACAGCTTCACCGGGATTCCGTTCTACACCGACCTCAAGGTGGTTCTGGTGCTGGTCGCGATCAGCCTCTACATCGCCTGGCGGTTCGACGGCTCGCGCCTCGGTTTTGCCGCCCGCGCGGTGCGCGACGATCCGGTGGCGGCGGCGGCGATGGGGGTCTCGATCGCCCGCGCCCGGGTTCTGACGTTCGGGCTCGGGGCCGGGATCGTGGGCGCGGGCGGGGCCGTGCAGGCCCACTACATCCTGATCATGAACCCGGGCGAGCTCGGCTTCTTCATCTCGCTCAACTACATCATCTTCCTGCTCTTCGGCGGGATGTACACGATGTGGGGCCCGGTGCTGGCCGCGGTCGTGCTCACGGGCCTTCCCGAGGTCCTGCGCTTCGCCAAGGAGTTCCGGCTGATCCTCTACGGGCTCTCGATCGTGATCGTGGTGCTCTGGCGCCCCGAGGGCCTGGTCACACGGACGCCGACCGGCGTGCCCCGGTGGTACTCCCGCTTCTGGGCCGCGACCCCGGAGCCGGCCGGCGCCGACAATCCCGGCCGGGTGGGCGAGTCGAAGGCGGACAGCGCCAATTGAACGACGAGATCACACGCCTCTCGCTTGTCGAGGTCGCGACGGAGATCCGGAGCGGCCGCGTCTCGTCGCGCGAGGTGACCGAGGCCGCGCTCGCCCGGATCGAGAGGCTTCAGCCGGCGCTCGACTGCTTCATCTCGCTCGATGCCGAGGGCGCCCTCGCCGAGGCCGGCCGCGCCGACGAGGATCAGGCGAAGGGTCGCATCCGCGGGCCGCTCCACGGCGTCCCGCTCGCCCACAAGGACATGTTCTACCGCACCGGGCGGGTGGCCACCGGCGGAAGCAAGATCCGGCGCCGGTTCGTCGCCGACCGCACCGCCACCGTGATGGCGCGGCTCGACGCCGCCGGGGCGATCTACCTTGGCGGCCTGAACATGGCCGAGTTCGCGGCCTGGTCGACGGGATACAACCCCACCTTCGGGACCTGCCGCAACCCCTGGGACCGGGAGCGGATCACCGGCGGCTCCTCCTCGGGCTCGGCGGCGGCGGTCGCGGCGCGAATGGTCTTCGGGGCGCTCGGCTCGGACACCGGCGGCTCGATCCGCAATCCGGCCGGCTTCTGCGGCGTCGTCGGCCTCAAGCCCACCTACGGGCGGGTGAGCCGCCACGGGGCGATGGCGTTGAGCTGGTCGCTCGATCACGTCGGCCCGCTCGCCCGCACGGTGAGCGATGCCGCCCGCCTGACGGCGGTGATCGCCGGCGCCGATCCGGACGATCCCACGTCGTCGGCCGAGCCCGTCCCCGACTACGAGGCCGAGCTCGGGCGCGGGGTCGAGGGGCTGCGGCTGGGCGTGCCCGAGCGGCACTACCACGAGCGGGCGACGCCGGAGGTGAGGGCGCTTCTCGAGTCGAGCCTGAAGACCTTCGAATCGCTCGGCATGCGCCTGGTGCCGGTCGAGGCTCCCGATCCCGCGCCGATCTTCGACGTCTCCAGCGCGGTCCAGAGGGCCGAGACCGCGACCCTGCACCGGGACTGGTACGCCACCCGGAAGGACGACTATTTCGAACAGGTCCGGATGCGGATCGAGCCCGGGTTCTTCGTTCCCTCGGTGCGCTACATCCAGGCGCAGGCGATGCGCGGGCGCCTGGTGGCCGATTTCGTCCACCGGGCCTTCGGTCAGTGCGACCTGCTGCACCTTCCGCTCGCCACCCGGCCGACGCCGAGGAACGCCGAGTTCGAGGGCGATCCGGCCGAAGCCGCCCGGCTGGCCGCCCAGCTCACCGATCTCACCCGGCCCCACAACTACCTCGGTCTCCCGGTCCTGGCGCTGCCCGTCGGCTTCCTCGCCGGGGGGCTGCCGCTGGGCTGCCAGCTGGTCGGCCGGCCGTTCGCCGAAGCGGCGCTGTTTCGCGCCGGGTTCGCCTATCAGCAGGCGACCGACTGGCACCTGCGGAGGCCCGCCGATCCGGTGTAGGATGGCGGCATGGGCGGGGGTGCAGGCCCCGGCCGGGGCCGCCGGCAACACGCTGAGAGTGCACGTCATGGACAAGGCAAGGGTGCGGGAGATCGCCGAGCGGTGGATGATCCCGACCGCGGGCGGGGCCTACATGGCCGGGCTCGAGAAGCGCCCGGTGATCGCGGCGGCACATGGGAGCGTGGTCGTCGATACCGAGGGGCGCGAGTACCTCGACTTCGGCTCCGGCCAGATGGGGGCGGCCCTCGGTCACAACCATCCGCGGATCGTCGCCGCCATCGAGCGGAGCCTCGGGACCATCCTCCATTCGACCAAGACGTTCCTCAACGTGCCCCGCCTCGAGCTGCACGAGAAGCTCGGCCGGATCCTCACGCCGCCGCTGGCGAAGTCGCTCTTCCTGGTGAGCGGAAGCGACTCGATCGAGGCCGCCGTGGACCTCGCCCGTCGGGCGACCGGCGGCCTCGACGTGCTCGGGGTGCATGTCGGCCTGCACGGCTCCACCTCGTTCATCTCGCGCTCGCTCAGTTTCGTCTGGGACCGCTGGCGCCACGCGCTGAACGCCCCCGCCACCTCGTCGATCTTCGCCCCCTACTGCTACCGCTGCCCGGTGGCGAGCGCCTATCCGGGCTGCGCGATGCTCTGCCTCAAGGCGGGGTTCGAGCTGGCCGACGCCAACTTCACCGCCAGGCCGGCGGCGGTGATCGTCGAGCCGGTGATGAGCGCGGGCGGGGTGATCGATCCGCCGCCCGGCTTCCTGCGGGCGCTCCGCGAGGCGTGCGACGCGCGGGGCATGCTCCTGATCTTCGACGAGTCCCAGACCGGCCTCGGCAAGACCGGCCGGATCTGGGCCCATCAGCACGAGGGCGTGGTGCCCGACATCATGGTGGTCTCCAAGCATTTCGGCGGCGGGCTTCCGATCAGCGCCGTCTGCACCACCGCCGAGATCGCGGAGAAGGCGGTCGCCGCCGGCTTCTTCGCCACCCGCTCGCACGCCGCCGACCCGGTGCTCTGCGCGGCCGGGGCGGCGAGCATCGACGTGGTCGTGGAGGAGGGGCTCGCCGAGCGCGCGGCGCGGATCGAGCGGCGGATCAGGTCGGCCTTCGCGGCGATCGCGGACGAGTTCCCGGTCATCGGCGAGGTGCGGGGCAAGGGGGTGCTGCTCGGGGTGGAGCTGGTCTCCGATCCCGCCGCCCGGACCCCGGCCGACGCCGAGGCGCGCGCGATCCTGGATCGGTGCCTCGAGGCCGGGCTCATCTTCCAGCTCCGCGGCGTCGGCGGGCACAGGAACGTCATCCGCCTGGTGCCGCCGATGACGACCCCGGACGAGCAGGTCGACCGGGCGATGGCGATCTTCCGCGACGCCTTCAGGGCCGTGCTCGGCGCCAGGCGGGCGACGGCGCCGCGCCGGGCGGCCGCCTCGTGACGGGAGCGCGGGTCAGGCGCCCTTGAGCGTGGCCGATGCCTGCATGCACACCCGGCCGTGACGGTCGCGGGAGGTGAGCTCGAACCCGTCGCCCTTGGCCTCGCCCACCAGGGAGAACGGGTCGGGCACGAACAGCGGGCGGCGGGCGCGGAACTCGAAGCTGGCGACCTCCTTCCCGGGACGGTTCCGCCGCAGGTGATCGATCAGCAGCACCGCCTGGAGGGGACCGTGCACCACCAGGCCCGGGTATCCCTCGGTGCCGGTCACGTAGGGATGGTCGTAGTGGATGCGATGGCCGTTGGCGGTCATCGCCGAGAAGCGGAACAGCATCACCGGGTCGGGCGTCACCTCGCGCACCCAGGCGCCGGCGGGCAGCGGCTCGGACTTGGGCGGCGCCTCCGGCCCCTTCGCCGGCGGGTTGGGGCCGATGTAGACGATGTCCTGCTCCTCGGTGATGGCGACGCCCCGTTGGCCGCTCACCTCGTGGCGGACGGTGACGAAGACCATCGGCCCGGCGGCGCCGGACTTCGGCGTCACGCTCTGGATGGTCGCCACCCGGCTCGCCTTCTCGCCCGCGAGCAGCTTGCCCTGGAACTTGAGGCGCGCGCCCGCGAACATGCGGCGCGGCAGTTCGACCGGCGGCATGAAGCCGCCGCGGCGCGGGTGCCCGTCGGCGCCGATCTCGCCCTGCCGGACCCAGGGCGTGAAGTACATCCAGTGCCAGAGCGGCGGCAGCGAGCCGTCGGGCGAGATGTCCTCGAACCGGCAGTCGAGGACCGCCGCCATGCCGTCGAGGAGCCTGCGGTCCAGCGTGTCCTCGCGCCGCTCCTGCCGCCCCACATAGTCCTGGTACGTCGCCTCGCCGCTCATCGCTTCTCCTCCTTGCTCGGTATGCTCGTCACCGCACCACCGGCAGCTCGAGGTCGAGCCCCGGCCCCTCGGTCGGGATGCGGGTGCCGATGTCGGTCGAGGGCAGGATGACGGTCGCCAGACCCGGCGTCGTCACCTCGCCCCTCTGGTTGACTCCCTGGATGTCGATGTCGACGAGGGCGAAGCGGTCCTTGACGTATTTGCGCCCGATCTTGCCGCGGATGAACTGGGTATCGCCCTGGATATTGAACCGCCGGGCCTCGACCCTGAGGCGCTTGAGCATGGCGTCGTCGCCCATCCAGTTGGTCACCAGGCTCCCCAGCCAGCAGACGCGCTGCGGCAGATAGTCGTACATCCCGGGGACGCCCACCTGCTGGGCGAAACTCTCGCGGTGGTGGCCGATGCCGGTGTACTCGATTCCCCCGCCCGCCTCGGGGTTGCGGATGTAGTGGCGGGGGTGTCGCATCGCCTCGCGGAGCAGCACCCCGTGGGTGCGGCTGCGGCCGCAGGCGGCGACGAAGCCGATCGTGTCCGAGGCCGAAAGCGGCCCGCGCACGATCTCGTCGAGCTCGTCGCCGACCGCCACCTCCTCGTAGTAGCGGGTCTTGGGGCCGCGGATGCGCTCGGCTTCGCCGAGCACCTTGTCGTCGATCGCGCGGAGCTCCTCCTCGCCGTAGGTATGGGCGGTCACGTCCTTGTACTTGCCCTTCTCGCGCGAGGCGGTCCGCTCGTGGCGGCTGGTCCAGCCCAGCGCCTTGGCGACGATCTCGTCGCGCTGGTTGGTGAAATTCGACTCGACGTACTGCATCACCATGCGGCCGGAGAAGCGGCCCTCCTTCTCCTTGACGTCGACCACCCGGTTCCAGACGCTGATCCGGTCTCCCGGCCGGACGTTGCGGAAGAACTCCCAGTCGTTGCCGACGGCGAAGCCGTGCACCCCCGGCAGCCCCCAGTGCGAGCGCCCCGGCCAGTGGTGGACCATGGGAAAGCAGGGGTGCGCGATCAGCCCGCCGAAGCGGGTCCAGCGGGCGTATTCGAGGTCGCGATAGAGGGGGTTGAGGTCGCCGATGCCGTTGGCGAAGTTGGTGATGGTATCGACGCTGGCGTCGCGCAGGTACTGCTCGGGCCGGAGCTTGGTCCCGATCATCGCCCTGACCGCGGCCAGCGCCTCCTCGGTGATGCGGCCCTCGGCCGCCGCCTCGCGGATCTCCGCGGTCTTCTCCGCCTGCTGCACGCCTGTCTGTTCGCTCATGGCCATCCTCCGTCTATCCGGTCCCGACCAGCCCGCGCAGCGCGGGAACGAGCTCGCTGACCGTCTCCGCCGCGGCCACGCTGGCGGCGCGGAGGGCGGCGATCTTGGCCGCGTGCGAATCCGCCCGCGAGCCGATCAGGGCCCCGGCATGACCCATCTTCCGGCCCGGCGGCGAGGCCAGGCCGACGACCAGGGCGGCGACCGGCTTGGCGCCCGGCCCCTGGGCGTAGCGGGCGAGGTCGTACTCGTCGCCGCCGCCGATCTCGCCGAGATAGACGATCGCGGCGGTCTCGGGATCGGCGTCGAACATCGCCACCGCCTCGGCCGCGTTCACGCCCTTCACCGGGTCGCCGCCGATGCCGACGACGGTGCTCTGGCCGAGGCCGGCCTGCGTCAGCCGGTGGCTCACCTCGTAGGAGAGCGAGCCGCTCCGCGAGATGACGCCGATTCCGCCCCGCCGGTAGCAGAACGAGGGCATGAAGCCGAGCTTGGCCTTGCCGGGCGAGATCAGGCCCGGGGTGTTGGGCCCGACGAAGGCCGCGCCACGGGCCCGCGCCGCGGCCCGCATCTCGACCGCGTCGGCCACCGGCAGGCCGTCGCCCGGATAGACGACGAGCCGGATGCCCGCCTCCAGCGCCTCAAGCACCGCATCGAGCGCGCTCGGGGCGGGGACGTAGACGAGGGACGAATCCGCCCCGGTCTCGGCCACGGCCTCGGCCACGCTCGAAAACACCGGCGTCCCCTCGACCTCGAGCCCGCCGCGGCCGGGGGCGGTGCCGGCCACGACCCGGGTGCCGTAGGCCGTGAGGTCGCGGGCCGAGAAGCGGCCCATCTTGCCGGTGATCCCCTGGATCACGATCGCGCTCTTGTCGTCGAGGAGGATGCTCACCGCCCGCCCCCGGCCAAGGCCATGGCCGCGGCGACCGCGCCCTCGAGGGTGGCGTGATTGTCCAGCCCGTGGCGCTTGAGCGTCTCGTCGGCCTCCTCGGCGTTGGTGCCGTTGAGGCGAAAGACCACCGGCTTCCGCGCCGTGCGCGCCGCCACGATGTCGACCATCACCCGGGCCACCCGCTCCATCTGGGTCGCGCCGCCGAAGATGCTGACCAGGATCACCTTCACCCCGGGGTCGGACTCGAGCAGATCGAAGGAGAGCCGGTAGCCGGCCGGGGTCGGGTTGGCGCTGCAGTCGAGGAAGCAGGCCGGCCGGCCGCCCGCCCGGGCGATCAGGTCCATCGCCGCCATGGTCATCCCGGCCCCGCCCGAGATCAGGCCGATCTCGCCTTCCAGGGGAACGAGCATCAGCCCGGCCTCGAGGCAGCGGCGGATCGCCTCCGGCCGGTGGCGGCGGTCCTCGGCGATGAGGGCGGCGATCTCGCCGTCCCGGAAGGCGGCCCATTCGTCGCGGACGATCTTGGCGTCGGCGGCGACGAGCGCGCCCTCGGCGAGCACGAACAGGGGGTTGATCTCGACCGTGGTGCAGTCGCGGGTGGCGGCGAGCCGGAGCAGCAGCCGGGCGAGGCGCACGACGCCCTCGCGGACCGCGGCATCGGGCTCCGCCGCGGCCAGAATCTCGCGCAGGCGATGGGCGCGAAAGGCGGCGGGCGCCCCCACGTCGTAACGAAGCGGCGGGGCGCCACCCTCGATCTCGACTCCGCCCCGGGGCGAGACGAGGACGACGAAGCCGCCGGCGCCGCCGTCGACCGTGACCGAGAGATAGAGTTCGCGCTCGGCCGCGACCCAGGGCTCGACCAGCACCGAGGCGGGCCGCTCGCCGTCGAACGCGCTCGCCATCAGGCGCGCGACCGCGGCCTTGGCCGCGCCCGCGTCCTCGGCGCGCACGACCCCTCCGGCCTTGCCGCGGCCGCCGCTTCGCACCTGCGCCTTCACCGCCACGGGGTAGGAAAGCGAGAGCCCATCCACCTCGGCCGCGGCGCCGACCAGGGCGCCTTCCGGGACGCGGACGCCCACCGACCTCAGCAGGCGCTTCCCTTCGTACTCGAGCATCAGCACGGGGCTATAGAAAGCGCGGCCGCGCGGCCGAGTCAAAGGGTTTCCTCGCCCCGCCGGCAGCCGCCGCGGGGGCGCCCCGGGGCGCTCATCTCCGCTCGACGAGCGCCCGCCGGCGGGGCATTCTAGGGCGTGTCGCGCGGGGACTCGCCGGGGGCGGGGAACCCAGGCCGACGGCAACGGTCAGCGAAGGAGGGGCGCATGTTCGATCTGGTCATCCGGGGCGGTCAGGTGGTCAGCCCGCACGGCGTGGGCGACTGGGACGTGGCCATCGCCGGCGGCAAGATCGCCGCCCTTTCCGCGCCCGGAACGTTCGCCGACAAGAGCGCCAAGCGGGTGATCGACGCCAGGGGCAAGATCGTGATGCCCGGGGGCGTGGACCCGCACGTCCACTGCCTGTGGCCGACCCCCGGGCCCGAGGGGCAGGGGGCGTCCTTCAGCGAGCCGCCCGAGGTGGTGAGCCGCGCCGCGCTCCACGGCGGCACCACCACCATCATCGACTTCGCGGTCTGGAACCGGGGCGAGACGCTGGAGCAGACGATCGCCAGGCGCAACCAGGACTGGTTCGGCAAGACCTACTGCGACTTCGCCTACCACGTCATGCTCCAGGGCAAGGTCCCGCCCGAGACCCTGGGCCAGCTCGCCGAGGTGATCCAGGAGGGCTATCCCAGCGTCAAGATCTTCACCACCAACGTCACCCCCAGCCGCCGCGGGCGGATGATCGATCACGGCGACATCTGGGAGATCCTCAAGGTCACCGCCAAGCACGGCGGAATCGGCGCGATCCACGCCGAGGACGAGGAGATCGTGATGCACATGTACGAGGTCCTGATCCGCGAGGGGCGGGTCGGCTTCGAGAACCTGGCCGAGGTGCACAACACGCTCTCCGAGGACCTTTCCTTCCGCCGCATCATCCGCCTCGCCGAGAACATCGAGGGCGCGGCCCTCTACATGATGCACGTCAGCGCGGCGACGGGGGTCGAGGCGATCGCCGCCTCGCGGGCGAAGGACTTCCCGGTCTACGGCGAGACCCTGCACCAGTACCTGCTGTTCTCGCACCACGACTATCACCGCCCGCACGGGCAGATGTATCACACCTATCCCTCGCTCAAGGAGCGCTCCGACCAGGACGCCCTGTGGCGCGGCCAGCTCAACGGCACGATCAACACCATCGCCACCGACGAGCTCTGCTGCAACCTTTCGGTCAAGACCCGCGGCAAGCGGATCGACGACTGCACGGGCGGAAACTCGGGCTGCGAGCCGCGCCTCGCCATCATGTACACGGAGATGGTGAGCAAGCGCGGCTACGGCCTGCCGAAGTTCGTCGACATGGTGTCGAGCAACGCCGCCAAGATCATGGGGCTCTACCCGCGCAAGGGGGCCATCGCCGCGGGCAGCGACGCCGACATCACCGTCCTCGATCCGAAGCAGAAGCGGACGGTGTCGAGCGCGCACCTGCACGAGACCGACTACACGCCGTGGGAAGGGCGCGAGGTGACGGCCTGGCCGGCGATGACCATCCTGCGCGGCAAGGTGGTGGTCGAGGACGGCCAGTTCCTCGGCGATCCCAGGGACGGGCAGTACCTGAAACGCCGGATCCCCGAGGAGATCCGGAGCCGCCCGGCGATCTAAGACACCGGCGGCGCCGGGAGCGGCGCGGCCTCAGGCGCCGCCGATCCGGGCGGCCACCGCCTCGCCGAAGGCGCGCGTGCCGAGGCGCCCGCCGAGGTCGGGCGTGCGGTTTCCGGGGTCGGCCAGCGCCCCGTCGACCGATCTCTCGACCGCGCGGGCGGCCGCGGCGAGGTCGGCGCGGCCGTGGCGCCCGCCGAGCCAGTCGAGCAGCATCGCCGCCGACAGGATCAGCGCCGTCGGGTTGGCCTTGTCCTGGCCGGCGATGTCGGGGGCGGAGCCGTGCGCGGCGTTGGCCGCGGCGTGCCGGTCGCCGGCGTTGAGGCCGGGGGCGAGGCCGAGCCCGCCGCTCATCTCGGCGGCGGCGTTGCCGAGGATGTCGCCGAACATGTTGGTCGCGACCAGCACGTCGAAGCGGGCGGGATCGCGATAGAGGAGGGCGGCGAGGGCGTCGACGATCACCTCGTCGACGACCACCTCCGGGAACTCCGCCGCCGCCTTGTTGACCTCGCTCCAGAACAGACCGTCGCTGAGCGGCAGCGGCGCGCGCTTGGTCACCGCCGTGACCCTGCCCCGCCGCCGACGGGCGATCTCGCAGGCGGCGCGGGCGATCCGCCGGCTCCCCGCGGCGGTGATCTTGCGCATCGAGAGCGCGACCTCGGGGGTGGGCATGAACTCGCCGGCACCGAGATGCATGTTGCGGTCGGGATAGAAGCCCTCGGTGTTCTCGCGCACGAAGACCAGGTCCATCCCCGGCCGCGCGTCGGCGAGGAAGGGCCGCGAGCGGCAGGGACGGACGTTGGCGTAAAGGTCGAGCAGCCGGCGAAGCTCGCCGGGCACGTTGATCCCGCCCTCCTCGCGCGGCGGATAGGAGGCGTTGGCGCAGGGGCCGAGGACCACCCCGTCGGCGGCGCGCGCGGCCTCGACCACGCTCCCGGGGAGCGTCGTCCCCTCGCGCGCGAGCGCCACCAGCCCCACCTCCATGAACGCGAACTCGAGGCCGAGGCCGAAGCGCCGGTCCGCCGCCTCCAGCACGGCGACGGTCGCGGGCGTGATTTCCGGGCCGATATGATCGCCGGCGAGCACCAGAATCTTCATCGCAGGTTTGTCCAAACGCAATCGGGTGGCAGGAGGTCGGGCTCAGGCGCGCCGGCGGCCGGCCCCGGCGATGGCCGAGAACACGGCGAAGGGGGTGAGCGGCATGGCGAGGTCGGTCACGCCGAGCGGCGCCAGGGCATCGAGGACGGCGTTGACGAGGGCGGGCGGGGCGCCGCTGCAGCCGGCCTCGCCGCAGCCCTTGACGCCGAGCGCGTTCGCCCCGCGCGAGTGCTCGCCGGCGGCGAAGGCGAAGGCCGGCAGATCGTCGGCGCGGGGAAGGGCGTAGTCGACGAAGGAGGCGCTGAGGAGCTGGCCGGTCTCGGGGTCGTAGCGCGCCCGCTCCAGGAGCGCCTGGCCGAGGCCCTGGGCCAGCGCCCCGTGCACCTGGCCCTCGACGATCATGGGGTTGACCAGGCGGCCGAAGTCGTGGACGGCGGTGTAGGCGACGACCGCGACCGTCCCGGTCCCGGGATCGACCTCGACCTCGCAGACATGGGCGCCGCAGGGGAAGGTGTCGGCCGGGGCGCGGTGATCGGCGGTGAAGGCGAGCGGGCCGGCCATGCCGTCCGGGGCTCCCTCGCCGGCCTCGGCCGCGCCGGCGACCTCGGCGAGGGCGAGGGCGCGGTCGGTGCCGGCGACGCGATAGCGGCCGGCGGCGAACTCGACGTCCGAGGGGGCGGCCTCCAGCAGCGCCGCGGCAAGCCCGCGGCCGCGCTCGATCACGCCGTCGAGTGCGGCGACCACCGCGCCTCCGGCGAGGGTGAGCGAGCGCGAGGCGCCGGTGCCGTGGCCCTTGCGGACGCGGGCGGTGTCGCCCTGAACCACCCGCACCGCCGCGACCGGGAGCCCCAGCCGCGCGGCGGCGATCTGGGCGAAGACCGTCTCGTGCCCCTGGCCGTTGGAGCAGGAGCCGACGGCAAGCTCGGCCGTGCCGTCGGCGCGAATCGCGATCTCGGCCTCGTCCTCGTGGCCCTTGGCGTGGAGGTGCTCGACGAACACCGCCAGCCCCATCCCCCGGAGCCGGCCGCGGGCCTCGGCCGCGGCGCGGCGGGCGGGGAAGCCGGGCCGGTCGGCGCGGGCGAGCGCCGCCTCGAACACGTGGGGGAAATCGCCGCCGTCGTAGGTGCCGCCCATGGGGATGGTGTGGGGCAGGGCGGAGGCCGGGATCAGGTTGCGGCGGCGAAGCTCGGCCGGGTCGCGCCCGAGCGCCCGCGCCGCGGCGTCGACCAGGCGCTCGATCACATAGGCCCCCTCGGGCCGCCCGGCGCCGCGGTAGACGTGGGTCGGGCTGGTGTGGGTGAAGACGCCGCGCACCTCGGCCGCGGCGGCGGCGATCCGGTAGGGCCCGCAGAGCATCTGCAGGCCGTTGGTCGTCGGCACCATCGCCCGTGGCGCGACGTAGGCGCCGAGGTTGACCAGCGTCGAGGCGCGGACGGCGAGGAAGGTTCCGTCCTCGTCGAGCGCAAGTTCGGCCTCGGTGAAGTTGTCGCGGCCGTGCACGTCGCTCAGGAACCCTTCCGTGCGCTCGGCGATCCAGTGGAGCGCCCGCCCGCACCGGCGCGCCGCCCAGAGGAGCGCCAGGAACTCGGGGTAGAGGCCGTTGCGCGAGCCGAAGCCCCCGCCCACGTCGGGCGAGACCAGGCGGATGCGTTCGGCGGGAACCTTGAACACCTTGCCGGCAAGCGCGTCGCGAAGCTGATGGGGCTTCTGGGTGCCGGTGTAGAGGGTGAAGGTCTCGCTCGCCTGGTCGTAGGCGGCGATGGCGCCGCGCGGCTCCAGGGGGCTGGCGACGATCCGGTTGTTGACCAGCCCGAGGCGGACGACCTTAGCGGCGCGGGCGAAGGCCGCCTCGGTCGCGCCCGCGTCGCCGGCGCGATAGTCGAAGCAGAGGTTGCCCGGGTACTCGTCCCAGACCCGGGGCGCGCCCGGCGCGGTCGCCTCGGCGACCTCGGTCACGGCGGGAAGCGGCTGGTACGCGACCTCGACCAGTTCGGCCGCGTCGCGGGCCTGGGCCTCGGTCTCGGCCGCGATCAGGGCCACCGCCTCGCCGACGTAGCGCACCCGCTCGTGGGCGAGGGCCGGGTAATGAGGGGGCGCCCAGGCGGGCGTGCCGGGCGGCGGGCGGCGGAGCGTCGGCGGGGGCACCTCCACGGGCACGCCGGGAAGGCCCTCGGCGGCGATGTCGGCGCCGGCGAAGGCGGCGACGACCCCGGGCGCCGCCCGGGCCTTGGCCACGTCGCAGGCGAGGACCCGGGCGTGGGCGTGGGGCGAGCGGACGAACGCGACCCGCGCCTGACGGGGCAGCTCGATGTCGGGAACGTAGCGGCCGCGGCCGGTGAGGAACCGCTCGTCCTCGAGCCTTTGCACGGCCCTGCCGATCTCTGCCGCCGTCATCGCCACCGCCTCGCGGATCAGACCTCCACCCAGAGGCCGCGGCCCGCCTCGTTGGCGCGGTCGACGGCGAGCTTGGCCATGGCGAGGTCGCAGACCGCGAGGCCCTGGATGATGGCGAGGACGCGCTCGGAGTCGGTCCGCCGCCCGGGCTTGAGGCCGGCGACGATCTCGCCGATGTCGGCGTCGAGCCGCGCCCTCAGGTCGGCGGCGGTGTAATCGCCGGCCTTGACCCACGCTCCCATGTCGCCGCGGCTGAGCGCATAGTCGAAATCGTCGACGACGAAGCGGTCGGCCTCGGCCAGCACGCCGGCGAAGACCTCGTGCACCCCGCCCATCGAGCACAGGAACGCGCCGGGGGCGAGCCAGCCGGGCTCGAGGAAGGGCTGGCGCGCGGTGGTGATGGTGATGACGATGTCGGCGCCGCGCACCGCCGCCTCGGCGGTCTCCACCGCCCGGACGGGGAGGCCGGCGGCGGCGTGGCGGCGGGCGAAGGCGGCGGCGCCCTCGGACGGCTTGGCCATGACCCGGACGTCGGCGATGGGGAAGCGCCGGGCGAGGGCGGGGAAGAGATGGCTGGCGATGCGGCCGGCGCCGATCAGGCCGACGACGCGGGAGTCGGCGCGCGCCAGGTACTTGGCGGCGACGATCGCCTGCGTCGCGGCGCGGAGCGCGTGCAGCCACTCCTCGTCGAGGAAGCCGAGCGGCCGGCCGGTCTCGTAGTCGAGGACGAGGGCGTAGTGGCTGCGGTCGGCCTCGCCGCGCGCGGCATAGGAGGCGATGCGGATGCCGGCGGCGCCGAGGTCGGGCGCCGAGGCCCCCTTGATCCGGTGGTGCGCCGAGGCGGGCGTCGGCCCATCGAGGTTCATGGACGGCGGGGTCGAGCCGAGCGCACGATAGCGGCCGAACTGGCGGTAGGCCGCCTCGACCGCGCCGAAGGCGTCGTCGGGACCGACGAGGGCCTGGAGGTCGGCGGTGGCGAGGACGCGCATCGGCCCGGTCCTCAACCCGGGGCGCCGGGCGCGAACACCTCGGCCTCGGACCCGAGGCCGCGCGCCCGCGCCCGGCCCAGCACCCAGTTGGCGAGCGCGAGGTCGCAGATCGCCATCCCCTGGATCACGGCGTAGATGCGCTCGCCGGGGTCTTGGCGTCCCGGCGCGCGGCCGGCGCAGATGGCGCCGATCTCGGAGTCGACCCGGGCGGCGAGGGCCTCGCGCGGGGCGCGGCCCTTCCGGATCCAGGCGGCGATGTCGCCGAGCCGGGTGGCGTACTCGAAGTCGTCGACGACGAACCGGTCGACCTCGTCGAGGACCGCGTGGTCCACCTCCTCGCCCTCGCCCATCGAGCAGAGGAAGGCGCCGGCCTTCAGCATCCCCGGCTTGACGAAGGGCTGGTCGGCGGTGGTGAGGGTGATGACGATGTCGGCGCCGGCGATCGCCTCGGCGGCGTCGGCCGCCGCCCGGAAGGGAACCCCGGTCGCCGCCCCGTGGCCAAGGGCGAAGGCGCGGGCGCTCTCGCGCCGGCGCGCGGCGACGCGCACCTCGGCGAGCCGGAAGGTCTGGGTGAGGGCGGGGAACAGCTCGGCCGCGATCTTGCCGGCGCCGATCACGGCGGCGATCCGCGAGTCGGGCCGGGCCAGGGCCTTGGCCGCCACCACCCCGGTGAGGGCGGTGCGGAGCGCGTGCAGCCAGGTCTCCTCGACCAGCCCCAGCGGCTCGCCGGTGCGGTCGTCGAGGACGTAGCAGAAGTCGTAGGTCCTGCCCCCCTCCCCGGGCGGCGCGTCGGCGATCAGGCGGAGCCCGGTCACGCCGACGCCGGCGAGCGTCGCCCCCTTGACCTTGAAGGCGGCGTGGCCGGGGCGCTTCGAGCCGGCGAAGAGGGAGGGGGGATCGGAAAGCCCTTGCGATCCGGTGCGCCCGAACTCGCGGTAGGTCTCCTCGACGATGGCGAGCGCGTCCGCCACCGTCGTCAGCGAGCGGACCTCGGCCTCGCCGACGATCCTCAGTTTCGGCATGGCGCGCCCGACCCGCCCGCCGCAGCCGGCGGCGTCACTCCTTCACCAGGTCGCCGAGCAGGAGCAGCACCTCGTTCATGGCGCGGACGCCGACGCGGGCGCGCTCGGGGATCAGGTTGCCGTCGGCATCGAGCATGCCGCGGCCGGGGGTGACGGTGATGTTGCCCTCGTCGCAGGACGGGGGCAGGAGGCCCATCGCGCCGAAGGCGTTGGAGAGCAGGTTCAGGTTCGCGGCCTTGTCCTCGATGCAGAAGATCGGGATGCCGAGGCGCCCGCCGTCCCAGGTGCGGGTGTAGTTGAGCTCGACGCCGCCGCCGTTGTAGCTCTTCTCGATCATGATCCCGCGGCCGTACTTCTCGATCACCGGCGCGCACTCCTCGACGGTGATGGCGTAGAGGTCGTCGATCGCCTTCTCGATCGTCCGCCGGTTCTTCAGGATCCACTCGAGGGCGGCGCACTGGCTCACCAGCGCCTCGCGCCCCATGTCGAAGGCGATGAACGCCCCCTTGCCGTAGGTGCTGACGCCGCCCCCGAAGCGGTCGGCGAAGAAGCCGATCGCCCGGCGCAGGGGCACCATGTAGTCCTCGCGGCCGATGATCAGGCCGCTGGTGATCGCGCCGGCGACCTTGTCCATGCTGTAGGTGAGCACGTGGGCGTTGATGTCGGCCGGGTGGTAGCCGACGAAGGGCGTGCCGCGGGCGTTGTCGACGATGTAGGGGAGGTCGTACTCCTCGGCGAGGTCGCCCATCGCCTTCTTGAGGTCGGAGTTCTTGCCGTCGGCCTTGGCCCCGTAGCCGTAGCCGGCGGTGTCGTAGCCGAGGCCGACGACCGCCGAGACGGTGTCGATGTGGCGCTCGATCGCGGTCTTGAGCCGGGCCTTGGTCGCCTGCGGGTCGATCCGGGTGAGGAGGGGCGTGACCATGCCGCGGACCCCGTGCACGTCGTAGTCGGCGCCCGCCGCCTTGACGATCAGGACGTCGAGATTGGCGAGCCGGCGGCCGATTATGCCGAGCTCGCCGGCGGTATTGGTGCGGTCGGCGAAGATGTCCTTGTACTTGGGCGGGAAGGGGCGGCCGTAGCTGAGGTGGTGCTCGGCGTGGGACTCGTAGAGGGCGAGGTAGCGGGAGCGGTAGTTGTCGCCCCGGCCCGAGAAGGGCGGGCTGGCGAGGGTGTCGAGCGAAACCCACACCGCCGCCTCGCAGGTGCTGATCGGCAGGGCGTCGTAGCGCTCGCCGTAGACCTCCTTCACCATCTCGCGGATCTTCTCCAGGTAGACCACGAGGTTGGTCTTGCTGGTCGCCCCCTCGACGATGCGGTCGATGATGTCCTTGCGCAGGTAGGCGGGGCGGGCGGAGTTGGAGCCGGTGAGGCCGAGGTCCCCCTTCCATTCGTCGCGCATGCCCACCTTGCGCGCCACGGCCGCGACCTTGGCGTAGAAGGCGTCCTTCTCTGCCGCCAGCTTCTGGTAGTACCGGTAGCGGAACATCGTCTGTCTCCTTCCGTCGGGGGCGCCGCGGCGCCGGGTTCAGGCGGCGCCGCGCCTCATCTCGGCCCGCTTGCGCTCGGTCGCTTTCCTGTCGACGGCGAGGGTTCGCGGATCGATCACCACCCCGTACTCCGCGGCCGCGTGGCCGGGGGTGATCTTCTCGTCCAGCACGTCCTCGAGCACGGCCGCGGGGTCGCGCTCGAAGGGATCGCCGTAGCCGCCCGAGCCCGGCATCTCCCCCCTCAGCACGTCGCCCCGCTTCATCGTCCGGACGAACTTGGAGGGCAGGGTCAGGGCCTCCTTGGCGGGGTTGAAGACGCAGTGCCCGAAGGCCCCGCCCTTGCCGCCCAGAAGGCCCCAGGGGCGGAATTTCTGGCGGTCGGAGCGAAGCTGCACGGTCGCCTCGCGCGCGAGCAGGCGGTACTGGCGGACGATGCCCAGCGCGCCGCGGTATTTCCCGGCCCCGCCGGTGTCGGGGAGGAAGGCGTACTCCTCCATCAGCACCGGGTTCTCGGCCTCGATCACCTCCACCGGGACGTTGGCGACGTTGCCGAGCGCGAAGGGGCCGGCGTCCTGGCCGTCGACGTCGGGTCCGCCGCCGTGGCCGGTCATGTTGTGGAACTCGAGCAGCAGGAAGGGCTTGCGGTTCTCGTCGTAGCCGGCATAGACGACGGCGAACTCCGAGCCCCCGGGGCAGGCCGGCAGCCGCCCCGGAACGAGCTGCGCCAGCGCCCCCATCACCACCGACCGGCAGCGGTAGCCGGCCTGGCCGCGCGCCCCCACCGGCGCCGGGAAGCGCGGGTTGATGAAGGTGCCCTCGGGGGCGATGAATTTGATCGGCTTGTAGAATCCGGCGTTGTTGGGGGTGTCGGGATCGAGCACGGTGCGGATCGCGGCGTAGGCGCAGGAGGCGGTGAACCAGAAGTTGGGGTTGAGCGCGCCGGTGGTCTGGGGCGAGGTGCCGGTGTAGTCGAGCGTCAGCTCGTCGCCCTTCTTGGTCAGCTTGCAGACGTACTTGACCGGCACGTCGTCGACCCCGTTGTCGTCGTTCCACTCGACGAACTCGACCTCGCCGTCGGGGAGCGCGGCGATGCTCCTGCGGGTCAGCCGCTCGGCGTAGTCGATGAGGTCGGCCATGTAGGCCTTGAACTCGTGGACGTCGTGCTCCTCGAGGAGCTTCTCCAGCTCGCGCGCGCCGTAGTGGAGGGCGGCGATCTGGGCGCGCACGTCGCCCAGCACCTTGTCCGGCACCCGCACGTTGTGCTCGATCAGGCGGAAGATCGTCGGGTTGGGCTTGCCCCGCTCGTAGAACTTGGTCGGCGGGATGCGCAGCCCCTCCTGGAAGATCTCGGTCGAGTCGGTGGCGTTGCCGCCCGGCACCCTCCCGCCCATGTCGGTGTGGTGGAGGAT
>JACQOE010000016.1 GCA_016202695.1 Pseudomonadota bacterium | reverse complement strand
GCCCCGGCCCCGCGCCCACGGCCCCGCCTCAAATGAGCCCCAGCGCCCTAAGCTCGGCGGCCATGTCGGGGGGAAGCTCGGACGCGCCGGCGACGCCCGAGTCGAGATCGGGCGGCGCGTCCTCGGCCTCGAGGTAGCGCCAGCCCTGATGCGGCTTGCGCGGCTGGGGGAAGGTGCGCACCAGGCGCCGATGGAGCACGAAGGCGCAGCGCTTGGTGCTCTCGGGGTCGTCGATCCGGTCGATCCGCACGATCCCCTGGCGGCAGCGCACGAAGCCCTTGATGATCCAGTAGATCGAGCCGGTGCCGACGATCTGCTCGGCGCGGCGGGGGACGCTTCGGGTGAGGTGCCGGAGCTCGGCCTTGCGCCCGGCCCGGCGCGCGTCCGCCAGCCTCCGCGCCTGGCGCTCGGCGAGATCCTCGACGCTGTCCACGCCGACGCACATCTTGAGGATGTGCAGCGGCACGACGGCCTCCCCCGGCGCCGCGGCGGCGGGCAGCCGGGCGGCCTCAGCGCGAGTAGAACTCGGTGACGAGGTTGGGCTCCATCTGCACCGGGTAGGGCACCTCGGCCAGCTTGGGGGCGCGCACGAACTTGCCCGTCATCTTGGCCGGATCCACGCTCAGGTAGTCCGGCACGTCGCGCTCGGGCGACTGCGCCGCCTCCATCACCAGCGGCAGCCCGCGCGACTTCTCCTTGACCGCGACCTCGTCGCCGTCGCGCACCTGGTAGGAGGGGATGGTGACGCGCTTGCCGTTGACCAGGACGTGGCCGTGGTTGACCACCTGGCGGGCGGCGAACACGGTGGGCACGAACTTCATCCGGTAGACGACCGCGTCGAGGCGCCGCTCGAGGAGCTCGATCAGCCGCTCGCCGGTGTCGCCCCGCCGCCGCCTCGCCTCGTCGTAGAGGCGGCGGAACTGCCGCTCGGTGAGGTTGCCGTAGTAGCCCTTGAGCCGCTGCTTGGCCATCAGCTGCATGCCGTAGTCGGTGGGCTTGCGCCGGCGCTGGCCGTGCTGGCCGGGACCGTACTCGCGGCGGTTGATGGGGCTCTTCGGCCGCCCCCACAGGTTCACCCCGAGGCGGCGGTCGATCTTGTACTTCGAGCTTGCGCGCTTGGTCATCCCGCGTCCATCCGTTGTTGTGCTTGTTGTCCCGGTAGGCCCGGCCCCATCGCGGGCACGGGCGGGGCGCGAACGCGCCCGCGTTCCCGGAAGCGGCGGCGGAGTATAGGGCGCGCGCCGGCCCTGTCAACCGCGCCGGCGCGGCCGGCCGGCGAGCGCGGTGACGACGCCGTGCAGCGTGCGCACCTCCTGGGCGGAGAGCCCGGCCCGCTGGAACATCGCCCGGAGGTTGCGGACCATGGCCGGGCGCTTCTCGGGGGGGTGAAGGAAGCCGGCCGCGTCCAGCTCGCCCTCCAGGTGATCGAAGAGGTTGAGGAGCTCGGCCCTGCTCGCCGCCTCCTCGCCCGGGCGCGGGGGCCGCGGCGGGGCCGCTTCCGCCGGCCCGGCGAGGCGCCACTCGTAGGCGAGGACGAGGACCGCGTGGGCGAGGTTGAGCGAGGGGAAGGCGGGGTTGACGGGGAAGGCGAGGATGGCGTCGGCGAGCGCCACCTCGTCGTTGGCGAGGCCCGAGCGCTCGGGGCCGAAGAGCACGCCCGCCGCCTCGCCCGCGGCGGCGGCCGCGCGGAGCCGCCGGGCGGCCTCGCCGGCATCGACCACCGGCACCGCCAGGTCGCGGGGCCGGGCGGTGGCGGCGAACAGGCGGGCGAGGTCGGCCACCGCCTCGGCGGCGGTGGCGAACACCTCCGCCCCCTCGATCACCGCGTCCGCCCCCGAGGCCGCCGCCGCGGCGTATCGGTTGGGCCAGTCGTCGCGCGGGGCGACGAGGCGAAGGCGGGTGAGGCCGCAGTTGAGCATGGCGCGGGCGGCGGCGCCGATGTTCTCGCCGAGCTGCGGGCGCACCAGCACGACCACCGGGCCGCCGCCGTCGCGCGCGCCCGCCTCCCGCGCCGCGCCGCGCCCGCGGCGGATCGAGGCCATCAGGGCGCGGCCCCCCGGCGGTAGAGGCCGTAGGTGATGGCGTCGTTGAGCGCCTTGTAGGAGGCGTCGATGACGTTGGTCGAGACCCCGACCGTGGACCAGGTCTCGCCGTCGCGGTCGGCGCTCTCGATCATCACCCGGGTCACCGCCTTGGTCCCCTCGTTGGGGGTGAGGATACGCACCTTGTAGTCGACGAGCTGCATGTCGGCGAGCTCGGGGTAGACCGGGATGAGGACCTTGCGCAGGGCCTCGTCGAGGGCGTTGACGGGGCCGTTGCCCTCGGCGACCGACATGAAGCGCTGGCCGCGCACCTCGAGCTTCACCGTCGCCTCGGAGAGGGTGACCAACTCGCCGCGCGCGTTCCAGCGTCGCTCGTCGATGACCCGGAAGCTGTGGAGCCGGAAGTACTCGGGCACCTCGGCCACCGCCTGGCGGGCGAGCAGCTCGAAGCTCGCCTCGGCGCCGTCGTAAGCGTAGCCGTCGAACTCGCGCGCCTTCACCGTCTCCAGGAGCGACCTGATCTTGGGGTCGTCGGCCTCGACGTCGATGCCGATCTCGCGCAGCCGGGCGAGCACGTTCGAGCGCCCGGCCTGGTCGGAAACCACGATGCGGCGGCGGTTGCCCACCAGGTCGGGGCGGATGTGCTCGTAGGTGCGCGGGTCCTTCTCCACCGCCGAGACGTGCAGTCCGCCCTTGTGGGTGAAGGCCGCCTCGCCGACGAACGCGGCAGCGCGCACGGGGGCGCGGTTGAGCCGCTCGTCGAGCACCCGCGAGACGTGGGTGAGTTGGGTGAGGTCGCCGGCCGAGAGCCCGGTCGAAAGCCCCATCTTGAGCATCAGGTTGGGGATGATCGAGATCAGGTTGGCGTTGCCGCAGCGCTCGCCGACCCCGTTGATCGTGCCCTGCACCATGCGCGCGCCGGCGACGACCGCGGCGAGCGTGCTCGCCACCCCGGTCTCGGTGTCGTTGTGGCAGTGGATGCCGAGGCCGGCCCCGGGCAGCGCGCCCGCCGCCTCGGCGACGATCGCCGCCACCTCGTGGGGGAGCGTGCCGCCGTTGGTGTCGCAGAGCACGATCCAGCGCGCCCCCGCCTCGGCGGCCCTTCTCAGGCAGGCGAGGGCGAAGTCGCGGTTGGCCTTGAAGCCGTCGAAGAAATGCTCGGCGTCGAACAGCGCCTCGCGCCCGCCCCCGCCGGCGAAGGCGACGCTGTCGGCGATCATGGCGAGGTTCTCCTCCAGGCTCACGCCCAGCGCCACCGCGACGTGGAAGTCCCAGGTCTTGCCGACCAGGCAGACGGCCTCGGCCCCCGTTCCCACCACGGCGCGGAGCCCGGGGTCGTTGGCGGCGCTGCGGCCCGGGCGCCGGGTCATGCCGAAGGCGGCGATGCGGGCGCGCTTGAGCCGCGGCAGGTCCTTGAAGAAGGCGTCGTCGGTGGGGTTCGCGCCCGGCCAGCCGCCCTCGACGTAGTCGACCCCCAGGCGGTCCAGCTCGTGGGCGAGGATCGCCTTGTCCACCGCGGTGAAGTCGACGCCCTGCATCTGGGCGCCGTCGCGGAGCGTGCAGTCGTAGAGGAAAACGCGATCCCCGGTCATGGCCTCACGCCCGTCTCCAGGTGGTGCCGGCGGGGCCGTCCTCGAGCACCACCCCCTTCGCGGCGAGGTCGGCGCGGATGCGGTCGGCCGCGGCGAAGTCGCGGCGCTTGCGCGCCGCCGCGCGCGCCTCGATCAGCCGCTCGATCTCGGCTTTCTCTTCTTGTTCCCGTCTTTGGATGACTTGTTCGTCTTCCTGTTCCTGCCTTTCGAGCGCTTGCCGAATTCGCTCGACGGCCTGCTCCTGGGTCATTCCGGGCTCGAAGGCACGGGCGCCCTCTTCCCGGTGTTGTTTTCTCCAGTCGTCTGGATCGAATTGCAAAATTCCGAACAGCTTGCCGCACTCCAGGAACTCCGATTTCAGCCGCGACCTGGACTCGGAGTCCGGAAGACGGTGAAATCCTCCCGCCATCTCGTCCAGCACCGCAATGGCCTGGGGGGTATTGAGATCGTCTTCGAGCGCGGCCATGAACGCGCTTGGCGGTTCGATTCCCTCGATCCGGGGTTCCTCGCGGAATTGCCAAAGGACGTTGTAGTAGCGGTTCAGTCGCGCCCGAGCCAGGCCGACCCGTTCCTCGGTCCAGTCAAGGGGCTGGCGGTAGTGCGCGCTCAAGAGCGTAAACCTGATGACCTCGCCTCCCATCCTCCTGTTCCGATAGCGGTCCAGCAGCTCGCGCACGGTGAAGAAGTTGCCGAGCGACTTCGACATCTTCTCGCCCTCGACCATGAGGTAGCCGTTGTGCAGCCAGGTGCGCGCGAACGGCTTGCCGTCGTGGGCGCAGGTGCTCTGCGCGATCTCGTTCTCGTGGTGGGGGAAGACGAGGTCCAGCCCGCCGGCGTGGATGTCGAAGGTCTCGCCGAGATAGTGCGCCGCCATCGCCGAGCACTCGATGTGCCAGCCCGGCCGGCCGCGCCCCCAGGGGCTGTCCCAGCCGGGGAGGTCGGGGGTGGAGGGCTTCCACAGCACGAAGTCGGCCGGGTCGCGCTTGTAGGGGGCGACCTCGACCCGGGCGCCGGCGATCATCTCGTCGCGGCTCCGCCCCGAGAGTCGGCCGTAGTCGGGGTACGAGGCGACGGCGAAGAGCACGTGCCCGTCGGCGAGGTAGGCATGGCCCTTGGCGATCAGGGCCGCGATCATGGCGATCATCTGGGGGACGTGCTCGGTCGCGCGCGGCTCCGCGTCCGGGGGAAGGGCGCCGAGCGCGGCCATGTCGTCGTGGAAGGCGCGGGTGGTGCGCTCGGTGATGGCGCCGATCGGCTCGCCCGACTCGCGCGCGGCGGCGTTGATCTTGTCGTCGACGTCGGTGATGTTGCGGACGTAGGTGACGCGCGGATAGAGGCGCCGCAGGAGCCGGTAGAGCACGTCGAACACCACCACCGGGCGGGCATTGCCGATGTGGGCGAAGTCGTAGACCGTGGGGCCGCAGACGTACATCCGCACGTGGCCCGGATCGAGGGGCTGGAAGGGCTCCTTGCGGCGGCTGAGGGTGTTGTAGAGCGCGAGGCCCAAGACGACCGCTCCTCGTTTCTCGATTTCTCTTGTTCCGTCAGGCCCTTAGGCCCTTAAGCCGGGCGCGGGCGCGGGCCCGGCCGAGAAGGGGTAGCAAATCCTTGAGTTCCGGTCCACGCTCGGCGCCGGTGAGGGCGAGGCGGAGGGGCCGATAGAGCGCGCGGCCGCGGCGCCCGGTGGCGGCGCCGAGCGCCGCCGACCAGGCGGCGAAGGTGCCCTGATCCCACGGCTCGGGCGGCAGCAGCTCGGCGGCGGTGCCGGCGAAGGCGGCGTCCTCGATCACCGGCTCGATCTCGCCGGTGCAGACCCGCCACCAGGGCTTCGCCTCGGCGAGCGTGGCGAGGTTGCCGCGCACCGCCTCCCAGAAGGCCGCATCCGCGCCCGCGAGCCCGAGCGCCGCCAGCCGGGGGCGAGCCTCCTCGAAGGGAAGCGCGTGCAGGAGCCGGGCGTTGAGCGCGCGGAGCTCGGCGGCGTCGAACCGGGGCGCGGCGCGCGAGAAGCGGGCGAGGTCGAACCCGGCGACGAGATCGGCGAGCCGCGCCTTGGGCTCCACCGGATCGGAACTCCCGAGCCGGGCAAGCAGGCTCGCGATCGCCATCGGCTCGATCCCCTCCTCGCGCAGGCGACGGAGCGCGAGCGAGCCGAGCCGCTTGGAGAGGCCGGCGCCGCCGGCGTCGATCAGGAGCGGCAGATGGGCGAAGCGAAGCCGCTCCGGCTCGGCCCCCAGCGCGGCGAGGAGGCGGATCTGGACGGCGGTGTTGGTGAGATGGTCCTCGCCCCGGATCACGTGGCTCACCTCCAGCTCGGCGTCGTCCACCGCCGAGGTCAGCAGGTAGAGCGGCCGTCGGTCGGCGCGGAAGACGACCGGGTCGCTGAGCGTGGCGGCGTCGATCCGCACGCCTCCGTGCACCAGATCGTCCCACGCCACCGGGCCCGCGGGGAGGCGGAAGCGCCAGTGGGGGCGCCGGCCCTCGGCCTCGAGCCGGGCGCGCGCCGCCTCGGTCAGGGCGAGCGCGGCCCGGTCGTAGACGGGCGGCCGGCCGCGGGCGAGCTGCGCCGTCCGCTTCGCCTCCAGCTCCGCGGGCGTCTCGTAGGCCGGGTAGATCGCGCCCGCCGCGGCGAGGCGCTCGAAGGCGGCGGCGTAGCGCGCCATGCGGTCCGACTGGCGGGCGAACTCGTCCCAGTCGAGGCCGAGCCAGGCGAGGTCCTCCTCGATGGCCCTGGCGTAGGCCGCGGTCGAGCGCTCGGTGTCGGTGTCGTCGATTCTCAGGATGAACCGGCCGCGCCCGGCGCGGGCGAAGAGCCAGTTGACGAGCGCGATCCGCGCGTTGCCGACGTGCAGGAAGCCCGTCGGGCTCGGCGCGAAGCGCACGCGCACGGTCATCGGCGCTCCGCCTGCTCCGTGAAGCGGTTGGTGATGGGATAGCGCCGCTCGCGGCCGAAGGCGCGGCGCGTGATCTTGACCCCCGGCGGCGCCTGCCGGCGCTTGTACTCGGCGCGGTCGAGCATCGTCCACACGCGGCGCACGGTCGCCGGATCGTGGCCGCGGGCGACGATGTCGGGAACCGACATCTCGCCCTCGATCAGGCATTCGAGGATGTCGTCCAGCACCGCGTAGGGGGGAAGCGAGTCCTGGTCGGTCTGGTTCGGCTTCAGCTCGGCCGAGGGCGCCTTCGCGAACACCCGCTCGGGGATGAGCGCCCCCGCCGGCCCGAGCCAGCCCTCGCGCCGCTCGGCGTTGCGGAAGCGGGCCAAGCGATAGACCGCGGTCTTGTAGACGTCCTTCAGCACCGAGAAGCCGCCGCACATGTCGCCGTAGAGGGTGGCGTAGCCGACCGACATCTCCGACTTGTTGCCGGTGGTGAGCAGCATGTCGCCGAACTTGTTGGAGAGCGCCATCAGCACGATGGCGCGCGCGCGGGCCTGGATGTTCTCCTCGGTGGCGTCGGCCTGGCGCCCGGCGAAGACGCCGGCCAGCATGCCGGCGAAGGCCCGCATCGCCGGCTCGATGCCGACGGTGTCGATGCGGATGGCGAGCCGGCGGGCGACCTCGGCCGCGTCCTCGAGGCTCTCGGCCGAGGTGTAGGGGGACGGCATCATCACCGCCCGCACGCGCTTCGTGCCCAGCGCATCGACCGCGACCACGGCGCTGAGCGCGCTGTCGATTCCGCCCGAGAGCCCCAGCAGCACGCCCGGGAAGCGGTTCTTGTCCACGTAGTCGCGAAGCCCCACCACCATCGCCCGGTAGATCGCCTCGTCGGCCCCGCAGGCGGGGGCGACGGCGCCCCCGCGCGGGCGCCAGGCGCCGCCCTCGCGGCGCCACTCCAGCACCGAGAGCCCGGGCTCGAAGGCCGGCATCCTGAGGACGAGCGAGCGGTCGGCGGCGAGGGCGAAGGAGGCGCCGTCGAAGACCAGCTCGTCCTGGCCGCCGACCTGGTTGGCGTAGAGGAGCGGCAGCCCGGTCTCGGTCACCCGCGCCACCGCGAGGTTGAGGCGCACGTCCTCCTTATCCACCTCGAAGGGCGAGCCGTTGATCGAGATCAGGATCTCGGCCCCCGATTCGGCCAGGCACTCGGGGACCTCGGGCGTCCACATGTCCTCGCAGATGAGGATGCCGAGGCGCACCCCGCGCAGGCTCACCGGCCCCGGCACGGGCCCGGCGGCGAAGACGCGCTTCTCGTCGAACACCCCGTAGTTGGGGAGGTCGTGCTTGAGGCGGACGGCGGCGATGCGGCCGCCGTCGAGGGCCAGGGCGGCGTTGTAGAGCCGCCCCTCCACCCGCCAGGGCGCCCCCAGCACCAGCGCCGGCCCGCCGTCGGCGGTGTCGCCGGCGAGGCGCTCGACCGCCTCGGCGATGCGCGCCTGGAAGGCGGGCTTCAGCACCAGGTCCTCGGGTGGGTAGCCGGAGACGACCAGCTCGGTCGTCACCACCACCTCGGCGCCGGCGCCGGCGGCCTCGGCACGCGCGTGGCGGATCGCCTCGGCGTTGCCGGCGACGTCGCCGACGGTCGGATTGAGCTGGGCGATCGCGAGCGAGAGGCGGTCGGTCATGGGGCGGGGCGCGGCCGGGCCGGGGCGCGGCGCGGATTCAGCCGTGGATGTCGGCCTCGGGCGCGAGCCCGGGCCCTGGGTTGCGGCCGCCGCCCGCGACCGCACCCCGCCGGTGCGAGCGGAGCAGGAACTCGCGCCCCACCTTGACGCTCTCCACCCCGTCGTAGCTGACGATATCGGCGGTGGCGTAGGTCTCGGGCCAGCGCTCGGGCAGGAACGAGCCGGTGCCGATCACGTCGACCGGGGCCTTGGCCTCGGCCATCATCCGGCACTTCTCGACGTTGAAGCCGGAGCTGGCGACGATCCGCACCTTGGCGAAGCCGGCGCGGTCGAGCCCTTCGCGCAGGTGCCAGATGGCGGCGGCCGAGACCCCGGTGCCGACCAGGTAGCGCCGCTCGGACTCGGTGCGGTAGCGGCGGATCGCGTGCGGGACGTGGCGGTCGAGCACGGCGTAGGAGGAGGCGGGGTCGAGCCCCTCGACGTAGCGCGCGCCGTGGGTGTCGATCCGCACCGCCAGCCGCCCGGCGGCGGCCAGCTCGGGGAAGCGGCGGCAGACGGCGAGGCTGTCGCTGACCTCGCGGCCGTAATAGTCGACCAGGGCCACGAGGTCGTCGTCGGGGAAGGTCGCATGGAACATCTCGGCCGCCCGCACCGTCGAGCCGGCATAGCCGATGAGCGCGTGCGGCATGGTGCCGCGGCCCCGCTCGTTGCCGAAGTGGTGGGCGGTGGCGTCGGTGGCGTTGCCGACGAAGCCCTTGGCGCCGACCGCGCGGCGCGCCGCCGCCGAGCCCACCGCCGCCGCGTAGGCCATGGCGTCGGCCATCTCGGCGCCGGCGTCGTGGCGCGCGTCCATGGCCAGGAAGGCGGTGTTGGGGAGGTCGATGCACATGGTGTAGGCGTTGTAGGCGGCGACGCAGGCGGCGCCGAGCTTCTGCAGGTAGAGGGTCTCGAGATCCACCAGCCGGGCGAGCGAGCCCGAGAGGTAGACGAGCGGCTCGCCCGCACCCACCCACTCGCCCTCGGCGAAGTTGACGTCGATGTCGAAGGCCGTACCGCGCGCCTTGGCCACCTCCTGCAACCACTCGACCATCAGGCGCGGGGCCGAGAGCACCGGCCGGCGAAGGAACACCGCGTAGGTGACCCGCTTGTCGCCGAAGCGCTCGACGATCCGCTGCGTGCGCACGAAATAGCTGTCGGTCAGGCGCGACACCTCGCTCTCGCCGGGAGCGATCTTCGCCCTCATGGCGCAATCCCTCTCGTCGGCGCCCGGGGCCGCTCGCAGGAACCCGGCCGCGCGCCGCCCCCGGCCCCCCTCACGACGCGACGGCGGCAAGCCGGGCCGGATCCCGATGACGCCTCCTCTTGAGGATCTCGGCCAAGAGGAAGGCGAGTTCGAGCGCCTGCTGGGCGTTGAGCCGCGGGTCGCAGTAGGTGTCGTAGCGATCCCCGAGCCGCGCCTCGGTGATGGCCTGGGCGCCGCCCGTGCATTCGGTCACGTCCTCGCCGGTGAGCTCGACGTGCACGCCGCCGGGATAGACCCCCTCGGCCTCGCAGATGTCGAAGAACGCCTGCACCTCGCCGAGGATGTCATCGAACGAGCGGGTCTTGAACCCCGTGCTGCTCTTGATCGTGTTGCCGTGCATGGGATCGCAGCACCACAGCACCGTCGCTCCCGCGCGCTTGGCCGCCCGGATCAGGGGCGGGAGCAGATGGCCGATCTTCTTCACCCCCATGCGCTGGATGACGGTGACGCGCCCGGCCTGATTCTTGGGGTTGAGGAGCTCGAGGATCCTCAGGAACTCGTCCGCGTCCGAGCCGGGGCCGGCCTTGATGCCGAGCGGGTTCGCCACCCCGCGCAGGAACTCGACGTGGGCGCCGTCGGCCTGGCGGGTGCGGTCGCCGATCCAGAGCAGGTGGGCCGAGCAGTCGTACCAGTCGCCCGAGGTCGAGTCGACGCGGGTGAGCGCCTGCTCGTAGGTGAGCAGCAGCGCCTCGTGCGAGGTGTAGAGGTCGGTCTCGCGGATCTGGGGCGTCGTCTCCGAGGTGATGCCGCAGGCGGCCATGAAGTCGAGCGCCTCGGTGAGCCGGTCGGCGAGGTCCTGGTAACGGTGGCCCTGGGGCGAATCGGCGACGAAGCCGAGGTTCCAGCGGTGCACCTGGTGGAGGTCGGCGTAGCCGCCCTGGGCGAAGGCGCGGAGCAGGTTCAGGGTCGCCGCCGAGCTGTGGTAGGCCTCGATCAGGCGCCGGGGGTCGGCGGCGCGGGCCTCGGGGGTGAACTCGATGGCGTTGACCGAGTCGCCGCGGTAGCTCGGCAGCGTCACCCCGTCGACCGTCTCGGTCGGGGCCGAGCGGGGCTTGGCGTACTGGCCCGCCAGCCGCCCCACCTTCACCACCGGCGAGGCGGCGCCGAAGGTGAGCACCGCCGCCATCTGCAGGATCACCCGGAAGCTGTCGCGGATGGTATTGGCGGTGAGGTTGGAGAAGGCTTCCGCGCAGTCGCCGGCCTGGAGGAGGAAGGCGTTGCCCTCGGCCACCCGGGCGAGCGCCGCCTTGAGGCTCCGCGCCTCGCCGGCGAAGACCAGCGGCGGCAGCCGCTTCAAGCGTCGCTCGGCCGCGGCCAGAGCCGAGGGATCGGGATAGTCCGGCTGCTGGCGGATGGGCTTGGTGCGCCAGCCGTCGGGGGTCCACTTCTCAGCCATCGAGAGTCTCGCAGCAATCGCCGGAAAACCAAGGGTGTAAGGCCATCCGCGCCGATTCGCAAGCCTCGCCACGGGCCCCGCGCCGGTCCAGCGCCGGCGCCCCGCTCGCGCACCAACGCAAACAACCAGGTCACGGATCGGTCCACTCCGTTTGCGTCACCCCCGCGCAAGCGGGGGTCCAGGGGCCGCGGAAAAGCCGGCGGCACGGTCCTGGATGCCCGCTTTCGCGGGCATGACGGAATCGGCATGCCCCCGCACCTTCCGTCCGAATCAATGCGCTACCGGGCGGCCTCGGCCTCCGGCGCCCCGGCGGCGGGGCGCACCGGCTCGCGCATCAGCACGAACTCCTCGGCGGCGGTGGGATGGATGCCGACGGTGGCGTCGAAGTCGCGCTTCGTCGCCCCGGCGGTGAGCGCCACCGCCAGGCCCTGGACGATCTCGGGCGCGTCCGCCCCCAGCATGTGGCAGCCGACCACCCGCCCGCCGGCGCGCTCCACCACCAGCTTCATCAGGGTGCGCTCGTCGCGGCCCGAGAGCGCGTGCTTCATCGGCCGGAAGCGGCTCATGTAGACGTCGACCTCGCCCAGCCGCTCGCGCGCCCTGGCCTCGGTGAGCCCGACGGTGGCGATCGGCGGCTGGCTGAAGACGGCGGTGGGAACGAGGTCGTAGTCGACGCGGGTCGGGTTGGCGTTGAACAGGGTCTCGGCCAGCGCGCGGCCCTCGGCGATGGCGACCGGGGTGAGGTTCCGCCGGTCGGTGCAGTCGCCGATCGCGAACACGCTGGGAAGCGAGGTGCGCCAGCCGTCGTCCACCGCCACCGCGCCGTTGCCGGCGAGGCTCACGCCCGCCTCCTCGAGGCCGAGGCCGCGCGTGTTCGGCACCCGGCCGGTGGCGAAGAGCACCTGATCGGCGGCGAGGCTCCGCCCGTCGGCCGTCTCGACCGCGAAGCTGCGCCCGTCGAGGTTCACCCGCCGGGTGCTGGTGCGGACGTGGATGGCGATCCCGCGCTTCGCCATCTCCTCGGCCAAGGCGGCGCGGATGTCGTGGTCGAAGCCGGTGAGGGGCGCCTCGCCCCGGACCACCAGGGCGACCTCGGCGCCGAGGCCGGCGAAGATGCCGGCGAACTCGACCGCGATGTAGCCGCCCCCCACCACCAGCAGCCGTCGGGGGAACTCGTCGAGCGCGAGCGCATCGTCGGAGACCAGCGTCGCCGCCACCCCCGGCCCGTCGGGCCGCCAGGGGCGCCCGCCGGTCGCGATCAGCACGTGCCGGGCGGTGCGGCGCTCGTTCCCCAGCCCGACGGTGTGGCCGTCGACCAGCGTCGCCCGCGCCGCCAGGTACTCGACGCCCGCCTTCGCCAGCATGTCGCGGTAGATGCCGTTGAGGCGGTCGATCTCGCGGTCCTTGTTGGCGACGAGGTCGGCCCACTCGAAGGCAGGGAGGGCCGGGCGCCAGCCGAAGCCGGCGGCGTCCTCGAAGGCGTCGCGGAACTGGGCGGCGTAGACGAGCAGCTTCTTCGGCACGCAGCCGCGGTTGACGCAGGTGCCGCCGATCCGCCCCTCCTCGGCCACCGCCACCCGGGCGCCGTAGGAGGCGGCGCGGCGGGCGCAGGCGATGCCGCCCGAGCCCGCGCCGATGACGAAGAGGTCGAGGTCGTAGCCGGGCACGCCCCGGCCTCCCGGCCCTCTCCGGCTAGCGGTCGATGCCGCCCATGCAGACGTACTTGACCTCGAGGAACTCCTCGATGCCGTACTTCGAGCCCTCGCGGCCGATGCCCGATTCCTTCACCCCGCCGAAGGGCGCGACCTCGGTCGAGATGATGCCGGTGTTGACCCCGACGATGCCGTACTCGAGCCGCTCGGCGGCGCGCCAGATGCGGCCCACGTCGCGCGAGTAGAAGTAGGCGGCGAGGCCGAACTCGGTGTCGTTGGCCATGCGGATCGCCTCGTCGTCGGTGCGGAAGCGGAAGAGGGGCGCGACCGGGCCGAAGGTCTCCTCGCGGGCGATCAGCATCCTCGGGGTCACGTCGGCGAGGATGGTGGGCTCGAAGAAGGTGCGCCCGAGCGCGTGCCGGTGCCCGCCGGCCATCACCCGCGCCCCCTTCGCCACCGCGTCGGCGATGTGCTCCTCCACCTTCGTCACCGCGGCCATGTCGATCAGCGGCCCCTGGTGAGTCTCGCCCTTGAGGCCGTCGCCGACCTTGAGCTTGGCCACCGCCTCGGCAAGCTTGCCGGCGAAGGCGTCGTAGACGCCGTCCTGGACCAGGAAGCGGTTGGCGCAGACGCAGGTCTGGCCGGTGTTGCGGTACTTGGAGGCGATCGCGCCGGCGATCGCGTCCTCGACGATGGCGTCGTCGAAGACGATGAAGGGGGCGTTGCCGCCGAGCTCGAGCGACATCTTCTTCACCGTCCCCGCGCACTGCTCCATCAGCAGCTTGCCGACCGCGGTCGAGCCGGTGAAGCTGAGCTTGCGCACGATCGGGTTCGAGGTCATCTCGCCGCCGATCGCCTTGGACGAGCCGGTGACGACGCTGAGCACGCCCTTCGGCACCCCGGCGCGATGGGCGAGCTCGGCCATCGCCAGGGCCGAGTAGGGAGTGTAGGAGGCGGGCTTGACCACCATCGGGCAGCCGGCGGCCAGCGCCGGGCCCGCCTTGCGGGTGATCATGGCGGAGGGGAAGTTCCAGGGCGTGATCGCCGCCGTCACCCCGATCGGCTCCTTGATGACCACGATCCGCCAGGCGTTGTTGGGCTGCGGGATGGTGTCGCCGTAGACCCGCTTGCCCTCCTCGGCGAACCACTCGATGAACGAGGCGGCGTAACCGATCTCGCCGCGCGCCTCGGCCAGGGGCTTGCCCTGCTCGGCGGTCATGATGACTGCGAGATCCTCCTGGTTCTGGTACATGAGGTCGTTCCACCTGCGCAGGATCGCGGACCGCTCCTTGGCGGTCTTCGCCCGCCAGCCGGGGAAGGCGGCGTTGGCGGCCTCGATCGCGCGGCGGGTCTCCTCGGCGCCCATGTCGGGGACGGTGCCGATGGCCTCGCCGGTCGCCGGGTTGGTCACCTTGATGGTCTTGCCGGAGTCCGCGTCCGCCCACTCGCCGGCGAGGTAGCACTTCTGGCGCAAAAGGCTCGGGTCCTTGAGCTTCATGGGAGTCCTCCGTGCGAATGGGGTTATGGGGGTCGTCGCGGTGGGCGCGCGGGGAGTATAGACCCCCGGCGAGGGGGCTGTTAACCGGCCCCGGCGCCCGCGGCGGCACCTGCCCGGAAGGTGTGCACGCGGGGCCGGCTTGGCAAGCCCGGGGGCTCGCATCGCGCAACTCTTGGTGTAGACTTGCGTTCGGCCATACCGGCCGTGGGAGTGAGGGGATGGACGCCCTGGTCGTCGAGTTGCAGCATGCCGCGCTCAGCCGCGAGAAGGGGATCGCGGACCTTTTGCGCTTGGCTTACGCGGCGGCGGTCAAGCTCGGGGTCGCGGATGCGGCGCTCTGGCTGGAGCGCGAGCTGAACGGCTATCCGGCGAGCGTGCCCGGGCGCGAGCTTCCCGCCTATCGGCTGGTCGCCGGGCAGGTGAAGGGGCGCGCCGGCCCGACCGGCGCCTGGAAGGCGATCGTATTCAACGACGCCGCGGCCGGCGAGCGGCTCTCCAAGCTGCCGCTCAACAACGCCGCGCCCGAGCTCGAGGCGCTGATCGCCCACCTCGGGCGCCGCCACGAGGACGGGGCGCTGGGCGTGCGCTATCCGGGCGCCCAGGAGGCGGCGATCCGCCAGGCGGTGCGGGCCGACCTCGACATCCAGCTCCACTTCACGCGGAGCGCCGTCGTCCGCATCCTCGACGCGCTCCGCACCAACCTGCTCAAATGGGCGCTCGAGCTGGAGCGGGCCGGGGTGCAGGGCGAGGGCATGCGCTTCACCGACGAGGAGCGCGGGCGCGCGCAAGGGGTGCGCCTGGCCGGCGTGCTCGCCTTCGCCGGCGGGGTGCCGGCCGAGGAGATCCGCGACGTCGCCGCCGAGCCGAGCGAGGCGAAGGCGCCCTCGAAGCCGGCGGCGGCCCGCCGGCCGCGGGCCCGCAAGCGGCACTGAGCACCGGGGCGAGCGTCGCTCGCGTCCAGAGCAGGCATTCCATGAGATCGAATCAACCTCCCCCTCACCCCTTGCCGTGGGCGCCGCGCCCCTTTCGGGGCGCTGGGCGACCGAGCCAGCGTCGGCTTCGCCGACGCGCTCGGCACGGCAAGCGGCTATGGCTCGGCCTCCCACCTTCGCGG
>JACQOE010000015.1 GCA_016202695.1 Pseudomonadota bacterium | reverse complement strand
TCTCCCGATGGGAGGCCGGCCGGAACGTGCAAACGGCGGTCATGGACGTGCTGCTGCGGATGATTCGAGATCTACCGGGCAGTCTCGAATACTTGCGGAAACACGCCGCGTAGCACGGAAGCCGTTCGCCTCAGCCCAACGTTCGCGCTAACCGGCGCGCGCGGTTCTTGCGCGCGTCCGTGTTGAGCGCGTGGTTAGACGTGACCGGGCTTCACGCAATCGTCCCGACACGTACTTGTGCAGGACGCCCCCTCTTCATACGCTCGCGCTTGAATGTCCATCAGGTCGGCCGCAGAAAGACGGATATTCACTCGCCGATTCTTGATGAAGGTCGCCCGCGCCGCGTCGCCGAGTGCGCGAAGTTGCGCCTTCGTCGGGCGCACAGAGACCAACATGCCTTTCTCATACGCCCTGAGAAGCCCCTGCTCGTAGCGATCAAGCTTCTTCATCGGGCTCCTTCCTTCCAAGGCAGGTCAACTCTCGCGGCGTCGAATGCGCTCGATGGCTTCCTCTAGCCTCTTGAGGTCGAGGAGACCTGTGGGTTTGGACCAGATGCGAACGAACGGCGTACCGGGCGCGAGGCCCTTCTTTTCGGCGAGCATCGACGTGGGCCACGGCAAGTTTTCGGGATCGAGCGCCTCGACTTCGGAGCGGCGCGTCTCGCCCGCCATCTTGCGAAACCCCTCCAGCCGTGCGATGGCGCGCTGGTCGGTGCGGGTCGCGCTGTGGCCGAGGAGCTCGATGTAGTCGTCCGGCCAGGTCAGCGCCTTCGGATTGTCGGCGCAGCGATCGAGCGCGGCGGTCACGGCCTGGGCGATCCGAGCACGGCGCGCGGGCGTCATCCAGGCGGCAGCCTGGTCCCACGCCTCGAGCGCTGCCTTGCCGCGAAGGGTCTTCGCGGTTTTCTTGCGCTCCTTGCCGGGCCACTCGCGAAGGCAGCCGATGAGCGGGCCCACGGCCCGTCGCGCGACTTGGACGTCCGGATCGTCAAGAGCGGCGAGCAGCAGCTCGATCGTGCCTTCGTCGACCCACAGGTGAAACGCCTGGCCGATCTCGCTCAGCAGCATTTCGCGCCATCGCGGGGACGGCAAGTCGCGCCACCGCGCCGCCAGGGCGTGCACGCCGCCTTCGGCCACCAGTCGCGCGATGAGAAGCTGGAATGCGCGCTGCTCGTCCCCGGTGTTCAACGGGGGGACGAGGCGTGCGCCGGACGCGGGGTCCAGGTGCCGCAGCGCCGCCACTGCCGCGACCGCCTGGCGGAAATCGCCGCCGCGCAACCGCTTCGACAAGTCGTGCATCATACTTTTGTTCGTGGGCCTCGAAGATAATCGACCACGGGGGAGCACACAAGAGTTCTTCGGCTTGACGACGGCGCCGCGACTGCCTATCGTGCTCAGCTATTCGGACCAACACGGAGGAGCCACCCATGAGCCGACGCTTCGCCGCCCTGCTCGTCCTGCTGCTCTTCGCGGCGCCGCCCGCCGCCGCCCAGGAGCCCCTGCGCATCGGGTTCCTCACGATTCTCACCGGGGCGCTCGCGGCGCCCGGCAAGGAGATGGAAAACGGCATCACCCTGTTCCTCGACGAGCAGAAGCAGACGCTGGGCGGCCGCCCGGTGCAGCTCACCGTGCTCGACAGCGGCGGCACGCCCGCGGGCACCCTCACCAAGGCGCGCGAGCTGGTCGAGCAGCGCAAGATCCACGCGTTGCTCGGCCCCCTGGCCGCGTTCGAGGCCTACGCCATCGCGCCGTACGTGAACGCCCAGAAGACGCCGACGGTCTCGCCGAGCGCGGCGGCCGACGACCTCACGCAGCGCAAGGCCACCCAGTTCTTCGTGCGCGCCACGTCCACCTCGAGCCAGCCGACGCAGCCGTTCGGCACCTACGCCGCGAAGACGCTCGGCTACAAGAAGATCGCCACGATCGCCGACGACTTCGCGTTCGGGCACGAGGTGGTCGCGGGCTTCCAGAAGGCGTTCGAGGACGCGGGCGGCCAGGTCGTGCAGAAGCTCTGGCCGCCGCTCGGCACCCAGGACCAGGGGCCGTACATCGGCCAGCTCCGGCGCGACATCGACGCGGTCTTCATCGGCTTCGCCGGGGTGGCGGCGCTGCGCTTCCTCAAGCAGTTCCAGGAGGCCGGGCTGAAGGGCACGATGCCGATCCTGGCCAACCAGACGGCGGTGGACGAGGCGCTCTTGAAGAACATGGGCGACGAGGCGCTGGGCGTCGTCTCCACCATGCACTACAGCGCGGCGCTCGACACGCCGGCGAACCGGAAGTTCGTGGCGGCGTACCGCAAGGCCTTCGGCGCCGATCCCGGCTACTACTCGGTGGGCGCCTACACGGCGGGGATGTTCCTCAAGCAGGCGCTCGAGAAGGTGGGCGGCAAGGCCGAGGACGCCGACGGCCTCATGAAGGCGCTGCGCGGCGTGTCGCTCGCGGACGCGCCGGGCGGGCCGATCCGCCTCGACCGCTACGGCAACGCCGTGCACAACATGTATATCCGCCGGGTCGAGCGCCGGGACGGCCGGCTCCAGAACGTCGTGATCCACACCTTCGAGGGCGTGAGCCAGTTCTGGAACTATCCCGAGGCCGAATTCCTCAAGGCGCCGCCCTACTCGCGGAGCCATCCGCCCTGCAAGCACTGCTAGTGCCGATCCAACTTGATTGCTCTTGAGTGGAGGCGCCAAATGAGGCAAGCGAGCGTGTGGTTCTTCGCCGTCGCCGCTTCGATGTTGGTGGCTGCGTGCTCCGCCATGCAGCCCTTGCCGGATGCAGCATCGATGGATTCTCCATCGGCCCCCGATAAGATTGTCGTGATCCCCGAGTTCCCGACACCGGGGAAGCGGTATGTCGTCGAGCGGGACGGCGAGCAGGAGGTTTGGCTCGTAAAGGACAATCAGGGGACGCTGGAGTTCCTCGACCAATCGTCACAGCAACTCAAGTTTTCCATCAAGCTCGGCCCCTGTTTCTCTTTCGAGGTAATGCGACGGCCGGGGGGTGTGGGCACGCACGACTTTGGCGCCATGGGCAAGCCCGCCTACCACACCGCTCCGCCGGACTGTAGGGTCTGGGACGGTCGTACGTGGACTCAAACCTACGCGGTCCAGATGCCGAGGCTTTCACAGCCCTGCTACTACGGGGCCCAACGCAAAGCGAAAATTGAAGGACCGCCAGGTGATCGGCTGGTGACGAGCGACTCGTGGGTGGTGGTCACGGGGCCCGGAGTGCGGGGCGGCTCAGAGCAGTCCGCCCATCGGATCGTCTACTCGGAGAAACTTCAGTTCTTCAAGGAGCTTTCGCCCGGCTATATCGGAAGGAGAGCTATCATCCTTCGCGAGCTTGAGTGAGGGGGCGGCCGTGATAGGCAGGCGACTCCTCCCGGTGCTCGTGCTCATTACAGTGCTCCCTAGATGTCAGTCCGCGATGTCGGTCGAGGAGGCGAAGAAGGTCACCGCCCTGTTCAGCGGGAGTGCCTTTGTCCCGCCGCCGCGGACGATCGAGGACATCACTGCGATCCTCGACGAGCAGAAGCGCGAGGACTCCGGGGCTGCGGAAGCCGCGCGCGCGAAGGCGGATCTGGAGCCGCCCAGCACGCGGGACGCCGCCGTTCTCTGGAAGTTCTATTTTGACCGTGCTATGGCCGCGCAGTCTATCGGGCGGGTCAAGCAAGAGATCGAGGACTTGAACAAAGCATTGCGTTATGCCGGCTCGGGAGTGGATCCTCCCTACGACCTGGTTCTGTCGAGGCTGAGCCAGGCGGAGATGCGTGCCGGCAATTATTCGCGTTACTTGGACTACCTGCGGAAAGCGATCGCCAGCGTTCCGAGAAACCGGCGCGGCGCGCTGATCAACTACAATTCAAGGATTGCAATGAGCGCCGCGGGCTGGGGTGACCTGGGCACGGCCGAAGCAGCGGTAGCCGACACATCTGCGGTCTACTACGAATCCAGGCTCTGGCACAATGTCAGGCCCGAGTGGCTCGCGGAATACGAGGCGAGCTTTGCGCAGGCGCAAGCGGCCGTCTTCGAGGCGAAGGGACGGTATGCGGAGGCGGAGGTACTGTACCGTCGGGCGCTCGCGGCGCTCGCGGCTGACGCGGTGTTCTCGCAGCGTACATGGCTGGATGAGCAACATGCATTTGTAGCACGGACCCTGATCCTCCAGGGGCGACTCGTCGAAGGAGAGAGCGAGGCGCGGAAGGCCGTGCTCGGTGCGCTCGCCAAGCGGAGTCGCTACTCGCCCCATACCGCATGGATGCTCCGGGCGCTGGTGTGGGCCATTCTGGAGCAAGGTCGATACGCGGAGTCCGAAACCCTCGCTCGAGCGGTTCTCGACATCTACGAGAAGGGCGGAGCGGCGCCGGAATCGGTGTTCCTTGCGGGCGCGCGCGCGCAGCTCGCCAGCGCTCTCTCCTTCCAGGGGAAGTTTCCGCAAGCGCTCGCGGAGTACGAGAGGATCCGCGCCGGCCTCGCCGGCGATGTGGCGTACGGCAAGCGCTTCCTCGAGGGGCACCTCGGCTACGGGGTGGCGCTCCTCCGGAACGGCAAGCCGGAGGCGGCGCTCCCGGTCCTGAACGTCGCCCTCGAGAAGACCCGACGCCTCGTCGGCGACCGCCACCTCCACACGGCACGCATCCGCGGGTTCATCGCACAGGCGCATCTGGCGAGGGGCGAGCGCGCGACCGCGCTCCGCGAGTTCCGCGAGGCGAGCCAGGTCTGGCTCAGCCAACCGCTCGACGTGGACGACGAGAACGCCACGCGCCTCGCGGTGGACCAGCAGCTCGTCACCATGCTCTCGTTCTACATCGGGCTCCTCGCCGACATCCGGGGCACGCCGCTCGAGCGCGAGAGCGGCATCGACGGGGCGGCGGAGGCGTTCAGGCTCGCGGAAGTCGTGCGGGGGCGCGCCGTGGAGCGGGCGCTCGACGCGAACGCCGCCCGCGCCACCGCCCAGACGCCCGCGCTCGCCGATCTCGTCCGCCGGGAGCAGGACGTCAAGAAGCAGCTCGCAGCGATCCAGGGGCTCCTTCGGAACGTCTTGAGCGCGCCGAGTGACCAGCAGGATGCCAGGATCCTCGAGGACCTGCGTGGGCAGTTCGAGACGCTGCGCCGCGCGCGCCAGAGTCTGGCCCAGCAGATCGAGCGCGATTTCCCGGCCTACGTGCAGCTTGTCAATCCCTCGCCGGCGACGATCGATCAGGCGCGCGTGAGCCTGCGCCCGGGCGAGGCGCTCATCTCGACGGTGGTGCTGCGCGACCGCACGCTCGTCTGGGCGATCCCGGCCGACGGCGCTCCGGCCTTCGCCATGGCGCCGATTGGCGCCAAGGCCCTCGCGGAGGCGGTGGCGAAACTTCGCGCCGCCCTCGATCCCAGTGCGAAGGCGCTGGGCGAGATCCCGGCGTTCGACTTGGTGACGGCCCACGAGCTGTACCGCGCGCTGCTGGAACCGGTGGCGGCGGCGTGGCAGCAGGCGGGGAGCTTGCTCGTCGTGCCGCACGGGCCGCTCGGCCACCTGCCGTTCACACTCCTGGTGACGAAGCCGGCGGCGCTCCCGGTTGAGCGGGGCGCGCTCTTCTCGAACTACCGCGAGGTGCCGTGGCTCGTGCGCGGTCACGCGGTGACCATGCTGCCCTCGGTGGGGGCGCTCGCCACGCTCCGGCGCCTGCCGGCGGGGGATGTCAGCCGGCGGCCGTTCGTCGGCTTCGGCGACCCGTGGTTCAGCCTCGAGCAGGCGCGACGGGCGGCGCGTGAGCGCCCGCCCGCTGACGTCGTCGCCCTGACCTCCCGCGGTGCCATCACGCTGAGAAACCTGAAGGTCGAGGCCAAGAACAGCACACGGCTCGGGATGCTGCCGCGGCTGCCGGACACGGCGGACGAGATCAGAGCGATCGCGCTTGCGCTGAACGCCGACCCCACGCGCGAGGTGTTCCTCGGGGCCGCGGCCAACGAGCATCGCGTGCGGACGATGAACCTGGCCGGCTACCGGGTGATCGCCTTCGCCACCCATGGGCTGATCCCGGGCGATCTCGACGGCCTCACCCAGCCGGCGCTGGCCCTGTCTGCCCCCGAGGTTGCGAACGTCGAAGGCGACGGGCTCCTCACGCTGGAGAAGATCCTGGCGCTTCGCCTGAACGCCGACTGGGTGGTGCTGTCGGCGTGCAACACGGCGAGCGGCCAGGGGTCGGGGTCGGAGGCCATCTCGGGGCTGGGGCGGGCGTTCTTCTACGCAGGGGCGCGGGCGCTCCTGGTCAGCAACTGGCCGGTAGAGACGACGTCGGCGCGGGCGCTGACGACCGAGCTGTTCCTTCGTCAGGCTGCGAACATGCGCCTGAGTCGGGCGAAGGTGCTGCAGCAGACGATGAACACGATGATCGACGAGGGACGGTTCGTGGACCCCACGACGAGGCAGGTGGTCTTCAGCTACGCGCACCCGATCTTCTGGGCGCCCTTCACGCTCGTCGGCGACGGCGGAGGCTCGTGAAGGGCGAGGCTCAAGTTGGATCGACGCTAGCGGCCGCGGGAGGACCGAGCCTGGCGCGCCCGGCATGAGCTTCCCGGCGAGCGACTGGATGGCCCGCTACGTGGCGGCGGTCAACGGCGACCCCGAGCTGCGGCTCGTCGGCGGCTTCTTCACCTGCGACGTCCTCCTCGACTTCGAGACGGTCCGCTATCTGGTCCGCGTGGACGGCGGCACCGTCCGCGAGGTCGTGGAGAACCCGGGCTACGACCGCCCCTGGGCGTTCGCGCTGCGGGCGCCCCGGCACGTCTGGGACCGCTACCTCGCACCCGTGCCGCCGCCCCTCTACCACCACATCTTCGCCATGTTGATGCGCGTGCCGGAGTTCCGCCTCGAGGGCGACACCCTCGCGGCGGCGCAGAACATCCGGGCCCTGGCCCGCATGTGCGATCTCATGCGCGCCGTCCCGGGAGCCGACCATGCCTGACTTCGAGCCCATCACCGGCCGGTACCTGCGGCTCACCGTCGAGGGCGAGGATCTCCGCGTCTACGTGGAAGAGGCGGGCAGCGGCCACCCGCTGGTGTGCCTGCACACCGCCGCCGCCGACACCCGGCAGTACCGTCACGTGCTGACCGATCCGCGGATCACCGAGCAGTGGCGCGTCATCGCGTTCGACATGCCCTGCCACGGCAAGTCCAACCCGCCGGGCCGCTGGTGGGAGCGCGCGTACCGGCTCACCGCCGCCCGCTACGAGGCGACCATCATGGCCGTCTGCCGGGCCCTCGGGCTCGTGCGGCCCGTGGTGATGGGCTGCTCGATGGGCGGCGCCATCGTGCTGCGCCTGGCCGCGCGCCACGGCGGAGAGCTCGGCGGGATCATCGGCCTCGAGAGCGCGGCCTACGCGCCGGGACGCGCCAACCAGTTCCTCCCCCCCCCGGCCGTCCACGGCGGCGTGATGGCCGCGACCTATTCGTTCGGGCTCACGGCGCCCGGGAGCCCGGAGGAGTGCCGGCGGGAGAACTGGTGGTACTACAGCCAGAGCGGGCCGGGCGTCTACCTCGGCGACATCCACTTCTACAGCTCGGACTGGGA
>JACQOE010000002.1 GCA_016202695.1 Pseudomonadota bacterium | reverse complement strand
GCCACAGGGTCAGGAAGCATCCAAGCCGATGCAAGACGATGGACCGTGACGCGACAAAGGAAACGACGGGGGCCTGGGTCATTCATCACGGCCGAAAGGTCGCCTTGGATGCCTATGGGGCATCTGAATTTCCGGTCATAGACGAGGCATCGAAGGCAGCAAACCTTCTTGCCCGGCTCGGCGAATCCAAAACCACGTCACTGACCATGCCGGAGGTGGAAGCCGTCGCGGAGGCCTGCCGCCTCAATCCCCGTGTCGAACTTCGGCCGCTGCTCACCCTGCTTGAGAGCCGCCGCCTTATCGAGCTGCGCGGCAATGCCGTCCATGTTCTCGGAATCACGGCACGAGGCGCGTTAAGACATGCCGCTGATATCTTCGCGGATTCAGGGCCATCCAAGATAGAGCTCGCCTCGATCGACCTGGCTGAAAAGGCCTCGGAAGCTCCGATTCGGCGAACCGAGGCCGTGCAGTACATCAGCGACACGCACAAACTGTCGGCTGCCGCGACTAACGACTTTATGAGCCGCGCCGAACATATCGGCTTTGTCGATGTCGAGGGCGACGGAACGTCCCGCCTGCTATTCAATGGCAATCTGTTTAGAAGGGATGTTATCACCAAGACTTCGAATGTTCTGGACTCCCTTTCTTCAGCCGAACAGCAGAAGATGCAGGAGTTCAATGACCTATTGAAAGCCAAGGGCTGCGTCATAGCCCAAGACGCCGAAAGGATATTGTGCCAGCCGCTTTTCGAGAAATTAAACGCCGCCGGCGTATTCGATCTCAATACAGTCTCGAATGACACCGGCGAGCATGTGTTCGTGACCGCGCCCGGCGCGTTCCACAAGTTCATCAATCCGTTGATCGATGATTGCTTCGATATGGCGAAAGCGCTTGTGGCCGCCCTGACATACGGTATGACCATGCGAAACCCGGCGCACGGCCGCATTTTCAGTATCGAACTGCTTCTTGGGAAGCTGATCGCCGGGCACAGCGTCGGACCGGCCACGGCGATCGGCATGGACTACCGGGTGCTGGAACAAAACCGGGTCATCAGGCTGACCCCGCATGGAGGCGACCGCTTCTACATGCGTCTGCTAAAGAGGGAAATCGGAGAGCTTGCTCTACAGGTGCTGACGAGGGGCAACGCCAATGTCACGGTGCTCAGGACTCCGCCCGGCGCCCCGATGACAGGATATGCCGGCCCGGAAGACGGGCGCATGCGTGTTCGTAAGCAGCAGACCAAACCGAGCAAGATCGCGACCCAGGATATCCTGAGCGCACTCCGCGGCGGGCGAGGAATCTGATGGGTAACAAGAAGACCGGCCAGAAGGGCTTCAAGCTAGAGGAAATGCTCAGGGGCTATTTCCTGCGGGCCGGGTTTTTCGTCATCCGTGGAGTCCTCTATCGCATGGATGGCGAAGACCTTACGGATATAGACCTTTGGCTCTATGAACGGCCGACCGGCACCGCGCGTCGAAGACAGATCGTTGACGCCAAATCTAGGACCAAGCCGAAGACCGTAGAGCGCTTGCTATGGACCAAAGGGTTATCGGAAGCTCTGGACATGGACGGCGCGTATGTCGCGACCACGGATTCAAGAGCGGCGATTCGGCGGATTGCGAGAAAACTGGGCCTATCGCTATTCGATGGCGAGGATCTTCGCCGTATCGAGGCAAGCGACAAAGTGCGGATGCCAGAACGGCTCACGGATGAGGAACTATGGGGCCTAGTTCGCGCGGTCGATAAGGAGAGAAAGGGCAAGGAATTCCAGACACGCCTCCATGATGCAAAGGCATCAGTGGTGGACAAGTTCGGCCCGAGCACCATTGTCCGCTCCCTTGAAGCCGTGTCCTTTTTTGCGAGTTCCACCGTTTCTGCATATCCTGGCTCGCCGACGGCGAAGCTTGCTGGAAGGCTGTCGTATTTAAGCGCCTCGCTTGTTGCGGTTGGCCTGGATGCCATCGGCGTGGATGCGGCGTTCCGCTCCGCGGAGGAACGCCGTACTATCTTCATCAATGCGATTCGCTACGGCAATACGGACAGCACAGAGGGACTTGAAAAGTTGCGGTTGGCAACCGCACTCGTACGCCAATACGCGGAAAACGGCTCTGCGATTGCCCAGACGATCGAAGAGAAATTATCGAAAGACCTTAACGGCATTCCCGCTGAAATCGTCGCGGACCAGGTTGTAAGAATGGGTCCGAACGAAACTCTGTTTACCGTGGCCCGCGAATTAGAGCACGCGAGCTATCTCAGAGCGTGCCCTCCCTTTGACCGTCTTGACACGAGCGCAAAGAGCTTTCTGGGTGCGTTGCTCGATTATTGTGGCATTGAGAGAGCCAAGTTTGCCACGGCCTGGAGGCCGGACGATCGGGAGGGCTACAAATCCCACGATTGCGATGATGCAACCATGACAAATGCTGGTCCATTGTTTAATAAGCGTTGATTGCATTTCTTTACTTGTACAGACACGGTAATGACCTGACAGTGCCGCCTTCTGGCTGAGGGGGTCAGGCGGCTTTTTTTGGGTTTATTTTTTTTGGTTCGCTTCCCCTCCTCCTTTTGCTGTTGCAGTTTGGGCAAGCCTTCGGCGAAGGCTTAGGCGGGGGTTCGGCCGTTCAATACCGCGGCCTTGATGCGTCCGATTTCCGTAAGCTCCGAAAACTTGTCGGTCACACTCGCGGCCCGCCGCCCGCCGGCGCGCCTTCGCCCTTTCCCTTTCGCCCCCCGCCCGATAACCTTTGCCGGGGTCCGGGACGCGGGCGCGGCCGTGGGGCGGGGGAGATCGGCATGGTCAAGCGGGGGGTGAGCGCGGCGCTGGTCGGGGTCGGCGGCGCGGGCCGGATGCTGGCCGAGGCGCTCGCCGGGAAGGGGCTGCGCGTGGCCCAGCTCGACGCCGCCGGCCTCAAGGGGGCGCTTCCCGGGCTCGACCTCGTCTTCCTCTCGCTCGCCGGCGAGGCCGAGGCGGCGGCCCTCTTCGGCGCCCTCGCCGGCGCCGAGCCGAAAGCGGGCGCGGCGTTCGTCGATGTCTCGGACGGCGGCGCCTCCGCGCTCGCCGGGGCCGAGCGGGCCGGGGTCGCGGCGCGCTTCGCCCTGCTCGACGGGGCCCTCGTCCAGCACTACCCCGAGGACGGCCGGCGGGTGATGACGCTCCTCCTCGGCGGGCCCGCTCCGGCCGCGGCCGCGCTCGCCGAGGCGCTCGCCGGCGCCTTCCGCGAGGTCATCGCCGTCGGCGGGTTCGGCGCCGCGCACACGGCGGGCGCGCTCATCGCCGCCATGTTCCTGGCGATGAAGAACGCCGCCGAGGAGGTGGCCGAGGTGGCCCGCCGCCACGGCATCGCCCCCGCCGACATGCTGGCGATCGTCAACAAGTCGAGCGGCGAGAGCCTGGCCGCCAAGGTCCTCGCCCGTGAGCTCGAGGAGCCGGCGGGCGGCAACGCCGATCTCTTCCGCGCCATCGAGGCCGGCATGGAGGAGGAGGCGCGGACCGTCGCCCGCCTCGCCGAGGGGCTGGGCGTCCTCCCCCTTTTCACCCGCCACACGCTGGAGCGGATCGCGATCAAGCGGCGCTCGGGCGCGGGCCGTGGGGGCAAGCCGTGAGGCGGCTCGGCTTCATCGGCCTCGGGGCCATGGGGTTCCCGATGTGCCGGCGGCTGGTCGAGGCGGGCTACCCGACGGCGGTGTTCGACCTCCGGCCCGACGTGGTCGCATCCGCGGTGAGGCTTGGCGCCGAGGCCAAGGAGAGCGCGGCGGCAGTGGCCGCCGCGGCCGGGGTGGTCCTCACCTGCGTTCCCCGCCACAGCGACGTCGAGGCGATCTTCTTCGGCGCCGGTGGGATCGCCGAGGCGATCGGCGACGGCAGGCGCCGGATCCTGATCGACCTCTCGAGCTCGAAGGCGGCGACCTCGCGCCGCATCGCCGAGGCGATGCGCAGGGCCGGCGGCGACTTCCTGGATGCGCCGATCAGCGGCGGGGTGGCGCGCGCCGAGACCGGCGAGCTCGCCATCATCGTCGGCGGCGATCCCGCCACCTACGACTCCTGCCTCGACATCTTCAAGGTCATCGGCAGCAACATCTTCCGCGTCGGCGAGGTGGGGGTGGGCAACCTCGCCAAGGCACTCAACAACATCCTCTCCACGACCAACGTCATGATCGTCGCCGAGGCGCTCTTGGCGGGGGCGCGGGCGGGGCTGGACCCCTCGGCGCTGGCCAAGGCCGCGGGCCGGACGCTGGCCCAGAGCTACGCCGTCGAGCGGCGCGTCCTCGGCGAGGTGTTGACGGGCCGCTTCGGCTCGCGCTTCCGCATGGGCCTCATGTACAAGGACCTCACCTACGCCGTCGAGCTGGCGGCCGAGGCCCGGGTTCCGGCCTTGGTCGTCGGCCTCGGCCACGACCTCGCCGCGGCGGCGACCGACGCGCTCGGCGAGGAGGCCGACTACACCCGCGTCGCCAACCTGGTCGAGCGATGGGCGACCGGCGGAAGCGAGCTGTTCGGACCGCCGTGAGACGGATTCTTCGGCTCGCTTCGGCGCTTGCGCTGGCGGCGCTCGCCGCGGTCGCGCCGGCGCGGGGCGAGCCCGCCTACCGGCTCGCCGCCTCGGTCCAGGACGGGGCGGCGCTGCCCATCGCCGCCGGCATCGCGCGGCTGGTCACGGCGCGCTCGGGGACGCTCGCGCTGACCGACGTGGCGCTCGCCGAGGCGGCCCGGGTGGTGACCGCGCTGGCCGAACGCGAGGTCGCCTTCGCCCTCGCCGACGGCTTCGCCGCCTACGCGGCCTATGCCGGCACCGGACGGCACGAGGGGGCGGCGCAGCGGGACCTGCGCGACCTGGTGGCGCTGTTTCCCCGCGCGCTGCACGTGCTGGTGCGCGCCGAGGCGGCGCGCGAAGGCACGCTCTCCGACCTCAAGACCCTGGCGGGGCCGCTCAATCTCGGGCCGCGGCTCGGCGACGGGCGGGCGGCGGCCGAGGCGCTCCTGGCCGCGCTGGGCGTCGCCAGGGAGCGGGGCGAGATCTCCTTCCGCGGCCACGCCGACGCGGTGGAGGCGCTACGGCGGAACCTGGTGAGCGGCATCGTCGTCGACGGCACCGTGCCGGCGGCGGCGGTGACCCAGGCCTTCGTCAGCCTCGGGCCCGATCGGGTCCGCCTCCTCGCCCTCGGCCGCGGCGAGGGCGAGCGCCTCGACTGGCGCTACCCGGGCGTGTGGTTCGCCGAGGAGGTCGCGCCCGGGACCTACCCCGGCCTCGGGCGGGGGGCGCCGGTCCCGGCCCTCGCCGCGGCCCTGCAGACCCGCGCCGACGTGGCCGAGGAGGCGGTCTACACCCTCGTCAAGGCAGTCTTCGACAATCTCGCCGAGGTCCGCCGCATCCATCCCGCGGCCGGCCGGCTCGGGCTTGCGAGCGCGCTCATCGGCCTGACCAAGCCGCTGCACCCGGGGGCGGCGCGCTTCTACCGCGAGAAGGGGGCCGCGATCCCCGAGCGCATCCTCCCCTGAGGCCGGGGGCCTCGGCCTATTTCTTTGCCTCGGCGAAGACCTCGCGGGCGATGCGGAACGCCTCCACCCCCGCCGGCACGCCGCCGTAGATGGCGGCTTGCATGAACACCTCCTTGATCTCGTCGCGGCTCACCCCGTTATTGAGCGCGCCGCGGACGTGGAGCTTGAGCTCGTGCGGGCGCCCGAGCACGCTCAGCATGGCGAGGTTGAGCATGCTGCGCGTCTTGCGCGAGAGCCCCGGGCGCGTCCAGACGAAGCCCCAGCAGTACTCGTTCAGGAGTCCCTGGAACTCGCGGTTGAAGTCGTCGGCGCCCTGCACCGACTTGTCCACGTACTCGGCCCCGAGCACGGCCCGGCGCACCGCAAGTCCGTCTTCGGCCAGCTTCTTGTCCATCTCGAACCTCGCTTGCTGCTGATGGGGTCGCTCCTCGCGCGGAGGATCGCGCGCGGCCCTTGGCCTCCCCGGCTCGGGAGGAAGGGGGGCGCGCCGGGCCGAACTGTAGCATCGGCGCGCCGCGGCGGGCGATTTTCCTCTTTGGAATCGTTGTCGGGCCGGGCCTCCTGCGCTAGGGTAGCGTCAGCGCGGCAGTCAGGCTCATTGGTACCCCGGTTGCAACAGTCGCAGTGTCCGCCCCGCCGGCGGTGGCAGCGGGGGCGGTGTCCCCAGGGGGCCGTCCGGGGGCGGAGCCTTGCCCTCCTCGCCGCGCTGCTGGCGGGCCTCGTCGTGCCGGGGCCGGCCGCGGGCCAGCAGCCCAAGTTCTTCCGCATCGCCGGCGCCAGCGCCGGCGGCACCTACTTCGAGATGGCGGCGGTGATCGCCAGCGCGATCTCGAGCCCGCCGGGCGCGCGCCCGTGCGACAAGGGCGGCATCTGCGGCGTGCCCGGGCTCATCGCCATCGCCCAGTCGACCGAGGGCTCGATCGCCAACATCAAGGCGATCCAGGCGGGGACAACCGAGTCCGGCTTCGCCCAGGCGGACATCGCCTACTGGGCCTTCACCGCCACCGGCCCCTACAAGGGCCAGCCCAAGCACGATCGGCTGCGCGCCGTCGCCGGCCTCTTCCCCGAGCACGTGCATGTGGCGGCCCTGGCCGGCTCGGCCATCCGGTCGATCCGCGACCTCAAGGGCAAGCGCGTCTCGCTCGGCCTCAAGGATTCGGGGGCGCGGGTGGGCCCGGCCCTCATCCTCGCCGCCCAAGGACTGAAGGAAGACGCAGGCTACAAGGCGCTCTACCTGAGCAACGTCCAGGCGGTGGAGCGGCTGCGCGACGGCGACATCGATGCCCTTGTCAGCGTCTCCGGCTATCCCCAGCCGGCGCTCGCCGGGCTCGCCTCGTCGGTCGGCCTGCGGCTGGTCGCCATCGACAAGGCCGCCCGCGAGCGGGTGCGCAAGGTCGCCTCCTTCTACCAGGATGCGGTGATTCCCGCGCGCACCTACGACGGCGTCGACGCCGACGTCGAGACCCTCGCGGTGCGGGCGCTCTGGCTGGTGGGAGTCGAGGTGAGCGCGGATCTCGTCTACCAGATCACGGGCGCGCTCTGGAACCAGAGCTCGCGCCGGGTGCTCGACGCCGGCCACCCGAAGGGGAAGGAGGTCCGCCTCGAGCGCGCGCTGCAGGGGATCAGCGTTCCCCTGCACCCGGGGGCCGAACGCTACTACCGCGAGGCCGGGCGGCTCTGAGCGCCGGCGCGCGGCGGCCGAGGGCGGGCCGGGAACGGGAAAGGGGCCGAGACCGGCCCCTTTCCACCGAACGCCCGCCGGCTGCCTGCCGACGGCCGGGCGCGCCGTCTACTCGGCCGCGCGCGCCCGCTTGGCCTTGCCGAAGACCGGGTGGCGCCAGGCGGCGTGGTCCTTCACCTTGCCGAGCACGATGTTGAAGTAGTGCTCCTGCAGCTTCCTGGTCACCGGGCCGACCGCGCCCTTGCCCACCGGCAGGCGGTCGACGCTGAGGATCGGCGTGATCTCCCAGCCGGTGCCGCAATAGAACGCCTCCTCGGCGTCGTAGAGTTCGGTCCGGTCGACGTCGCGCTCGACCGTCTTCAGGCCCATGTACTCCTCGAAGATCTCGATCAGGGTGGTGCGCGTGACGCTCTCGAGGATGTCGTTGGTGGCGCTCGGCGTCACCGGCACCCCGTCGCGGACCATGAAGAAGCACATGCCCGGGCCCTCGGCCACCTTGCCGCGCGAGTTGAGGATGATCGAGGCGTCGTAGCCGTCCGCCTTCGCCTGCATCGAGGCGAGCCGGCCGTTGATGTAGTTGGCGTTGCACTTGACCCGCGCCGGCACCGAGTTGTCGGCGATCCGCGTCCACGAGCTGATCTGGGCGGTGACTCCCTTGCGCACCGCCTCGGGCAGCGGCCGGGGCAGCGCGGCGATGGCGTAGCCCATCGGCCCGAGGGCGCCCTGGTCGCCGTCGCCGTCCACGTACACGGTCATGCGGATGTGGACGGTCTCGCGGAACTTGTTGGCGTGCAGGACCTCGATCAGCTTCTCGGTCAGGAGCTCGCTGCTCGGGCAGTCGGCGATGCGCTGCACCTTCATCGAGAACTGCAGCCGGTCGAGGTGCTCCTTGAGCCGGAAGATGTACATCTCCTCCTGGTCGTCGTTCCAGTAGCCGCGGATGCCCTCGAACACCCCGGCGCCGTACTTCGCGGCCGGCGACAGGATGTGGATGCGGGCGTCCTCGTAAGGGACGACCTTGCCGTTGAGCGACAGGTATTTCGGTTGCTTGGCCACGGGACTCGTCCTCCTGGTCTTGGGGCGGGGCGGGGATTGAGTGCCGGACGCGCGGTTGCCGCTCCCCCAAAGGGCAGCGCCCGGCGATGCGCAACCCTAGCGCCGCGGCGGGGTGGCGACAACCGCCTTGGTGGGGGCTTCCTCCCGTCCGGTGGCTCCGACCGGTCCCGGGCTGCTAGAGTGCGCGGCCGGGGGGGCCGGCCCGCCCGACCCCGGCGCGATCGGAGACCGGCGCCATGCCCGACTTGCCCGAAGACCCGTTCGAGCCCGGCGGACTCGCCGGCTTCGGCCGGCGGCTGCGCGCCGGCGAGACCACCGTTGAGGCGGCGACCGAGGCCCATCTCAAGCGGATCGCGGCCCTCGATCCCCGGCTCGGCGCCTTCGAGCACGTCGCCGCCGAGGGCGCGCTCCGTACCGCCCGCGCCCTCGACCGGCTCCTCGCCTCGGGGACCGACCTCGGGCCGCTGATGGGGGTCACGGTCGCGCTCAAGGACCTGATCGCGGTCGAGGGCATGCCGACCACCGCCGGCTCGCGGGTGGCGGTGGCCGACCTGATCGGCGGCGAGGGGAGCTTCGTCAAGGCGCTGCGGCGGGCGGGATGCGTGATCCTGGGCAAGACCCGGACGGTGGAGTTTGCGCGCGGGGCGGCCGGCATCAACCGGGTGCGCGGCACCCCGGTAAACCCCTGGGACGCGCGCGCGCATCGCATCCCCGGCGGCTCCTCGAGCGGCGCCGCGGTCGCCGCCGCGGCCGGGCTTGCCGGCCTCAACGTCGGCACCGACACCGGCGGCTCGGTGCGCGGGCCGGCCGCCTTCTGCGGCGTCTTCGGGCTCAAGACCAGCAAGGGCCTGTGGGGGATCGACGGCATCTTCCCCAACGCCCCCAGCTTCGACACGGTCGGGCTCCTCACTTCTTCCGCCGCCGACGCCGCCCTCGCCTTCGCTGCCCTCACCGGCGGCCCCCCGCCGCGCCCGGCGCGCTTGGCCGGCCTTAAGTTCGGGCGGCCCGTGAACCATTTCTTCGACGGCCTCGACCCCGTCGTCGCCGAATGCACCGAGGCGACGATCGCGCGGCTCGCCGCCGCCGGCGCCGAGATCCTGCCGGTCGACGTGCCCGAGGCGGGCGAGCGGCTCGATTTCCTCCGCCTGTGCGCGGCCGAGTTCCTCGCCTCGCTCGGGCGCGAGCGGTTCCTCGCCGAGCGCGAGCGGATGGAGCCGCTGACGGTGGCCCGCGCCCTTCCCGCCCTGGAGATGAAGGCCGACGAGGCGCTCCGCGTGCTCAACCGCCACCGCGAGCTGGTCGCGCTCTACCGCGAGCGGATGGCGGGGTTCGACGCCTGGATCGGCCCGACGGCGACGCTGGTCGCGCCGACGCTGGCCGAGGTGGCGGACGTGGAGAAGGGCCTCGCGCTCGAGGCGCGCCTCGGCGTCAACACCCATCTGGTGAGCTTCTTCGGGCTCTCGGCGACGACGACGCCGATCCAGGGGCGGGGGGCCGCGCTCCCGGTCGGCCTGCAGGTGATCTGCGCCGGCGGCGAGGATCGGCGCGCGCTCGCCGTCGCCCTCGCCGTCGAGGCCCTGGTCGGGCCGCCGCCGCGGCCCAACCTTTCCGGGTTCCTCGTCGCCTGAGGGGCGCGCCTACCTCCGCTCCTTCATCGGCACCAGCGGGCGCTCGGCCGGGCCGGTGTAGTGGCTCAAGGGCCGAATCAGGCGGTTGTCGGCCCACTGCTCCATGATGTGCGCGGTCCATCCCGTGATCCGGCTCATGACGAAGATCGGCGTGAAGAGGTCGATGTCGAAGCCCATCATGTAGTAGGCAGGGCCGGTGGGGAAATCGAGGTTGGGATGGATGGCCTTCTCGGCGATCATCTTCCTGGCCAGGATGTCCTCGATCTCCAGCCACTTGCTGTCGCCGACCCGATCAGCCACCAGGCGCGCGTACTTGGTCATGGTGGGGACGCGCGAATCGCCGGTCTTGTAGACGCGGTGGCCGAAGCCCATGACCAGGCGCTTCTCCTGGAACGCCCGGTCGAGCCAGGCCGCCGCCCGATCGGGCGAGCCGATCTCCTTCAGCACGTGCATCACCGCCTCGTTGGCGCCGCCGTGCAGCGGCCCCTTGAGCGAGCCGATCGCGCCGGTCACCGCCGAGTGCATGTCGGCCATCGACGAGGTGATCACCCGGGCGGTGAAGGTGGAGGCGTTGAAGGTGTGCTCGGCGTAGAGGATGAGCGAGACGTCGAACGCCTTGACGATCTCCTTCGCCGGCACGGTGCCGAAGCACATGTGGAAGAAGTTGGCGGCGAAGGAGAGGTCGCGCCGCGGGGCGATCGCGCGCTTCCCCTTGCGGTGGCGGTAATCGGCGGCGACCGCGGTCGGGATCTTGGCCAGGAGCCGCATCGCCTTCGCCCGGTTGGCCTCGGCGCCGTTGTCGGCGCGGTCGGGATCCTCGAGCCCCATGTGGCTGACGGCGGTGCGGAGCGTGTCCATCGGATGCACCTTGCGCGTCGGGAACGCCTTGATCGCCTCCAGGAGCCGCCGGCTGAGGCCGCGCTCGGCACGCTCCCTGCGGACGAAGGCGGCGAGCTGGCCACGGGTCGGGAGCTCGCCGTTCCACAGCAGGTAGGCCACCTCCTCGAAGCCGCAGTTCTCGGCCAGGTCCTGCACCGCATAACCGCGGTAGGTGAGCGAGTTGGTCTCGGGCATCACCTTGGAGATAGCGCTGTCGTCGACGACGACTCCGGCGAGGCCTTTCTTGATCTCGGGCTCTTCGGTCATTGCGGGGTCCCCCTGTCTCTCGTCAGAAGATTCCGCGCCTGTCGCGGCGGCCGTGGCTGAGGCGGTCCGCCGGCACCACGACGTTCAGTTCGCCGAGCTCGCCGGCCCCGAGCCTGGGCAGGCGCTGGACGGCGTCGAGGAAACGGCGGCGTTCGGCGGCGTCGATCAGACCCTCGGTCAGGATCTCGAACTTGCGGACGTAGTCGGGCCGCGCGAAGGGGCGCGCCCCGAGTGAGTGGGCGTTCGCCACCGCCAGCTCGTCGACCAGCGTCGCGCCGTCGGCGAAGGCGATCTCGACCCGCCCGCCGAAGGCCTTCTCCCTGGGGTCGGAGGAATGGTACCGGCGGGTCCACTCCGGGTCCTCGCGGGTCTCGACCTTGCGCCACAGCGCCACCGTCTCGGGCCGCGCCGCCCGCTCGGGCGCATACGAGTCGACGTGGTGCCAGCGGCCGTCCTCAAGCGCCACCGCGAAGATGTACATGATCGAGTGGTCGAGGGTCTCGCGGCTCGCCCTGGGGTCGAACTTCTGGGGATCGTTGGCGCCGGTGCCGATCACGAAATGGGTGTGGTGGCTGGTGTGGATCACGATCCGCGAGATGCGGCCCGTGCCGCCGCGCCGCGCGACCTCGGGCCGGAGCCGGAAGGCGAGGTCGATCAGCGCCTGCGCCTGGTACTCGGCGGAGTGCTCCTTGGTGTAGGACTCGAGGATCGCCGTCTTCGCCTCGCCCCTGGCCGGCAGCGGCACCCGGTAGTGGGCGTCGGGGCCGTCGAGAATCCAGGCGATGACGCTGTCCTCGCCCTCGTAGGCGGGCGAGGGCGCGCCCTCGCCGCGCATGGCGCGGTCGACCGCCTCGATGGCGAGCTTGCCGGCGTGGGCCGGGGCATACGCCTTCCAGCTCGAGATCTCGCCCTTGCGCGACTGGCGGGTGCTGACCGTGGTGTGCAGCGCCTGCTGCACAGCCTGGTAGATGACGTCGATCGGAAGGCCGAGGAGCGCTCCGATCCCGGCCGCGACCGAGGGGCCGAGATGGGCGATGTGGTCGATCTTGTGCCGGTGCAGCGAGATCGCCTTGACGAGGTCGATCTGGATCTCGTAGCCGGCGACGATGCCGCGCAGGAGGTCGGCGCCGGTGCGCCCGCACTGCTGGGCGACGGCCAGGATCGGCGGGATGTTGTCGCCGGGGTGCGAGTAGTCGGCGGCGAGGAAGGTGTCGTGCATGTCCAGCTCGCGCACCGCCGTCCCGTTCGCCCACGCCGCCCATTCGGCGCAGAAGCGCTCGGCGGTGGGAAGCCCGAAGACGGTGGCCCCGCCGTCGCGCGGATGGGCCAGCGCCTGGCTGCGGGCGTTGGCCACCGGCCCGCGGTTGATGGCGGCGACGGCGACCGATGCGTTGTCGATGACGCGGTTGATCACCATGTCGGCGACCGTCTCGCCGACCGGGGCCGGGTCGGCCGCGACCTCGGCGATCTTCCAGGCGAGCTGGCGCTCGCGCGGGAGATTCGCCTTGGAGGGATGGACGGTGACGTCGTGAAGGATCATGCGCGTTTACCCGCCTCGAAAGAGCCCTTATCCTCGTCGCTTCCGCGCGGCCGGCGCGTGCCACCGCCGGCCCGCCGGCCGGTCCGCGGGGGGCGGCCCCGGCCTCGGCGACGGGGCGCCATTCCCGGTGAGAGATTAGGCGAAGGGAGAGGGAAAGACGATGCCCGAATCGACGGCCTTCGACTCGCTCATCCGCGGCGACCTGGTGCTTCCCGGGGGGGTGCTCCGGGACGGCTACCTCGCCCTCGCCGGCGAGCGGATCGCCGCCATCGGCGCCGGCGCGGCGGCGCCGGTGAAGGGCGAGGCGCACGACTTCTCCGGCAGGTTCGTGCTCGCCGGCGCGGTCGACGGCCACGTCCACTGCGGCAGCGACGTGGGCTGGGACGGGCTCGAGGGCATGACCCGCGCGGCCCTGACCGGGGGCACCACCACCGCCGTGGACATGCCCTACGACGTGCCCGAGACCGTGCACTCCGCCGATCTCTTCCGGCGCAAGGTGGAGAAGGTGCGGGCGCTCGCCCACATGGACATCGCCCTCTACGGCACGATCCGGAAGGAGGGCGGGCTCGACGCCATCCCCGAGCTGGCCGAGGCCGGCTGCGCCGCCTTCAAGGTCTCGACCTACGAGAACAGCCCGACCCGCTTTCCCCGCATCGCGCACGCCGACATGCGCACCGCCTTCCGCCTGATCGCCGAGACCGGACTTGCCGTCTCGGTCCACAACGAGGACCAGGAGCTGGTGGATGCGCTGATCCGCCGCTTCCGCGCCGAAGGGAAGACCGGCCCCGAGTGGCACGAGCCCAGCCGGCCGCCGCTCTCGGAGTGGCTGGCCAACGCCGAGGTGTTCGAGATCGCGGCCGAGGCGGGGGCACGGGTGCACATCGCCCATTCCGCCACCGCGCGGGGCTTCGACCAGGCCGCCGCCTACCGCGCGCAAGGGGTGAGGGCGACCGCCGAGACCTGCGTCCAGTACCTCGTCTTCAGCAACGAGGACATGGTGCGGATCGGCGCCAAGGCGAAGGTGAACCCGCCGATTCGCCCCGAGCCCGAGCGCGAGCGGCTGTGGGAGCGCCTGAAGGCCGGCCTGATCGCCTTCGTCTCCACCGACCACGCGCCCTGGCGGTCGGAGAAGAAGCGGGCGCCGGCGATCTTCGACAACCTCTCGGGCGCGCGCGGGATCGAGACCCTGATGCTCGCCTTCTACAGCGAGGGGGTGGCGGGGCGGGGGCTTCCCATCGAGGCCATGTCCTATTACCTCTCCGAGGCGCCGGCGCGGCACTTCGGGCTCTACCCCAGGAAGGGGGCGCTGAAGGTGGGGAGCGACGCGGATATCGTCGTGCTCGATCCCACCCCGTTCGTGTTCGACGAGGCCGCGATCCCGGACACGGTGAGATCGAGCCTCTACCACGGCCGGCGCTTCGCCGGGCGGATCGCCGCCACCTTCGTCCGCGGGCGGAAGGCGTTCGACGGCGAGCGGGTGCTGGTGGAGAAGGGCTTCGGCAGGTTCGTGCGGCCCGTGTCGGCCGCCGCTTGAGGGAAGCGAGGAGGGAGGAGTCATGGCACGGATCGTGAGGATCGCCGGGGCGCAGCTCGGCCCGATCCAGAAGGCGGATACGCGCGCGGCGACGCTCGAGCGCCTGATCGCGCTCCTGCGCCAATCGCACGCGCGGGGCGCCGAGCTGGTGGTGTTCCCGGAGCTCGCGCTCACCACCTTCTTCCCGCGCTGGACGATCGACGACGAGCGGGAACTCGACTCCTATTTCGAGCGCGAGATTCCGGGGCCCGACACGCAGGCCCTGTTTGACGAGGCGAGGCGCCTCAAGCTCGGCTTCTACCTCGGCTATGCCGAGCTTGCGCGCGAGGCGGGGACGCTCAGGCGCTACAACAGCGCGGTGCTGGTCGGGCGCGAGGGGCGCATCCTCGGCAAGTACCGCAAGGTGCACCTTCCCGGCCATACCGCGCCCCAGCCGGGGATGAGGTACCAGCAGCTCGAGAAGCGCTACTTCGAGTACGGCAACCTGGGCTTTCCGGTCTGGCGGGCCTTCGGCGGCATCGTCGGCATGGCGATCTGCAACGACCGGCGCTGGGTGGAGACCTTCCGGGTGATGGGGATGAAGGGGGTGGAGCTGGTGCTGATCGGCTACAACTCGGCCGCCTACGACCCCAACCGGGCGGAGGACCGCGAGGGGGCGGAGCTGCGCACCTTCCACTCCAGGCTGGCGGCCCAGGCCGGGGCCTATCAGAACGCGACCTGGGTGGTCGCGATCGCCAAGGCCGGGGTGGAGGACGGGGCGGGGCTGATCGGCGGCAGCTGCATCGTCGATCCCCAGGGGCGGATCGTGGCCGAGGCCAAGACGCTGGCCGACGAGGTGATCTATGCCGACTGCGACCTCGACGCCTGCGCCCACGGCAAGGAGAAGATGTTCAACTTCGCCGCCCACCGCCGGCCCGAGCACTACCGCATCATCTGCGAGCGCGCCGGGGCGTGGGTACCGGAGGGCAAGGAGAGCTGGTAGGGGGAGAGGGCGAGGGACGGCCGGCCGGCCGGCCTGACAACCTCCCCGTGCTACTCCTCGCCATCCTCGTCGTCTTCGGCCGCGGTTTCCTCGATCATCGGTCCGGTGTCGCTCTCGGGGCCGATCATGCTCATGGGCGTGCCGCTCACATAGCCGTTGATGACTCGCCATCGGTTCGAGTTTTTCCCCTTGCCGACGATCTCCTTGATGTCAGGGAAACGGCATTCTCGAACGTTGATCACCGGCGTGGCATCGTCCTGCTCCAGGCCAATCAGCAGGATCGGCAAAGTTATGGAGAGGATGGCGGATGGGAGTTCCCGAACTGCGCGTTCATAATGGGCGACGTTTGAGTCCGTCGCCCGCGCCATCGCAGCCATAGGAACCACGCACAATCCGCACTGGATCAAGGATTGAGAGTAGGCGGCTTGGAACTTGAAGATGTCGGAATACCATCGCGCCATATTGCCGAACTGAATTTCGGCTTGGATGGTGATGCCGCCGAAATCCTTGCGGAAGTCCGCAGCCAGGCCGGATTTCGCGATGCCCGTCGCGAGCGGATGGTATTGCCACCCGAAATCGACCGCGAACCTGCGGTCGAAGTATGTATTCATGAGCTGCTGCACGATCTGCAGCCGCGCATTCTTGCTTTTGCCGGGGTAGATGAAGATTGGCGCCGTTGACAGGATCGCCTCGATCTCTCTCCACGCCACCACGTTGTTCGGATGCTGCAGAATCTCTTGCGCGTAGCGATAGCTGAAAATGTGCAGCTTCATTCGCCGCGCCCCGCCTTCGCCCCAAGCGAGAACGGCAAAGGCGGATTGCATGTGCGACGTGCCCCCTTGTGCCCGCCGTAGGGCTTGGTGGGATCATAAACGGGCTTGTGCATCGGCCGAGTTTTTAGGGTGCCAGCCCGGAGCGCGTGAATGCGTTCCCAGGCGATATCGACGTACTCTTCCACGATGTCGCATCCGTAGCCGACCCGGCCGTGCTTGGCGGCGGCGACAACGGACGTGCCCACGCCCATGTAGGGATCGAAAACGCAATCCCCTGGTTCGGTCATCGCCAGCACCAGCCGTTCGACCAGTTCCACCGGGAACTGGCAGGGGTGGACCGTCTTCTCGACGTGATTGTTCTTGACGTTCGGGAAGATCCAAACGTCCCCGGGATTCTTTCCGAGCGGGTTGCCCGATAGCTGGCCGGCTTTCGGTCCCTTGAAGTATTTTTTGCCGGGGTATTTCGATGGCACTCGAATCGCGTCGAGATTGAAGATGTAATCGTCACCTTTGGTGAACCATGAAATCGTCTCGTACCGACCCGACAGACGCTTCGAGCAGTGCAGGCCGTGCTCGAAGTGCCACACGATCCGGTTCCGAAGTTTCAGACCGTGCTCGCGGAAGATCGGATAGAGCACCGTATCGAGGGGGAATATCTCGCCATTCTGAACGTGATTGCCGACCTGCCAGCAGAGCGATCCGCGAGGATGTAACAGCCGCACGCATTCAGAGATCACTTGCGCCTGCGCCTGCACATACGAGTCGAGCGGGGAGCGCGACTCGTATGCCTTTCCTATATTGTACGGCGGCGACGTGACGATGAGCCGGATCGAGTTGCTTTTCAGCGGGCGCATGAATTCGAGATTGTCCTGGCAGGTCATCGCCACCTGATGGTCGGTCTTCAGCCGCCGGACGACCGCACCCTCCGCCGCGACAGGCTCCGGGCTCGACGATCGCGCCGCGGGAGCCTGGGACAAAAGGCTAAGTTGATGCCCCCTGCTCATCGCCCATCTCCCTACCCACAGAACCTACAAGATGTAGCAGCTAATACCAATCTGCCCAACAACATTATGGGCAAGACGGACCTTCGGGCGAGTCGGAACATTTATAGAACAAAGGGCCGATCCAGGCAATAGGGATTCGCCGGCCACGGGCGCGGGGGGTAGGCGTGCGCCCGCCCGCGGCTCAGCGGTCGCGGAGCTTGCGGAAGCGGTCGATGCTGTCGCGGTAGCGCTTGCGGAAGTAGCTCCGCGCCACCCAGATGACGATGCTCACCGCCCCCCAGCCGACCAGGAACCCGCTCAGCCCGTAGAGCACGGCGAAGGCCAGCAGCGCCGAATCCCAGCGCTCGCGCTCGCCGGTCAGGCGGTAGAGGTCGGGGAGCGCGGCGATCAGCCCCAGCACGCTGCCGGCCAGGACCGCCAACCCCTGGAGCCGCCGCAGCGTCCGCTTGGGGTCCGCGGACGCCGGTGTCTCTTTCGCCTTGTCGGTCTTCATCGTTCGTCGGCTCGCGAGGCAACCCTCGGTTGGAAGGAGTTAACCGCCGAAGCGCGCTCCTGTCCAGCCCGGCGGCCGCCGCGCCCCTCTCCGGCGCGGGGAGCGGGCCGGCGCCGGCGCTAGTGCAGGGCCGCAAACAAGAGGTTCACGGCGTGGATCGCTCCCTTGCCGTCACCCCCGCGTAAGCGGGGGTCCAGGGACCGCGGGGAAAGCCCGCGCGGCACTCCTGGATGCCCGCCTTCGCGGGCATGACGAGATGAGCACGGGGCCGTACCTTCCGAATGAGCCGGCACCCTAGCGGCCGTGGCCGGTGTGGCAAAGGGCGTGGCGCTCGACGTGATAGGGCTGGCGCGAAAGCCCGACGCAGAAGGTGCCGACCAGGTCCTCGAGCCTGCCGACCAGCTCGCGGTTGGCGGCGTTCGCCTGCCTGAGCCGCGCCGCCGCCGCCTCGGCGTCGCGCGCGAGTTTCGCCTCGTCGACGGTGGTGAGCCGCCCTTTCTCCACCACCATGCGCCCGCCGATCATCACGCTCTCGACCCCGGTCCCGTCCTCGGCGTGGACGATCTGGTTGGTGGGGTCGTTCAAGGGCACGTAATTGATGCGCGAGAGGTCGAGGAACACAATGTCGGCCTTGAACCCGGGCTTGATCTCGCCGATCAGCCCCTCGAAGCCGAGCGCCCGGGCGCTGCCCGCGGTCGCCATCCTCAGCACCTCCTCGGTCGCGAGCCAGCGCCGGTAGTCCAGCTCCTGGACGCGGGAGACGAAGGAGGCGATGCGCATGGCCTCGAACATGTTCTGGTTGTCGGAGCAGGAAGCGCCGTCGGTGCCGATGCCGACGTTGACGCCGAAGTCGCGCATCCGCCGGGCGGCGGCGATGCCGTTGCCGAGGCGCGCGTTCGAGCCCGGGTTGTGGGCGACCGAGGCGCCGGCATCGGCCAGCCGGCGGATGTCGTCGTCGTCGAGCCAGATGGCGTGGGCGGCGACGAAGTCGGGGCCGAGGTACTCGAGCCCGTCCATGTAGGAGCAGAGCGTCCGGCCGTAGAGCCTGACCCCGGTCAGCGCCTGCGCCTTCGACTCGAGGAGATGGGTGTGCAGCCCGACGTCGTACTCGCGCGCGAGGTCGCGGCTGGCGATCAGGAACTCCTCGCTGCAATGGTGGGGGATGGTCGGGGCGAGCGCCGGGCGCAGCTGGGCGCGGTCGAACCTCCAGCCCTTGAGCACCGTCTCGCAGGCGGCGAGGCTCGCCTCGTAGGGCGCCAGCCGGAGCCTGTCCACCTCCCGCTGCAGGGCCTCGGGCAGCGCCGCATAGAGGCCCGGGATGGCCTCGTAGAAGCTGCGGTCCGCCATCATCGGCGCCAGCGTCGCGCGCATGCCGACCTCGGCATAGGCGCGGGCCATGGCCTCCAGCCCCTCGGGGCTGGGGCCGGGAAACTCGTAGGTCAGGTCGTAGGCTGCGGTGCAGCCCTTGCGCACCATCTCGACCGCGCCGATGAGCGTGGTCAGGTGCTTGTCCTCGAGGCTGCGGTTGCCGTTGGTCCACGGGCCGGCGTTGAGCAGGAGCTCGAGGTTCCAGCGGTCGCCCATGCCCTTGGCGAGGTTGCCGTGGCAGTGGGTGTGGGCGTTGGCGAGGCCGGGCATCAGCAACCGCCCGGCGGCGTCGATCGCCCGCGCGCCGTCCGGGGCCTTGAGCCCGGGGCGGCCGACCTCGCGAATGGTGTCGCCCTCGATCAGGATGTCGGCCGGATCGGCCCGGTGGGCGTCGATGTCGAGCAGCCGCCCGCCTCGGATCACCTGCATCATCGCCAGACTCTCCCTTTCCCCGGAGCCGCGGCCGGCGGCGCGGGCGCTCAGACGATCACCGCCTCCTGGTTCACCGCCGACCACGGGAAGAAGACGCGCTCGATGATCACCACCGCCTGGAACAGCACGATCCCCATCACCGATAAGAGGATCAGCGCCCCGAAGGCGACCGGCACCTGGAAGAACGCGGTGGCGGTGATGATCAGGTAGCCCAGGCCCTTGTCGGCGTTGACGAACTCGGCCACCACCGCGCCCACCACCGCCAGCGCGATCGCGACCTTGAGCCCGCCGAAGATGAAGGGAACCGCGTAGGGCAGCCGGATGCGGTAGAGCTCCTGCAGCCGGGACGCCTTGTAGGAGCGCCCGAGCTCGATCAGCTCGGGCGGCACGGTCAGCATGCCGGTGGCGATGGCGATCACCAGCGGGAAGAAGGCGACGAGGAAGGTGATGACGATCCGCGGCAGCTCGTTCGCGCCCAGGATCACGATCAGGATCGGGGCGAGCGCGATCTTGGGGATCGACTGGGTGAGCACGATCAGCGGATAGAGCGCGTTCGAGACGTAGGGCGAGGAGGTGAGCAGCACCGCCAGCGGCAGGCTGATCGCGAAGGAGACGACAAAGCCCACCAGCACCGTGTGCAGCGTCGCCGCCGTGTGCCCGGCGACGGTCCCGGCGATGGCGACGCTGTCGCTCCAGATCGCCGACGGCGCGGGGAGCAGGTAGACGGGGATCCGGAAAAGATCGACCGCGCCCTCCCACACCCCGATCAGGACCACCAGCACGACGGCGGGGAGCAGGATGTCGCGCCCCGCCAGCCACAGGCGTCTGAGCCTACGACGGCGCGCCGTCGTGCTCGTCGCGGGCGCCGAAGATAAGCTTTCGGATGTGCTGAGCGCAGTCTTGGAACTCACTGCGGGCCTCCACTGCAAAACTCCGCGGCCGCGGCAGCGGCACCTCCACGATCTCGACGATCTCTCCCGGCCGGGCCGACATCACGATCACGCGGTCCGAGAGCAGCACCGCCTCGGGGATGGAGTGGGTGACGAACAGGATGGTCTTCGGCTGCTCGGTCCAGATGCGCAAGAGCTCCAGGCTCATCTCCTCGCGGGTGAGCGCGTCGAGCGCGCCGAAGGGCTCGTCCATCAGCAGGATGCCGGGATCGTGGATCAGCGCCCGGCAGATGGCCGCGCGCTGCTGCATCCCGCCCGAGAGCTCGCGCGGATACTTCTTCTCGAAGCCGGCGAGCCCGACCAGGCCGAGGAGCGCGTTGGCCTTGTCCAGGCTGTCGACCGCCATCTGGTGCATCATCTTGAGCGGGAAGAGCACGTTGTCCGCCACCGTCGCCCAGGGAAGGAGCGTCGGGCTCTGGAACACGATGCCGGTGTCCTGGCGGGGCTCTCTTACCGGCACCCCCTCGATCAGGATCGTCCCCACGGTCGGCGGGATGAGGCCGGCCACGAGGCGCAGCATCGTCGACTTGCCGCAGCCCGACGGGCCGACGAGGCTGACGAATTCGTTCTTGGCGATGGCGACCGAGAAATTGCGCACCGCCACGACGTCTTCGCCGTCCTGCGACTGGAAGACCTTGGAGAGCTTGTCGATCTCGATCATGGCGCGGCGGCCGGCGGCTGTGGGGACGTGCGGAACGGGGCGGGGGAAGGGGCGCGCCTGCGGCCCCTCCCCCTGCCGGCTCGGCCTAGGGCACGAGGCTCACGTCGATCGCCTGCTTGTGGTCCCACTTGGGGTCGATGCCCTGCGATTCGGCCACCGCTTCCCAGGTGAACTTGAGCCGCTCGGGGTCGTACTTGCCGAACCCGAACTTGTTCGCGCTGTCGGTGAAGACGAAGCCCAGCGTCGCCTTGACGCTGCCCATGCAGTCGTCGAAGGCCACCTCGGGCACGCGCTTGACGTGCATCTGGCAGGTTTCCTCGGGGTTCGCCTTTGCCCATTTGAAGGCGTTCTCCACCGCCTTGAGGAACCGCCGCACGAGGTCGGGATTGCCCTTGATCATGTCGTCGTTGGCGATGATCGAGGCGGCGTAGATCGCGAACCCGACCTCGACGAACGGCAGCACAACGATCTCCTCGCCCGCCTTCTGCGCCGCCTTGTTCTGGTAGTAGTGATGGATCGAATAGAAGGGGGCGGCGTCGAGCCGCTTGGCGATCAGGAGGGCCGCCATCGCCGCGCCGTCGGTGTTGACCCAGACGATCTTGTTGGGATCGGTCCCGGCCTTCTCGGCCACCTTCGGGAAGTAGACCCGGTGGCTGTTGCCGGGGGTGATGCCGATCTTCTTGCCCTCGAGCCCCTTGAAGTTGGTGATGCCCGAGCTCTTGAGCACGAACAGCGAGTGCGGCGAGTGGGTGTAGAGCGTCATGATGGTCTTGACCGGGGTTCCCGTGCGCGCCCGCGCCGTGAACACCGCGCCGATGTCGGCGACGCCGAAATCGGCGGCCTTGCCGGCGATCTTGGTCACCGTGTCGCCCGAGCCGTAGCCGCGGGTGATGTTGATGTCGATGCCCTGTTCCTTCCAGAAGCCCTTGTCCCAGCCGCCGTAGTACATGGCGTGTTCGCCGGAGGGGATCCAGTCGGTCTGGAAATGGACCTTGTCGGCGGCAAACGACGGCGCGGCCGCGGCGAACCCGAGGCCGGCGACGACAATTCCGGCGGTCGCGATCGCGCGGCGCCGACGTCCGAAACGGATGAGTCTCATTGGCTAACCTCCCGTGCCGTGAGCCCGCCCGACCCCTGCTTTGCGGCCCTTGTTTCTCAATCGGTTGGGGGCCGGGCCGCGGACAGTATAGGGGGAGCCTTGCGCGGCTGACGAGTCCTTATTGCGGCGCCGAGGCGGGCGCCCCGCGCGGTCGCGGTCCCGCGCCATCGCGATCCCGGCGACGGAAATCCGCCTGGAATTCCCGGGGCCGGCGGGCTACACCTTAGGGCGGGTCCGGCCCGCCGCCGGTTTCGGGTCGGAAAAAGGGGAGAGCAGCCGAGATGCGTATCGATCGCGTGCCCTACACGGCCGTCGCCCGTTACCTGAAGAAGAACGACACGATCCTCATTCCGCTCGGCTCCTGCGAGCAGCAGGGGCCGCACCTGCCGATGGGCGCCGAGACCCTGATCGTGGATGCGGTCGCCACCGCCGCCGGCGAGCGCACCGGCTTCGCGGTCACGCCGGCGCTGCCCGTCAACTACGCCCACCTCTTCCGTCACTATCCGGGGGTGCTCTCGGCCGGGCTCGAGAGCTACACCGGCCAGCTTCGCGACATCTGCGAGGGGCTCGTGCGCCAGGGCTTCCGGCATGTCTTCTTCGTCAACATCCACTTCGGGAGCCTCGCCCCGATCGAGGCGGTGGCGCGGGCGTTGCGCGAGCGCTACGCCGACGCCCTCTTCGCCCACTGCGACTGCTTCCAGCTCATGCGCGAGGTGTCGGACGCGCCGGTGGCGACCAAGGTTTCGCCCTACGCCCACGGCTCGGAGCGTACCACCTCGATGATCCTCCATATCGCCCCCGGCCTGGTAGACTTGAAGGCGGCGCGGATCGGCAAGCCGAAGCCGCTCGGTAACGGATTCGAGGTGCTGAGCTCGGCGCGGGCCAAGTACAAGGGCTCGTCGATCGGCCTCTACGTGAACCAGGAGGACTACAACCCGATGGGCTCGACCGGGGATCCCACCCATGCCACGCCCGAGATGGGGAAGAAAATTTTCGAGGACGTGGTCGCCTACGTGGCCGACGCCGCCACCGCCTTCTCCAGGACCCGCCTCGCCAAGACCCCCCGCCGCGGGGCCAGGCGATGAGCTACTGCCTGATCGTGCAGCCGATCCACGAGATCGGCTTCAAGATGCTGAAGGAGTACGGGATCGAGCCGCGCATGGCCTCGGCCCCCGACATGGACACCGTCGCCAGGGAGATCGGCGGCGCCGTCGCCTGCATCTCGCGCAACGCCGGCCTCAACCGCAAGGCGATGCAGGCGGCGAAGAAGATGCTGGTCTTCGGCAACCACGGGATCGGGGTCGACCCGGTGGACGTGGCCTACGCCAACGAGATCGGGCTCCCCATCGTCTTCACCCCCTACACCAACATTCAGTCGGTGGCCGAGCAGGCGATCGGCCTGATGTTCGCCGTCCATCGCCAGCTCGCCCGCTTCGACCGCGAGGTCAAGGGCGGCAACTTCAAGTCGCGCTTCCAGCTCACCCAGCACGAGCTGTGGAAGAAGACGCTCGGCATCATCGGCTTCGGCCGCATCGGCCGGCGCACCGCCCAGATGTGCCAGGCCGCCTTCGAGATGACCGTGATCGCCTACTCGCCGCCCGAGGACGAGGCCGAGCTCGCCGGCCTGGGCGTGCGCAAGTGCGCGACCCTGGCCGAGCTGATGCGCGAGGCCGACGTGATCGCGCTCCACACCCAGCTCACGCCCGAGACCCGCGGGCTGGTGAGCCGCGATATGATCGCGCTGATGAAGCCCGACGCCATCCTCGTCAACAACGCCCGCGGGCCCTGCGTCGACGAGGCGGCGCTGATTGAGGCCCTCAAGGAGAAGCGGATCGCCGGCGCCGGCCTCGACGTCTACGTCAGCGAGTCGATGCCGCCCGACCATCCGCTCCTGCATCTCGACAACGTCGTGCTGGCGCCGCACGCCGCGGGCTCGACCGTCGAGTGCCTGGAGCGGACGGCGGCCCAGCTCGCCGATCAGATCAAGGACGTGGTCGAGGGGCGCAGGCCCCCCCACCTCATCAACCCGCAGGTCTGGGAGCGCCGGCGCATCCCGGCGTGACGTCCGCCATCGTCGAAAGGGAAGGGAAATGAAGGAGAACCCGCTCAAGAAGATCCTCGCCGCCGGCAAGCCGGTGTTCGGGACCTGGGTGCTGATGGCCCGCCATCCGCGCATGATCAAGGTTCTGGCCGCCTGCGGCTTCGACTTCGTGCTGATCGAGATGGAGCACAGCGACTTCGACATGGAGACGGTGGGGCTCCTCACCATGGTCGCGCGCGACAACGGGCTCGCCCCCATCGTCCGTCCGCCCGGGATCGCCAAGGCGCACGACCTCACCCGGCCGCTGGACGCCGGGGCGATGGGGCTCCTGCTCCCCAATGTCGAGACCGCCGAGGAGGCGGAGCGGATCGTCCGCCAGACCAAGTACTGGCCCAAGGGCAGCCGGCCGATGAATCTCCGCCTGCCGGCGACCGACTACAAGCCCGGAAAGCCGGCCGAGACGGTCGCGTTCCTCAACGACAACACCCTCCTCATCGCCATGATCGAGACCGAGAAGGGGCTCGGCAACGTCGAGGCCATCGCCGCCGTCGACGGGATCGACGGCCTGATGGTCGGCCCCGACGACTACACCCAGGACATCGGCGCCCCCGGCCAGATGGACCACCCCAGGCTCGAGGAGGCCCACCTCAAGGCCCTCGCGGCGGCCAGGAAGTGCGGCAAGTTCGCCGGCTCCAGCGTGCAGAACGAGGAGATGGCGCGGAAATGGATCGCCCGCGGCTGGCAGTGGGTGCCCTACGCCAACGACGTGGCGATGATCCTGAACATCGGCGGCGGAATGGTGAAGACGCTCCGCGGCATCGCCGGGCGCTGAGGGGGCGATGGCCGGCGCGGCAGCGATCGAGAAGCTCAACCTTGCCGCCGCCTTCGGCCGGATCGCCGAGCCCTGGAAGCCGGTGATCGCCGGCGAGGTCAACGACTCCGCGATCAAGCTCGCCAAGCTCAGGGGCGAGTTCGTCTGGCACAGCCACGAGGCCGAGGACGAGCTGTTCCTGGTGGTCAAGGGGGCGCTCCTCATGCGCTTTCGCGACCGCGAGGTGCGGCTCGGCGAAGGCGAGGCCCTGATCGTGCCCAGGGGCGTCGAGCACCTGCCGGTGGCCGAGGAGGAGTGTTGGGTGCTGCTGGTCGAGCCCAAGGGCACGGTCAACACCGGCAACGTGCGGAACGAGCGGACCGTGCTCGCGCCCGAGCGGCTGCGCTGAGCGCGCGGAGCCGGGGGGCGCGGCTCTTCCCGGGGGGGCGGGATGAAGGTCGACGGGATCGCCTATCGCTCGATCGAGCCGGCCGAGGACGGCTGGTCGGTGATGATCATCGACCAGACGCTGCTTCCGCACCGCTTCGCCCGGGTCCGCCTCGCCTCCCTCGACGACGCGGCACGCGCGATCCGCACCATGCAGGTGCGGGGCGCGCCCCTGATCGGGGCGACCGCGGCCTACGGACTCGCGCTCGCCGCCCGCGCCGATCCCTCCGACGAGTCGCTCGAGGCGGCGGCGAGCGCGCTCCTCGCCACCCGCCCGACCGCGGTCAACCTGCGCTGGGCCATCGACGAGATGCTGGCCGCGCTCCGCAACGTGTCCCGGGAGGCGCGCGCGGCCCGCGCCTACGCCCGGGCGCGCGAGATCTGCGAGGCGGACGTCGCCACCAACCGTGCCATCGGCGGGCACGGCCTTCCCCTGATCCGCGCTGCGCACGCGCGGAAAGACGGACCCGTGAACCTGCTCACCCACTGCAACGCCGGCTGGCTCGCGACCGTCGACTTCGGCACCGCGCTCGCCCCCGTCTACCTCGCCCACGACTCCGGCCTGCCGGTGCACGTGTGGGTGGACGAGACCCGGCCGCGCAACCAGGGCGCCGCGCTCACCGCCTGGGAGCTCTCGCGCCACGGGGTTCCCCACACCGTGGTCGCCGACAACGCCGGCGGCCACCTGATGCAGCACGGGCGTGTGGACCTTTGCATCGTCGGGACCGACCGCACCACCGCCGCGGGCGACGTCTGCAACAAGATCGGCACCTACCTCAAGGCCCTCGCCGCCAGGGACAACGGGGTGCCGTTCTACGTCGCGCTCCCCTCCTCGACCATCGATTGGGCGATCGCCGACGGGCTCGCCTCGGTGCCGATCGAGGAGCGCGCGCCCGAGGAGGTGACGCACATCTCCGGCCTCGCCGACGACGGCCGCGTGACCCGCATCCGGCTGACCCCGGAGGGAAGCCCGGCCGCCAACCACGCCTTCGACGTGACCCCGGCGCGGCTCGTCAGCGGCCTGATCACCGAGCGGGGCGTGTGCGCGGCCTCGCGCCAGGGGCTTCTGTCGCTGTTCCCGGAGCGGGCCGGGCCGTGACCGGCGAGCGGGCCCTGCGCGCGGGGATCGTCGCCACCTCCCGGCGGATGAGCGCGCTCGGCCTCGTCACGGGAACCGCAGGCAACGTCAGCGCCCGGATCGCGGGCGGGTTCCTGGTCACCCCGAGCGGGGTTCCCTACGACGAGATGACGCCCGCCGACATCGTCGCCATGGACTTCGCCGGACAGGCCCGAGGCGCGCTCGCGCCGTCGAGCGAGTGGCGCATCCACCGCGACGTGCTCGCGGCGCGGGGCGAGGTGAACGCGGTCGTCCACGCCCATCCGATGTTCTCGACCGTGCTCGCCTGCCTGCGGCGGGGCATCCCCGCCTTCCACTACATGGTGGCGGCGGCCGGGGGCGGGTCGATCCGCTGCGCCCCTTACGCCACCTTCGGCACCCAGGCGCTTTCGGATGCGGCGCTCGCCGCCCTCGCCGGCCGGCGGGCCTGCCTCCTCGCCAATCACGGGATGATCGCGCTCGGGCCCTCGCTCGAGGCGGCGCTCGCGCTCGCCGTCGAGGTCGAGACCCTGGCCGAGCAGTACTGGCGGGCCTCGCTGGCCGGTAGGCCGGCGATCCTCGCCGCCGGCGAGATGGACCGGGTGCTGGAGGCGTTCAAGACCTACGGCCGAAAGCCGCGGCGCAAGGGGCGCGGCCGGGCATAGGGTTGGGTGCGAGGCAGTGTTTCATCAATTTGAAAAGGCGGCTCCTCTCGAACCACAGAGCATCCCGGACAATGAGGATTAACCCGACCCCGACCCACAGTGGACTCACGAACCAACGGCAGCCGCCCCTGGTATCGTTAACGTAAGACAGTGCGGCGCGCGGCGGAGGTAGAGAAGAGACTCGCACTGCGCCGAAGCTCAAGCCTTCCCGGAAGACGGGATCGCGATAAGGCCGGACGCAGGCGCCGCCAAGCGAGTTCGAGAAAGCATCGCGGAATTTGAGCGAAGTCAAGGACGAGTCGGACTGCATCGACTAACAAGCGCTCGGAGCGTGAACGAATCTTCGTCGAACGGACAGCCATGATGAGCAACAGCCGCTGCATCCCGGCGATGAGAATTTGGCGGCTGGTGACCGCGCTGCTCGCCATGCTCATGGTCTTCGCGGCCATGTTCCAACCGCATTCGACGGTGGCGTTAGAGAAGCCGCACGCTCAAATCGCGGCCATGGCCGATTCCGGTTGCAACACGCATTACGCCGGAGCCGCAGGAACATCGGAATGCGCGAACGCGTATACATGTCCACTTTGGGTTCCCGCCAGAACCGGCGTCTTGGCCAACCAGCGCGTCGGATTGACGACGTATGCTCGAATGCAGAGGATGGCCGCAGGCACTGACTCCAATCCACCGCGACGACCTCCGAAGCTCTTCTGACAGGCGCATCCGATCCAATTGGCCGGTGCGCGGACAGTTCAACCAACGTCACTGTCATTACTGATTCAGAAGGGTTCCAGCATGAAATCGACGATTCGCCAGACGCTTCGGCGCATGGCTCCGACAGGCGTCTTCGTCCGCTATCGGTCACCTTCGGGAAGAGGTGACCATCCATCACCCTCGCGCAAAGGATCGCCAGGTGCGCTAAGACGCATAGCGCAGATCGCGTTCGCCACCCGCCGTGCGTCCGGCTCCGCGACGATCATGCTTGCGGGATTGGTCGCACTCTCCACGGGTATCCTGTTTTGGCAGAGCGGGGCGGTTTCCGCCGTCCTTGAGCCGACCGGATCCGTCTACACGGCTGACGAGTATGGCAACTCCATTAGCAGGATCGATCTTGCCACCGGCCAGGTCGAGACAGTGCCGGTCCCGATCTCGCCGCATAATGTCGATCTCTCTGCCGATGGGGGGATCCTGGCCGCCGTCGGCGAGCCGGCCGCGATGGAGGCCGGGACCGGCCACGGCCACGGCGCCATCGAGCATGGCACGGACGCCGGGGGCGGCTTGCTCCTGGTGTTCGATTCGGACCAACTGAGATCCCGACCACTCGCCGAGATCGTTGTCGGCAAACACCCGGCTCATGTAATCGTCGACGCGGGCGGCGGCCAAGCCTTCGTAACCCAGTCGGAAGAGAACTCAGTCGCAGTTGTGGATCTCTCTGCCAAGAAGATCGTCAAGACAATTGAAACCGGGCGCTACCCGCATGGTCTTCGCCTTAGTCCGGACGGCAAGGAGATCTACGTCGCCAACGTGGAAGACGGAAGCGTCTCCGTGATCGCAACGGCCGAAGCGCGCGAGAGCGCCCGGATCCCAGTCGGCGCGGCGCCTGTGCAGGTTGGCTTCACACCGGACGGGCGCCTGGTCTTTGCGTCGCTTCGCGACGAGAACAAGGTCGCGGTGATCGATACGGCGAGGCGAGAGGTGGTGACGAAGATCGGCGTCGGCCGCAATCCGATCCAGGTCTTTGCGACGCCAGATGGCAGCCGCGTCTACGTGGCGAACCAGGGTGGCCAAGCCGATCCCGATGACACGGTCTCGGTGATCGATGTGGCGACCCTCCGAGTCGTGGACACCATACGCACCGGCAAGGGCGCCCACGGTGTCTCCATCAGCCCCGATGGAAGCCTGGTCTTCGTTACAAATATTGTCGACGGTACCGTTTCCGTGATCGACGAGGCTGCACGCTCGGTCGTGGCGACCATTCGGGTCGGACTTGGCCCGAACGGGATTGCGTTCCGCAAAGCCAAATGAAGAGTCGCGCTCCCGGCACCTGCCGGGAGCGCGTCTATCAGCGATTCGGGATGATCGGAAAAGGCGATCGCCCAGTCCGAAGCAAACCAACTTGGCTTGGGTACTTTTTAGCGAGGCAGTCGCCCTGTCGAACACCGGTGACGGTGAGCTGGTGCTCCTAGCGCACGCCATAGAACCGCATTCTGCAGTGTTCACAACGATGCCAATTAGCATCACCGCAGAAAAAAAGACCGATGCGTCAAGAGACCACCAAACGGGTGATTGCCTGAACGAGCGGTCGCCTTGCGCGCGGCCCGCGGATCGCCCACACTCGATCGAGGACTCTGCCCAAGGACCACGGATGACCGAGATCATCTTCGTCGTCGAGGAGGCCCCCGAGGGCGGTTACACCGCCCGCGCCCTCGGCGCCTCGATCGTCACCGAGGCCGACACGCTGGAGGGGCTCAAGTCGGCGGTTCGTGACGCGGTGCAGTGTCACTTCGATCCCGGTGCCGCGCCCAAGGTGATCCGCCTCCACTTCGTCCGCGACGAGGTGTCGAGCGCGTGAGACTGCCCCGCGACCTCGGCGGGCGGGACCTCGCCAGCGCCTTGCCCCGGCTCGGCTATCGGGTGACCCGCCAGGCCGGGAGCCATTTGCGGTTGACCACGTAGTCGGCTGGCGAACATCACCTGACCGTCCCCGATCACAAGACGCTCCGGGTCGCGACCCTGGCCGCGACCCTCGCCGCGGTGGCCGACCATTTCGGCCTGACGCGCGAGGAGATTGCCAAGAGGCTGTTCGGTTGATCGAGGGAGCGGTTCTCCACCGCATCGAACCTTCCGGCCTACCGGATCGGCGCCGGCCGCCGGCCCCGGCGCGGGGGGCGGACGGCGCCTACTGCGTCGCCTCGGCGAGCCCCTGCCGGCTGGTCCACACCCGCGCCGGGATCAGCACCCGGCCCTCGAAGAGCCGCCGGCAGGTGCGGAGCAGCGCCGCCCGCCGGATGGTCGGGCGCAGGGGATCGCCGGAGATGTCCATCTCGACGTCGAAGCGCCCCGAGGGGTGCTCGATCGTCATCGGCTTCGGGTTCCCCGCCGGCACCCTGGCGAGGGGCGCGAGCACGGTTCCCGGAATCGCCGCCGCCAGCGCGGTGCAGATCGAGCCGGTCACGGCATATGCCTTGTGGGCGCGGTCGGGGGTGAAGTAGCGCCCGGTGACGGTGCCGCCGGCGCGGGGCGGCGCCGCCAGCACCACCTTAGGGATGACCCTGCCGGCCACGTCGCCCAGCCCCATCAGCGCCCCGGCCTGGCGGCGGATCGCCTCGAAGCGGGCGATCAGCTCCTGGTCGGCCTCCAGCTCGGCCGCGGTCTCGTAGCCGGTCTTGCCCAGCGCCCGGGCAGCGAAGAAGACGATCGGCATGGCGAAGTCGACGCAGCTCACCTCGATCCCGTCGATCACGTCCTTCGGCCTGCCGGTGGGAAGGAGCTTGCCGGTCTTGGAGCCCTCGGCGTTGAGGAAGTTGAGCTTCACCGGAGCCGCCGTCCCCGGCACGCCGTCGATCGCGCAGTCGCCGTCGTAGGTCACGCGCCCGCCCGGGGTCTGCACGATCGCCTCGGTGGCGACGCCGGTGTTGACGTTGTGGATGCGGACCGCGGTCTCGGGATCGGCGGCCGCAACCAGGCCCTCCTCGATCGCGAACGGGCCGACGCCGGAAAGCATGTTGCCGCAGTTGGGGCTGGTATCGACCGCCGCCTCGGCGATCTTCACCTGCGCGAACAGGTAGTCGATGTCGATCCCCGGGCGGGTGGACTTCGACAGGATGGCGACCTTGCTGGTCAAGGGATCGGCGCCGCCGATGCCGTCGATCTGGCGGACGTCGGGCGAGCCCATCACCGCCAGGAGCACGCGATCGCGCGTGGCCGCGTCCTCGGGCAGGTCGCGGGCGTGGAAGAAGGGCCCGCGCGAGGTGCCGCCGCGCATGAAGACGCAGGGAATCCGGGTCTGCATCGTGTTCACTCCCGTAAGCGCAAGGGCGCGCGCCCTGTCTGGATACCGTCTAGCACGGCCGGCCGCGCCGGCCAACCGCCCGCCCGGGCGCCGCGGCGGGCGGGCGACGGCTTGACTCGGCCCGGCGCCCAACCGCCTATTCGATTCGTGGGCTCATCCGCTGACGCTGGCGCCTCGCCCGGGAGCGGGAGCGCGGCCGAGTCTGCCCCGGGCTGGGGCGCGGTTTCCACCGCCGCGTCGGTGATCTCGCTGGCGCTGCTCGGCGACGCGCTCCTCTACGTCGTCCTGCCGGTGAACGCCGCCGCCTTCGGCGTCGATCTCCTTTGGGTCGGAATCCTGCTGTCCGCCAACCGGCTGGTGCGCATCCTCGCTTACGGGGCGCTGGCCGCGCTCGGCGAGGCGATCGGCATCCGCCGCCTCGCCGTCCTCGGCGCCCTGGCCGGGGCCGTCTCGACCCTGATGTACGGCTGGGTCGCGGGCGGGCCGGCCCTGCTCGCAGGTCGCCTCTTGTGGGGGCTCTCCTTCGCGGCGTTGAACCTCGCCACGCTCGCCTATGCGGTGTCCGAGCGGCTGCGCGCGGGGGCGCGGGTTGGCCTCAGCCGGGCGGTCCAACAGGTGGGGCCGGCGCTCTCGCTCGGCCTCGGTGGCTGGCTCGCCGCGCTCCTCGGCCCGCGCGACGTGTTCCTCTGGCTCGGCCTGGTCTCGCTCTCGGCGGTGCCGCTCGCGCTCCGCCTGCCCGAGGTGGCGCGGGCGCCCGAGCGCGGCGCCTCCTTGCGCCCGCCTCGGCCGCGGCGCCTCGACCTTCTCTTCTTCGCCATCGGCTTCGCCGTCGACGGCGTGTTCTCGGCGAGCATCACCGTCATCCTCGCCGCCACGGTGTCGGTGGAGGCGGCGATGATCTCCGGCGGCCTCGTGCTCGCGCTCCGCCGGCTAGCCGAGATGTTCGCGGCGCCCCTCGCCGGCCACTTCGGCGACCGCTACGGGCTCGGCAGGGGGCTCGTCGTGTCCAGCCTCGCCCTCGCCCTCGGCCTCGGCCTCGTCGCCGGCGGCAGCCCTTACGCCGGCGCGATTCTCGTCGCCCTGGCCCAGGGGGCGCTGGCCGCGCTCGGGCCGGCGGCGGCGGTGGCGGGCGCGGGCGGCGGCGCGCTCCGGCCGCTCTCGGCCCTGCACACCTGGCGCGACATGGGCTCGGCGCTGGGGCCGCTCGCCGCCGGGGCGCTGATCGGCGTCGTCGGGCCGGCGGCGCTCTACGCCGGGGTCACCGCCTGCGTGCTCGCCGGCACCGCGCTCTACGCTAGAGCGTGATCCTCCTGGATTGGATCGCCTGCGTTGCGGCCCGGCAAGGCGATCCGCCAAGCGCGCCGCGACGGGCGATGCCGGGGCATCGGCCGAGCGGCGCAACGCCGCG
>JACQOE010000013.1 GCA_016202695.1 Pseudomonadota bacterium | reverse complement strand
TAATCGGCTCTGGTTTTCCCTGAGGCGCGCCGGCTCAACGAGCCTCGCGCCGGGCCGGCGGCTCATACCCCGCCTGAGGGGGTGTAAAGGGATCGCCAAGCCCGAATGCCGCCCCTGATCGGCCTTCCCGCGCGAGCGAGAATGCAGACTTTTCAAACACATAATGGACCTTCTCTGGCGCGGGGGTGACGAGAGGGGGGGAGTAATGACCCGGCACCTTCGCCCGCTCCCGAGCGGGCGCGCTCAGTAGAGGCTCACCATCCGCTCCTCGGTCATCCCGCGGATGGCGTGGCGCGGCCCCTCGCGCCCGGTGCCGCTCTCCTTGGCCCCGCCACAGGGCATCAGGTCAGGTCGACCCGGTCATGTCCCGGCTCCGCCTTGGTTCGCGTCGCCGAAGCGCCCGGCCGGCCCCCCGCTATTCCGCCGCGCCCCGGAGCGCCGAGCGCCCGGCGCCGAAGGGAAGCTCGCGGGCCGACTTCAGCCCCTCGAGCCGCCACGCCGCCGCGAGCAGCGCCTTGGCCTTCCCCTCGCCCATCACCGGCGAGGCGAGCTCGAGGAACTTGCCGTCCAGGTCGGCATCCGAGAGGGGCGCGTCGGGATCGCCCTTGCGGGTCGGCTGGTGATGCCTCAGCACCCGCCCGTCCGCGGTCTCGATCTCGACGTTGGCGGCGCGCTGCCGGGGGAAGGTCTTGTCGACCTCGGGATCGAGATAGAGCTCCACCTTCTCGACGAGGGCGTGGGTGACGGGATCGTTGAGCCGCTCGGGCGAGAACGCGTCGAGGCGCACCGAGCCGTGGTTGAGCGCCTGGGCGATCACGTAGGCGAGGCTGAACTTGCCCTCGAAGGGGGTGGAGTGCTTCTTCGAGCCGCAGACGTTGATCGTGGCCGAGTAGCCGCCGACCCGGATCTTCCTGATGTCCATGGGCCTGAGCCCGTACTTCTCCTTGAGTGCCAGAGCCCCGTCGATGGCGGCGAAGGTGTGGCCGCAGCAGCCGTGGTTCTTCACCGTCATGCGGGTGACGTTGTAACGCTCGCCCAGCCCCTCGGTCGCCTGGCGCCAGTCGGGGCCGTCGCCCATGGCCCTGCCGAAGCCGACCTCGCCCTCGAGGATGTCGCGGGCGCCGGTCACGCCCTTGCCAGCGATCATGGCGGCGAGCGCGCCGGCGTCGGCGGCGTGGCCGCCGTGCATCGGCTTGCTCATGGAATCGGAGCGGAACGCCTGCTGGAGGCCGGCGGCGAAGGTCGCCGCGGTGGTGAGCGCGTGGCCGAAGCGGGCCTCGTCGAGCCCGAGCACGGTCGCCACGGCGGCGGCGGCGCCGAAGGTGCCGACGGTGGCGGTGTTGTGCCAGTACTTGTAGTGGGCCCGGCCCATGGTGGCGCCGATGCGGGTCGAGATCTCGTAGCCGACGATCACCGCCCGTAAGAGAGTCTCGCCCGAGGCGCCGTGGCTCTCGGCGGCGGCGAGGGCGGCGGCGACCGTGGGCGTGCCGGGGTGGTAGATGGCGTCGCGGAAGATGTCGTCGAACTCGACCGTGTGCGAGGCAGCGGCGTTGATCAGCGCCGCGGTGCGCAGCGTCGCCGCCCGGCCCGAGGGGAAGAGCCGCGCCCGGCCGCGGTCCAGGTCCTCGGCGAGGGCCTCGGTCAGGGCGCTCGCCGGCGGGATCACGGCCCCCGGCGCGGTCGCCGCCAGCCAGTCGATGACGCAGCGCTTGGCGGCGTGAACGACCTCGGGCCCGAGCGCGCGCGTCCGCTCGGCCACCGCGTAGCCGGCGATGTCGTCGGTCAGCATGGCTTTCCCCCTCCGTTCCCGGCCGCGCCCCTAGAACTGGGCGAGGTACTGGTCGGGACTGATCTTGGCCTGGATCACCAACGGGCGGTCGAGGCCGTTCCGGCCCCGCGCCAGCGCCGTCTCCAGGTCCCTGGCGTTGTCGGCGTAGGCGCCCTCGCAGTCCATCGACTCGGCGAGCTTGAGGCAGTCGGTCGACTCGATCCGGGTCAGTTCGCTCGGGATCTGGCGAAGGAGCTGCTTGATCTCGATGCGGTTCAGGCTCCCGTCCTCGAACACGACGACGACGATGCCGAGCTTCTGCGCCGCCGCCAGCCGGAGCTCGCCCATGACCATGGCGAAACCGCCGTCGCCCACCGTGCAGACCACCGGCTGGTCGCGGCGCACGAGCTTGGCGGCGATCGCGGCGGGGAGCGAGAAGCCCATCGCCGAGAGCCCGTTGGTCATCAGGAAGTGGCGGGGTCGGGTCGCCTTCCAGCCCTGGCCGACCAGCAGCTTGTGCGAGCCGACGTCGGTGGTGACGATCGCGTCCGAGCCCGCGTAGGCGCCGTTGATGGCGTCGATCACGTCGCTGGGGTTGAGCACGCCGGCGACACGGCCCGAGTAGAACACCTCCGTCAGCGCCTTGCGGTGCGCCTTGAGGTCGGCCTCGCGCCACTTGGGCTCGCCCTTGTAGGCGTCGGCGAGCGCCGCCAGGATCGAGGGGACGTGGCCGACGATCTCGAGGTCGGCGGCGTAGATCTGGTCGGTGTTGGGGGTCGAGTCGATGTGGATCGCCGGGGCCGAGACCTGCCAGGGCTTGATCAGCTCGACCGGATCGAAGCCGACGCAGAGGACGAGGTCGGCCCCCTTCAGGAACTCCCACACCACCTTGTTGCAGGCCATGTCGACCGTGCCCGCGTAGAGCGGATGGTCCTCGGGGAACACGCCCTTGGACATCGGCGAGACCACCACCGGGATGCCGGCCTTCTCGGCGAAGGATTTCAGCGCCTCGGTCGCCTTGGACCGCAGGGCCGAGATGCCGGTCAGCAGCACCGGGCGCCTGGCCGCCGCGATCTCCTTGACCGGGTCCTTGAGCCCGCCGCGGTTGGCGAACACCTGGGCCATCTGCGGCGCCGGCGCGGCCGGGGGCAGCCTCACCTCGGTCGAGCCGGCCGGGGCCTTGACCGCGTCCGAGGCGGTGGTGATGTGCACCGGCCCGGGCCGATCGGCAAGCGCGATCCTGAGCGCCTTGCGCATGATCTCGGCGACCGCGGCCGGCACCATCCGCACCGCCCACTTAGTGATCGGCGAGAAGAGGCGGTTGTGATCGGCCACCTGGTGGGTGAAGAAGGGCTCCATCCTGCTGGCGACCTGGCCCGAGAGCGCGACCATCGGCACCCGGTCGAGGAAGGCGTTGGCGACCGGGTTGACGAGCGCGGTCGAGCCCGGCCCGAGGGTGGAGAGGCACACCCCCGGGGCGTCGCCGAGCATGCCGCAGGCCTCGGCCATGAAGCCGCAGGTCCCCTCGCGCCGGCCGAGGATCAGCTTCATGCCCTCGATCCGCGCCGCCTCGATGAAGTCGATATTGGGGTCGCCGGGATAGCCGAAGATGTGGGTGACGCCGGCCGCCTTGAGATAGCGGGCCATGACTTGCGCGGTGGAGACAGCGTTCTCGGACAAGTGCGACTCCTTTCCTCAGGTTTCTGCGACCGCCGGGCCGGACGGGTGCGGGTGCCCCGCCGGCACCATGGCCGCCGCCCGGCGAACCCTCCCCTCTCAGTTCGCGTCGATTGTTTGCGCCGCCCTCAAGGGGCGCAATTGGGCAATACACGAGGCGCTGGGGCCCGACCTACACGGCGGCCTCCCTCGCGGGCGCCCACTCTAGCCCGCCCCGCGGGGTGCGGTCCACCCGCGAGTGGGCGGGACCGGCGCCTCGGCGGCGCCCCCGCTCACGCCGGCTTGGCCTTCCGCTCGCGCTGGAGGATGTAGAGGCCGCTCGCGACCAGGATCGCCGTGCCGACGATCAGCGCCGCGGTCGGCACCACGTCGAAGAACACCGCGTCCAGGAGCGCCGACCACAGGATCGACGAGTAGAGGAAGGGGGAAACCAGGCCCGCCTCGCCGAAGCGGTAGGCCTGGGAGGTAAGGTACTGCCCCACCCCGGCGATGAGCCCGCAGGCGAGCATCAGGGCGAGGTCGGCCGGCGCCGGGGTCACCCAGACGAAGGGCACGAACAGGCCGGCCGCCGGAGTCGAGAAGAGGGCGTAGTAGAAGGCCATCGTGGCGCCCGCCTCGGTCCGCCCAAGCTGGCGCATGGTGATGACCGCGCACGCGTAGATCGCCGCGTTCGCGAGCGCGAACAGGGTTCCGACGTTGGCCACCATGCCCGTCGGCTGCACGATCACGAGCACGCCGACGAAACCCGCCACGACCGCGCCCAAGCGGTGCACGCCCACCCGCTCGCCCAGGAGCGGCACCGACAGCACGGTCACGAACAAGGGGGTGGCGAACGAGATCGCCACCGCGTCGGCCAGCGGCATGAACTGGAACGACATGAACATGCAGAAGAGCGAGCCCTGGCCGAACACCATCCGCCACAGGTGGCCGCCGAGCCGCTTGGTGCGGAAGGCGGCGAAGCCCGGGGTCGAGAGCGCGATCGCCCCGCTCGGGATCAGCGCGAACAGGTTGCGGAAGAACAGGATCTCGATGACCGGGTAGCCCTGCCCCAGCCACTTGACGAACAGGTTGACGAGCGAAAAAACCCCGAACGCTATCAGCACGAGGAGGACCGCGAGCGCCGGCCGATTGGGCGCCCCACTCATGGCCGCGCGCAGGCCGGGGCGCCCTTGCCCCGGCCCCGCCGCCCACGCCCCCCGGTCATGGCGGCGCCGGGGCCGGGCTCAAGCCACCTTGACCGTTCGGCCGCTCTTGGTCGCCTTGTACATCGCCTCGAACACCGCCGCCCCGTGGACCGCCTCCTCGGGCGGCAGCGGGTACGGCGCCTTGCCCTCGATCGCGTCGGCCAGGGCCTCGAGCTCGGCCCGCTCGATGTCGGGCGGCGGAAAGGCGATCCGCTCCGGCTCGGGCACATCGCGGGGCTTGGGCCCGACGGGGTGGATGTAGAGCTCGTTCTGCCCGCGCATCTCGGCCATCGCCTTCGAGCCCCAGACGAACATGCGCCAGACCCGGGCGGTGGTGGCGATGGTGGCGAGGTAGCCCGAGTAGCCGTTCCTGAAGGTGAAGAGCGCGGCGGTGGTGTCGTCCATCGGCACCTTGATCACCCGCCGGTAGGAGCGGACGTAGACGTCGTCGATCGGTCCCAGGAGGTTGATCATGTGGTCGAGCATGTGGATGCCCATGGCCGCCATGTTGCCGACCGGGCTCTCGTCGTCGCCCACCCGCCAGAGTCCGGGCTCGTAGAAGTGGCCGGAGGGGCCGGACATGTGGCCCTCGGCATGCAGCACGGTGCCGAGCGAGCCCGACTGGATGCGCGCCTTCAGTTCGCGGGTGGCGGGCAGGAAGCGGCGGTTGTGGGCGAGGGCGAACACCACCCCGGCGTTGCGGCAGGCCCCGACCGCGGCCTCCGCGCTCGCCTTGGTGAGGGTGAAGGGCTTTTCCACCATCACGTGCTTGCCGGCCTTGGCGGCGCGGACCACCTGCTCGGAGTGCTGGCTGTGCGGGGTGGCGAGCACCACCGCATCGATTGCCGGGTCCTTGAGCACGGCGTCGAGCTCGGCATGCACCGGGAAGCCGTTCTCGCGGGCAAAGGCCTCGGCCTTGGCCGGCGTGCGCGTCACCCCGGCGGTGAAGCGGATGCGAGGGCTCTTGTTCTGCACCGACCGCACCAGGACCTGCCCCCAGCCGCCGAGTCCGACGATGGCCGCTTTGATCATGTTTCCCCCCTTGCTTGGCGGATGTGTCCGGCGAGACAGGCTCTCCCTATAGCAGGCGGACCGCCCCTGTGCCACTGCCACGATCCCGCCCACGGCCGACTCACGCCCTCGTGACCCGCTCTCACGCCACTGTGACTCGCGCTCGCGGCCAGCCTCGTCGAAGATGGGGCATAGGGCCCGGGCGCGTGCGCAAGGCAAACGCCCGGTACGCGAAACCGCGAGGCGGACCGCGTCGCCCGCAGCGGTCCGACCAGATGAGGGATGCTGACATGTCGAAGACGTCCACGTTGCGAACCGCCGCCGTCGCGGTCGGGATCGCCGCGATCGCCGCCGGCGCGGTGCTGCCGCAGGCGGTCGCCGCCGGCTCCGACACCCCGATCAAGGTGGCCCAGGCCAAGAACCCCTGCGCCGCCAAGAACCCTTGCGCGGCCAAGGCCCCGGCTGCGGCGGCGAATCCCTGCGCCGCCAAGAACCCCTGCGCGGCCAAGGCCCCGGCTGCGGCGACGAATCCCTGCGCCGCCAAGAACCCCTGCGCGGCGAAGGCGAAGAAGTAACCCGAGAAGCGCGCGGCCCGCGGCCGCCGCCCGTGCGGCCAGCGTGAGACGGCGGCGGCGCCTGCCGGCGCCGCCGCCGTTCGCGTTCGAGCCTCTTGCGCCGTGAGGTCTCTTCGGCCCTAATCGTCGGACGCGCCGGGGGCGCGGCCGAGGGCCGGATGAACGAGAAGACGCGGTCGCGCGCGACGCTCACCGTCTGTTCGACCACCCATGTCCTCCACGACGGGCTGGCCGATACCCTTTATGTGCTGCTGCCGCTGCTGGCGCAGGCGTTCGGCCTCTCCTTCTCCCAGGTCGGGCTCATCCGTTCGGCCAACAAGGCGGCGATGGCGGCCTTGCAGATCCCGGCCGGGATGCTGGCCGAACGGGTCGGCGAGCGCAGCCTCCTGGCCGCCGGCACGGTGCTCTCCGGGCTCGCCTTCCTGTTCCTCGGGCTCTCCTCCGGCTTCCTGGCGCTGCTCGCGCTCCTGTTCCTCGCCGGGGTAGGCGGGGCGGTGCAGCACCCGCTCTGCTCCGCCCTCGTCGCCAGGGCCTACGAGGGGGGCTACCAGCGAACCGCGCTCGGCACCTACAACTTCGCCGGCGACGTGGGCAAGCTCGCCTTCGCCGGCCTGACGAGCCTGGCGCTCCTCGCCGGGATAGCCTGGCAGGGGCCGCCGCTGGCCTTCGGCGTGGCCGGGATCGGCGTCGGCGTCGGGCTGTTCGTCGCGCTCCGTTGGCTGGGCGCGGGCGAGCGCCCGGCCGCGCCCGCCGCCCTCGCCCGCGAGGCCCACCAGCTCGGCTGGGGGATCCGCAGCCCGAGCGGGTTCGTCGCGCTCTCGGCGATCACCGTGCTCGACAACTCCACCCGCAACGGCTTCCTCACCTTCGTCGCCTTCCTTCTCATCGCCAAGGGGGCCGACGAGGGCGCGGCGGCGGCCGCCATCCCGCTCGTCTTCGTCGGCGGGATGATGGGCAAGCTCGCCTGCGGCATGCTCGCCGACCGGATCGGCATCATCCGCACCGTGGTCCTGACCGAGGTCGCGACCGGCGCCGGCATCCTCGCCGTGATCGTGCTGCCGATGGCGCCGGCCTACGCCCTGCTGCCGGCGCTCGGGGTGGCGCTCAACGGCACCTCCTCGGTGCTCTACGGCACGATCTCGGAGCTGGTCGAGCGCGAGCGGCGCTCGCGGGCCTTCGGCCTCTTCTATACGCTCGGCTCGACCTGCGGTATCGTGGCTCCGCTCGGCTACGGCCTCCTCGGCGACGTCATCGGCATCCCCGCGACCATGGCGGTGATCGGCACGGTGATCCTGTTCACCGTGCCCCTCTGCCTGGTGCTCCGCCCGGCGGTGGCCGGCGCCAGCGTCGCCGGCGCCGCCTGAGCGGGGCCGCCACCCGCGACCGACCCCACAACACGCACCCGTGGAGCCTGACATGATCGACGTCTACAGCTGGCCCACCCCCAATGGGCACAAGATCCACATCATGCTCGAGGAGGTGGGCCTTCCCTACCGGGCGATCCCGGTCAACATCGGTGCCGGCGAGCAGTTCAGGCCCGAGTTCCTGGCGATCAGCCCCAACAACCGCATCCCCGCGATCGTCGATCACGAGGGCCCGGGCGGTGGGCCCTACTCGCTGTTCGAGTCGGGGGCGATCCTGATCTACCTCGCCGAGAAGACCGGGAAGCTGCTGCCTCTGGATGCGCGCGGGCGCTTCGACGCCATCCAGTGGCTGATGTTCCAGATGGGCAACGTCGGTCCGATGTTCGGCCAGGCCAACCACTTCCGCGGCTACGCCAAGGAGCGGATCGCCTACGCGATCTCGCGCTACACCAACGAGGCGAACCGGCTCTACAACGTCCTTGACCGGCGCCTGAAGGAGAGCGCCTACGTCGCCGGCCCGGCCTACACCATCGCCGACATCGCCATCTATCCCTGGATGCGCGCCCCCGAGCGTCGCGGCGTCAACGAGGACGAGTACCCCAACGTCAAGCGCTGGCGCACCGAGATCGACGCCCGCCCGGCGGTGCAGCGCGGCTGCCAGGTGCTGGCTGAGCACACCCGCAAGGGCCCGATCACCGACGCCGAGCGCGAGGTGATGTTCGGCAAGACCCAGTACCAGCGCCGCTAGCCGCCAACGTCAGACGCCCGCGCGATTGACTCCGTCCGGCGCGGGACCGAGACTCCCCGGCCGCGGCGCCGGGGCCGGTCGGGCCCGCGCCGAAATCGCCGGGAGGGAGGAACGCGATGACCCGTTTGCGGGGCGCGGTGGCGGGCGCCGGCCTTGGCCTCGCGGCCGCGCTCTCCGGCTGGAGCGGCGCGGCCGACGGGCAGACGACCACGCTCCGCGTCCATCACTTCAGCTCGCCCAGCTCGCTCGACCAGACCGTCCACCTCGCGCCCTGGGCGCGGAGCGTGGAGGCGGCCGCGGGCGGCCGGATCGCAATCCAGATCTTCCCCGCCATGCAGCTCGGCGGCAAGCCATCCGACCTGGTGCGCCAGGTCGAGGACGGAGTGGTCGACATCGTCTATACGCTCGCCGGCTACACCCCCGGCCGCTTCCCCGGCACCGTCGGCCTAGAGCTTCCCTTCCTGGCCGGAAGCTCGGCGGTGATGAGCCAGGTGGCGATGGCCTTCTACGACCGCCACCTTCGCGACGAGTACGCCGGCCTGCACCTGGTCTCGATCCACGCCACCGAGCCGGCCCGGGTGCATACCGCGCGCAGGCCCATCCGCACGCTGGAGGACTTCAGGGGACTCAAGATCCGGGTTCCCTCGCGCTATGTCGGCCTCGCCATCCAGGCCCTCGGCGCGGTGCCGGTGGGGATGCCGCTGCCCGAGATCTACGAGGCCCTGGCCCGCGGCCAGGTGGACGGCATGACCATCAACTGGGCGATCATCCCGCCGGTGCGCCTGCACGAGGTGGCGAAGCACCACACCGACGTGCCCGTCTACCAGGCGATGCTGGTGACCCTCATGAACCAGAGGAGCTACGAGCGGCTCGCCCCCGAACTCCGCCGGGCGATCGACGACAACTCGGGGTTCGCTTACGCCAAGGCGGTCGGCGCCAAGTGGGACGTGGAGGCGGCCAAGGCGCGGAAGATCATCGCCGAGTCCGGCAACGACATCGTCGCTGTCGGCGAGGCCGAGGTGGCGCGCTGGCGCGCCGCCGCCTCCGGGGTCTATGACCTCTGGGTCAAGGAGATGAACGACAAGGGCAAGGACGGCCGGCGGATGCTCGACGACCTCCTCGCCCTTGTGAAGCGCTACGGCGGATAGGCGGCGACCCATGGCCGGCCACGGCGCGCGTCCAGGGGCGGAGTCCCCGGCCGGGCCCGTGCGCGCGGGCTTCGAGGCGGCGCTCCGGCGACTCGTCGAGGGGTTCGCGCTGGCCGGCGGGGCGGCGCTCCTGCTCGTCACCCTCGTCACCGCCGCGAGCGTGATCGGCGGCGCGGTCTTCGACGCCCCCATCCTCGGCGACAAGGAGGTGGTCGAGGTCGGCGGCGCGGTCGCGGTCTTCGCCTTCATGCCCTATTGCCAGATGCGGGGCGCTCAGGTGGTGGTGGACGTCTTCACCGCCCGCGCCCCGGCCCGCCTCAAGGCCGCGCTCGACGCCGCCGCCAGCCTGGCCTTCGCCGCGGTCGTCGCCCTCCTCTCCTGGCGCCTGGCCGCGGGCGGCTGGGAGTCCTACGCGCGCGGCGACTTCTCGATGTTCCTCCGCATCCCGGCCTGGTGGGGCTACCTCGCGGCGGTCGTGTCGAGCGCGCTGTGGACGCTCGTCTGCCTGTGGGCGGCGATCGGGCGGCTCCGGGCGGCCGGCGCCGGGCGCATCGGCCGCGGCACCGGCCGATGAGCGGGTTGACCCTCGGTCTCGGCCTCTTTGCCCTCACCCTCGTCCTGATCGCCCTCAGGATGCCGGTGGCGCTGGCGATGCTGCTCACCGGCGGCGCCGGCTACGCGCTCACACTCGGCTGGGAGCCGCTGGTCAACACCCTCAAGACGCTCACCTATGCCCGCTTCTCGAGCTACACGCTTTCGGTCATCCCGCTCTTCATCCTGATGGGCCACCTCGCCACCGAGGCGGGGCTCAACCGGGCACTCTTCCGCGCCGCCCGGGCCTGGTTCGGGCATCTGCGGGGCGGCCTCGCCATCGCCACGGTCGGCGGCTGCGCGATGTTCGGGGCGATCTGCGGCTCCTCGCTCGCCACCGCGGCGACGATGTCGCAGGTGGCGCTGCCCGAGATGCGCCGCTACGGCTACTCGCGCGCGCTCGCCACCGGCACGCTCGCCGCCGGCGGCACGCTCGGCATCCTGATCCCGCCCTCGGTCATCCTGGTGATCTACGCGGTCTACACCGAGCAGTCGCTCGGCCACCTGTTCCTGGCGGCGGTGGTCCCCGGCCTGATCGCGACGCTGGGCTACATGCTGGTGGTCGCGGTCTATGTCCGCGTCGCGCCCGCGGCCGGGCCGGCGGGCGAGCGGGCCGGCCGGGGCGAGCGCCTGGCGAGCCTGCGGGAGATCTGGCCGGTGGCGCTCGTCTTCCTGCTCGTCGTCGGCGGCATCTACCTCGGCTGGTTCTCGCCCACCGAGGGGGCGGCGATCGGCGCCAGCGCGGTCGGCCTGCTCGCCGTCGTCCGCGGCGGGATGCGCTGGGCCGGGCTTCGCGCCAGCCTCCTCGGCACCGCCGAGACCACGGCGATGATCTTCCTCATCCTGCTCGCGGCCGAGCTCTTCAACGCCTTCCTCGCCCTCACCCAGATGCCGGCCACCCTCGCCGCCGCGGTCGAGCGGCTGGAGGCGCCGCCGATGCTGCTCCTCGGCCTGATGCTGGCCTTCTACCTGCTGCTCGGCTGCGTGATGGAGTCGCTGGCGATGATCCTTCTCACCATCCCGGTCTTCTATCCGATGGTGCTGGCCATGGACCTGGGTCTGTCGCAGCATCAGGTGGCGGTCTGGTTCGGCATCCTGGCGCTGGTCTCGGTCGAGGTGGGGATGATCACGCCGCCCTTCGGCCTCAACATCTTCGTCATCCATGCGATGGCCCGCGACGTGCCCATGGCCGAGACCTTCAAGGGGGTGCTGCCCTTCGTCGCCAGCGAGGTGCTGAGAATCATCCTCCTGCTGCTCGTCCCCGGGCTCGCGCTCGCCCTTCCCGGGCTCCTGTGAGCGGGGGGCGGGCGCCCCGGCCGCCGGCCTCCGTTAGATATTGATCAAAGTCAATGTTTGCAGCGCAACATTCTTCTTTGGTGGGGACAACGCCGCGGCGGGCCATTACAATCGGCCCCTCACGGGAGGCTGCTCGAACAGCGAGTTGCCAGCGTCGCAACCGGATTCTGGAGGTCTAAGATGCGCCGCGTCGTCGTTGCTGCCCTGGCGCTGGTGGGATTCGCCCTCGGCGGACCCGCGGTCCAGGCAGAGCCGATCAAGGTCAAGTTCGCCCACGTGGTGGCCGAGAACACGCCCAAGGGCCAGGGCGCCCTCTTCTTCAAGAAGCGGGCCGAGGAACTGCTGCCGGGCAAGGTGACGGTGGAGGTCTACCCCAACTCGCAGCTCTTCGGCGACGCCAAGGAGATGGAGGCCCTGCTCCTCGGCGACGTGCAGGTCATCGCCCCGTCGCTCTCCAAGTTCGACCGCTACACCAAGAAGATACAGATCTTCGACCTGCCCTTCCTGTTCGACGACATCGACGCGGTCGACCGCTTCCAGCAGAGCCCCGCCGGCCGGGCCCTCCTCGACACGATGAAGAGCAAGGGCATCAAGGGCCTGGCCTACTGGCACAACGGCCTGAAGCAGCTCTCGGCCAACAAGGAGCTCAGGTTGCCCGAGGACGCCAAGGGCCTCAAGTTCCGCATCCAGGCCTCCGACGTGCTCGAGGCGCAGTTCCGGGCGATCGGCGCGAACCCGCAGAAGATGGCCTTCGCCGAGGTCTATCAGGCGCTCCAGACCGGCGTCGTCGACGGCCAGGAGAACACCTGGTCGAACATCTACTCGCAGAAGTTCCACGAGGTGCAGAAGGCGATCTCGATCACCAACCATGGGGCGATCGACTACATGGTGATCGCCAACGCCAAGTTCTGGGACGGCCTGCCGGGCGACGTGCGCGCCGGGCTCGACAAGGCCATGGCCGAGGCCACCCAGCACGCCAACAAGCTCGCCAACGACCTCAACGAGCGCGACCGCAAGCGGATCGCCGAGGCCGGCAAGGCACAGATCATCCCGCTCAAGAAGGAGGAAGTGGCCGCCTGGCGCAAGGCCATGGCGCCGGTGTGGAAGAAGTTCGAGGCCGACATCGGCAAGGACCTGATCGACGCCGCCGTAACGGCCAACCGCTCGAGCTGACGCGCGCGCCGCGCGATGCTCAGCCGCATCGTCAACCGGCTGGAGGAGGGCTTGATCGCCCTCCTCCTCGCCGTCATGACCGTTATCACCTTCGTCCAGGTCGTCGCCCGCTACGTCTTCAACTGGAGCTTCGTCTGGGCGCTCGAACTGGTCACCTTCCTGTTCGCCTGGCTGATCTTCCTCGGTGCCTCCTACGGCGTGCGCGTCGGCGCCCACATCGGCGTCGACGCGCTGGTGAAGGTGCTGGCGCCGGGGCCGCGCAAGCTGGTGGCCTCGCTGGCCGCAATCCTGTGCATGGTCTACGCCACCATCCTGTTCGTCGGCAGCTGGCAGTACGTCGACAAGATGTACGCGATCGGCATCCTCGCCCAGGACCTGCCCATCCCGCAGTGGGTGCCGCGGATCGTGCTGCCGCTGGGCTTCGGGCTGCTCTTCTTCCGCTTCGGGACCATCCTGGCCGGCATCCTGGCCGGCCGCGAGAGCGGCCTGCATCTCGCCGACGAGGCGGCGGAGGCGCTGACTCACCGCCTCCACATCGAGGACGCCCCGGCCGAGGGCAAGGAGGGGCGCGGGCCATGACCGCCGCCACGCTTCTCGTCCTCCTCTTCGCCTTCATGCTGCTGGGGATGCCGATCGCGATCGCCCTCGGCCTCTCCAGCGTGCTCAGCATCATGTTCTTCGCCAAGGACTCGCTGGCCTCGCTGGCGCTCAAGCTGTTCGAGACCTCCGAGCACTACACCCTGCTCGCCATCCCCTTCTTCATCCTCTCCGGAACCTTCATGACCACGGGCGGGGTGGCGCGGCGGATCATCCGCTTCGCGATCGACTGCGTCGGCCACTTGCGCGGTGGCCTCGCCATGGCCTCGGTGCTCGCCTGCATGCTGTTCGCCGCCGTCTCGGGCTCGTCGCCGGCGACCGTGGTCGCCATCGGCTCGATCGTGATCGGGGCGATGATCAAGGCCGGCTACAGCAAGGAGTTCGCCGCCGGCGTGATCTGCAACGCCGGCACGCTGGGCATCCTGATCCCACCCTCGATCGTGATGGTGGTCTACGGCGCCGCGACCGAGACCTCGGTCGGGCGGCTGTTCATGGCCGGCGTGATCCCCGGCATCCTGCTCGGCCTGATGCTGATGCTCGCCATCTACGTCCGCGCCCACATCCTCGACCTGCCCCGTCAGCCACGGGCCTCGTGGCGCGAGATCCTGGTCGCCGGGCGCGATGCGCTGTGGGGCCTGATCCTGCTGCTGATCATCCTCGGCGGCATCTACGGCGGCGTGTTTACGCCCACCGAGGCGGCCGGGGTGGCGGCCGTCTACGCCTTCTTCATCGCCGTCTTCGTCTACCGCGACATCGGGCTCGGCGACGTTCCGGGGGTGCTTGTGGAATCCGCCAAGATGACGGTGATGCTGATGTTCATCGTCGCCAACGCCCTCCTCTTCGCCCACGTGCTCACCACCGAGCGCATTCCCCAGCAGATCGCCGAGACCATCACCTCGTGGGGCATGGCGCCGTGGATGTTCCTGCTGGTCGTCAACCTCATCCTGCTGGTCGCCGGCAACTTCATGGAGCCGACGGGGATCATCCTCATCCTGGCGCCGATCCTGTTCCCGATCGCGCTCCAGCTCGGCGTCGACCCGGTTCACCTTGGCATCATCATGGTCGTGAACATGGAGATCGGGATGGTGACGCCGCCGGTCGGGCTGAACCTGTTCGTCACCTCGGGGATCACGGGCATGAGCCTGGTGCATGTGGTGCGCTCGGCGATGCCCTGGTTGATGGTGCTGCTCGTCTTCCTGGTGATCGCCACCTACGTGCCGGTGATCTCGACCTTCCTGCCCAACCTCCTGTTCGGCAAGGCGAGCTGACCGCGCCTGCGGGGCCGCAGACCGGCTACCGGGCCGGGGGCAGGCCCCAGAGGAGCTCGGCGTTGCCGTGGGCGACGGCGTGGGCGACCTCGGTCGGAAGTTCCGCCAGCGCCTTCCGCCACAGCGCCGTCTGGCGGAGGTAGGGCTCGCCCCAATGCTCCGGGGCGGTGTTGTCGAAGGCGAGGACGAAGTTCTCCGGGAAGTCGATCATCAGCTCCTTCCACTCGGCCGCCAGGTGCTCGCCCGCGAACATGTTCGTCCAGGGCTGGCCCGACCGCGCCGCCGCGACCGGGTTGGCGCTCGAGGTGAGGAACAGGAGGTTCGAATGCGCCTCGATCAGCGTTCTCACCTCCGCCGGCCCGATCTGCCCCATGTGGATGAGCAGGAACGGGATCGACGGGTTGGCGGCGAGCATGGCGCGGAACTTCGCCATGAAGGGCTCGCGGTCGGCGCCCGCGGCCGCGAACTCGATGTGGGCGATGAACGGCCAGCCCCGCTCAATCGTCGCCCCCAGCGCGACCTGCACCCGCCGGTCATCGGGCGCAACCACGATCTGCGGCGCGAGCCTGCCCTTCGCCGCCTGCCACATCAGGACCTCGGCGATGGCGCCGAACTCCGGCATCTTCAACTGCCTCTCCAGCTCCCGGTAGTACTCGGGCGCGTCGCCGGCGTAGGCCCGCCCCTCGGTGCGGACCGCCGGGGTGATCCGCGCCGGATGGCGGCGGGCGAATGCGATCAGCGCCTCGGGCGTCGTCCTGCCGCGCGCGGCGAGGATCGTGTGGGCGACGCCCGCCTGGTTCATGAGCCGGATCACCTGCTCCGGCGCCACCTCGTCGGCGAGCTGGCTGTGGGCGTCGATGACCGGAATCTGCGCCGCCGGAACGGCAGGCGACAGCGCCGCCCAGGCCAAACCGGCAAGCAGCCAGCGACGGAGCGTTGCGTGCGGTCGTAGGCGAAGCATCGATCGTCTCCCAGCCGCACTCCCGGGGGCCGGCGGCGCGTGACGCGCCGACCGAGCCGGGGAGCGCCGCCCCCCAGCGGTCAGGGCACGAGATAGATCGGGCTCGACCAGGCCCGGTGCCCGTCCTCCTGCGTCAGCGCCACGTAGAGCGCGTTGTCCGCCCCGGCCCTGAGCCGCAGGCGGCGCTCGATCCGCAGCGCGTGGGCCGCGTTCTCCTCGGGCAGCCGGAAGACGCGGAGCCGCCGGCCGAGCCCGCCCGCCTCGAACACCCGGTCCTCGATCCCGATCTCCTCGACCGCGAGGCGCACGCTCGCGTGCGGGGTGGCGATCACCAGCTCGCCCGCCCGCGGCTCCTCGAGCCAGAGGTCGAAGCCGGCGAGGTTGCCGGTGGTGACCGAGCGCCAGGAGAGCGCCGTCGGCCCCTCCACCGCCAGGCGTTTCTCGGCGTTGAGGAAGTTCACCGGCGAGGCGCGGAGGATGCGGTTGCCGATCAGGCTGGCGCGCCCGTCCCAGGTGGTCTGGCGGCCGCGGCCGCGGTACTCCGCCCCCTCCCAGATGACGCGAACGCGCCGGCCGAGCTGGGCCTCGCCGAAGGGGCGCACCACCTCCAGCGTCTCGCCGCCGTTGCGCAGCTCCACCCGCTCGATCGGGGCCGAGCCGACGAGGTCGACGGCCAGCGCCGCCTCGCCGTCCTCGGTCCTGAGGATGTCGCCCATCATCGCCTCGCCGACCGGCCGCGAGCACGCCCCCGGCAGAGCGGGATTGCGGTCGAACAGCGCCGCCGGCCGGTCGAAACGGGCGCGGACGTCGAGGATCAGCCGCGCCCCGGTGGTGCCGTAGTGATGCCGGCGGCGCAGGCACTCGAACACCGCCGCGCGAGACAGCTCGGGCATCAGCAGGCAGGTGAGCCCGCCGATGGCCCCGAACTCGCCCGCCCCGGCGTAGCTCGCCCCCGGCCGGCCCTTGTGGCCGTCGCTGTTGCAGACCACGCCGACCCGGTAGCCGAGCGCGAGCGCGTCGGTGAGCATCCACTCGAACGTGCCCCAGGCCGAGTGCACCTCGACCGAGTGCTCGAGCCTGGGCTCGTGCGCGACCGCGATGTCGGCGTAGCGGCCGCCGACGTGCGGCACCACGATCGCGTCCGGATCGTGCCTGACAAGCGCGGCGTGCAGCTCGCGGGCGGTGTGGCAGTCGGCGGCGGCGTCGGCGCGGTCGGCGACGAGCGCGTGCGACGAGCGCCGGATCGCCCTCCCCTCGCAGGCGAAGTAGACGTTGCGGTCGCCGCCCATGCCGGTGTTGCCCGACCACTCGTAGCCGGGAAGGGTGACGAACCGGCCGGGGGCGTCGAACTCGGCGCTCAGGCGCTCGAGCTCGGCCCACACCTCGGGCGTGATCTGGAAGTCGTTGCCCTGATGGCCGATCACGTCGAGGAAGGCGCGGTCGCGGCCGAAGGCGAAATAGTCGCGGGCCGGGTTGGTGCCGACCGTCTCTCCGCTCTGGCCGTGCATGTCGGCCCAGTAGGGACGGAGCTCGGCGGCGGCGACGACGCGGAGCGGATTCGCCCGCGCCAGGCGCTCGCCCGAGGCCGAGACGAGCTCGATTTGCACCTCGCCCGGCTCGCGCACGGCCAACCCGTCGATTACGCGGGCGAACTCGCCCGGGCGGAGAGTCGCGCTCGCGGGCAGGCCGTCCACCTTGCGGTTGGCCCGAATCCGCACCGTCGTGTCGACGCGGTCGGAGGGGTTGCCCCACAGGTCCTCGGCCTTGATCGCCAGCCGGAAGCCCTCCCCCGCCCGCCTGAGGGTAGGGAGCACCGCCCGCCAGGTGACGGGCGGGCCGGGCACGATCGCGATCTCGGGCGATTGCGGAAGCTCGGTGAACTCGTAGGTCGCGAAGGCGTCGACGAACACCTTGAAGGTGAAGCGCCGCTCGCAGAAAGTCTGCAGCCTGAGCCCGGGCGAGCCGAAGCGCCGGTCGCCGTAGCGCACCACGATCCTGTCGCCAGCGCGCAAGTATCCGCGCTGGACGCGGATGTGCAGCACCCGGCCCCAGGGCCGGATGTTGAGCTTGGGATCGAAGGCGACCTTGAGGACGGCGTTGTTCGAGGCCTCGACCGACACGTAGTTGGGTGCCGCCGGGTCGGCGAGCTGCAGGGGCGCGGTGTCGCTCTGCTGGCGGAAGCCGATCTTGATGCTGCCGGTGTCGTCGATGCCGAACTTGCCGGCCGTGTAGGTCAGGGTGAAGGACTGGTAGGAGCCGGCCTCGAAGGCGCCCTTGGGCTCGATCTCGGCCCGGCCCATCTCCCCCGGCAGGTAGTCGAGGTGAGGCACCGATTCCCCCTCCGTTCCATGCCGTCCGCGCGGGCCCGTAGGCTACCCCCGGGGGCCGGGCCCGGCAACGGGCGCGGGGGCCCGCCGCCCAAGGCGCCTTGACCGGCGCCGGCCGGCTCCGCCAAAAGGGCGCCATGAGCGGCCCCCTCGCCCCGGTCGGAGCCTCGCCCGTCCTCGTCGCGACGCGCCTCTCGGCCTTCTACGGGGCGCTCTTCACCGTGATCGGCATCCTCCTCCCGTTCTGGCCCGTGTGGCTGGCCGCGCGCGGCCTTGGTCCGGCCGAGATCGGCATCGCGCTGTCGGCCGCGCAGTGGATGCGGGTCGGCTGCGGCGCGCTGGTCGGCCGGCTGGCCGATCACTGGGGGGCGCCGCGGCGGATGCTGGTCGGGCTGGCGCTCGCCAGCCTCGGGGCCTACGCCCTGTTCCTGCCGGCCGAGGGATTCGGCGCGATCCTGGCGGTGAGCCTGCTGTCGGGGGTGGCGTTCTCGGGCCTCATCCCGCTCGGCGACGCGCTCACCCTTGCCCACGCCACCGCCGGGCGGCTCGACTACGGCCGGGTGCGGCTGTGGGGATCGCTGAGCTTCATCGCCGCCTCGGCGATCGGCGGGCGGGTGCTCGCCGGCCGCACCGAGGAGACGGTGCTGTGGATGGCGCTGGGCGCGCTGGCGGCGACCGCGGCGGCGGCGGCGTTCGTCCCCGACGGCGGGGACGAGCGCGGCCCGCGCGGGGGCCTGAGGGCGCGCGAGCTGATCCGCCATCCGGTCTTCGCCCTGTTCGTCGTCAGCGGCGCCCTCGTCCAGGCGAGCCATGCCGTGCTCTACGGCTTCGGGACGCTCCACTGGCAGGGAGCCGGCCACGGTGCCGGCGTGATCGGGCTCCTGTGGGCGGAGGGGGTGGTGGCCGAGATTCTCCTCTTCGCCGCCGGCCCCCGCCTGCTCGCGGCCCTCGGGCCGGTCGGGCTCATCGTCGTCGGGGGCGCCGGTGCGACCCTGCGCTGGACCCTCGCCGCCACCGGCACCGGGCTTCCCCTGCTCGCGGTGGTGCAGGCGCTGCACGCGCTCAGCTTCGGGGCGACGCATCTGGGGGCGATGCATTTCCTGGCCCGGGCGGTGCCGCCGCGCCTCGCCGCCACCGCGCAAGGGGTCTACGGGGCGCTCGCCGCGGGCGGGGCCGGCGCGCTCGCCCTGATGCTCGCCGGGGCGCTCTATGCCGCCGTTGGTGCCGGCGCCTTCCATGCCATGGCAGCCCTGGCGCTGGCCGGGACGATCGGCGCCTGCGCGCTCGTCAGACGCTGGGATGGGAAGACGCTGGGGGTGGCTCGAGGCCGGGCGGCGGAATGATCCACACCGCCGGGGCTGCGAACGCCGCCCGCCTTGACCCGAGAGGCGCGCGCGAGCGCGCGCCGGCGGCTACCACTCGATCCGCTCGACACCCTCGAAGGTGACCTCGCTGCCGTCGGGCAGCCTGATCACGCCCGAGGCATCGAGGGTGAGGTCGACGTAGTTGACCCCGTGGTGGGTTCCGCTGTCGGTGACCGCGCCCGTATCGAGGGCGAGAGTCCAGGCCCCCGCGGGCGCCGAGCCTTCCATCCCCCACGCGCCGCCGAGTTGCGAGCCGTCCGCGGCCTGGAGTTCGACCACGTCCGTCCACTGCGCGCCGTCGCCACCGTAGAAGACGTCGTTGCCGCCTCCAGGGCGCATGATGAAGAGGTCGCTCCCGTCGCCGCCGACGGCCGTGTCATTGCCACCGCCGCCGTAAAGAGTATCGTCGCCGGCGCCGCCGTCGAGATAGTCGTTGAACCCGGCGCCAGCGCCGCCGCCGTCCGAGCCGGCCTCCGCATCGCCGTAAAGGACGTCGTCGCCGTCGCCGCCGAACAGGCTGTCGTCGCCGTCGCCGCCGTGGAGGGTGTCCTTGCCGCCGCCGCCGTAGAGGACGTCGCTGCCGTCCTCGCCGTCGAGCGTGTCCTTCCCGTCCTCGCCGTAGAGCGTATCGTCGCCGGCGCCGCCCATCAGTTCGTCGGCGTCGTCGCCGCCGAAAAGCGTGTCGTCGCCGTCCTCGCCGTAGAGCGTGTCGTTCCCGTTGCCGCCGAAGAGCAGGTCGTCGCCGGTGCCGCCGAACAGGGTGTCGGCGCCGTCGCCGCCGTCGAGAACGTCGTTCCCCGCCTCGCCGTAAAGGGTATCCACCCCGTCCTCGCCGAAGAGGGTGTCGTCGCCCGCGCCGCCGTAGAGCGTGTCCTTGTCGGTCCCGCCGAAGAGAACGTCCTCGCCGGCGTCGCCGTAGATCGTGTCCTTGCCGCCCTCGCCGTAGACCACGTCGTTGCCGTCGGCGCCGTAGATCGTGTCCTTGCCGGTGCCGCCGTAGACCACGTCGTCGCCGCCGCCGGCGAGGACGACGTCGTCGCCCGCCTTGGCGTCGATGTCGTCGGCCCCGGCGGTGCCAGTGATGGTGTTGTCGCCAAGCGTGCCCGCGAACACGGTGACGCCTGGAGCGGTCGAGGCGACCCACACGTTGATGGTGCCGGCGACGGTGGCGGTATCGCCGCTCGCCTGCTCGGTGGCCGTGGCCGCGACCTGGAGCGCGAGATTGCTGCTCCATCCGCTCGGCAAGTCCAGCTTCAGGCCCTTGAGATCAGCGGGGGCGAGCGACCAGGTTCCGCCGCCGAGATTGGCGCCGGCCGAGAGGCTCGCCTGCGCGGGCAGGCCGGAGACGGTGACCGACAGGCTCTCCGACCCGTCCGTGTCGTTGAGGGCGGCGCGGATGAACAGCGGGATGACGGCGCCACTCGCGCCGCGGGCGTCGTGCACCGTGAGGCTAGGCGGATCGGCAACATCGGCGAGCGAGACGTGCAGGGTTTTCTGGGTGAGCGCCTCGTCTCCGTTCTCGCCCTCGACCGAGCGGGCCTGGACGGTGAGCGTGACTTCCTGCGCACTGCCCGGGGGTGGGGTGATCGTGAGTCCGGCGAGCTGGGCCGGCGTCAGCACCCACACGCCATTACCCTGGTCCTCCCCAGCCGACAACACCGCCCCCGAGGGAACACCCGAGATGGTGATCGCGCCCAGGCTCTCCGAGCCATCGGTATCCGAAAGCCCGACCCCGATCGAGAGCGGGATCGCGGTGCCGGCGGCACCCGCAGCGTCCGACACCGTCACCACAGGCGCGTCCGCGACCCCGCTGACCGTCACCGCCAGCGTCCGCTCCACCGCCGCCGTCGTCGAACCCTCCGCGGTCTCCGCCCGAACCGTCAGCGTGAAGTCCGCGTCGCTGTCCGCAGCCGGCGTGATCGTCAAGCCGGCAAGCTGGGCCGGCGTCAGCACCCACACGCCATTACCCTGGTCCTCGCCCGCCGACAACACCGCGCCGGCGGGAACGCCCGAGATCGTGATCGCGCCCAGCCCCTCCGACCCGTCCGCATCCGCCAGCGCCACCCCGATCGAGAGCGGGATCGCCGTGTCCTCACCCCCCGACGCCGCCGCAACCGTCACCACAGGCGCGTCCGCGACCCCGCCGACGGAAACCTGGAACTGCGCGGTATTGACGGTCTTGGCGCCGCCGATGGCCTCGGTCGTCTCGGTGGACAAGCGCAGCGTGAAGGTGCCCGAGGCGTTCGGCGGCGGGGTCAGCGCGAGGCGCGACAGGTCGCCCGCCGAAACCGCCCACACCCCGTTGCCGAGGTCGCTGCCGGCCGAGAGCTTCGCCCCGTCGGGGACACCCGCAATCCGCACCGAGGTGATGGTCTCGGAGCCATCGGAATCGATCAGCGCGGCCGAGAGGTCGAGCGGGATCGCCGTGTCCTCGGCGCCGCGAACGCTGCCGGCACGAAGGTTCGCCCCTTCGGCCGTGGCATCAATCTGCACGCTGATCGGCTCGCTCGCCGCCGGCCTGTGGATTTCGGCGGCCTGGGGCCGCGTCTCGGGCTCGACCGGCCTGACGGTCGGCGCCTCGCGCTCCGCCGCCGGCGCCGAGCGGGTCTCGGCCTGCGGCTCCGCCGGCCTCGGTGCCGGGCGCTCTCGGGCCTCCTCGGCCACCCGGGCCCCGCGCGGGGCCTCGTCGGTTCGGGCGGTAGAGGTGGTCGCGCCCTCGCCCGATCGTGCAGGCTCGCCGACCGTGCTCGCCACCACCGGCGTCGCGCCGGAGACGGCGCCTGGGCCGGCCGCGGCGCCGACCTGGACCAGCGCCGGCGCCTCGGTGCCCCGCGGCCCGCCCTCGGCCGATCTGCCCTCGCCGCCGCCGATCCGCTCGACCCCGGCTGCGGCCTGCTGCTCGGCGGTCCCGGTCCGCCCCGAGGTCAGGCCGAGGTCGAGGGAAACCAGCCGGTCGAGCTGGGCGACGTCGACCTCGGCGGCGCGCTCCTCGCCGTGGACCTCCTCGTCGGCAACGACCGGCCCGCCGCCGCCGAGCTGCTCGCGGATGACGGCGTCCTGGACGATGTTGGAGCCGACTTGGATCGCGGAATTGCCGCTCTGATCGCCGCCCTCGGGTGGGCGCGGCGCGGCCGTCTCCTCCACCGCCGGCTGGTCGCGGCCCTGCGACTGCGACGACGCGGGCTCCGGCTGCAGGACCGTGAGCTCGTCGAGCAGCGTGCCTTCATCGGCCGTCTCGGTCGTAGGTTCCTGTTGCTCAGCCACCACCTTGACCTACAAGCAAGAATCGCGCCGGGGGCAGCACGCTACCCAGCCCGACTCCATCGTCGCGCGGCTCGGGGCCTATCACCCCAGTTTCACGGTCCTGCACATTTGTAAACAATAGGTTAACGTCCCTTCTTAAATAATCTCTTATCAGAAATTTACAACATTTCCGCGCTCGCGAACACCCCCGCCCGCGACCAGGGGCTCGCCCCACCCGGCAAGAACTGCCGACCCTCGTCTCCGGCCCGCCGGCATCAGCGCTCGCGGAACGCCTGCTCCACGGAGACGTAGATGGGCTTGAGCAGGTATTGCAGGATGGTCTTCTGGCCCGTATCGATGTCGGCCTGGGCGGTCATTCCGGGAAGGATCAGGTTCCGTCGCGGGTTGTCACCCACGTAGTTCCGGGCGAGCGCGATCCGGGCCTTGTAGTAGGGCTGTCCGTCGGCCTCGGCGAAGGTCGAGGCCGAGATGCCGCGCACGGTGCCGGGAATGGCCCCGTAGCGGGCGAAGTCGTAGGCCGCGATCTTCACCGTCACCGGCTGGCCCACCGACACGTGGCCGACGTCGCGCGGGGTGACCCGGCTTTCGACGATCAGCTCGTCCTCCACCGGCACCACCTCGAGGAACTGCTGGCCGGGCGCGATCACCCCGCCCGCGCTGGTGACGGCGAGGCCCTTGACCACGCCCCGCACCGGGCTTCGCACCTCGAGGCGCCGCGCCCGGTCTTCGACCTTGGCCAGGGCCTCGCGCACCTGGGCGAGCTCGGCCCGGGTGGTGCCGAGTTCGGAGAGGGCCTCCTCCTTCATCTGCACGGTCACGTCGGCGAGGCGCTTCTCGACCTCTCCGGCGGCCTCACGCACCTGAAGGACCTGGCCGAGCACGCGGGCCAGGTCGCCCTGGGCCTTGTTCACCTCGCGCTGGATGTTGAGGTAGACGATGCGCGAGTTGAGACCCTTGTCGACCAGGGTCTTGCGCATCTCCATCTCCTCGTCGAAGAGCTTGATCTGGCGCTCGACGGTGCCGCGCTGGCGCTCGAGGATCGCCAGCTCCGCCCGGCGCTGCTGGATCTGCTTCTCCAGCACCGAGATCTTGGAGGCGCGGGCGCTGCGGCTGGCTGCGAGAATCGCCTTCTGGTCCTCGACCAGCCCCCGATAGCGCTCGTCGACGAAGGAGAAATCGGACTCGGTGTCGGTGGCGAAGGCGCGCAGCCGCTCGGCCTTGAGCGCGAGCGAGGCCCAGCGCGCCCGCGTCTGCTCCAGCTCGGCCTGCGCCGACGAGGGGTCGAGCCGCACCAGCACCTGCCCCTCCTCGACGAAATCGCCATCGCGGACCAGTATGGCGGCGACGATGCCGCCCTCGAGGTGCTGCACCGCGCGGATCGAGCCCGAGGGGACCACCTGGCCGTAGCTGACCGCCACCTCGTCCACCTCACTGACCGCCGACCAGCCGACCACGGCCGCGACCAGCAGGAAGACCACCAGCATCGCCGCCCGGATCAGGCGAGGGCTTCCCGCCTCCTCCAGCAGCACCGAGTCCGAGAGGTGGCGAAGCTGACCCGGCCGGCGGATCTCGCGCATCAACCCGCCCCCGGGACGCAAGACGCTGACCGCCCTTCCGCTCATAGGAACTCCCTCGGAATCTGCCTGAAGGTCTCCTCGGCCGTGCCGGCGAAGCGCATGCTTCCGGCGTCGAGCACGAGCACCCGGTCCGCACTACGCATATGGCTCGGCCGGTGGGTGGCGACAATGATCGTCGAACGGCCCCGCCGCTTGGCGAGGAACTCGATGAAGGCCCGGTCGGCGGCCTCGTCGAGCCCGTTGCCCGGCTCGTCGAAGAGCAGGATGGGCGCCCGCTTCAGATAGGCGCGGGCGAGGGAGAGGCGCTGGCGCATCCCCGCCGTCATCCGGGCGGAGCGCTGATCGCCGATCCAGGTCTCGAAGCCCTCGGGAAGCGCCAGAACATCCTCCAGCACCCCGGCCTCGCTCGCCGCCCAGTAGAGGTCCTCGTGGGTGGCGGTGGGATGGGCGAGGCGCAGGTTCTCGGCGATGCTGCCGTGGAAGAGGTCGGTCACCTCGGGGACATAGCCGATGGCCTGGCGCAGCGCCGCCGGGTCGAACTGCCGGATGTCGATCCCGTCGATCATGACGTGCCCGCCCTGGGGCTGATAGAGCCCGGCGATCAGTTTGAGGATCGTCGACTTGCCGGCGCCGTTCGGCCCGGCCAGCGCCACCACCTCGCCGGGGGCGGCCTCGAACGACACCCCGAGCACCGCCGGGTCGGCGTCGGGATGGTAGCGAAGGCTCACCCGCGACAGCGTCACGCGGCCGACGATCGGGCGGGTGAGGCCACGGTGCCGCCGGGGCTCGCGCTCGAGCTGCAGGCCCATCAGCGCGTTCACCTTGCGGATGCTGGCGAGCACCTGCTCGAGCCGGTTGAGCGAGAGGAACCCCGCCTGGATGGGCGAGAGCACCCGCCAGATCAGGATCATGGTGGCGACGAGCCCACCCACGGTCATTTCCTTGTCGATGACACGGAGCACGCCGAAGGCGGCGGTCGCCGCCCCGGCGCCGATCATCAACCCCTGGGCGCAGGCGCTGACCACGCCGCTGAGGGCGGCGGTGCGGAAGTGGGCCATGGCGTTGCGCGCCGAGGCGTCGCGGAAGACCTCGAGCCATCGCTCCGCCGCCCCGGTGTACTTCAGCGCCCGCATCTTCGAGACCGTCTCGAGGAAGAACTCCTCGCGCCGCGTGCCGGCGGCAGCGGCGGCGGCGATCTGCGCCCTGAGCGCCGGCAGCACGACGGTGCCGAGCAGCCCGAACAGCCCGGCCATGACCAGCGGGATGGAGACCAGCGGCCCGGCGACGAGCACGATCGCGGCAAGGAAGATCACGACGAAGGGAAGCTCGAGGAATGCCAGCGCGAGCTGGCCGGTGAAGAACTCGCGGATTCCCTCGAACTCGCGGATCTTGGCGATCTGCCCGCCCACCGAGGCCCGCTCCGTGAACTGGGGGGCCAGGAAAAGGATGTGCTGGAAGACCGCACTGCCGAGGATCATGTCGAGCCGCGCCCCGACATGGGCAAGGATGCGCGAACGGATGAGTCTGAGCACGAGGTCGCCGGCGAGCGCCAGCCCGATCCCGATCCCGAGCATCTCGAGGGTGGGAATCGAGCGCGCGCCGATCACCCGGTCGAAGATCGCCATGACGAAGAACGGGGTCGCCAGCGCGATCAGGTTCATCATCAGGGTCATGGCGAAAGTCTGCAGGCCGAGGCCGTGGAAGCGCCTGGCCATGCCGCGGAACCAGTGCTCGGGCTGGCGCGGGCGCGCCTGGGTCTCCTCCTCCATGCGGCTGAAGACGTAGACCGTGCCCTTGCTCCGGCCCGGGCGCAGCATGCGGAACTCGCGCCCGCCACCGTCGAAGACCCGGAACACATCTGGGTTGACCGCCAGCACCACCATCGCCGGGCCCCGGTTGGGGACGAACAAGGAGGGCGCGAGCCGCGGGTCCATGTCGGCCAGCGGCAGGGAGACCGGCCGGCTGGCATAGCCGAGGTTGGCCATGACGTTGCGCAGCCCGGCGACGTCGAGGTCGTCGGCGAAATGGGGCAGCGCCTCCGCCACCTGCCGCGGATCGCCCCGCCAGCCGAGCGCCGAGAGGAGCGGCACCAGGCAGGCGGCGACGTCGGAGATCGCCTTGAACCCGCCGAGCGCGCCGGTGCGGAACGAGGAGGCGAGGAGATGCAGCAGCTCGGGGCTCGGCCGTCGGCGCCGGCGCCGCTCGCGCCGAACCGGCGGAACGGTGCCGCGGAGCATGTCGGGGGCGGTATTCACCGCGCGCCCTCCGCGTCGGGCCCGCGGTGCGGGTTCGACTCGCCCGCCGGGCCGGGGGCACGGGCAAGGGTGATCTCCGAGGCCGCGATCCGTCCCGCCCGGCAGGTGAACACGCGATCGGCGAGCTCGAGGAGCGAGGGCCGGTGGCTGACGATCACCAGGGTGACCGCGGGATCGTTCTTGAGCATCACCAGGAGGTCCTTGAGCACCGTCTCGCCGGCCGCGTCGAGCCCCTCGTTGGCGGCGTCGAACAGGACGATGCGCGGGCGGTCGACCAGCGCGCGCACGATGGCGATGCGCTGGGAAATGCCGAAGGGGAGGGAACTGAAGGCGGCCTCGCCGACGCGCGTGTCGTAACCCTTGGGAAGGCGCGCCACCACCCGGTCGAGGCCGGAGCGCGAGGCCAACTCGAGCGCGACCTCGGCGTAGTCGCCGGAGCGGAAGTTGGTCAGGTTGTCGAGGATCGTCCCCTGGAACAGCACCCCGCGCTGGGGAAGGAACGCCACCTGCGCGCGCAGCGCCCGGGGCTCGTAGGCGGAGACCGGCCGCCCGTCGATCAGAACCTCGCCCGAGGAGGGCCGGAGCGCCCCCATCATCAGATAGATAAGCGTGGTCTTGCCGGCGCCGTCCTTGCCGGTGATCGCCACCGTCTCGCCGGGCGCGATCTCGAGGTTGGCGTCGACGATCGTCGGCTCGGCGTCGCCCGGATAGGTGAAGCCGACGCCCTTGAACTCGATCCGGCCCTGGATCTCCAGCGCCTCTCCGCCCTCGCCGCCCTCGGCCGGGATGGCGAACAGCTCGCGCACGCGCCGACAGGCGATACGGATGCTCTGGAAGCGCGTCCACAGGCCCAGCGCGCGCTGCAGGGGCTGCATCGCCCGCGACGACAGCAGCATGCAGGCGGAAAGCCCACCGACGGTGAGCGTGCCGTCGATCACCTTGAGGCTTCCCGCCGCCACCACCAGCACGGTGGTGAGCTGGGCGAAGGCGCTGCCCAAGGACATGGCGTCATTGCTGGCGCGGACCACATCGTAAGTGGCGCGGGCGCAGGCGTGCTGGAGCCGCTCGTAGCGGCGGACCATGAACGGCTCCATCGCCATCGCCTTCACCGTGTGCACCCCGCCCAGGACCTCGATGATGAAGTTGAAACGCCGGTCGTCGGCCTCGGTGCGCCGGGCGAGCGCGGCCTTCAAGCGGGCGCCCATCCAGGCGGCGGCGACGCCGAAGAGGGCCAGCAGCGCCACCGGGACGAGCACGAGCTCGCGGCCGAGGTAGGCGATGATGGCGATGAACAGGAGTGCGAACGGCAGGTCGATCATCAGCACCATCGGCTGCCCGCCCGAGAAGTCGCGCAGATGCGCGAAGGCACGGAGCCGGTCGAGATGCACGCCCGGGGGATCCTTCTCGAAGTCGGCGAGATTGGACTCGAGCAGCCGGCCGATCGCGGCGCAGCCCGAGAGGTGCTCGTGGCGCGCCCCCGCCCAGGCCATGAGATAGGCGCGGCCGAAGCGCAGGAACACCTCGAACAGAAGCGCCCCCGCGACCGCCACCACCAGCACCACCAGGGAATCGGTCGCGGCGTTGGGCAGGATGCGGTCGTAGACCTGAAGGAGGGTGAGCGGAAGCGCGAGCGCGAGCAGGTTGATCGTGGCCGAAACCAGGACGAGGTCGAGGCCCCCGAGCCGCAGCAGCGAAAGAGCCCCGAGCTCGCCGGCGGCTAAACCCAGGTCCGCTTGGTCGCGTCTGTCGGTCGTCGGCACCCTCCCGCCCCTTCGTCCACCTGCGCCGCCACCCGCCCCCCAACACACACGCGGGTCGCCGCAACGCCCGCCGCGCGGCCAAGCCAGGCGGACGCGCGAATATATATGGCAGAAATAATAGAACAAATATACTAAATAATGTGGTAACCCAAATCGCAACTCCAAATTGCGACACTAATAGTCACGGTCATCGCCCTTCGCGGCGCGGGCTCACCTTGCCCGCGCGCTCGACCGTCGAATCGTTTCTTTCCCCGTACGACCGCCCCCCCGGGAGAGCAAGTTTCGTGCCGCCCGGGCGGAGCCGCCGGCCCCCGGCGTCCCGCTCACGGCGCACGGGCCGCCCTGGCCCGGGCACGCCGGCGCAACATCGCCTCGCGGCGGACGATGTAGACGCAAGATGCCATGATCAGCGCCATGCCAAGGAGCGCCTGACGGTCGGAGAGCTCGGCGAAGATCACGAAGCCGAGGACGGCGGCCACCGGCAGGCGGGCGAACTCCATCGGCGCGACCACCGTCACCTCGCCGACGGCGAGCGCGCGCGCGAACAGGTACTGGCCGAGGGTGGAGAGCGCGCCGATCACCGCCAGGACGGCGATTTGGCGGAGGCTGGGTGCCTCCCAGAAGAGGACCGCGCTCGGCAGGGCGAGGAGGGCGCCGACGAGGTGGGAGTAGAAGGTGATCGTGAACCCCGACTCGAGCGGGGCCAGGCGCCGCAGCACGATCACCACCCCCGCCCCCAGCGCCGCGCCGAGGAGCGCGACCAGCATCGCCGGGTCGGGCACGGCCTGGGGCCGGACGATCAGCATCACGCCGAGGAAGCCGACGCCCGCCGCGCACCACCGGCGAGGCCCCGGCCGCTCGCCGAGAAGCACGATCGAGAGCACCATCGACCACAGCGGGGTGGAGAACGTCAACGCGATCGCGTCGGCGAAAAGGAGCCGCGACAGCGCGAAGGCGAAGCAGAACATCGACGTAACCCCGAACGTGCCGCGCCAGAACTGGAGCCAGGGATGGCGCGTCCGCATCCCGTCCAGCCCGCGCCGCGCCGCGAGCGGGGCCAGCGCCAGCACGCCGAAGGCCATGCGCAGGCACACCAACACCGAGAGCGGCATCTGGTGGGTCAGGTCCTTGATGAAGAGCTGCATCAAGGTGAAGACGCCGACCGCCGCCAGCATCCAGAGCGCGCCGCCGACGTTGCCCGCAAGCACCCCGCCCGCGCCCCTGTCGCCCTCGGCGCCCCCCTTCATGGTGTCCCGTTTCCTCGCCCCCCGGGCGAAGGTTTAACCCGGTGCCGGCGCATCCCCAAGCCCAAAGCGCGCGGCCGGGACGTTCGCGAGCGGACCGCGCGCCGGGACTTCGAGAGCCCCCCGGAGGCGAGCAAGAGGAAGTGCCGGCGCCGATTTGAAGGCGCGACCGGGGCGCTCCCGGCTTCCACCACCGACCGCCCTCGGCGGCGGCGCGCTGTCCGCTTCCGCCCGCGCTACCGCCCGCCGGCGAGTGCCTTCTCGCGGATTCCGGAGAGGGTCGAGCGGGTGGTGATGCGGTCGGGGTTCATGCGCAGATCGAGGAGCGCCGGCCGGCCGCAGGCCATTGCCCGCCTCAGCGCCGGGGCGAACTCCTTGGTTTCGCGCACCACCTCGCCGTGGCCGCCGAAGGCCTCGATCAGCCTGACAAAATCGGGGTTGGTGAACTCGGTGCCGATGATCCGCCCCGGGTACTCGCGCTCCTGGTGCATGCGGATGGTGCCGTACATGCCGTTGTTGAAGACCAGCACCACCGGCTTCACCCGGTAGTGGGCCGCGGTCGCCAGCTCGAGGCCGGTCATCATGATGCCGCCGTCGCCGACCAGCGAGAAGACCTGCCGGTCGGGATGCAGGATCGCCGCCCCCACCGCGGCGGGAACGCCGTAGCCCATGGCGCCGTTGGTCGGGCCCAGGAGGCGCTGGCGCCCGGAGAGGGTAAGGAAGCGCGAGATCCAGCCGCTGAAGTTGCCGGCGTCCGAGGCGAAGATCGCGTCCGCCGGGGCCGCCGCCTGGAGCGCCGCCATGCACTGGCCGAGGTCGAGCGGATCGTCGTAGCCCGGTGGCGTGGCGTTCCGCACCCGGTCGGCGCGCGCGGCGCGCGTCCACTCCGCCCAGGCGGCGCCGTCGAGGGGCGGCAGTTCGGCCACCGCCTCGGCGAACTCGGGCATGCCCGACTGGATGCCCAGCGTCGGCTGGAAGACACGGCCAATCTCGCCCGCGTCCGCGTGCACGTGGATGAGCACCTTGCCGGGGTCGGGGATGCCCATGACGCTGTAGCCCTGGGTGGTCATCTGGCCGAGCCGGGCGCCGACCGCGAGCAGGAGGTCGGCCTCCTTCACCCGCTTGACCAGGGCCGGGTCGGTGCCGGGCGAGAGGTCGCCGATGTAGGTCGAAAGCGTGCCGTCGAAGATGTCCTGGCGGCGGAAGGAGACGCAGGTCGGAAGCCGGTTCGCCTCGGCGAAGGTGCGGATGCGCTGCCGCGCCTCCTCGCTCCAGCCGGAGCCGCCGAGGAGCAGGATCGGCCGGCGCGCCCGCGCCAGAAGCTCGCGCATCCGCGCGATCTGGGCCGCGCCCGGGTGCGCGCGCACGGTGGCGTAGGGCCGGCAGTCGGCGGCCTCGACCCGGTCGAGCTGCATGTCCTCGGGGATCGCCACCACCACCGGCCCCGGCCGGCCCGAGGCGGCGAGGTGGAAGGCGTGGGCCATGATCTCGGGGATGCGCCGGGCGTCGTCGATCTGGGTCACCCACTTGGCGGTCGCGGCGAACAGCCGGCGGTAGTCCATCTCCTGGAACGACTCGCGGTCGATCTCGTCGCGCGGCACCTGGCCGACGAGGAGCACGAGCGGGGTCGAGTCCTGGAAGGCGGTGTGGATGCCGACCATGCCGTGGCTGGCCCCGGGGCCGCGGGTGACGATCGCCACCCCCGGCCGGCCGGTGAGCTTGCCGTAAGCCTCGGCCATCACCACTGCGCCGACCTCGAAGCGGCAGGTCACCGCCTTGACCTCGTTCTGCACGTCGAAGAGGCCGTTCAGGAGGTCGAGGTAGCTCTCGCCGGGCACGAAGAAGACGTGATCGGCGCCGTGCAGGCGCAACGCCTCGGCGATGAGCCGGCCGCCGGAGCGGGTGGTCAGGGAAGCGGGCATGGCTGTCCTGGGCGTGAGGGGCCGGGGTCGATGCGCGACCCGCCCAACCTTGCCCCAGTCGGCCGCGAGCGACAAGGGGCGCCGGGATCGGTCCCTGCCCCGCCCGGGCTCAGGCGGCGTCGAGCCGGCCCGATCCCTTCGACGCCATCGCCGCCCCCTCGGGCGCAGCAGCGGCGACCGTGGCCGCCCCGGACGCGAGCCCCCTCTCCTTCTGGCGACGGAAGCGATAATAGAGGAAGGTTCCGAGCAGGGCCCCCATGACGATGCCGATCACGTCGGTAAGAATTCCGGAGAACATCAGCATCACCGCCGCCACGGCCGCGAACAGCCGCTCGATCCAGGAGAGCTTCGTCAGGAACCAGCCGATCGTCGCCACCGACAGGAAGTAGCAGCCGATCGTCGCGGTGACGAAGGACCAGGCGATGTCCCACGGCTCGCCGATGGTCAGGAGCGCCGTGCCGTAGACGAACATGTAGGGGATGATGAACACCGGGAAGCCGATGCGGAAGGCGGCGATGCTCGTCTTCCACGGATCGGATCCGGCCACCGCCGCGGCGGCGTAGGAGGCGATCGCCACCGGCGGCGTGATCGACGACTTCGCCGCCACCCACATCAGGAACATGTGGGCGGCGATGAGCGCCACCCCCATCTTGTTGAGCGCAGGGGCGAGCAGCGTGGCGAGGATGATGTAGGCGCCCGAGGTCGGCATGCCCATGCCCAGGATCACGCCGAAGAAGGTGGAGAGGAGCAGGGTGGCGAGCACGCTGCCGCCCGAGATCGAAATGATCACGGCGCTCATGCGGTCGCCGAGCGCGGTCAGCGTCATCACCCCGACGATGATGCCGCCCAGCGCGCAGGCCGCCGCCACCGGCGCGATCAGCTTGGGCGCGTCGGTGAACGCCTCCCAGATCACCCGGTGGATGCGCCGGCGCTGCTTGCCGTCGAACAGGACGACCATTGCCAGCAGGCTGACGATCGCCCAGAAGGCCGACATCGCCGGGGTGTAGCCCTTGTAGAGGTAGTAGATGAGCGCCACCACCGAGAGCAGCAGGTAGCACCGCCGGATGAGGACCCTCAGGATCGACTTCGACGCCACGTCCCCGCTCGCCTTGAGGCCCATGCGGCGCGCCTCGAGGTCGACCGCGAAATAGCAGGCGATGAAGTAAAGGATGGCCGGCAGGATCGCGTAGCGCATGATGTCGAAGTAGCTGATCCCGAGGAACTCCGACATGATGAACGCGGCCGAGCCCATCACCGGCGGCATCAACTGCCCGCCCGACGAGGCCGACGCCTCGACGCCGCCGGCGAACTCGGGGCTGAAGCCCGCCTTCTTCATCGCCGGGATGGTGAAGGAGCCGGTGGTCACCACGTTCGCCGCCGAGCTTCCCGACAGCATCCCCATCAGCGCCGACGAGACCACCGCGGTCTTGGCCGGCCCGCCGACGGCGCGGCGCGTGACCGCCTCGGCGAGGTCGTTAAAGAACTCCCCCGCGCCGGAGGAGAGCAGGATCGAGCCGAAGAGCACGAACAGGAACACGAAGCTCGCGTTGACCGCGATCGGTTCGCTCCAGATGCCGTAGTTGGTCAGGTACATGTGCTCGATGATGCGCTCGAGGGTGTAGCCGTTGTGGTAGAACGGCGCCGGCAGCAGGAAGCCGAAGCGAGCGAACGCGAGGAAGATCAGCACCACGATCACGATCGTCCAGCCGATCGAGCGCCGACCCGCCTCGAGCAGCAGCAGGATCAGGGCCACGCCGAGCGCCTGCTCGTACCAGGCGACCGGGTCAACCGTCTGCATGCGCTCGGCGACGTAGGTCGAGTTGAGGAAGAGGTAGGCGGTGGCGACGATCATGACCAGCGAGATCAGGAAATCGCGCGCGAACTTGAGTCGCCGCTTGGCCGCGGTCCCGGTCCGCTCCCAGCTCCAGTACAGGATCAGCATGGCGAAGGTGACGTGGATCGGGCGGTGGACCTCGGCCACCGGCTCGCCGAGATAGCCGACGGTCACGTGGTAGGTCGACATCGCGAAGGCGGTGAGCATCACGAACTGGCGAAAGCCGAAGCCGGCAAGCCGGTTTCGAACGGCGTTCATCGGGCAGGATCCTTGAATTTTCGTTGCTGGATCGACACTGTTCGCCTGCGACCAGGCGTAGGGAACTGCTCCCGAAACTCGTCCGGAGGGGAACGATCCGGCCCGGCCCGTGACTCCGGGCCGACCCGCGTTCAGTGCCGGGGGGGCTCGGCGATCGAGGAGTCGCGCTGGCGGGCGACGATCAGGCTCCGCCTCTCGATCGCCCAGCGCCGCCGGCCTCGGCAGGGACCGAGGCCGAGCGCCACACCGGCGGCGAGGCCGGCAAGCCCGCTCGTCCATTCGACCAGAATCATCAGCGCGGCCACGACCGGGGGAACCGCCTCGGCCGCGCTTGCGCGCGCCATCACCAGCGAACCGCAGCTTGCGGTGAGCAGGCCGACGACGCCGACCGAAACGCTCATGGGAATCCTGGTGCCCGAACCCGGCGCCTCGGGATGCGCCGACCGCACCCGCAACGAAGGCGCGCGATCATGCCCCGACTCGAGGCCCGATGGGAAGGGGGGCGTGCCCCCTTTCCCGCCTGCCGGCGCCCCCGGGACCGGCGGGCGACGCGGCCCTACTCGCCCGGGCGGCGCTCGACCGCCGGGGCTTCGACCGCCTCGGTCGCCGCCGCCGGCGCCGCCGGCGTCATCCGGTAGGAGACCGCCACTCCCTCGCGCCCGAGCCGCTTCGCGCGCAAGTAGGCGACGGCGACGAGCACCACGGTCATGGCGAGGCCGATGGCATCGGTGAGCGCGCCGGCGAACATCAGGGAGACGGCGGCGATCACGGCGAAGCCGCGCTCGTACCAGCTCAGGTTCACGAACAGCCAGCCGATCATCGCCACCGACAGGACGTAGACGCCGACGGTGGCGCTGAGGAACGACCAGGCAATTTCGAACGGCTCGCCGATGAGGAGGAGCGAGGGGCCGTAGACAAACATGTAAGGGATGATGAAGACCGGGAAGGCGATGCGGAACGCGGTCATGCTCGTCTTCCAGGGGTCGCTGTTCGCCACCGCCGCCGCGGCGTAGGAGGCGATCGCCACCGGCGGCGTGATCGACGACTTCGAGGCCACCCACATCAGGAACATGTGCGCGGCGACCAGCATCACGCCCATCTTGGCCATCGCCGGCGCGAGCAGGGTAGCGAGCACGATGTAGGCGCCGGTCGTCGGCATCCCCATCCCCAGGACCACGCCGAAGACGGTGGACAGGAGCAGCGTCACCAGCACGTTGCCGCCCGAGAGGAAGATGATCAGCGCGCTCATGCGGTCTCCGAGCGCGGTCAGCGTCATCACGCCGACGATCATGCCGCCGATCGCGCAGGCGACCGTGATCGGCGCGATCAGCTTGGGAGCCTCGGTGAAAGCCTCCCAGATCACCCAGTGGATGCGCAGGCGCTGGACGGGATCGAAGATGAAGACGAGCGCAACCAGCGAGACGATCGCCCAGAAGGCGGCCATCGCCGGCGTGTAGCCCAGGTAGAGATAGTAGAGGAGCGCGAAGATCGAGACCAGGAGGTAGCCGCGCCGCATGAGCACGCGCCAGACCTTGGGGAGCCGTTCGTCGGGCTTCGGCTTGAGCCCGCGGCGGCGCGCCTCGAGGTCGACCATGAAGTAGCAGGAAATGAAGTAGAGGAGCGCCGGAAGAATCGACCACTTCATCACATCGAAGATGCCGACGCCCAGGAACTCCATCATCACGAACGCGGCCGAGCCCATCACCGGCGGCATGAGCTGCCCGCCGCAGGAGGCCGCCGCCTCCACCCCGCCCGCGAAGTCGGCGCTGTAACCCGCCTGCTTCATCGCCGGAATCGTGAACGCGCCCGTGGTCACCACGTTGGCGGCCGAGCTTCCCGAGATCGTTCCCATCAGCGCCGAGGAGACCACCGCGGTCTTGGCCGGGCCGCCGACCGTGCGCCCCGTGAACGCCTGGGCAAGGTCGGTGAAGAAGTCGCCGGCGCCCGAGGACAGGAGCAGCGAACCGTAAAGCACGAACAGGAACACGAAGCTTGCCGTCACCCCCACCGGAGTGCCCCAGATGCCGTAGGTGGTGAGGTACATGTGCTCGATGATGCGGTCGAGCCCGTAGCCGTTGTGGTAGAAGGGGTCGGGGAGCAGGAAGCCGAAGCGGGCGAACGCGAGGAAGACCAGCCCGACGATGATGATCGTCCAGCCGATCGAGCGGCGCGCCGCCTCGAAGATCAGCAGGATCAGCCCCACCCCCAGCGCCTGCTCGTACCAGAAGACCGGGTCCACCACCTGCATCCGCTCGCCGATGTACTCCGCGTTCAGGAACAGGTAGGCGGCGGCGGCGACCATCACCCCGGAGATGGCGAGGTCGCGCAGGAACTTGAGCCGCTTCTCGGCCTCGGTGCCGGTCCGCGGCCAGCTCCAGTAGAGGATGAGGATGGCGAACAGGGTATGGATCGGGCGGTGGACCTCGGCCACCGGCTCGCCGACGTAGCCGATCACCACGTGGTACGAGGACATGGTGAACGCCACCAGCAGGACGAACTCGTTGAACCCGAAATTCCTCAGACGCGCCTTGACTGCGTCCATGTCCTCCATCCCTCTGTTTCGAGCGATTGTTGCTTGAGCGAAACCACCCTCGCCGGCGCGGGAATAGCCCACGCGCAAGGGCGTTGTCAACGCCCCGCCAAGGAAAGCGGGGCCGGCCGCGCGCCCGGCCGGCCCCTCCTCCGCTACGAAGCGCGAAGGACGGCCGCCCTTACAGCAGCCCCTTCTCCTTGAAGTACGCCTCGGCCCCGGGATGGAGCGGTACGCCTGGCACCTTGGCCACGGTCTCCTTGGTCAGGAAGTTGTTGCCGCTGTGGATGGCGCGCACCCGATCGAGGTTCTCGAAGATGAGCTTGGTGATCCAGTAGACCTCCGCCGCCGGCTGCTCGGCCCGCGTCATCAGGAACGACGTCGTGCCGATGGTCCGCACCGGATTGGGCTGGTTGGCATAGACGTTGGCCGGCAGCTCGTAGCCGACATAGGCCGGATTCAGCTTTTGGACGCCCTTCACCTCCTCGTCGGAGAGATTGAGGAGCTTCACCTCCTTGCCCATCGACTGCATGACCTCGGAGAAGGCCGGGGCCGGGTAGCCGGTGGTGGCGGTGAAGCCGCAGGTGTTGCGGTCCTTGACCTGGTTGGCGCCGAAGTCCTGGCCGCCGCGCGAGATCTTGAGGTCGTCCTCCTTGAGCCCGGCCGCGGCGAGCATGAGCTGGAAGGAGAGCGTCGTCGTGTTCCCCACCGGCTGGGTGGCGAACGGCTTGCCCTTGAAGTCCGTCATCTTGTTGATGTTGCACTCGTTGCGCACCAGCACGTGGACCGCCTGGTGGGTGAGGAAGTGGATGCCGCGGATGTTGGTGATCTTCTCCTTGTAGGGATCCTCGCCGGCGACCGCGAGCGGCATGTTGGCGGCCATGGTGAAGCCCATGTAGGTGCGGCCCTTGCTCACCGTGACCGGGTTGGCCACCCCGCCGCCGAGCTCGGTGGTGCAGCGCACGCCCTGCTCGGTAAAGAGCTGGCAGAGGCCCGCGCCGTTGATGCTCCACGGGGTGCCCGGCGGGCCAACGCTGATCGAGACCGCGGCGGGTTTCTTGGCCTCCACCGCCCCAGCGGCCCCGGGCAGCGCCATGGCGAGCGCGACCGCGACCGCGAGCGTAGACCGAAGCGCAAGTTGTGTGATCGTCATCATCTACCTCCCTGATGACAGTCGATGGATGTGCCGAAATGTCCTTCCCGAACGCCGGGTTCCATTACGATTAAGGAAGGCCGGCATGGCGCCTCGGCACCGTGCCGGAGGCTCGGCAAGAACCAGGAGCCTCATCATCCCCAATCCGCGGCCGAGAATCAACCGCCGTCCCGCAGTGCTGGAATTATCCCCCAACGCGCCCGGCGGGCCGGCCCCTGCGGAACCGGCCCGCTCGAACTGCGGTCGGACACGCTAAAGGAGACCCTTCTCCTTGTAGTACGCCTCGGCGCCCGGGTGCAGCGGCACGGCGGGAACCGTCGCCATCTCCTTCGGCGTGATGTTCTTGAACGACGCGTGCAGCGCACGCACGTCGTCGAGGTTCTCGATCAGGGTTTTTACGATCCAGTAGACCTCCTCGGCCGGGTTCTCGGCGCGGGTGATCATGAACGCCGCCGTGGCCATGGTCGGCACTGCCGTCGGCTGGTGCGGATAGGTGTTGGCCGGGATCACGTGCCGGAAGTAGCCATTGTTCATTGCCAGCACCTTGTTGAGCACGTCGTCCGGCACCGGAAGCAGCAACACATCGAGGGTCTGGAAGGTCTCGGCGAAGGCCGCCGCCGGGTAGTCGGTGGTGGCGGTGAAGCCGGCCACCTTGCGGTCCTTGGTCTGGTTGGAGCCGAAGTCCTGGCTACCGCGCGAGAGCTCCACCTTGCCGTCGATCCCCGTCGCCTTCATCAAAAGCTCGAAGGAGAGGGTGGTGGTGTTGCCGACCGGCTGGGTGACGAACTTCTGGCCGGCGAGGTCGGCGATCTGCTTGACCCCCGTTTCCTTGCGCGCCAGCACGTGCACGGCGTTGACCGCCGCCAGGTGCACGCCGCGGATGTTGGTGATCTTCTCCTTGTAGGGATCCTCGCCGCGGATCGCGAGCGGCATGTTGGCGGCCATGGTGAAGCCCATGTAGGTGCGGCCGTGGCTTACCGTGATCGGGTTGGCCACCCCGCCGCCGAGCTCGGTGGTGCCGTCGACCCCGTTCTTCTTGAAGATCTGCAGCATGCCGGCACCGGCGATGCTCCAGGGCGTGCCCGGCGGGCCGACGCTGATCGACACCCGCGCCGGCTTCTTCGCCTCCATCGCCCCGGCCGGCGCCGGCAGCACCAGCATCACCGCCGCCGCGCCCAGCAGGCAGCGCAAACCAACGCTCATGGTCCTCATGATGTCCTCCCGGTTGACCTGCCCGCGCGAGAGGGCCGAGGCCCCGAGGACACGCCCCCGTTGCCCGCGCCCCCCTCGACTCATCCGTTCCCGCGGGCGCTCGATCGCCATCTTCCGGCAAGCGCGCCGCGGAATCAATGCCGCTCGGCCCCCCGGCCCGGGCAGCCCCGGCTTGCGAAGGCCGCGGGCCCGGGGTAAATGGGCGGCGGACCCCGGCCGATCCCCGGCCGCGAGAGGGCGCGCGATGGCACGAAACGGCCTCGACCCCGCCGGACTCGAGGTGCTCTGGACCCGGCTCATCGGCCTCGTCGACGAGTCCGCGGCCACCCAGGAGCGCACCTCGTTCTCGACCATGGTGCGCGAGGCCAACGACTACGCGGTCGTGCTCACCGACGCCGCCGGGCGGCTCCTGGCGCAGAACACGCGCTCGATTCCCTCCTTCATCGGCACGCTGCCGCGCACAATCCGCCTCTTCCTCAAGCGCTTCCCGGCCGCGAGCCTTCGCCCCGGCGACGTGATCGTCACCAACGACCCGTGGATCGGCACCGGGCATCTCCCCGACATCAACATGGCGGTGCCGATCTTCCGCCAGGGGCGGCTCGTCGCCTTCGCCGGCTCGGTCACCCACGTCCCCGACATCGGCGGGCGGCTGTGGAACCTCGGCATCCGCGAGCTCTACGAGGAGGGGCTGCAGATCCCGCCCTTCAAGCTGGTCGCGGCGGGGCGGCCGAACCGGACGCTGATCGAGCTCATCGGCGAGAACGTGCGCGTCCCCGAGCAGACGCTGGGCGACATCTGGGCGCAGGTCTCGGCCTGCCGGATGCTCGAGCGCGGGCTCGTCGCGCTGATCGACGAGACCGGGGTCGAGGTGGGCGCGCTCGGGACCGAGCTCAGGCGCCGGGCCGAGGCGGCGATGCGCGCCGCCATCCGTGCCCTCCCCGACGGCGACTACCGCTCGCGGATCGAGAACGACGGCTTCGAGGAGCCGGTGGTGATCGCCTGCCGCCTGGCGGTGCGGGGCGACCGCATCCTGGTCGACTACGCCGGCTCCTCGCCCCAGCTCGCGCGGGCGGTGAACTCGACCATCAGCTACACCCGCTCCTACACCGCCTACGCCCTCAAATGCCTGCTCGCGCCCGGGGTCCCCAACAACGAGGGCAGCTACGCGCCGGTGCGGGTCGAGGCGCCGCTCGGGAGCGTCGTCAACCCGCGCTACCCCGCCCCCGTGGGCGCGCGCAACACCACCGGCCAGCTCCTGCCGCCGGCGGTGATGCTGGCATTCGCCGAAGCGCTGCCCGAGCGGGTGGTGGCGCCCTCGGGCGCGCCGCCCGCCAACTTCACCATCTCGGGCGCGCACCGCGGCCGGCGCTACGCCATGATCAATTTCCTCAACGGCGGCTTCGGCGCCAGCGCCGCGCGCGACGGCCTCGCCGTCACCAGCTTCCCGAGCAACGTCAGCAACGTCCCCATCGAGGTGATCGAGTCGCTCCTGCCGGTGCGCATCCTGCGCCGCGGCATCCGCAAGCGGACCGGCGGGCGGGGCCTGCGCCGGGGCGGCGACGGGCAGTCGCTGGCCTTCGAGTTCGCCGGCGAGGCCCCGGGCGTGGTCTCGTTCAGCGTCACCCGCCGGCTGAAGCGGGCGCCCGGCGCGCACGGCGGCGCCGCCGGCGCGCCCAGCCGGCTGCTCCTGAACGGCCGGCCCATCGACCCCGCCCGCCACTGGGTCCTCTCCGCCGGCGACCGGGTGCTGATCGAGACCGCGGGCGGCGGCGGCTACGGGGCGCGCCGACGATGACCGACGCCGGCCGCCCCGCCGTCCCGCCGGCGAGGACGACCTCGCGGAGGCGACGCAACCTCGACCCGGTCAGCCTCGAGATCCTGTGGACCCGCCTGATCAGCATCGTCGACGAGGCGGCGGTGACCTTCGAGCGCACCTCCTTCTCGACCCTGGTGCGCGAGTCCAACGACTACGCGGTCGTGCTCACCGACACCCGAGGGCGCTCGCTCGCCCAGAACACGCGCTCGATCCCCTCCTTCATCTGCACCCTGCCGAACACGGTGCGCCGGTTCCTCGAGCGCTTCCCGGTCGAGACCTTGCGCCCCGGCGATGCGCTGATCACCAACGATCCCTGGATGGGCACCGGGCACCTTCCCGACATCAACGTCGCCATGCCGATCTTCCACCGCGGCCGGGCGGTGGCGATGGCGGCGGCGGTCAGCCACGTCCCCGACATCGGCGGGCGGCTCCGATGCACCGGCACCCGCGAGCTGTTCGAGGAGGGGCTGCACATCCCGCGCGCCAGGCTCCTCGAGACGGGCCGCCCGAACGAGGTGATCGTGCGCATGATCGAGAGCAACGTCCGCGTCCCCGCCCAGACCATGGGCGACGTCTGGGGCCAGGTCTCGGCCTGCCGGATGATGCAGTCCCGCCTCGGCGAGATGCTCGACGAGGCCGAGGTCGACCTCGCCGCGCTCGGCGCCGAGATCCAGGGCCGGGCGGAGGGAATCACCCGCGCCGCCATCGCCGCGGTTCCCGACGGCCGCTATGTGTACGAGGTGCGCAACGACGGGTTCGAGGACAGCGCGCCGATCACCATCCGCTGCGCGATCACCGTCGCCGGCGACCGCCTGCACATGGACTTCGCCGGCTCCTCGCCGCAGCTCCCGCGGGCGGTCAACGTGGTCCCCGCCTACACCTATGCCTACTCGGCCTACGGGGTGAAGTGCGCGCTCGCCCCCGACACCCCCAACAACGACGGCTCGTTCCGCCCGATCACCGCCTCGGCCCCGCCGGGCTCGATCCTCAACCCCCGCTTCCCGGCGGCGGTGAGCGCGCGCCACGTGGTCGGGCACCTGTTGCCGCCGGTGGTGCTGGGGGCGCTCGCGCAGGCGGTGCCCGAGCGGGTGCAGGCCGCGCCCGGCTCGCCGGGCTGCGCCTTCAACATGACCGGCGAGCACCAGGGGCGGCGCTACGTGACCATCAATTTCCTCGCCGGCGGCCAGGGCGCCTCGATGCACGCCGACGGGTATGCCGTGGTCTGCTTCCCGAGCAACCTCTGCAACACCCCGATCGAGGTGATGGAGAGCGAGGCGCCGGTGCGGGTGCTCCGCCGCGAGGTCCGCAAGCGGACCGGCGGGCGGGGCCGGCGCCGGGGCGGCGACGGCCAGACCTTCGAGGTGCGGATCGAGGCCGAGTCGCCGGCCGTCACCACCTTCCTCCTCAACCGCCGCGCCTTCGCCCCCGAGGGGCTGTTGGGCGGCGGGCCGGGCGCCCATGGCCGGCTGCGGCTCAACGGCCGCACCATCGACCCGACCGAGCCCTGGGTGGTGCGCAAGGGCGACGTGATCCGCATGCAGACCCCCGGCGGCGGCGGCTTCGGCGCGCCGCCCAAGGCGCGCTGAGGGCCGGGCGGGGGCCGGGGCCGGTGCCGCTCCCCCGCGCGCTCCTGCAGCGGGCGCTCGAGCGCCACAAGGCGGGCGCGCTCGCCGAGGCCGAGGCGCTCTATCGCCAGGTGCTGGCGGCCGAGCCGGCAAACGCCGATGCGCTCCACTTCCTCGGCGTCGCCGCCCTCCAGGCCGGGCGCCTCGCCGAGGCCGAGGAGTCGATCCGCCACGCGCTCCGGGTGAGCCCGGCCTACGCCGCCGCCCACGCCAACCTCGGCCTGGTGCTGCACGGGCAAGGCAAGCACGAGGCGGCGATCGCCAGCTTCCGCCGGGCCCTCCACCACGACCGGCGCGCCGCCGGGACCCACAGCAACCTGGGCCTGGCGCTGGCCGAGAGCGGACGGATCGCCGAGGCCGAGGCCGCCTACCGCGCCGCGCTCGCCCTCGATCCCGGCCACGTCGAGACCCACAACAACCTCGGCAACCTGCTCCGCTCCCGCGGCCGCTTCGCCGAGGCGCGCCGGCACCTCGATCGCGCGGTGGCGCTGATGCCGGTCGCGGCCACGCTCGCCAGCCTCGGCACCCTCCTCCTTGCCGAGGGCCGGCCGGCCGACGCGGCGGCCCTGTTCGAAACCGCGCTCGGCAAGGATGCGGGCCACGCCGAGGCGTGGAACAACCGCGGCATCGCCCTCCTCGACCTGGGCCGCGCGGCCGAGGCCGAGGGCTGCTATCGGCGGGCGCTGGCGCTCAAGCCGGAGAGCGCCGACATCGAGGCCAACCTCGCCACCGCCCTCCTCGAGCAGGACCGGGGGGGCGAGGCGGTTCCCCACTTCCGGGCCGCGCTCGCCCGCGCGCCCGGCCACGGCGAGGCGCTCTCCGGGCTCGTCTGGGCGTTGCAGAACGACTGCCGGTGGGAGGGGCTGGAGGGACTCTCCGGGCGGCTGCTCGACCTCGTCCGTCAAAAGTTGGCGCAGGAGGGCGCCTGGTGCGGGCTCGCCCCCTTCCGCTCGCTGGCGCTGCCCACCACCCCCGCCGAGCAGCTCGCCATCGCCCGCAACTACGCCCTCACCCGGCTCGGCCCGCCCGCCGAGGGCGGACCGCGGCCGGCGCCGCGGGCGGCCGGCGGGCGGCTCCGCGTCGGCTACCTCTCGGCCGACTTCCACGCCCACGCCACCATGACCCTGATGGGCGACCTGTTCGCGCTCCACGACCGCGGCGCCGTCGAGGTCTTCGCCTACTCCCTCGGCCCCGACGACGGCGGCGCCGAGCGCCGGCGGGTCGAGCGCGAAAGCGACCGCTTCGTCGAGCTTCGCGGCACCGGCGACCCCGAGGCGGCGGCGCGCATCGCCGCCGACCGGCTCGACCTCCTCGTCGACCTCAAGGGCTACACCCGGGGCAACCGCGCCCGCATCCTCGCCCTCCGGCCGGCGGCCCTGCAGGTCTCCTGGCTCGGCTATCCCGGCACGCTCGGCGCCGGGTTCATCGACTACGCGATCGCCGACGCGGTGGTCACCCCGCCCGCGCTCGCGCCCCACTTCGCCGAGGCGATCGTGCGGCTGCCGCACTGCTACCAGATGAACCCGGCACTCGCGCCCGACGACTCGCCGGCCCCGACTCGCGCCGACTGCGGCCTGCCCGAGAAGGGCGTGGTCTTCTGCTCGTTCAACAACAGCTACAAGATCACGCCCGAAGTCTTCGCCCGCTGGATGGCGATCCTCCGCCGCGTGCCGGGCTCGGCGCTCTGGCTCCTCGCCCCGCGCCCCGAGGTGGCCGCGAACCTGGCCGGGGCGGCCGGCGCCGCCGGCATCGACGCCGGGCGGCTGGTCTTAGCCCCGCGCGCCGGCAACCGCGCCCACCTCGCCCGGCTGGGTCTGGCCGACCTCTTCCTCGACACCCGCCCGGTGGGGGCGCACACCACGGCGCGCGATTCCCTTCGCGCCGGCGTGCCGGTCCTCACCTCTCCGGGCGAGACCTTCGCCTCGCGGGTGGCGGCGAGCCTGCTCGCAGCGGTGGGCCTCTCCGAGCTCGCGGTCCCCGACCTCGAGTCTTATGAGGAGCTGGCGGTCGCCCTCGCCGGCGACCGCGAGCGCCGGGCCGAACTCCGCCGCCGGTTGGCCGAGGGCCGCGCCAAGGGGCCGCTCTTCGATCCCCGCCGGTTCGTCCGCGGCCTCGAGGCGGCCTACCGTGAGATGCGACGGCTGCACGAGGCGGGCGAGCGCCCGCGTGCGATCACCATCGAAGCGGGCGCGGCGCATGGCTGAGCCGATCGCCCCCCCGATCTTCGTCGGCGGCGCCGGCCGCTCGGGGACCACGCTCCTGCGCGTGATCCTCGACTCCCATTCGCGCATCGCCTGCGGCCCCGAGCTGAAGGTGACGCCGATGATTCTGCGGCAGTGGCAGACGCTCCGCTCGGTGCAGGCCGCCGCGCTCGACGCCTGGCGGATCGCCCCCGCCGATGTCGACCGCCTCTACCGCGACCTCCTCCTCGGGCTTCTCGACCCTTACCGGCGGGCGAGCGGCAAGGCGCGGATCGCCGAGAAGTCGCCGAACAACGTCTTCTTCTTTCCTGCCCTCAACACTCTTTTTCCCGAAAGCCCGCTCGTCCACGTCGTCCGTGATGGGCGCGACGTGGTGGCCTCGCTCCTGACCATGAACTGGATCGACGCCGCGACCGGCGCTCCCCTCGCCTATACCCGCGACGCGGCCGAGGCGGCAAGATATTGGGTGAAGGCGGTGCGCGCGGGACGACAGGCGGCATCGGTGCCGGCGGTGGGCGCGCGCTATGTCGAGGTGGCTTACGAGCGGCTGGTGGCCGAGCCGGAGTCGACTCTCAAGGCGCTCTTCGCCGCCCTCGGCGAGCCTTGGGAGGCGCCGGTGCTGGACTATTACCGCCAGGCGCGCGACCTTGCCAGCGAGTCGAGCGCGGCCCAGGTCAGCCGCCCCCTCTACGCCAGCGCCGTCGGACGCTGGCGGTCCGACCTTTCGCCCCAGCAGGCCGAGACGGTGATCGGGATCGCCGGTCCGCTGCTCGCCGAACTCGGCTATGCGGACGAAGCCAGCGACTCGGGACGGTAGGAACCGAGCCAGTCGAGGAACTGCTCGCGCGGCATCGGCCTGCCGATGAGATAGCCCTGGGCGTAGTCGCAGCCGAGCTCGGCGAGGCGGGCGAGCACGGCCGCGTCCTCCACCCCCTCGGCCACCGCCTTCATGCCGAGGTTGCGCCCCAAGTCGACCACGCTGCGGACGATCACCTCGGCCTCCTTGCTCTCCCGCATCTCGAGGACGAAGGACTTGTCGATCTTGATCTCGCTGAAGGGCATGCGGGCGAGCGCCACCAGCGAGGAGAAGCCGGTGCCGAAGTCGTCGATGGCGAGATCGAACCCCTTGAGCCGGAGCCGGGCGAGGATCTCCATCACCCGCACCGGGTCGGCCATCGCCCCGCTCTCGGTGACCTCGAGCAGGAGCCGCCCCGAGGGCAGGCCCTCGGCGGCGGCGAGGCGGGCGATCTCGTCGGGCAGATCGGGATCGTCGAGAATCGCCGGCGAGAGGTTGATCGCCGCCGAGAGCTGATGGCCGGCCCGGCTCCACTCGGCGCAGGCGCGGATTGCCTGGCGCAGCACCGAATCGGTCAGCGGGCGGATCAGCTTGGTCTTCTCGGCCAGGGGGATGAACTCCATCGGCGCGAACAGCCCGCCGCTCGGGATCGGCCAGCGCACCAGCGCCTCGGCTCCGACCACGCGGCCGCTGGCGAGCTCGATCTTGGGCTGGTAGTGCAGCACCAGGTTGTGGTTGTCGATCGCGGCGCGGAGTCCGTTCTCGTCCAGGGACGGACCCTCGGCCTCGAGGGCGGCGAGGACGGCGAGGATGTCGTTGACCCGGAGCGGCTTCTCGAGCGTGCCCAGCATGCGCAGGCCGTTGGCCTTGCCAAAGCGCAGCGCGGTGTTGCGCAGCCGCGTGTCCACCCCGCTCACGATCAGGATCGGGGCGCGGCACTCGCTCTTGGCCAGGAACTTGAGCAGCTCGATGCCGTCGGTCTGCGGCATCATCAGGTCGGAGACGATGAGCGCCGGCTCGCCCGCGGCCAGCGCCTCGCGGAAGGCGGCGAAGTCGGTGACCACGGAGACGTCGTAGCCGCTCCGCTCGCCGACCACCTTGATGAAGTTGCCGATCTCGACCTCGTCGTCGATGACCAGCATGCGCTTGCCCGCCATCCGTTTCCTCGCCGCTTCGCGGACGTTTTCCCCAACGCTTAACGTAACGTCTAAGAATACCGGCTTAACGGGTTGTTGCGCCATCAAAAATTTCCCGGATGATCTTGGCGATGTTATTGGCCCCGACCGGCTTCATGACCAGGGCCCGCACCCCCAGCGCGGCGAGGTTGGCGCGGTCGATCCGCTCGCTGTAGCCGGTGCAGATCACCACCGGCAGGTCGCGCCGCAGCGCCAGGAGTTCGCGGGTGAGGTCGGCCCCGGTCATCTGCGGCATGGTCTGATCCGTGACCACCGCGTCCCAACCGCTGGGGTCGGCACGGAAGGCGTCAAGTGCGGCGAGCGGGCTGGTCATCGCCTCCACCCGGTAGCCGAGGCGCCCGAGCGACTGCTCGGCCAGGCGCGCCAGGAGCGGCTCGTCGTCCACCACCAGGATGCGCTCGCGCCCGACCAGCGCCTCCCCGGCCGGTATCGGCGCGGGTGCGGGCGCGCCCTCCTCGTCGTGGACCGGCAGGAAGATGGTGAAGATGGTCCCGACCCCCTTCTGGGTCTTCACCCGGATCGCCCCGTCGTGGCGCATCACGATCCCCTCGGCCGCGGGCAGCCCGAGGCCGGTGCCGCGCCCCGCCGCCTTGGTGGTGAAGAAGGGCTCGAAGATGCGCTCGAGGGTGGCGTAGTCCATGCCGGCGCCGTCGTCCTCGACGGTGATCGCCACGTGCCGCCCGGGCTCCAGGAGCCCCACCCAGGCCGAGCCGCCCTCGCCGTCGGCCTCGGACACCACCCGGAACATCCGCCCGCGCCGGAGCTTCTGCTCAGAAACGAGGCTCGCCGCGCAGCCGCCGTCGATCATGCGCTCGCGCGCGCTCACCCCCACCCGTCCGGGGCGGTCGCCGATCGCCTGGTAGGCGTTGACGACGACGTTCATCAGCACCTGATGAATCTCGCCGGGATCGGCCAGCGCCGGGGGCAGCCGCGCGGGGATGTCGCGGCTGAGCTCGACCGTCGTCGGCAGCGTCGCGCGCAGGAGCGCCAATGTCTCCTTGAGCAGGGTCTCGACGTGGACGGGGCGGAAGTCGCGCTCGTAGGACCGGCTGAAGGCGAGGATCTGCTGCACCAGAAGGCGCGCCCGCTCGCCGGCGGCGACCACGTGGTCGAGGTACTCGGCAAGCCGGCTGCCGGCGGGAGCGTCGAGCCGGGCGATGTCGGCGTAGCCGAGGATGATGCCGAGCACGTTGTTGAAGTCGTGGGCGATGCCGCCGGCGAGGGTGCCGATCGCCTCCATCTTCTGGGCGCGATGGAACTGGGCGGTAAGGGCGGCGCGCTCCTCCTCGGCCCGCTTGCGCTCGGTTAGGTCGCGGACGATGAAGGTGTAATGCCGCTCGCCCTGCGCGTTCCAGCCGCTGAGCGAAACCTCGACCGGAAGCGACGCGCCCGACTTGTTGCGCAAGGTAAGCTCCACGGTGCGGCCGTGGAAGGCGCGATCGCCGAGCAGGCGCTGGAGCCCGGTGAGCCCGCCCCCGCCCGCCTCGCCGGCGCCCGCCTCGGAGACGAGCGCGGCGAGCGGCCGGCCGATCGCCTTTCTGGCGGCGAGGCCGAAGATGCTCGCCGCGCCGCGATTCCAGGTGAGCACCGTGCCCACCTCGTCGGTGGTGAGGATCGCGTCGACCGCGGTCTCGGTGACGGCGCGGAGCCGGCGCTCGGACTCGCGCAGCGCCAGTTCGGTCTTCTTGCGCCGGGTGATGTCGTCGCCGGTCGCGAGCAGGAACATCGGCCTGCCCTCGCCGTCACGGACCAGCGCGGTCGTCTGATCGAGGGTCAGCGGCCGGCCGTTGCTCCGCCGGTAGCGGAACTCACCGCGAAGCCGCGCCGGCTGGCCGATCACCAGGTCGCGCACCACCTTGGCCACCGCCTCGGCGTCCTCGGGCGCGGCGAGCGCGGCGAGGGCGCGGCCGCGGAGCGCCCCGGCGTCGAAGCCCGACATGCGCCGGAAGGCGGCGTTGGCCTCGCGGATGGTGCCGTCGAGGCCGAGCAGCACCACTCCCAGCGCGCTACCCTCAAAGACGGCACGGAACTGGGCCTCGCTCTCGGCCAGCTCGCGCTCGCGGCGCTTGAACTCGCTGATGTCGGAGATCACCGCCAGGATGCCGCCGTCGCCGGTGCGGTGCTCGTCGATCAGGACCCACCGGCCGGCACCGAGGTGGCGCTCGATCGGCCCGCTCGGGTTGCGGTGCCGGGCGACGCGCGCGCGGATCCAGGCCTCCTTGTCGGGACCGACGTCGGGATTGCCGCCGGCCTCGGTGAAGATGCGGAGCATGTCCTCGAAGCGCGCGCCCGGGCGGTGGCGGTCGGGCGGAAGCCGGCCGGGGATGGAGAAGATGCGCCGGTAGACGCCGTTGCAGACCACGAGCCGGTCGTCGGCGTCGTAGAGCGCGATCGCCGCGGGGCTGTTCTCGATCGCCTCCAGGAAGCGGGTCTCGGTGCGGCGCTTCTCGCTGGCGTCGGCGGAATGGGTAACGAGGCAGGCGCCGCCCCCCTCCGGGTCGTCGGCGCGGTGGGCGGCGAGCACGTACCAGCGCGGCCCCCGGCCGGTGACGAGCGCGACCTCGCCGAGGAAGGCGCCCTCGGCCGCCACCGCCCGGCGCACCTCGGCCGCGCGCCCGAGCTCGACGAACTGCGCCGCGAAGGCGTCGCCGGCGCCCGCAGCCGGGCCGAACGCGGCCGCGGCGGCCGGGTTGCGGTAGAGCACGCGGCCGTCCTCGGCGTAGACGGCAATCGGCGCCGGGGCATGCTCGGCGGCCCGCGCCGCGCGCCGCAGCGCCGCCTCCTCCCCCGCCCGTGTCCGTCGCGTTCCGGAGTGTCCGCCCTTCGCCTTCGTCCGCGCCAAGCTGCGAGGCCCTGCTGTGCGTGCGCGCCGGCGGCACGCCTCGGCCGCCGCGGCGGCTCGCGCCGGCCGACGGCCCGACCATCGCCGGATGATATCAGAACCCAGCGCGCGCCGGTAGCGCGCCGGCGCCGCGCACGCGCCTCAGTTGAGCGCCCGCTCGAAGGCCCTGAGGTAGGCGAACAGCCCCACCGAGCCCCCGGTGTGGAGGAAGACCACGGTCTCGGACCCCTTGAACTCGCCCTTGCGCACGAGGTCGATCAGCCCCGCCATCGCCTTCCCCGAATAGACCGGGTCGAGGAGGATCGCCTCGTGCCGGGCGGTCAGCTTCACCGCCTCGATCATGCCCTCGGTCGGCACCCCGTAGCCGCCGCCGACGTAGTCGCTGTTGGCGACCACCGTCTCGCGCGCGACCGCGCCCTTGACGCCGAGGAACTCGGCCGTCGCCTGGCAGAGCCGGTAGACGTTCTCCTCCTGCTTCGCCCTCGGCGCGCGGACCCCGATCCCCAGCACCGGGATGCCGCTCCTGATGGCCTCGAGGCCGGTGACCAGCCCGGCCTGGGTGCCGGCGCTGCCGGTGGCGTGGACCACGCGGTCGATCCGGAGGCCCATGTCGTTGGCCTGGGTCACCAGCTCGATCGCGCAGTTGACGTAGCCGAGCGCGCCCACCGGGTTGGAGCCGCCGCCGGGAACGACGTAGGGCTTGCCGCCCTTCTTCCGCACCTCCTCGGCGACCTCCTCCAGCGCCTTGTTCATGTCCGTGTCCGCCGGGTACTCGCGCGTCCGCGCGCCATAGAGCCGGTCGAGGAAGACGTTGCCCGAGCGGAGGTAGTCGTCGTCCGGGCCCTTGACCCGCTTCTCGAACAAGAGCTCGCAGGCGAGCCCGAGCCGGGTGGCGGCGGCCACCGTCTGGCGGGCGTGGTTCGACTGGAGCGCGCCCTGGGTGAGGATGGTGTCGGCGCCCTTGGCCAGCGCGTCGGCCATCAGGAACTCGAGCTTCCGCGTCTTGTTGCCGCCGGTGGCGAGCCCGGTGCAGTCGTCGCGCTTGATGTAGAGGGCGGGACCGCCGAGGAGGCGGGAGAGATTCGGCATCGGCTCGAGGGGGGTGGGGAGATGGGCGAAGCGGAGCCGGGGGAAGCGGGAGAGCAGCATCGCGGGAACCTCGCGGGTGGATGGTTTCGCCTGCGTGGGCAGCGGCCGGGGCCGTCAGCGTCCCGGCACCACGCCAGGGGGCAGGCTCTCGACGTGGGCGCAGATCTCGCCCGGGCGGGTGAGCCAGATGCGCTCGCGCCTGGCGACGACGTGCTTGAGCGCGCGGCGGAGCTCGCGGAGCCGGAACGGCTGGCCGACCACGAAGGTGTGGAGCGAGACCGCGAACACCAGCGGCTGGCGGGCCGACTGCTCGAGCATCTCGTCGAAGGCGGCGATGATCATGTCGGCGAACTGGCCCGGGGTGTAGCGGTGATAGACCAGCGCCCGGTTGTCGTTGAGCTCGATCGGATAGGGCATGGCCAGGATCGGCCCGGCGCGGGTGCGCATCCAGATCGGCTGGTCGTCGCAGGCCCAGTCCATCATGTAGCGGTAGCCGGCCTCCTTGAGGAGGTCGGGGGTGAGCGGGCTCTGCGACAGCCAGGGGCTCATCCAGCCGGCCGGCTTCCTGCCGTCGTGGCGCTCGATGGTGGCGGTGGCGCGGGCGATGAGGTCGCGCTCCAGGGCCTCGCCCAGGTGCCCCTGCTCCTCGGAGTTGGTGATGCCGTGGCCGAGGATCTCGTCGCCCCGCTCGCGCAGCCGCGCCGGGATGTCGGGGCAGTGCTCGTAGACGGCGGCGTTGAGCTGCGCCTGGATGGGGAGGTCGAGCTCGTCGAACAGCTCCATCAGGCGCCAGAATCCGACCCGGTTGCCGTAGTCGCGCCAGGCGTAGACGCTGTGGCTGGTCGACTGCTCGGGGGGCGCGATCAGCGAGCCCTTGCCGGCGCCGAAGGCGAACTGCTCGACGTTGAGGGCGACGTAGACGGCAAGGCGCCTGCCCCCCGGCCAGGAGTAGTCGGGCCGCTTGGTGATGGCGGTGTAGTCGTAGCGTCCGTGCGTCGGCAGCATGGTGCGGGCATCCCCTTGGAGCGATGGGCGAGAGGCGTGGCGCCCTAACATCGGCGCCTGGTCGGGCGCGGGTCAAGGGGCGAGGGCGGGAACCCGGTTGGGCGCCGACCCGGATCGTGGTAAGGGAAGGCCCCGCCCAAGCGCAGGCCCGGCATGAGCGATCCCCAGCCCGACCGGCTCTCCCCCGTCCTCGTCGCCCGGGTCTTCCTGCCCTTCGCCGCCGGCTATTTCCTCTCCTATCTCTTCCGGGTGGTGAACGCGGTGATCGCGCCCGACCTCACGCTTTCGCTCGGGCTGGACGCGGCCGACCTCGGGCTCTTGACCAGCGTCTACTTCGTCACCTTCGCCGCCTTCCAGCTTCCGCTCGGCATCCTCCTGGATCGCTTCGGGCCGCGGCGGGTGGAGGCGGCGCTGCTGCTGTTCGCCGTCGCCGGGGCGGGCTTCTTCGCCGCCGCCCAGAGCCTGGGCGCGCTGATGCTCGCGCGCGGGCTGATCGGGCTCGGGGTCTCCGCCTGCCTGATGGCCTCGTTCAAGGCGTTCGTGATCTGGTTCCCGCGCGAGAGGCTGCCGCTCGCCAACGGCTGCGTGCTCGCCGCGGGCGGACTCGGCGCGCTCAGCGCCACCGCCCCGGTCGAGGCCGCGCTCGCCTTCACCGACTGGCGGGGGCTGTTCCTGATCATCGGGCTGATGACGCTCGCCGCGAGCCTCGCGATCTTCGTGGCGGTGCCCGAGCGCCGGGATCGGGGCGAGGCCGGCCCGGGCTTGGCCGAGCAGGCGAGGGGCGTGGGCGAGGTGTTCGGGAGCGCGCTCTTCTGGCGCGTGGCCCCGTTCACGCTCGCCTCGCAGGCGACCTTCCTCGCCGTGCAGGGGCTGTGGGCCGGGCCGTGGCTAGCCGACGTGGCCGGGCTCGCGCGGGCGGGGGTGGCGAACCACCTGCTCGCCATCGCCGCGGCCATGGTGGCGGGGTTCCTGATCCTCGGCCGGGTGGCCGAGCGGGCCGAGCGGCTGGGGCTGCGCCCGCTCGGCGTCGCCGTCGCCGGCATGCTCGCCTTCGTGGCGGCGCAAGCGGCGATCGTCGCCGGCCTCGCCCGGGGCCCGCTCGTCGCCGTGCTGTGGATCGGCTACGGCTTCTTCGGCACGAGCGGGGTGATCACCTACGCCGCGCTCTCGCAGCGCTTCCCGGCGGCACTCGCCGGGCGGCTCAACACCGGGCTCAACCTGCTGGTTTTCGTCGCCTCCTCGGCCGCCCAGTGGGGGATCGGGGCGGTGGTGAACCTGTGGCCCAGGGCGGCCTCCGGCGGCTATCCGCCCGAGGCGTATGGGGCCGCCTTCGCGCTCGTGCTCGCGCTCCAGGGCGCGGCCTTCGCCTGGTTCGTCGTCGCGCCGCTCCTCTTCCGCGGCGCGCGGTAGGGGCCGGCGCCGCGATCGTTTTGCGCCGCCCGCTAGGCGCGGATCCAGGTCTCCGAGAAGGCGAGCATGGCGGTGGTGATGCTGTGCCCGGCGATCTCGCGCGGCGCCGGCTTGCCCGGAAGGGCGCGGCCGTTCACCGTCACCGAGGCCTCCTTGCAGCCGACGAACAGGCTCGGCATGTGGTGCCGGCCGGTGGCCGACTTGTCGGGCGGGAGCGCGAAGCAGAACGGCTTGCCGAGCCCGCTCCAGGTGAGCCGCACGGTGAGGTCGCCGGATTTCACCGTCTCGCTGTAGGTGCCGGCGGGATCGCCCGAGGGTTCCACGCCGTCGAGGCGCCGGTAGACCAGGCCGCGAAGGCCCGGCAGGCCCTTGAAGGCGCCGAAGTGGGAGACGAAATCGGCGACCAGGAAGCGCGCCAGCCTCTCGTTGTCGTGGAGGCAGAGGTTCGCCCGCTCCGCCGGCGGGTTGGCGTCCTGCGGCGACTGGAGCAGCACCAGGGCATGGCCCCGCCCGTGCGGCGAGAGCACGACGCGAAAGAAACTGGCCATCGTGACGAAGGGGCCGTCCGGCCTTTCTTTCAGCGAGATGCCGGGGTTCTCGCCCGACCATTCCACGGTGCCGGCAAAGACGATCGGATCGGCCATCGCTCCCTCCATTCCCCGATGGGACGTTCGCCGGCCATCTTAACCGAAGAGGCGCGGCGGGGAAGCCGCATCGAGACCAAACCTGCCCAGTACAGGGTTGAGGGACGCACCCTGTGGCCTGGCGTGGTGCGGCCCTGCTCGTTGGACCGGACCTTGGCGACAAGGGAGGCGCCGTTCCTTCCCCGTCATACCCGGGCCGGCCGCAGGCCGAGTCCCGGGTATCCACGCCTGGACCTCGACCGGCACCGGAAAAGAAGGCGTGGATGGCCGGGACTCGCGCCCTCGGCGCGGCCCGGCCATGACGACGAAAGGGGGCTCCGAAATCCGTCCGCTGGGGCTGTCCGCGGGCCAAGCCCCCGGGTTAAACCCCGGAGTCGGCCCGCGGGAACTTCCTAGCGAGTGCCCACGCCAAGCGTTCCAGGCGTGCCCTTCCCCCTCACTTCCCCGTCCGGCACAGCCGCCAGATCTTCTCCGGCGTGGTCGGCATGTCGACCTGGGTCACGCCGCCGGCTTGAGCCGCCCCACCTTGATTCGGTCGGCGCGCTTCATCGCCCGGGCGAGGTCGTAGGCCGCCTGGAGCCGGAACCACGTCTCGGCACCGCCGCCGAACGCCTTGTCGAGCCGGATCGCCATCTCCGGCGAGATGCCCGAACGGCCGTTGACGATGTCGGAGAGCTGCTTGCGGCTGACGCCGAGCTTCCTCGCCGCCTCGGTCACGCTGAGCCCCAGGGGCTCCAAGCAGTCGTAACGGACGGACAGCCCCGGGTGCGGCGGGTTCTTCATCGGCATCGTCCGGTCTCCTTACGATCCGCCCGCCCTTTCCCTCACTTCCCCGTCCGGCACAGCCGCCAGATCTTCTCCGGCGTGGTCGGCATGTCGACCTGGGTGACGCCGACTTCCGCGAGCGCGTCCACCACCGCGTTCATCACCGCCGCAATCGAGGCGGTGCAGCCCGATTCGCCGCAGCCCTTGATGCCGAGCGGGTTGGTCTTGCATGGCACCTCGTTCCGCGTCCAGGCGATGAAGGGCACGTCGTCGGCGCGGGGGATGCCGTAGTCGGTGAAGGCGCCGGTGAGGAGCTGGCCCGAGCCCGGGTCGTAGACGCAGTTCTCGATCAGCGCCTGGCCGATCCCCTGCACCACCCCGCCCTGGATCTGCCCCTCCAGGAGGAGTGGGTTGATGACCCGGCCGAAGTCGTTGACCACGCTGTAGGCGATCAGCGTCACCTGGCCGGTCTCGGGGTCGATCTCCACCTCGGCCACGTGGCAGCCCGAGGGGTAGCTGTAGGCCCGCGCGTTGTAGTGCGAGGTCGCGCCCAGCCCAAACTCCATGTCCGGCGGCAGCCTAGCGACGAGGAAGGCGGCCTGCGCCACCTCGACCAGGCCCACCGAGCGGTCGGTGCCGGCGATGCGGAAGGCGCCGTCGGCGAACTCCACGTCCTCGGCGCTCGCCTCCATCAGGTGGGCGGCGATGCGCCGGCCCTTCTCCACGATCTCGGCCGCGGCGCGGGCGATGGCGGTGCCGGTGACGGTGGCGGTGCGCGAGCCCCCGGCACCGCTGGCCCCGCCGGTATGATCGGAGTCCGCCTGCACGACCCGGATCGTCTCCAAGGGCAGCCCCAGTTGGTCCGACACCACCTGGGCGAAGGTGGTGACGTAGCCCTGGCCGTTGGAGACCGGCGAGACGGTGAGCGTGAGCCGCCCGCTGGGGTCGAAGACGAGCTCGGCGCGGTTGTCGCGGAATCCGTCCGGCTCCTGGTAGACCGAGAAGCCGAGGCCGCGGAGCTTGCCCCGCTTCCTCGCCTCCTCGCGCCGGGTGGCGAAGCCCGGGCGGTCGGCGAGTACCAGGGCATCGTCCATGTTCCTGGCGAACTCGCCCGAGTCGAACACCAGCCCCGTGGGCGTGCGGTAGGGCATGGCCGAGGGCAGCACGATGTTGCGCCGGCGGAGCTCGGCCGGGTCCACCTTCAGCTCGCGCGCGGCCACGTCCACCACCCGCTCCAGCGCGTACATGAACTCGGGCTTGCCGGCGCCGCGATAGGCGTCGATCGGCACGGTGTTGGTGAAGACGCCCCTGGATTCGGCGTGGAAGCAGGGAATGGTGTAGACCCCGGTCAGCACCCGGGTGCCGCCGAGGGTGGGAATGAACGGCGCCGACTGGGTGGCGTAGGCGCCGAGGTTGGAGAGGGTCCGGCAGCGGATGGCAAGGAAGCGGCCCTCCGCGTCGAGCGCGAGCTCCACCTGCATCCGGTGGTCGCGGCCCTGGGCGTCGGTCATGAAGCCGTCGCTCCGCTCCGGGTACCACTTCACCGGCCGGCCCAGCTTGCGCGACGCCCACAGCACCAGCACCTGCTCGGGATAGGCGTAGTTCTTCATCCCGAAGCCGCCGCCCACGTCGGGGCTTTCCACTCGCAGGTCGGTCGAGGGCACCTTGAGGCCGTACCTGGCGATGGTCTGCTGCACGGGCGTGGTGCCCTGGGTGGGCGTGATCAGGGTGTAGCGGCCGCTGTGCGGATCGTACGATCCGAGCGCGCCGCGCGGCTCCATCGCCGCCACCACCACCCGGCTCACCACCAGTTCGGCACGGGCGACGTGGCGGGCGGCGGCGAACGCCTTCTCCGCCGCGGCCCGGTCGCCACCCTCCCAGTCGAAGGCGAGGTTGCCGGGAACCTCGTCCCAGACCAGCGGCGCGCCCGGTTGCAGCGCCTCGGCGGCGCCGGTGACGGCGGGTAGCTCCTCGTACTCGACCGCGACCAGGTCGGCCGCGTCGCGCGCCTCGCCGCGGCTCCCGGCCACCACCATGGCGACCGTGTCGCCGACGTGCCGGGCCTTGTCGGAAACCAGGCACGGCCGCACGGGGTTGCGCATCGGCGTGCCGTCGCGGCTTTTCACCGCCGAGGGGAAGTGGATGCGGCCCACGCCTTCCGAATCGAGGTCGGCGCCGGTGTAGACGGCGAGCACCCCGGGGGATTGGCGCGCGGCCGCGGTGTCGATTCCTGCGATGCGGGCGTGCGCGTGCACCGAGCGGACGAAGTGGGCGTGTGCCTGGCCACCGAGGTCGAGGTCGTCGATGAAGCCGCCCCGCCCCCTGAGCAGCCGCTCGTCCTCCAGCCGCCGGACGGGCTGGCCTAGGCGCACGTGCCCTGCCGCACGGGAGGTGGTGCTCTCATCGTTCACGGTTAGGCTCCCTGGCTCGATGTCGCGGGCCGCTCCCGCGCCCGGACGATGGCTCCCCCCGGCGCCCGGCGCTCAGGGTGCCCAGGCGGGCCTGCGCTTCTCGAGGAACGCGCTCAGCCCTTCGCCGGCCTCAGCCGAGGCGCGCTGGGCGGCGGCCTCCTCGGCGAAGCGGCGGAGCGCGGCGTCGTCCATCTTCATGCCGGCGAGCGCGATCAGCGACGCCTTGGACCTGGCGATCGCGGTCGGCCCGCCGAGGAGAAGCTCGTTCACCACCTCCTCGCCCCGCGCCTCCAGCCGCTCGCGCGGCACCACCTCGTGGACGAGGCCGATGTGGCGGGCGACCTCGGGGCCGAAGCGCTCGCCGGTGAGCACGTAGCGGCGCGCCTCGCGCAGCCCCAGCGCCCCGATCATGTAGAGCGCGATCGGCGCCGGGACGACGCCGATCCTGACCTCGGTGATGCCGAACCTAGCGTCGTCGGCGGCGATCGCCACGTCGCAGCAGGCGACGAGCCCGGTGCCGCCGCCGAAGCAGGCGCCGTGGACGAGCGCGACCGTCGGCTTGGGCAGGTCGTGGAGCCCGCGCATGGCGGTGGTGGTGCGGATCGAGGCGTCGAGATTCCGTTCCGGCGGATAGGAGGCGGCCTCCTTCAGCCAGTTCACGTCGGCCCCGGCCTGGAAGTGCTTGCCGCGGCCCTTGATCACCACCACCCGCACCTTGGGATCGGCGGCGAGGCGGCTCCCGGCCTCGATCAGGGCGTCGATCATCTCGCCGTTGTAGGCGTTGAAGACCTCGGGCCGGTTGAGGGCGAGGGTGGCCACGCCCCGGGCGTCGACCTCGGTGAGCACGACCGGCTCCGGCATGGCGATCCTCCTTGGGCTGCGGGCCGGCACGGCCCCGAGGCGCGCCCGCGCCGGGCGCGCCCCTATTTGTAGCGACGCCGGGCAAGCGACGCAAACCCGGGCGCGCCGGGCCGCGGCCCGTTCGGGAGCGCCGGCCTTCCCTCCCCCGCGACCATCGGCTAGGGTGCCCCGGCCAGGCCCCGGGGAGACCAGCCGCCATGTACTTCGACTTCGAGACCCTCGCCCGCAAGGATCGCTACAAGCTCCTGGTCAGCACCGTGCTGCCCCGCCCGATCGCCTTCGTCACCAGCCTCGACGAGAAGGGCCGCATCAACGCCGCGCCCTTCAGCTTCTTCAACGCCATGTCGGCCCATCCGCCGGTGGTGGTGATCGGGGTCAACGCCGACGAGACCCGCTCCAAGGACACCATCCACAACGTCCGCGCCACGGGCGAGTTCGTGGTCAACATGGTGTGCGAGGCGTTCGCCGAGGAGATGGTGGTGTGCGCGGCCGACTTTCCGCCCGGCGAAAACGAGCTCGAGGCGGCGGGGCTCGAGAGCCTGCCCTCGGTCAAGGTCAAGCCGCCGCGGGTGGCGGCGAGCCCGGTCAACATGGAGTGCGTGCTGCAGACGGTGGTGGCGCTCGGCAACGACCAGAACATCGTCATCGGCCGGGTGGTGGCAATGCACGTCAAGGACGAGTTCCTCGACGCCGAGAAGCTCTACGTGGCGACCGAGCGGCTGGGGGTGATCGGGCGCATGCACGGCACCGGCTGGTACGCCCGAACCACCGACCTCGTGCAGTACCCCCGCATCACCTACGCCCAGTGGCTGGAGCGCCATGGTCGGCGCAAGGCCGGCGAGTAGGAGCCGGGCCTCAGGCGATCGCGCGCGCCTCGCGGAGCCGGGCGATCTCGGCCGCGGAGAGGCCGAGGCGGCGCCCAAGCACCTCGTCGGTGTGCTCGCCCAAGAGCGGCGGCGGGGCGATCTCGCGCACCGGAGTGCGCGCCAGCTTGAGCGGCGAGGCGACCAGCCGCACCGCCCCCGCGGTCGGGTGCGGAACCTCCTGCACCATGCCGCGGGCCAGCACCTCGGGCGCGGCCAGCACCTCGGCCACCTCGCGGATCGCGCCCGCCGGCACGCCCGCCGCCCGGAGCGCCGCCAGCCAGTGCGCCCGCGGGCGCGCGGCGAAAAGCGCCGCGAGGACGGGCACCAGCGCCTCGCGGTTCTCCGCCCGCGCCCGGTTGGTCGCGAAGCGGGGATCGGCGGCGAGCTCGGCGCGGCCCAGCACCTCGCCGCAGAGGACGGCGAACTGGCGGTCGTTGCCGCAGGCAAGCACGAGGGCACCGTCGCTCGCCTCGAACAGCTGGTAGGGCACCACGTTGGCGTGGGCGTTGCCGTAGCGCCGGGCCGGGCGGCCCGAGACGAGATGGTTGCTGGCGACGTTGGCGAGCGCCGCCACCACCCCGTCGAGGAGCGCGATGTCGATGAACTGTCCCTTTCCGTCGCGCGCGCGGGCGGTGAGCGCGGCGAGGATGGCGCCGGTCGCGTTCATCCCGGCGATGAGGTCGGCGATCGCCACCCCCAGCTTCATCGGCGCGCCGTCGGCCTCGCCGGTGATCGCCATCAGCCCGCCCTCGGCCTGGACGACGAAGTCGTAGCCGCCCAGCTCCGCCTTGGGGCTCTCGCGCCCGTAGCCCGAGATCGAGCAGTAGACGAGCCCGGGATTCTCCGCGGCCAGCGCCGGATAGTCGAGGCCGAATCGGGCGAGGGCTCCGGCGCGGAAGTTCTCGACCAGGACATCGGCCTTCGCGGCCAGCGCCCGCACCAGGCGCCGGCCCTCGGCGTGGCCGAGGTCGACGGCGACGCTCTTCTTGTTGCGGTTGGCGCAGAGGTAGTAGGCGGACTCGCCCCCCGCCTCGGGCGGGCTCCAGGCGCGGGTGTCGTCGCCGCCCTTGGGGTTCTCGATCTTGATCACCTCGGCGCCGAGGTCGGCCAGCGTCATCGTGCACCACGGGCCGGCGAGCACCCGGGTGAGGTCGAGGACGAGGAGGCCCGCGAGCGGCGGCAGGGCGGCGGCGTGGTGGGGCATGGCGGAAGGCTTTATAGTCCGCGCCGACGATCCACGGCAATGCGGGGGAGGAGATGGACTTCCGCTTGAGCGACGAGCAGGCGACGCTTCAGGAGGCGGCGCGGAAATTTGCGGCCTCGGCCGAGCTGCGCGAGGCGGCGCAAGCGATCGAGCGCACGGGCGAGCCCCCATCGCCCGGCCTGCGCCGGCGCTACGCCGAGCTCGGGTTCCTGGGCGTGAACCTGGCCCAGGAGTGGGGCGGGCTCGGGCTCGGCAACCTCGAGGCGCTGATCGTGCTGGAGGAGTTCGCCAAGGTCTCCTCGGCGGTCGCCTTCCCGGTGTTCGAGAGCTCGGTCGGGCCGATCAAGGCAATCGAGGTGTTCGGGAGCGAGCCGCTGAAGCGCCAAGTGATCCCGAGGGTGTGCGCGGGCGAGCTGCAGGTGGCGGTGGCGATGTCGGAGCCCGACGCCGGGACCGCGCTCACCGACCTCAAGACCCGGGCCCGGATCGAGGGCGACCGGATCGTGGTCTCGGGCCAGAAGCGCTGGTGCTCGGGCGGCGGCCACGCCGAGGGCTACGTCACCTATTGCCGCTTCGGCGACGCGCCCGGGGCCAAGGCGATCGGCGCGGTCTACGTCGAGAAGGACCGCCCCGGCGTCTCCTTCGGGCCCGAGGAGCCGCTGATGGGCTGGCGCGGCATCGGCACCTGCGACATCCACTTCGACGAGGTCGCGGTGCCGATGGAGAACCTGATCGGGCCGGCGGGCACGTTTCCGAAGCTGATGGCCGCCTTCGACTGGGAGCGCTGCGGCAACGCCACCATGTGCGTGGGCCTCGCCCAAGGCGCGCTCGATCGGGTGCTTACCTACGTCCAGGAGCGGCGCCAGTTCGGCAGGCCGATCTGCGACTTCCAGGCGGTGCAGCTCAAGCTCGCCGAGATGGCGATGCGGGTGGAGGCGGCAAGGCTCCTGGTCTGGCGGGCGGCGGCGAACGCGGATCGGGGCTTCCCCTCGATCCGGGACTCCTCGCTCGCCAAGTGCTTCGCCAACGAGATGGTGCGCGAGGTGTGCGGCGCCGCGCTCCAGCTCATGGGCGGCTACGGCTATCACAAGGACTTCGGCATGGAGCAGCGGCTCCGCGACGCCTGGGGCTGGGGCATCGGCGGGGGCACCATCGACATCCAGAAGGTCAACATCGCCTCGGCCCTGGTCGGCCGGAGGTTCAACCAGCGGGGGTGAGCCGAGGGGGGCCCCGCGGGGGGCCGTCGCCGGCCGGAACGGACGCCCAGGTCCGGGCCGGAGAGCCCGGCCGCCCGCCGCCCCGGAAGCTTCCGTGTCACATGAGAGTTTTCTCTTAACCTGCTGACATCCCTACTCGTCCAGTACCGCTACCGCGCGGATGGGGCTGGCCGAACCGCCCCGGAACCTGAGCGGGAAGCCGATGAATCGGAAGCGGCCCTTGCCCACCACCTTGTCCAGGTTGCAGAGGCACTCCATGTGGGTGATGCCGCGCTCGCCACAGGCGAGGTGCGCCTTGTAGTTGTTCTCGCCCTGGGTCGCCGGGCTCACCGCCTCGACCCCGAAGCTGACGATCCCCCTGTCGGCCAGCCAGTGCACCGCCTCGACCGAGAGGCCGGGGAAGTCGGTCACGTACCCGGGCTTGCCGAACAGGCGGTCGTGCACGGCCATGTAGATCAGCACCGTGTCGCCCTTCCTGATCTCCTGGCCGGATTTCTTCAGCGCCGCCTCCATCTCGGCGACCGTGACGCTGTGCTTCAAGGGCACGTGCGAGAGGTCGAGGCAGATCGCCTCGGTGTAGAAGTTCTCGAGTGGCACCTGGTCGATGCTCCTGGCCCCGGGGCGCGAGTCGAAATGCACCGGGGCATCGACGTGGGTGCCCGAGTGGTCCGACATCGAGAGCGCGAACGCCTTGGAGCTGAACCTGGTCGCCCCCGCCTGCTTGATCTCGGAGTGGTCGTTCCAGACGGTCATGATCACCGGCGGGTGGTTGGGGTGGGTGGGCGTGCGGTGATAGAGCTCGCGGCTGAGGTCGATGAGCTTCATGCGGGGGTTTCTCCAGTCCTGGGGGTTTGAACGGGCCCTTGCTTCGCGCCCCTCAATAGCAACAAGAGATATCGTCGACGGAAGCGTTTTTCTCGTCGTTCCCGCGAAAGCGGGAACCCACTCTTTTGAACGTGCTCATGGACCCCCGCTTACGCGGGGGTGACGAGTTGAGCGGCTCAGGGCGATTCATTCCCATCCTCTCAGCCGAGGCGGGGATCGCCCACCGGCACCGGGACCGGCAGGTAGGGACGCTCGCGGATCAGCTCCTCGTTGAGCGCCACTCCGAGGCCGGGTGCCGAGGTCAGGCGCGCGATCCCGCCCGCGGGGCGGAACGCCTCGCCCTTCAGCACCTCGTGGAAGAGCGGGCTCTCGGCGTACATGTGCTCGAGGACGAGGAAGTTGGGGATCGAGGCGGCGGCGTGCGCGCTGGCGAGCGCCATCACCGGGCCGCCGGGGTTGTGGGGCGCGACCTCGACCCCGTAGAGCGCCGCGTAGCGCGCCACCGCCTGGAACTCGCGGTAGCCGCCGATATAGCGGATGTCGGGCATGACCACGTCGTAGGCCTTGGCGTGGATGATCGGAGCGTAGGACCAGAGCCCGCTCTGCCACTCCTCGCCGGCCAGGCGCACGCCCAGTTCGTTGGCGACGGCGCGTACCCGGGCGAGCGCGGCGTGGTTCTCGGGCGACTCCGAGATCGGACATTCGAGCCAGAAGAGGCGGATCTCGGCGGTCTCCTCGAGGAGGCCGACCGCCATCGCCTCGGTGAAGCGCCAGTGACAGTCGACCATGAGGTCGATGCCGGCGCCGACGGCCTCGCGGCTGGCGCGGATGCGCTCGACGCCGAGCGCCAGGGCCTTGCGCGTCGCGGGCTCGGAGATGTCCTGCCAGAAGACCGAATCGAAGGGCGTGATCTTGACCGCCCCGAACCCCGCGGCCACCGCCTCCCTGGCCCGCCCGGCGTAGCCCGCGGGCGAGCGGTCGCTGAGCCCGCGGTTGAGGTTGGCGTAGACCCGGACCGAATCGCGGTGTCGGGCGCCCAGGAGCTCGTGCACCGGCAGGCCGACCTCCTGGCCGCGCAGGTCCCAGAGCGCCTGGTCGAGGGCGCTTTTCACCGCCTGCTCGACCGGCCCGCCGCGGGCGTGGGAATGCGGGACGCACATCGCCAGCGCCTCGGCGATGCCCTTGCCCTTGACCTCGCCCGACAGGCGCCGCACGCAGGCCTCGATCAGCGGCTCATAGCCCGAGAGGGTGGCCTCGCCCAGCCCGGCCCGGCCGTCCTCGGCGAGCGCCTTGACGAAGGCCCAGTTGGTCTTGTCGGAGACGTTGACGATCCAGGGCTCGATCGCGCGGATGCGGAGGGGCTTCATGGGCGGGCTCGCCGGGGTGGACGCGGTGCCGGGAAGGAGGAATCATCCACCGGCGGCCCGGCTTTCGCAACCGCAAAAGCCGGGGCCGGCGCCGAGCGCTGAGGCGAACAGGATCGACGACGCGGCCGCCCCCCTCACCCTTCCCTCTCCCCCCGCTTGCGGGGGGAGAGGGTTGCGTAGGCTTGGCGAGGCCGACCTTCCTTCGCCCGCCGGAGCGGGCTCCGCGAACGCGGGAGGCCGAGCCATAGCCGCTTGCCGTGCCGAGCGCGTCGGCGAAGCCGACGCTGGCTCGGTCGCCCAGCGCCCCGAAAGGGGCGCGGCGCCCACGGCAAGGGGTGAGGGGGGTGATACCACCTTTGCGAAACACGCTCTAGGATCGGGGCATGTGGCGGCGGATCGGCGAGCTGTGGGCGGGCGAGCGGGGGCTCGCCGAGGCGTTCTGGTGGTACGCGGTCGCCCTCGGCCTCGCGGTCAACGGCGCCGCCACGCTCGCCGGGCTGGCGGTGGCGGCGATGGCCGGGCCCGACGCGGCGGTGATCGCCCTCTTCCTGCTGCCGGTTCCCTATATCGTCCTCACCCTGGTCGCGGTGTGGCGGAGCGCCAGGCGCTATGCGGGGCGGCCGGTCTGGGCTACGCTCGCCCGGGTGGCGATCGTCGCCTGGTCGATCGTCGAGGTGCTGGCGTGAGCGGGCGCGGAAGGTGCTGCCGATGATCGCGACCGCCGAGTTCTGGAAGCGGGGCGCGGCCGAGCTTTCGCGGCTGATCGCGGCGAAGACGGTATCGCCGGTGGAGCTCGCGCGGGTGGCGATCGAGCGCGCCCGCACGCTCCACCCCATCCTCAATGCGGTGGTGACGCTGGACGAGCCCGGCGCCATGGCCGCGGCCCGGGCGGCCGAGGCCCGGGCGGCGAGGGGCGCGCGGCTGGGGGCGCTCGACGGCATCCCGCTGACCGTCAAGGACAACCTCTGGGTCAAGGGCTTGCGGGCGACCTGGGGGAGCCGGCTCTACGAGACGTTCGTGCCCGAGGCGGACGACCTCGCGGTGGCGCGGGTGCGGGCCGAGGGGGCGGTGATCCTGGGCAAGACCAACACCCCCGAGTTCGCGCTCCAGTCGATCACCGACAACCTTCTCTTCGGCCCCACCCGCAACCCGTGGAACGTGGAGCTCACCCCCGGCGGCTCGTCGGGGGGCGCGGTGGCGCAAGTTTCCTCCGGCATCGCCCCCCTCGCCATCGGCACCGACGCCGGCGGCTCGATCCGCCGGCCCGCGGCCCACGCCGGGGTGGTCGGGCTCAAGCCGTCGCTGGGCCGCGTGGCGCGCGCCTTCGGCTTCCCGCCCACCGCCTCCGACTTCCAGGCCATCGGCCCGATCGCCCGCACGGTGGCCGACGCGGCGCTCCTCTTCGCCGCCATCGGGCGCCCCGACGGCCGCGACCGCGCCTCGCTCGCCCACGCGACCGAGCCGGCGGTCGGCCCCGAGGGGCTGACGCCGCCGCCGCGGCTCCGCCTCCTCTACGTGCCGCGGGTGGGGGACTCGCCGGTGGAGCCCGCCATCGCCGCGAGTGTGGAGAAGGCGGCCAGGGCGCTCGCCGGTTTGGGCCACAAGGTGGAGGAAGGGGCGCCGCCCTGGGACACGGCCGGGCTGGAGGCGATCTTCGCCACCCTCACCACGGTGGCGGTGGCGCGGATCGTGGCCCCCTTCGCCGACTGGCGGGCCAGGGTGGGGCCGGCCTTCGTGCCCATGGCCGAGGCCGGGGCCAAGGTGAGCGGGGCGGAGTACCTGAGCGCGCTCGACCGCGTCGCCGCCCTTCGCCGGCGGTTCATGGAGGCGATGGCGCCGTGGGACGCGATCATCTCGCCCGCCTCGGCCGCCCAGCCCTGGCCGATCGGCAGCCCGTATCCCAAGGAGATCGGCGGGCGCGAGGCGCCGCCCCGGGCCCAGGCCGTGTTCTCGACCATCGCCAACGCCGCCGGCCACCCGGCGATCAGCGTTCCGGGCGAGCCCGCGCCCGACGGCATGCCGGTGGGGGTGCAGCTCATGGGCCGCTTCGGCGAGGATAACCTGCTTATCCGCCTCGCCGCCGAGTTCGAGGCCGCCTGCCCCTGGACGGACAGATGGCCGGGGGTATCGTGATGCCGGTGCGGCGCATCCGGGGCGGCGGCAGGCCGATGGCCCATCCCGGCCGTCTCTTGAAGCGCGAGCTCGCGGCGCGGGGGCTCGGCGCCAACCGGCTCGCGCTCGACCTGGGCGTGCCCTCGGGGCGCGTGACCGACATCCTCAACGGCCGGCGCGCGATCAGCGCCGACACGGCGCTGCGCCTGGGGCGCTACTTCGGCAACGGGCCGCGCTTCTGGCTCGACCTGCAAGGCCAGTACGACATCGCCCGGATCGAGCGCGAGCGCGGGGCCGAGATCGCGCGCCGCGTGCGCCCGGCCGATGCGGCGTGAGCGGGCGGCGGATGCCCGGCGGGATGCCGGTGGGGGGCGGCTCATGGGCCGCTTCGGCGAGGACAACCTGCTGCTTCGCCTCGCCGCCGAGTTCGAGGCCGCCTGCCCCTGGGCGGACAGATGGCCGGGGGTGGGTTGAGGGTGATTACTTAAACCTTATCCGCAGAGCGTCGCTCCCATAGGTTCCGCGTCTTCGCGTAACAGTTCCACCAATGACCTCAATCGCCGGCGGGTCGGCAAATTCAAGCAGCTTCAGCACATGGCGTCTGATATGGGACTCACAAAACGCGGTTTCCGAAACAACATATTGTGCTATCTCGCGAATTCCGACCGTTCCTCCCCTAAATCGATCTACTATTTGCCTTCTAAGTATTTCAAATTTCGGCTCTTTCTCAAACAACACAAGCTGATTCGGATCAGTAGAATCTGAAAATGTAAATTCTCCAGATTCATCAACCTTCCACATTGCTTCTTTCATTTTTGACATACCTAATAATTTATTTGTAGCGAAAAATAAATAATAATCTGTAAATCCTCGTTGATTTTTCATTTCAAACGTACATACCTTGCGCGGGCAGAATTTTGAAGTTGTTTTAGATAGAGAT